>CAWDWH010000016.1:0-646810 GCA_963805895.1 uncultured Bacillaceae bacterium
CAAGGAGGCAACACAAAAAATTTATTGGTTTTGTGGAGGGAATGGGGACTTGATAGAATCATGAAAAAAGCATACGACCAAGGAATAATATTAGCTGGTATTAGTGCAGGCTCCATTTGTTGGTTCGAAGAAGGAGTTACAGACTCATTTGGAGACGAATATGAGCCATTAAAATGTTTGGGGTTTCTAAATGGTAGTAATTGTCCACATTATGATGGAGACAAGGATAAAAGACTTACATATCACAAACTTATCTCTTCAAGGAATATACAACCTGGAATTGCAACGGATGATGGTGTTGCAGTTCATTACATAGAGCAAGAAATTTATAATGTTGTTAGTTCAAGGCCTAATGCTAAAGCATATATTGTTACTTTTGATAAGAAGGTTATTGAGAAAGAATATCCAACAGTATTTTTAGGTTCTAGCTAAACAATACCAGCTAATAGGTGTATGATGTTTGTTCAAGTATATCGGAGCAATTGTTTAATAGATCAGGGCACCTATATACAATAAGTTTTAAAGGTGGTGGTTATTTTGACTTTAGACAATAAAGAAAAAAAAGAGTTGTGCAAAGTAATATTGACCTTTGGATTTGGTTGTTTAGCACTCTCGCTGATACCATTTGTCCTGAATCTTTTTTGAGTTGATGTTCCAACCATTTATATGTCCATTCTTTAATTACCTTTGAGCGAAAAAAGATTAAGTAGCAAAACTAAATAACACAAAAAAGAAATGGGAGGACATTATAAAAAAGGTTTATATTTTCTTCTTTTATTGATAGTAGCAGGTTCATTTGTTATTAATCTGTTTGTAGTTAGTGAAACCACTAGAACAACTATTAACATCTTAGGATTAATAGCAATTATTGTTATTGCTATTGGATCAAGAATTAACTTTTCAAAGACTACTAAAAACTAATCAAATTACCAAAAACTTATGGTAAGCAACTACGACATTCAAAAATCTCGGAGCGTTTGCTCAATAACACGTATGAGTTCTTTATAAATTTTGTGGAGAATGGTGGTAAGGGTAAGCTTATGAAAAGAATCATAATTGGCGGATTTATAATGCTAGGCGGATTGTTAGTTACTTTAACGATTATTTTATCTGGATCTATATACGCTACCCAAATAACGGCATGGTCAGGAGAATCCAAGTTATGGCACGCAATTTTTGGTGCGAAACAATATGGAGATGAAGTTATTCAGTCATTATTCTTAGGGTTTCCATTCATAGTAGGAGTGATCCTCTCACTTCTGGGTCTAATTATCTTAGGTATCGAATATTATAAAACTTTTCAAAATCAAGGTTAAGATATTTTACTGCATTATAGTATATTACTTTGACAAATAATTAGCTTTTTACCTTTTTAGTTATTCCACTATCTCGGAGCTTATATGGAAGACTTGAATTTCCTGGTTATAGAGTTGTTTGAAACTATGATCGTACTGTTTCATTTATGAAAATACATTCATATTTAGGAGTGGTGGTTTTGAAAACTTTCATTTTCCTGTTTATTTCATTGGTGATGGTGTTATCAGGATGCTCGAATGAAACTGTAAAGTCAAACGGAGATAATTGGGAAGAAAGTTCAAAATTCATTCGAGAAATAGTTGTTACAGCTGATGGACAAACAGAAAATCTAGTTCTTCGAATTGGAAATAATGGGAGGTTAGGCGTTCAGGCACCTCAAAACCCGTTTATTGCAGGTCAATCCAGTAAATACTTTTGGTTGTTTTGGGGAGACAATGAAACATTAACAAAGCCAGTGAAAATTGTAGGCGAAAAAAGAGATTCTGGAGAAACACTAACCGTTTTTGAAATCCCTCAAAAACAACAGTTAGCTCCACTTTATGGAGCTGATCACACTATGCCTTCTACGATGAAATTACCAAGTGCAGGTTATTGGATGTTAAATGTGTATTTTGGAGATGAGTTATTTGGCAATGTTGTAGTAGATGTTGAAGAGAAATAATAATACTTTTCTTGTTCACCTAGATTAGATAATAGAAGCTTGATTCCATTCTTAAGTATAGGGATTTCAAGTCTTCAAGAAAATGGGAGCTGTTTCTGCAATAAAAAGTAAGCGCTCTATGTAGTATTGAAGGTAATACTGAAAGACCACTAAGAGCATAGAGTGTAAAAAGGGGTTGGTCTATGATGAAAACTTGGTTTTCTTTATTAGGCGGTTTAATAATCGCATTTACACTTTCGTGTTTTTTTCTGGGCTATAATGGTTGGACAATTCACCAAACCGGAAAGAACGGTGAAATTACGAAAACAATTAATGAATTAGATTTTAATTTAATTACTAATGCCTTCTTAATAATGATGGCTGCTTCCATATTAATTTATGGAGTTTGGACATTAATTGAAAAGAAAAGAGCTTAATTATAAAAATATCTTATTCATTTATCTTCGGAGCTTTAATTGAATTAATCTAGACTTATTAAAAGCCACATCTCTATCCCAGAGGGATTAAGATGTGGCTAATTTTTTGCTAACACCTATACAAATCCAAGTAAACATTCCCTTGTCACAGCATCGCTTCTATTATGGATTAATTTAACAGGAACTGTTGAAAAAATATAACAATAGTGTAAAATTACACTAAAAATGAATTTGGGAACAGGGTGATGCGAATGAATAAAGAAGAAGTAATAAAGTTGGTATCAGATAGGCTTAGGTTAATCAGGCAAGAACAAAGCTATTCTCAAGAAATCATGGCAGAGGTTTTAGGGACGTCGAAGAAAACACTTGTTCAGATCGAGAAGAATAGGATGCTTGCAAGCTGGACAGTAACTGTGGCCACATGCTCACTGTTTAGCGAAAGTGAAGTGTTGCAAAATGTCCTGGGTGATGAGCCACTTGAAGTCATCAAGTTACTCGCTCACAAGAAAATCGAATATCGCGTAGACAAAACGATGGGTGGTAAGGTCTGGTGGAAAGAAGTTGAATGCAAAGGAAGATACGTTATACAGCAGAATGTCATTAGCCAGCATTACCGAATACTCGATGATGATCATTTTCGCTGGTATAGTTCATTTGATCGAGATGAAGCAATTAAGAGATTTAGAGAATTAATTCGAGATTAGTTCTAGTGTTAAGGAGATGATCTAATGAAGGCACCTCTTCAGGCTATTCTATTAATTCCGTTATTCTGTATATTTGGTTTTACATTCTGGTTAGCATCCTGGACAGCAAGTTATTTGCCATACTCTGATGACTGGAAAGATCATGTTGTTTTCACACCAGCATCAACTGAAGATCCTTCACAAATCTACATGGTGGATATGTACCTATATGCTTTTCGGTACTCGCCCTTCATAACGATTGTCTGTACGCTCTCTTTTATAGTGATTGTTGTCATTCTGTTTTTGATAATAAAAGCCTTGTGGGAAATGAGATTAAGCAAATAAATTAAAGAGGTTTGAACCCTTCTAAATAAGGATGAGACTGAATTAAAACATGAATATGTTTAGTCACATGAGAATCTGAGCACTTTTGAATATGTAACTCCTAAAGAATTGATTGTATGAATCTTATGAAAGACTCTCGGAGCGATAGCTGCACATTGGCTACTACTTATTATGCTAACGGAGCAGGTTAGTGGAAGTAAAAGGAGAACTCTAATTTATTTTATTATTGAGATGTTCTTATGAATTTTATCAATTCAATAGATCCATTTGTTATGCAGCTAATTGTAATTCCGTTAATAGTTATTGGTTTAGGGGTTTTACTAGCTACTATCACAATAAAAATCTTTATCGGTCCTCTAGTAACACTAATTCTTAACTTACTGTATGAAGTCTGGCATTCAATGTATTATTACCCAGACTCGGAATTAATCATAACTTCTTGGAATGTCATTTTCCCTCTGATATCTTTATTCGTTTCAGTAATTTTTGTATTAGTTAGAAAGGCAAAAACAGAAGTTGAGAATATATATTAAGTGAAATGTTTAACTGTATTCAACAATCTCGGAGCGTTTGCTTAATGAAAAGTAAGCGCTCTATGTAGGTTTAGGATAGGTTAATGGAATAAAGAGCGAGAGTTTTTTCTAAACAAAGGAGAAGGTGAATTGACACAATTATTAGAAGAAAGATTGGCTGAGAGAAACTTGAAGGTCCTAAAAAAAGAGGTTATCAACGGTGCTCACGCAGGAAGAATTTATAGAATAGAAATTCTTGATGAAGAGAGTCAAAAGGGGAGCTTTATATACAAAGAGTTTGAAACTGACCGAAACAACGAACTCAACATCTATTCGAAATTTTCATACCTTATTAAGCAGTTCAATAAAGTGATTACAGTGTGGGATTCTCCACCTAAAGCTATTCTTATGGATGACTTAAAATCACCACTAAAAAAGGACTTTGACTTACTATCGGTTTTAGGAAAGCAAAACCTTATGGAAAGTATCTTAGAAAGGCTAGTTGTACTACACAGTTTAAGTTTTAGCGAGAATATTAACGGGTTACCCACTCACCAAATCACGTCCGAATGGCACGAATGGTGTGTTGATCAAATTAATCGCTTATGTGCACAGAGTCACTGGGCAAAAACAGAATGGATTAAAATAATAGAAAATGCTTATGAGCAATTAGATTTAAAAAATTATAAACAGCAGTGTCCCCAAGTTATTACTCACGGCGATCCCCATCTGGAAAACATATTTTCAAAAGATGGACAAATATGGTTCATTGATTGGGAGTGGGCAGCTATGGGTTCACCATTAAGAGACATAACGATATTGTGTCAAGATATATATGACTCACGATTGATTCAATTTGTAATTGAATCTTATCAAGAAATTCTACACAATCATAATCTACATATTTCCTCCGAAGATTATCTACGAGATTTTAATTATTTTTATATAGACCACACTACAATGATGCTAGCGTGGGAGATTGAAAAGTTTTATCAAGGTTATACATCTGAAGAAAAAATCAAAGAAATAATAGACTTTAAAATTGGGGAAATAAAAAGGGTAACAAACAAAGAAATGGGCTTATTCCATTAAATCGGAGCGTTAATCTAGAAAGGATTACGCTCCTCTTTGTTTAATTTTAAATAAGGACAGTATGACTTAGTTTAGAGGTAACTTTGGTTATAATGCTCTGCTGGAATAAATGAATATAACGAATTACTAGTAAAGGGGTATGTAATGGATATTAATACTGATCTAGTTAGAAGATTAATAAACGAACAATTCCCTAAATGGTCAGGTTTAGATATCACGCCTGTAAAGAATGGCGGGAATGACAATAGAACGTTCCATTTAGGCGACGATATGAGTGTAAGGTTACCGAGCTCTGAACATTATGCTCCGCAAGTTGAGAAAGAACAAGAATGGTTACCAAAATTAGCTCGAGAAATATCTCTACCCATTTCGACTCCTATAGCAAAAGGGTATCCCAATCAGGAATACCCGTTTCCGTGGTCAATCAACAAGTGGTTAGAGGGAGAAACGGTAACTCGCAATAATATTCGTGATGTTAACCAATGTGCGAGAGACTTGGGAGCATTTTTAATAGAGTTGCAATCGGTAGATGCTAGTGGTGGGCCTATAGCAGGGAAACACAATTTTTATAGAGGTGGGGATCTTGCGATATATGACCAAGAGAGTAGAGATGCTATTGACGCAAACAAAGACATTTTAGACACCTCCATACTAGAAGATGTTTGGAATCTTGCTTTAAGCTCTAAATTTTCTGGAAAAGCTGTTTGGGTTCATGGTGACATGGCCCCAGGTAATATTCTTACACTAGATGGAAAACTCTCTGCTGTTATAGATTTTGGAATTATTGGAGTAGGTGATCCTTCTTGTGATTATGTCATGGCCTGGACATTTTTTGACGACGAAAGTAGAAAGGTTTTTAAACGTACGTTAAATGCGGACGAAGAAACATGGAACAGAGCGCGAGGATGGGCATTATGGAAAGCTTTGATTACTTACAGTTGGAACAGAAAATCTAACAAAAAAGTCTCCGAAGAGGCATATAACATCATTACTATCATTCAGGAGGAATACGAACGAATTCAATAACTTTAAGAATGGGAGGTGTGCGATGATGGCAGAAATCGTTTATCATGTTGCCGTTTCACTTGATAATTTTATAGCAGACCAAGGTATGATAGATGGAAATATCGATAAATCTCATTTCTTATTTGAAGGCGATCATGTTCCTGACTTTTTATCAGATATTCAGACATACGATGCCGTTTTGATGGGCAGAAAAACATATGAGTTTGGGTTTCAATTCGGAGTTAAACCTGGCGAACCTGGTTATAAAGGAATTAAACATTATATATTTTCCAGCTCTATGGAGTTTCAGTCCAATGAAGAAGTTGAGCTTATTCAAAAAGATACCATTGAATTTATCCAAGATTTAAAGCAGCAAGAAAACAAAAAGATTTGGCTGTGTGGGGGTGGGGAATTAGCAGGGGCATTAGTAAAACGTAACCTTATTGATCGATTAATACTGAAAATCAACCCCATCACAGTTGGTTCAGGGGTGTCTTTATTTGGAAGCACAAAGCCTACTCTTACATTACACTTAAAAGAGTTGATTCACTATTCCAGTGGAGTCGTTAAAGCGACGTACGATATAATCTATGATTAGAATTAGAGTAACTTTATCAAGGTAGTTAGTTCAAGAATATCGGAGCGTTTGCTTAACATTAAGTAAGCGCTCTACGTAGTAGGTTTAGGGCTGGAGTGTTAATTAAAGGAAGTGTAAAATGTTCAAATCACACGTAACAAATAGAATAATAAGGTTAATAGTTTTTTGGATTGGAGTATCTTTTTTATTGCTTAAAAGTAATAGTATCGCGAATTCACTGTTATCACTAGTATTTATAGCCTTGCTTGGGGTTTCATTTACAGTGTATCAATTGATAATAATTATAACTTTAAGAAAAGTAAATCGAAATTAGTTATTCATTCCTAGAGAAGCACTTGTTCGATTATCTTCGGAACGATTACTGAACAATTTATTGAAAGGATGATGTGATATTTTCAAGTCAGAGCTTACTAACAAAGTAATAGACTTAATTGCGTGGATACTTCTTTATTGTTTTGTTATTAGTCAAGTCGATATATTTATGAATTCATTTACAACTGGTTTATTTATTATCGCTACTGTAGTGGGGCTGTTTAAAGTAATTCGTAATATCAGAGGAATAATAAAAGTAACTAAAAATAACAAAAACAGAGCCAATAATAATTAAGAATCCATTTTATTCGATAACCTTTTATGCCGAATAATAGAAGATAACCAATCTTCTGCTATCTCGGAGCTTATCTGCAATAAGATAGGCTTCTTTGTAATGAAGAGAACGATTGAGTTTTCTTCATTGGTTTGAAATAATTGGTATAGATGGACTATACAGAAAATTGAAACTTGGTCTATGGAGGGATTTAATGACTTCTGAAAACAAACTTGGGAAGTTAGAAGAACTATTTAGTTATCTAACAAAAGAAAAAATGTTTAATGGAAGTGTGCTAGTAAGTGAAAATGGAAGACCCATGTATGAGAATATTAATGGAGTAGCAGCTATAGTTCAGAGTAAGCAATTAACGAAAGACTCACGTTTTGATATCGCTTCCGTTTCGAAATCTTTTACAGCTATGGCAATTATGATATTGAAAGAGCAACAGAAGCTAAGTTTTGATGATTTTCTAGAAAAACATATATCAGATTTGCCTTATCAAGGCATTACGATTAGAAATCTTCTGACACATACCTCAGGACTACCAGACTACATTGATTGGTTCGAGGAAAATTGGGATCGCAAAAAGATTGCAACGAATAAGGAAGTCTTGGAACTATTTTTAAAAGAGCATCAGCCATCACTTCTCTTTGAACCAGGTGACAAATGGGAGTATAGCAATACAGGTTACATCTTACTTGCCGAGGTAGTAAAAGAGGTATCAGGTCTTACCTTTGAAAAATTTCTAGAAAGTAATATTTTTGGTCCACTAGGAATGAATCACACAGAGCTATTATCTCGAAGGATTAATAAAGACTCACTCGAACTTGCTGAAGGGTATATCTATGATCGAGAGAATGATGATTATAAAATACCGGATCATATGGATGAACACAGCTATGTGTATTTTATAGACGGCGTCCGTGGAGATGGTGTAATTAACACAACCGCAGAAGACTTATATAAATGGGAGCAAGCACTTTATGCGAACGTGCTCATAAAGGAAAACACGAAAAATGAAGCGTTCAAACCAGCTGTTCTTACTAATGGAAAAAGTCTTGGTTATTCCGTTGGTTTACACCTTGATGTAGAAGCAGGCTATGGATTTGGATGGTCTATCGAAAATAACAGCAAAACAGGAAAAATCCTCTCACATGGCGGTTACTGTGCTGGGTTTCATTCCTTTGTAATTCGTTACGTTGATTCTAATAAATCTATTATCTATTTAAGTAACATTGATTATCTTGAGTTTGAAGATAATAAGCTACACCACGATATTGTTCTGCAGATAGAGAAGATCCTTTTTGATAAAGAAGTTCAGTTACCATCATTCCCTGTTACAAATAATAGTTCTAGATAGATTTAGATATTCAATTAAATCGGAGCAATTGCTCAATTGAGTGCAAGCCTCTATAACATATGTAACGGAGCAAAATGAATTTGACCTTTTTCACAGAATGCAGTAGAAGGAATTTAAGATGTTATTTTTGGAGGAGAGAGGGATGCGGGAGAAGATCAACATTTGTTCATTTATCTGTTCATTTATTTGCGTGTTATTATTTTTAATAGTTTCATTCTCAGGTTGGTTCAGTAATTCCATAATCGGAATTCACCCTTTAACAATAGTTTTATTTATTTCGTTATTTACATTTCTTGCTGGAGTATTTGGTTTGTCTGGTATTAGAGACTGGAAAGGTATGACGAGAAGTCTATTCACAATGATAATATCCCTCAGTTTGGCGGTTTTTCTGAGTGGGATTTTACTTTTTGGAAGTTTACTTAACTAAAATTGCGCTCGTAAATGTTTTACTTAAAGTGTTCAACAATCTCGGAGCTTTAGTTTAATAAGCTTTGAATTCATTATTGTTTCTTAGGGAATTTGTGAAGTAAATCGTATGACGTTTTTTGGTAGGACGCTTTTCTAATGAAAAGATTAGCGTCATTTTTATAGATTTAATGTAATGTATATATTGAATAATGTAATGTATATGTTACTATTGAGTGTGAAGGAGGGATTATATAGTTGGAAAATAACGTGAGGATAGCACGTGTTCAGGTGGGGCTAACCCAGCAGCAGTTAGCTGAAAAAATAGGTATTACTCGTCAAACGGTTAGTTTAATTGAAAAAGGAAAGTATAATCCCACTTTAAAGTTGTGTTTTTCAATTTGTGACGTCGTACATAAATCATTGGATGAATTATTCTGGTTGGATAGGGAGGAGCGAACGAAATGATGAAAAAAATAACGGATGAACGGCTGAAATTAAAAAACTTGGAAAACATCAGAATTTTATTTTTGGTTCAAACCATTGGAATTATCGGTATATTGGGATATGACTTGGTCACTACAGGAATGAATGGAATGACAGCTAATCCATTATGGTATGTTTTGATTCTGACAGGTGTCGTTTCTGCATATCTTTCCATGAGCATTAGTGTTGATCATGAATCAAGTAAAAAACAACCGAAAAAAGGGTTAATCATTTCATTAATAGTCAGTGCTTTTATTGCTATTGGGTTAGGAGTTTTAGTTTCTTTTACAGGTGATATGGATACTGGAATACTCGTTGGAGGAATATTCTTCGCTTGTTTTCTTGCACCATATCTTTATCTTTATTACTTACGGACTAAGCGACAAAATTAAATTTCATAGTATTGTTTCTTAAACAATCTCGGAGCGTTTACTTAATAAAAAATGAGCTCCCTAATTAGGTTTAGGGAAGTTTTCCTTTGAAGAGGTATGAAACCATTCAACAGAATGTTTCGTATTAATAATTAAGATAGCTAGAGTAACAATTGTTATGTTAGAGGGGGTACTATGCAAATACTACTCAATACGGTTAAGAATATTATTTCAGACTTATTTGCAATGGGGAAAGGATATATCTATGGTTTTGTAATGGTCGGACTGTTAGTTTTTATTGGAGGAGCTCTACTATATGGTGTTTTATTTGTACGAAATCTAATGTTCTAAGTTAATTAGTGTAGAGTTATTCAATAAACTCGGAGCGCTTACTGAACAAGAAGAAAACGCTCAATTTGGTTTAGGAGAGGTTTAGTGTTCTTTAATAGAAAAACCATTGAGTATAGACGTATTACATAATCGATGAGGTCATAGTGGAAAAGGAGGAAAATATGAATGAAACCAAATGGAATATAGAAGAAGTGAAACATCTAAAGAAGAAACAATTAATTTATTCTAATCTGGTGATGGTGTTATTGTTCATTCTTTTTGTCATTTATGCCTTGTACGGAGGTACGCCAACCGTTGTTTTTGGTTTTTGGTGTGTTTTATTATGGATTTTTGCGGCGCATGGGATATACACCCTACTTACAGGAAAAACGATGGGAACCAAGTTCATTCGACGTGTGATGGCTTTTGACATAGACCACATAGGCAAGAAGCGTTGGAAGCGAAGGAAATTTATAGAGGTTGTTCTATGCCTTTCTATTACAGTAGTCATATTTAATCTTGATTTTGGCTCTAGAAGTTTGGACTTACCCCTGTATATTTTTCCGTTTATAGGAAGTTTTGTAGGTATGAATTTAGGACAACTAACCAGGATCAAAAACTTATCATAAAAAATCTACTCCCCAACACCTTAAAGGAATGTAAACAAGTTATATTTCCAAAAGACTAGTGGAACGAAAGTGTGAGAAACATATCGAAAAAACATAAGGTCACCTTTCATATACAACATTGGTTTTTGGGAGCAACTATCATTGTTGCGTATGTGATTTCCGCGAATTAAAGTCTTCCAGAAAAGAGGGCAATTCACGATTTTTCATTTGCCACCCTTGTTCCGTTATCTCGTAGCAATTGTAGAATAGTTAAAGGAACTCCAAGTGTGAAGGAGTTCCTTTTTTTGTTTGGCTATGTTAAAGGTAAAGGTTGATTTATAGTGAAATGATATAGTCACTTACCCAACGTCTGATTAAATTAAATTCACCTTAACTGGATATTTATGTTAAAATGAGAACAGGTATGTGAAGGTTTACACTTAAACTAACGCCTCAGAAGAGTTGAAGAAGGATAAAGTATAGTTATGGTAAAGTACAGGTAGTAAAATGGGAAACATTTGCTCAACAAACGGACCAGAATGATAAAGGTTAAATAGAGCCACCATTAAATTGGTGGCTTTTAAATAGCATAATAAGTAAAGTTTACTTGACTTATAGTTAACTCAGATTTACAATATGTTAAGCGAGGTTAACTAAGGAGGAGGAAGTAGTGAGTGAAGTTAAGGTTTTATCAAATCGAATACGGATTTTAAGGGCTGAAAAAAAAATGACACAAAAGGAATTAGCTGAAAAAGTTGGCGTTAGCAGGCAAACTATTATTTCCACAGAAAAGGGAAATTACACGCCATCATTAATTTTGGGTTTTGACATAGCTAATGTATTTAACGTAAGAGTTGATGAAGTTTTTCAGTATGAAAAAACAAAGGAGGAATTATAATGTCTGTCTTAATGGATGTAAGTATTGTATTATATTTCTTGATTTTTATGGCATCTGTTTTTTATAGTTTGAAATTTCAATTTGGAAAGGAAAGTAAAGATGAACGAGGTAAAGGGATATTAAATACATCATATGCTTTTGCTTATCCGATAATTATTTTTGGTTGGTTGATTATTACTTTTACAGATGAATATATAAATCCCTTTTCTTTAGGGGGCTATAAAATAGCTATGTTGATTCTATTGACTGGTACCAATATTATTCATGCGATTATTTTATTTAGTTTAAAAAAGTTCTTTTGATGATTCAATAACAGGGTGCAATCGTGGATAAACATCATTTATCTTGTTAAAGTAACGGGTGCGATTATTTAATAATCTACACGATAGAGCATAAAGAAAAGGGAAATTGCATTTGAAAAATAAAAAAATCCAACGAATAATAAGAACCATAATTTTGGTGGTTTCTTTGTACTTTTTACTAATAGAAAACGAGCTTTCATTGTTTATTGGAGGAATAGTAATAGGTACTATATTTGAAGTCGTTTTTAAAAGTACTAATAAAAGAAAATGATGATATTGAAGTTTGGATAAGAAATAAAGGAGTAGAGAAATTGAAAGATGAAAAAGTGTACGTAAATTAATGATCTGCAGTAATCTCGGAGCGTTTGCGTAATGATAAGCAAGTGAACTGTGAGGTGTTGCACCAACAAATTGTAAAGTAATTATTCACATACTGATTTAATACTTTATTTAGGTAGAACAGCTTAATTTTCATATCTGTTAAACTTAAAGACTTTTATTTGCAAGAAAACCCCAATAAACATAATTACTACGATGATAAGCCCCCGTAGAATTGGATGGACATTAGTTAATCCGATAAAAGCAAAGAATACTAAACACATGAAAACCACTACAAAAATTAAGAAATATAGTTTCTTTTTATTACTCAATCTATCACTTCCTAATTTGAATTTTCGTTTATTTAAAACAAGGAATAAATAATTTTCAGCAATCTCTTGGTTAGAATATTAGTGATACCATAGTTAATACCCTTATTTACAAGTTCAAACACTAAAATTTTACATATTGGAAGTAACTATAGAGTTTAATAAAGGTCATATTATTTGAAATCTTGTTCTAGAAAATCGGAGCTTATCTGTAATAAGATAGGCTCATTTCTTTCTTAACTAATGATTGACTATATAGCATAGTTTGAAATAATTGGAATTGAGTAATTGAACATAAACTTATCTAAATCATTGGGTCTTAAAGAAAGGGTGGGATAGGTGAAAGAAAATTTAAAATTAGCTTGGATTTTTTCTTGGTTTGCACTTGTAGGGCAGCTGGTCTTTTTTATAGGAGTCTCATTTTTTACAGGGGAATGGCGATATGTTATGTGGAGTTTTATGGTGAGTATGGCAGCTGGCGTTCCCAGTTTAATTAGGACCTGGCAAGCTCAAAAAAAGGCAAACCAAAATAGGGTGAACGTAATTCATACGGATTCTTAATATCTAACATTTGTTTATAAAATGGTTGTTAAACAAACTCGGAATACATTCTGAATAAAAGATTAGCCATTAATGAAAACGCTCACTTCCAAATCTATTAATAGGAATATTGTAGGAGCAGTTATAAATGACGATAGGGTGTATATTAACATGAGCAACGTTAATTTTAGAGACATTGACAGTTCTAATGAATATCTAGTTAAAAATGTAAAATTAAAAGCTGACCAAGAACATTTTATTGAAACAGTAGATGAATGTCTAAGAGAAGCTGATACATATGAAGGGTGGCATCCAGTAGCTATATATCATGATGAAGATGTTGTTGGATTTGCAATGTATGGCTCTTTTGGACCAAATAAGGATACTTGGATCGATCGAATTATCATTGATGAGAGTTATCAAGGTAAAGGCTTAGGAAGAATTGCAATGAAAAAGCTTATCGGAATAGTTTCGGGTAAATTTGAAGTGAAGGATATATATTTGAGTATCGTCGAGGAAAATAGAATAGCATATAGTCTATATAAAAGTATGGGGTTTGAGTATATAAATGAAAGAGATCCAAATGGAGAACTCATATTTAAGTACAGTATCTAGAATAATGAGATTTACTAAAATTGATTTGATTCAAATTAACTTTATTTCGTTATCCCGTAATCTCGGAGCTATTGCTCAATAAAAAGTAAGCACTCTATGTAAGTTTAGTGCTAATTAGTGGAGTAAATTCAAATGACACTTATGAGAAATTAATCAAGCTAACCTATAGTGAATGTAAGAAAGGGCAAATGATATGTCGAATCAAACTGCTGGTGAATGGCTAAGAAGTCAAAGATTATCTATTACTGATATTGATTTTATTGAAACGATTCTAGTTGCTATATCTACTGCTAAAGAGTTTAAAAGTAAATTGGATGAGGTTAATCTAACAGTTCAAAAATCATTTCCTGATAAAAAAGTGGAAATTGATTCAAATTTAACGTTTTGGCAATTTGAGAAACTACTACATGATAATGAAGTTTATATTGATATAAATGAATTATTAATTAGATATAAAAAACAGGGTTTTTGTGCGGAACTGTGTAAACAATTATTAGACAGTTGGTCAATAAAATAACTAATTCATTATATCGGAGCGATTACATAAGATTGAAGTTCCTTTTAAATGTTGCTTTTGCAGAATTTATAGAAAGAAATCTATAAAAACAAAGGAGTTTTCTTTTCAATGCTTGATGTAGAGAAAAAGAACTCAGATAAAGTTCGTGTTTATGTAGTTTTATTCTTCTGTGTTGCATTTGTTTTAGATACTTTCTTTCTTAAATCAAGATGGTTTGATTTTATCTTTCTTACTATTTCACTATTAATTACTGCTTTTTTAACTTTGCTGCACTTCAAACAACAAGAAAAGGTCTTTACTATTATTTTTGGAATTCTTTTCGTGGTATATGGTTTGATAATGATAATGACATGATCTTCAATTAAATCGGAGCAATTCTGCAAGATCATAGCAACGTAAACGTTGAATATTAATCTTCATTTATTGGACGTAATTCCCACTGAGGTATTACGTCTTTTTTAAAGAATAAGGTTGAGTATGTTGATGTGGTTTGAAATAATTGGAATTGAGAAGGAGTGTAGTGATAATGGACCCGAAGAAATCACCTGAAAGGAACAGAGAGAAATTAAGACAAGAAGAGTTGAAAAGAAATCCTGCTGGGAACATAAATGATTCTTTCAATAGAGCTAATAATGAAGGATTAGTTGATTTAGTAGGTAGTTTAGGATGGAAGGGAACTTTAATTTTAATAGTTGCGATCATTGTTGGTTTTATAATTGCTTCATTGCTCTTCTAATTGTTCAACTACATTCATCTTCAATTAAGATACATCTCGATACGGAGTCTTCTGTTATATCGGAGCGATGGTTGAGGAAGGAGTGAAGAAATGACAGAATCCCTTTATACAGGTATACTGCTTTACCCTAGATTCAGTGAATATGAGCTTTCTGTACTATTATCGGTATTGAAACAAGGTGGCAAACAAACTATATACCTAGGGTTGAACAGTCATCCTATAAAAGGAGAAGCTGGCTTACCTTGCATACCAGAATCTACAATAAATGAGTTTGATATTAATCTCTTAGATAGTGTTGTGCTTCCTGGTGTTGATGATTTTGAGCATCTTGTTGACCATCATGAGTTGTCTTCCTTTTTACATAAAATTGATGATCAGAATCGAATAATTGCTGCAATTTCTAGTGCTCCTTATTTATTATCAGCAAGTGGTGTGCTAAAGGAGAAACGTTATACTACAGGATTAACAACTGAACAAAGGCATTTTTTAGGTACATTTAACGATCTGAACTATGTAAACTCGCCAGTTGTTGTGGATGATTATCTTATTACAGCGAAAGGATCAGCATTTATAGAGTTTGCATTTAGAGTTGGAGATCTGCTAAATCTTAAATATGAAAAAGATTGGTTCTTTTCAAAAGGCTAAAGTATTTTTTATATCAACTTCACAAGCGTAACTAGAATTTAAGTTCAACAATCTCGGAGCGTTTCCAGTATAAAGTTTTGATTTGAGTGCTTGATTTTTTTGGAGGTGTAGGATGAAGAGGGCTAATTTGTCTAAATTAGATAAATGGCGAGCGAAGTATGGAGCGTTAGCTATAGCATTAAGTTGTTTAATTAGTGCGATCAATAGTTGGGGAGATAAGTGGATTCTTACAAGTGTTTTATTATTAGGCGTATTGGTCTGTGGAATGATAAGTTTTTTTGATATTAAAAGATCCAAGACGGAAGAACTCTAATCATTAATGGTAGATAACTTTATTATTTCTGTTTGGATTTGCTAGAAGATATCTCTGAAACAAGTCTTCAAGTATCTCGGAGCGATTATTTAATAATCTACACGATAGAGCATAAAGAAAGAGGAAATTGCATTTGAAAAATAAAAAAACCCAACGAGCTAATCTTTAATAAAGGTTAGCTCCCTTTTCTTGAAATCAAGGATTGCCTTTAGAGTATCATTTTGAAATAATTGGTATAAAACTACCGAAACAGTATCCCTAGGGAAAATGTCTTAGAAAAGAAGGTACTTTATCATGTCTTTGAAATTAAAAACGGATCGATTAACTTTGCAACCATTCCAGAAAAAAGATGCTAGCAGGATTAAGGATTTAGCAAACAATAAAGAATTAGCTACTATTATAGGTCTTCCTCATCCATATGAACTAGAACATGCTGAGGAATGGATCGCTATTCAACCAGAACAAATTCAAGAGGGACTTGAGTATCCTCTTACAATAGTAACCAAGAATGAAAATCAAATAATAGGGACGGTCACTTTAAGAATTGATAAAAACAATAATAAAGGTGAGCTTGGATATTGGATTGGTAGAGATTTTTGGGGTAACGGGTTTGCGACAGAAGCAGTAAATAGAATGATTGAATTTGGATTTAATCACCTGGATTTAAACAAAGTCTGGGCATCAGCTATATCCAGAAATAAAGCTTCAACCATAGTTTTAAAAAAAGCTGGTTTACAAAAAGAAGGAAGATTAAAGCAAAATAGATTACTCCAAAATACATATGAAGACGTTGACGTATATGGTCTCTTAAAAAATGAATATATGAGCTAAGTATTAAACAATCTAGCGATAGCTACACAGTGGTTATCGCTTAGCAATCTGGTGCAAGATTTGACGAAACGTTATTCTATTAAGGGGTGAGGTTATGGGGATTTGGTATTTCTTAATATTATTTGTAGGAATATTTTTAGTTGTTAAGGGGCTACTTGGGAATAAAAGAAATGGCTTGGTATTGATAGGGGTCATAAGTATTGCGTTCTCAATATTTATGTTTAAACCAGGAAGTGATGAAATCATTTCAGAAACACTTAATTTTTTTGGAATAGAGATATGAGTAATCTCCTACTAGGTATTTTCACTAACGGTTGCTAAAGCAAAAGAAAGAACAGTAATCGAGTATTGGAAGTAAAATGACAATCTTCCACAAACTCGGAGCAATTGTTGAATAGGGTTATTCTCCCCACAGATAAGTTTATTTACGAAAGGGTTTATAACAATGTCTAATCCATTTGATTGTATCACTGACTTTATTTTTGTTGAAACTGAAGTATTTGCAGCAGATATCATATTAGTACCCGGTGCTAATCATCCAAAGCTAATGGAAAAGGCTTCACAGTTTTATAAGAAGGACCTGGCTCCATATATCCTTCCCTCAGGAGGGTACAAAACGGATGTAGGTATATCCGAGTGGGAGTATTTAAAAAACATTGGTATTACAAACGGGGTGCCTAACGAAGTTATCCTTAAAGAAGACCAAGCTCAGCATACTCTAGAAAATGCACGTTTTTCTTTAGAAGTTTTAAAGAATAAAAGGATTAATCATGAAAAGGTTATCATTGTATGTAAAGCAGGACATTCTCGAAGAGCATTGCTTTGTTATCAGTATGTATTTCCAAAGAACACAAACTTTATGGTATCTCCAGTAGAAGATCGATTTGTAAATTACGAAAGAGAATTGGTTTACCACAGAAGTTGGTATAAGCCGGGTCATGACTGAGGTAGAGAAGATTGGTAAATACTTCGGAGATTTTATTCCGAAATGGGCGGGTCAATAACATCTCGAAATCAAACTTTCCACAATCTCGGAGCTTATCTGTAATAAGATAGGCTCTTTTAATTTGAAATAAAAGATTGTGTTGTTCTCAATGATTTGAAATAATTGGAACTAAACATAATGACCGTATTTTTGAGGAAGATGAAAGTGGGAATTTGATTGAAAATTTTACGATACGTTCTATCACTATCAACTCTTGCACTTGCTGTTTATGGGTTGATTACAAGTAATTTTGAGTTTAATCATATAATGATATTTCTATTAGGACTTACAATGTTAGTTATGGGAATAGAGGAATTTCAAAAAGAGCGAAAAACAATTGGTATACTACTTGTTGGTGTTTTTGCCTTCTCATTATTTGTATCAATTAAAGGTTTTTTATTAAGCTAAATCGGAGCGTTTAATTAATATAGTGAATGTGCATATCAAACGTCATGGTGAAGTTAATACATTATATAAATGAAATATGGGGGAAGAAGAGTTGGAAAAGGGGTGGATATATGAATGCAGTACAAGAAAGTTCCAAAAGTAGAAAATATGATTTCTCTCAAATAGCCTTTTTTAGTATGTCAATCGTTATGTTTATTTTATATATAATCTATAATTTTATTTTCTTAAATCTAGCTTTCCTACTACTTGGTATATATTTATTAAATCGTGGAATTTACAAATCTAAGGCTAAATTGGTGAAAACAAAATCTGATTATTACCAAATTGGCACAAGTTTACTAGTAATAATAATAGCAGTGGTAGGTAGCATTTATTACTTAATAAAATAGTAAAAAGACACGTGCAAGCAAGGTGTTTTATTAAGGGACTGCTAGTTAATCTTAAAGTTATTATTATGTTATTCAACTAAATCGGAGCTATTGCTCAATAAAAAGTAAGCACTCTATGTAAGTTTAGTGCTAATTAGTGGAATAAATTCAAATGACAACTTATGAGAAATTAATCAAGCTAACCTATAGTGAATGTAAGAAAGGGCAAATGATATGTCGAATCAAACTGCTGGTGAATGGCTAAGAAGTCAAGGATTATCTATTACTGATATTGATTTTATTGAAACGATTCTAGTTGCTACATCTACTGCTAAAGAGTTTAAAAGTAAATTGGATGAGGTTAATCTAACAGTTCAAAAATCATTTCCTGATAAAAAAGTGGAAATTGATTCAAATTTAACGTTTTGGCAATTTGAGAAACTACTACATGATAATGAAGTTTATATTGATATAAATGAAATATTAATTAGATATAAAAAACAGGGTTTTTGTGCGGAACTGTGTAAACAATTATTAGACAGTTGGTCAGTAAAATAACTAGTTCATTATATCGGAGCTTTAGTTGAAGAAGCCATAAAAAAACAACGAAAGGACTTCCGTATTTTTGGAAGTTTTTTTATCATTGTAATTAACAAAGACTTTACATATGACAAGCACGTGGTTTGAAACCTTATTTAATAATAAACACTTGAAAATAGCCTTCAGTGAACCTGCTTTTTTATGATGCTGTTCTATCCATTGAGCTTGGTGCTTTTTTTGTTTCTCGCAGCCCATACGTGACTCGATATCTTTTCTGCTCTTGAATTATGCTCACGCATTCTCGCTGCATCATCTAATGGATTAATCATTTTCAAATTCCTCCTTAGCGTTCCTTGTTTCATTATAGAAATTTCTATAAAGTGTCAAATAAGTTTGCTTACTTTCACCTTTTAACTAAACAGGAAAGAATAGTAATTTTAAAAATTAGCGCAACCCGATCTTCTTTTTCGCTGCAAATGTATCGTTTAACTCTAAATTAGATGTGTTCATCTCTTTCACTTTAGGTAGATTTCGTAAAACTGGAACAGATGAAGTGTATATGGCTAAAAATATAAAACCTGTTCCTAAAACCGCAAACACAACCATACTACTTACTGAAGAGGCACTCCATCCCCCGAGTAAAGATCCGATCGGCATGGCTGAGGTTCCAATACTTGCGCTAACCGAAATCGTTCGTGCCATTAATCGTTGAGGAACAATCGTTTGGACCGCTGTACCGAATAATACATTCGTTGCCCCAACAGGTACCCATGCAAGACCAAATAACAAGACACTCAGCGACGCCCAAGGTACTAGAGCAGAAACAACCCAACTTATTCCACCAATAAAAAACGAAATGATAGACAACCGACCTAATGGATATTTAGATAAATAACTTGCACATAAAGCACCTATCAAACTTCCAGCTGATAAGCTGGCAAGAAACAACCCATAATACTCCGGTCCTCCCCGCCAGTCGGCATAGGCTGGTAAAACAGCCAACGTTGCACCAATTGCAAAATTTGCAACGATAGATCCAACAAATAATTTTGCGAGAACTGATTTGATCACAAATGTAAAACCTTCTTTCAGTTCTATTCCATATTTTTTCAGATTATCTGAGATAGAAGTACGTTCCTCTAAAACGAGTACTTTCTCTTTTTCAGGGATTCGTAAGGTTGAAAATAACAAAGCAGCTATCACAAAAGTCATCGAATCTATTAGAAAAAGAGCCGTTGCACCAATAAGAGCGACCAAAACCCCTGCGATTGCATTAAAGGCTAAGTCAATCCCCTGATATGCGAAGGCGAATGCCGAGTTTCCTTTTACTAGATGTTTTTTCTCTAGGATCTTAGGCAGCGCTGCGGTTTGAGCTGGATACACAAATTGATTTAGCATTGCAACGATAGGCATAATAATCAATACAAGTGTCACTGTTAAAAAATTAAAATATGATGCTATTGGTATAATAAGTACAAAGATCGCCTGTAATATTTGGGTAATCAGTAGCGTTGATTTTAATGACCAGCGATCGACTAAAGGGCCGGCCAAAAATTGAAGCATATTGGGAAACATTACGAGAAAACCAGCAATCCCCGTGTAGAATGTTGATCCTCCTAATTCATAGACAAGCCACATGGTTGCGACGATATACAAACTATCCCCTGCGTTGGTAATCATTCTGCCCGCAAATAATATGCTGAAGTTCCGATTTTTTAAAAGTTCTTTCATTGCTTACTCCTCCTTATATAAAACTGACTACCCAGTTTTTATTTTTTATTTTTAGAAAACCCACTCTAACAAAGAGTAAGTCCTCATATCAAACCTTTAAGTAATCGAACATCATTTCTTCAACTAAGTCCCACATGGGTTTATGATGTTTTGCCAATTCTTTTGAGGCTGTTCGTACAAGTAACCCATCTTGAATGGACCAGAACATTTTTGAAAAAACCGTTACATTAATCCCTTTTTTAAACTCTCCATTTGAAATTCCTTCATTTAAAATTTCTTCTAAAAATGCAGAGATCCTTCCCAAACGCTCAATCATTACCTGCTCTGAATTGCCCTTTCTTAAAAGGTATATATTCGTTTCAACTTGAAGTATGATAAACTTTTGCTCTTCTTCTGTAAACTCAAGATTCTTTTGAAGTTTAATAATATAGCGAAGTTTCTCTTCTGCTGTATCGAACTTTCTTACACTTGAAAAATAATGTTCTAAAGATTCGCCAAACTTTTCTTCAATCAGTTCGAAGTATATATCTTCTTTACTTTTAAAATAAATATAAATTGTCCCTTTTGACGTTTTAGAATACTCAACAATATCATCCACAGTTGTTTCTCTAAATCCTTTTTCAGCAAAACAAGCTTCAGCGCTTTTCATAATATGGGTTTTTCTTTGTTGCTTATACTCCTCTGAGACTTTAGGCATTGGGTTATTTCCTCTCTTTTATAAATAACAAACTATGTGGTCACTTTTAATTCTAAACGATTTGAAATCACATGTCAATAAATAAACTGACTGTTTAGTTTTTATTATGTGTATCAAGGAAAATGATGGTGATATTCAGATCTAAACTTCAATTCCCTTCGTGTATACTTACTTCTCTGTGAGTTAGAATATTTCACTAATTTTTAACTGCTTGTTATTAATCCCCCGTTAACATGAATGACACACACCCATAGGTGCACCAGAAATAGAAGACATATCTGCATTATCCACAGCTGGTAACGAAAAGATTCTATGTTTGTTTAACAAGGGAAAGGAGCGAATCGTTAAACACCTATCAATTTTAGAACTGCCTTGGCTGACTTTGCTATTTTAGCAGCTTTACACGTCACAATTATAAAATCTTGAACTATGTACCTGAGTGAGGACGAAGAAAGAATGCCAAACTTGACCGACTCGTTAGAATTGCAGAATTTAGAGATAGCCAGTCATGTATAGAAGATATTGGATATCACACTGATCGTAAGCTGGACATATAACAAATTCTCAGATTATCGACCGGAAGATACATTGAGGAGAAACATAATATCATTATTAAAGGTGCGTCCGGAAACGGGCAAACTTACTTAGAGTGTGCCTTTGGCATCACTGCATGCCGGCAATCTTATAAGGTGAAATATATCCGCCTCCCTGATTTATTATACGAACTCGCAGTCGCGAGAGGTGAAGGTAATTACCGAAAGGTAATCAAAAATTTACAAAAGTAGAATTGCTTATTCTTGATGAATGGTTATTAATACCCATGAAAGAAACAGAATCCAGAAATCTCTCATTGAGTCTAGATATGAGGTAGCTTCCACGATCTTCTATTAGCAGTTTGACCCCTTGTGGCTGGCATGAAAAGATCGGGGAAGGTACATTGGCGATGCCATTCCTGACAGTATTATACATGGCTCCTATCAGATGATGATAGATGGGGAAGTCTCAATGCGAGAACGTCATGGATTGGAGGGATCAGTTATGATTCCTGAAGAAGTAGAGATCGCAAAGTTCTTTTTCCATAGATTTATACTTTATGAGCTGTTGAATGAAATTGAGGATTTGCTTGTTCCCTTATGTTTAAGTGTTGAAAACGAAGAAGACATATATTATGACAAACTGGTCAGAGAAGCGATCTCATTAATTCGAGAGGTTTGAACGAAAAAGCCTTAAGTAAACAAAACAGCCATAGAAAAGTGTTCTTCGATGGTTGTTTTATGTAAGAATAAATTAATTTATTTTGGAACTAATCCCCGTGAGGGCTTCTCTATGAGTGGGTCAAGTTGATGTCATTGGTGGATCAAAAAGATGGCAACGCTGGAGCAATCACTAGGCTGTAGTCACCAGGGCAGTATATAAGTATTTATTCACAAACAAATTCAGAATTAGAGCAATTGTTTCACCTTATGAATAGTTGAAAATGAAGACGAAGAATTGTTTGGACTTATAAAAAAAAGTTAAAAGTGATGCACAAGTATCGATCACTAAAACTATGAGAAAATCCACAAACAAATGATAGCCATTCTATCTCTCACGATTTAGCTGGCGAGGTATTCTTTGAGTTTGGAAAACTAAACCCCAAAATTTAGAAAAGTTAATGGAAAAAGGAATAGTTTCTAAAAAAGAAATGGTTGCATTTTAAAACGCTAGTAGATTATCGATTAGATTTTATCTTGATGATACTAGAAGTGGAGAAGAGTATGTTTAACCATTTTCATGAAAGAAACCTTTGTATGAGTATGGAACAGCAAAAGAGAGCTTAAATTTAGTAAAGATGCTCATTAATTAATGAGTAGCTTTTATTATTTTTTATATGGCACAAAAAAGGGAGAGAGATACTCAATGGGAAAATAATTTTAATATCCTCAATTATAATAAAATATTCTTTACTTAGATGGAATAAATTTCAAGGGTCCCTACACCAATTAATATCTGAAATATCACTTTCTATTTCTATTATGTTTGACTAAATTTAGTAAATCTATACATTGATGTTTTCTAAAAGGTGACTCTAAAAAATTAAAGATATCTATAATTTTATCTGCTTTATTAGAATTATAATGTTTATTTTCCATCATATTTATAATTTCCTGAAAAAATAAAAGCATAGTCTTTTCGTACATTAAGTTATTAGTTTTAGAGAGGTTTTCAGAAAGATCAGAGTAATACAATCTACTTGCAGTAACATTATTTTCTTTTATATATAAAACCAAGATATTAGTGATTAAAGAAAATAAATCATTTCTGTATATTTTTATCTTTTTAAAGTAAATTAATTTTCTCTTAGCCCTCTTGTATAAGATATTGATTAAGTTTAGAGGGAGAAAATCTAAAAGATTGGTAAACAACACTATTTCATAATAAGTCCAATCATCGCAGTTCAATAAATAGGTTTTTAATATTTCTAGGGAATTATTATTGTATTTAATGTTTTCAAAATTTTGAATAGTTAATTCTGTTAATAGAGAATAGTGCAAGTATTTCACTTGACTAGTCAATTTATATTTATCTTTTAGCTCATTAAATAATATTTTTAATGCTTCTTGATCAGTTGAATAAAAAGCTTGAGCATAATCAGATATAAACCCCTTATCCACATCTAAAACTAAGTCATTGTATACATAATAGAATTCTTCCAACGTTATATTTAGGTTTTTTAAAATTTCAAAAAATTCATTGTAGTTGTATCGCTAATCCCTTGTTCAAATTTAGATATTACTGGTCGGCTTAAGATATTATCATAAACATTCTTAGACTTCAGCCGTTTTGATAGCCTAATGTACTTAACAACTTCTCCTGTTTTCAAAGTATCCCACCTTTTAAGTTAGCAATAGCTTACATTTTATTGAAGCGATATAAAAGTAACATATTATTGATGTAACTTCAATGAGAGGAGGGATACTGTATGTATGGAGATGTAAATAATCAAGGTTGGGAAGTAATAGGTTGGGAACAATATTTAGTTTACTAATATTCCTTATAGGAGCATTAATGAAAAGTAGAGTAAATAAAACATTTGGATTGGCGACACTTTACTATACCGTATTTACTAGGTGTTCCCTTATTTCTCAAGATGCGTTGAATAGAAAAAGCATCAAGAGCATCATCTATCAAAAGAATATTGAATTCATCTCTATGATCGTTAAAATGTTAGATACCTTATAAAAACTGTTTAGTAAAGTGTAACCTCTCCATTAGTCTTGTGAACAAAATAGAAAGTAATATCGATAGCCTCTATTCATGAAATAAAATAATATTTTATAAATAAAAGACTAAGATAATGATATTTGAAATCAATAGCTGTGCTAGGATATATAAAAGTTATTAGATAAAAAGGTGAGTTAATATGCTTTATATATACTATATAAATATAAAAAATTTAAGTATGAAAAAACTAAAAAAAGATTTTTGGGAAATTAAGGGAAAGTATCTCAACTCTCTACGCCCACGATCAAGGTGTAAAGTTGAGCACTGACAATGTTTTAATTACTTCTGGAGGTCAGCAAGCCTTTCATTTGATTGCTCAATGTCTTCTTCAACCGGGAGATGGAATTGCAATAGAATCACCCTCCTACTTATATTCTTTAAGACTTTTTACATCTGCAGGTATTAGGTTATATCCTATACCGGTTGATCATGATGGATTGATCCCAGAAAAGATAGAAGAACTATATTACAAGAATAAAATACGGATGGTTTTTACGAACCCAACTTATCAAAATCCAACCGGCACGGTACTAAGTGAGTCCAGAAGAAGAAAATTAGTGAGAGTCTGCGAAAAGCTGCGAATCCCATTGATTGAGGACGATCCCTATCGAGAGCTTCACTTTAACGATTCCTATAAACTACCTCAATCTCTTCTCTCATTAACCAGAAAGGCACAGTCTATTATACATATAGGTAGTGTGTCTAAAACCATCGCTCCCGGTTTTCGGATTGGATGGCTAATAGGACCTTCTTCGATAATAGAACGCCTTGCAGATGCAAAAAAGCAAATGGATCTAGGCACAAGTATGTTGACACAAAAAATAATGGCAACTTATCTATTGTCTGATGATAATAAGCTAAATAAAACCAAATTAATAGAAATGTTAACCTCAAGAAGAAATGCAATGATTCAAGCATTAAACCAATATTTAAAAGGACGAGCAGAGTGGAAGAATCCAGAAGGTGGTTACTTTGTCTGGCTGCATGTAGCAACAAACTTAACTGACAAGGAATTAGTGGAAAAAGGGATTAAAAAGGGTTTATTGTTATTCCCGGGATCTTTATACGGGGCTGAAAAAGGATATATTCGGTTGAATTTTGCTCTAGTAAACGAGATTCAAATAAAAAAAGGAATTTTCTTATTATCGATAGTTCTAGAAGAAAGTTAGTGGGGATGCACAATAAAATAAAAATTAACCAGGTAGATCATTGAGATTTTCCTGGTTAATTAACTGAGGGGACAATTCAACTTCATTTAATAGACGGAAGCTTATCCTAATTGGAATAAGCTTCTCTTTAGATTTGAATTTAAAATTGTAGGATTATTTTCCTTTCACTTTAAGAGTTTTCCAATTGCCTAAACAAATAGATCTTATTACGGCGTTAATTCAATATTATCTCGAATTCAAGTCTTCCATAAATGAGTCTTCCACAATCCTGCCCTATTCAGGAGCATTACGCATACTCAATTCTACCATAAATCTTCCATATATCTGACAATTCAGGTTACATTTATTCCTGCAATTTTGCATGAAAAAAAGCAGTTCAATTAAGGGTACAAATTGTGTTTTGTACTCCAAAATTGAACCACTTATCAACTGACAGCCTGCTTTTCTTTGCTATAACTATTCCTGCGTATTAATATTCAATAATCCTTTAGCAGTCTTTCTCATCTCATTTCCAAAAGCATCTTTTACCTTTACTTCAACCTTTGCGCCCTCAGCAACAACGTTAGAAGTCGCTGTCCAGTAACCTTCATAATGCCCTTCTGATACTTCCATCATTGGAAATTCAGTTACGCTAGAAGGCATCATGGTTGGATTCACCAGAGGCATTTGAATCGAAAATGTTGCCTTGACTCCTGGCGTACTGTCGAATTCAATTTTCACTGATTCACCCGCTTGAAGAATTTTATCCTCATCAGGCTTTAATTCGCTGATCACCAATTCTTCTTGCTGGGTATAAACTGTGATGGATTTTTTGGTTTTATTACCTGCTTTATCCTTCGCAACCACTTTAATGACATTCTTTCCTTGCTCAAGTAGTATGCGATGTGAATATTCTCCATCTTCCACTTTCGCTTTTGTTCCGTTCACTTTCACCCAGGCCAGATTTTCATCATTGATTTCTCCTTCGACTGTTACGGAACCTTTATTCGTTTTCCATTTGTCTTTCGGAGATGTAATCGTTAGCTCAGGCTTCTCTTGATCAAGAGTGACGATAACAGGGTCTGATTCTTCTGTCATCCCTCGATCTGTGGATGCACGAGCCGTCAAACGATTTTCTCCCTCGTTCAATTGAATCTCTTCTGCAAAGTACCCTTCATTATCAGAAGTTGTAGTCGCTCCTTCTTCTCCGTCGTTAAAAAGGTGAACCATCGTAGATGGGGCTGTTTCCCCTTCAACGACAACCATTTTTTTGTTCGTATACGAATGATCTTTTGGTGAAGTAATCATTGGAGCAGTTAATTCATAATCCACCACTGCACGGATCATATAGTTCCCTTCTTCTTCTGGAGCCTTCGACCATGCCCCGCTAACATACTGCCAGCTTCGATCGACATATTCTCCGTCTTCATCTGTTCCAAGGCCAGGAGCATTTGGATTGGCATCCGCTTGAATATAAGTGATATAAAAATCACCTTCTACTATGACTCCCTGATCAGACAGATCGACCATCGTCCATTCTCCGTTCCGAAGTGCCGTAGCGTCGATTGGACCAGCGAGCTTCTTACCTGGGGCTCCATCAGGTCCCGATGCGTCATGAATTTCGACTTTAAAATTTGTACCGCCTGGATTTGGCCATTCCGTGTTCCAAAATCTAAATAACCCTCCAGTCACAAGCGCACGTTCTTGACCTTCTGCGAGCGACATTTTCACAGCCCAACCGTTCCCTGCATCATAGAACGCCCTTGCGTTCTCAGCTGTTCCATCGTCATATCCAATTTCCCCTGCATATCCAATGAATGGAGAAAGTTCAGCATTCTGAACAACTGTCTCGTTCGCTTCAACAGTGATAGTAAATGTCTCGCTGTAGTAACCAGGTGCAAGAACTTTTAACGTATATTCTCCTTCATACCCTGTTAATGAGTAGTGACCTTCTTCGTCCGTTTGTACAGGTACTATAGCAGCGTCTTCTACTAGAAGAACGGTTGCATCTTGAATTGGGTTTCCTGTCTCACTATTCGTTACTGTACCTTCAATTTCTCCCTCTGGTATCGCTTCTAATGTGAAGTCAGCTTCTGTCACTTCATCATCTACGATCGTCACTTCCTGAGTCTCTGACTGGTAGCCATATGCTTCTGCAACAGCTGTGTAGTCCCCTGCTGCATGAGTCATAGAATAGCTTCCGTCTTCCAAATTCGTTGTTGCGGAGCGCCCTGTCTCAAGAATGGACACTTCTGCTTGAAGTGGCAAAGCTTGAGGTGTAGGTGATGGTTTCTCTTGAACTGGATTTGCAACATCGTACAGCGGTGAAGGTTTTAACTTGGCAGGATTTACTTTTTCTTTCGCTTTTGCACTTGCAGATTTATCATTAGGTTGAATAGAGACTTTCGCGCTCTTTTTCTTAGCTGCGACTTCCATCGGCTCTGCTGATAAACTTACATCGTCAATATACCAGCCCTGCTTCATCACGCTACCATCTGTCTCGACGTGAAACGCTAAATAAATCCGCTGATTTTCATAGGCTGATAGATCAACCTCTTCACTTACCCATTCATTTGAAAGATTATTATACTCTGCGAGAGCTTCCCAATTTTCCTGATCGGTTGAAACGAAAAGGTGTCCATAATCATAGTTTCTCTCAAGTTCGTACCACTGATTGAAGTGAAGATACGCTTCACCTTCTGGTAGATCGATAGGAGGCATCATCAGAGTCATATCAGCACTGTTGTCATATGCTCCATCAAGATTGGTTCCATAAACTTTCTCGCCAGAGTAAGCTTCAGGACCAACTGTAGGCGTCCCCCACTCCCAGGTATTATTTTCTCCCCAGCTCATCCAACCTGCCGGCTCTGATTCAAAGTCCGTTTGGTAACCAGTTGTGATTCCAGGGATAATTTCTACCTGATATTCGTCCGTTGTGACAACATGACCACCGTAGTCTTCGATTTTAAACCTGTAACTAACGGAAGGTTCACTGACGGCTTCCCCTGGTATAACAGCTTGATAGGATCCAGAAAGATAGTTCCCGTCAACTCGTGTGGCATCAGTTGACGTCCACTCTCCATCAATGGCATATTCAAGCTCTACACTTGTTACACTGACATTATCCATGGCTGTGATGGTAAGAGGAAGGTCCATCTGCGCATAAGCTTCTGAAGGAGCAACATGTTGATACGTAGGCTCTTCTTCATCACTTCCTTCTTTCATCACCTCTCCTTCAAGTGTTCCCAGACCACTCATAACGGAAGAAACGGCATCAAAAGCATTTACTAATCCATAACCATAACCATTATTCGGTGAATCTGGGAATTCATCATCAGTAAGCGGTGTAACGGTATTTAAAAAGATGTCTTCTATCTCATCAACTGTCAATGATGGATCTGCTTGACGAAGGAGAGATACGATCGCTGATACGTGCGGCCCTGCCATCGAAGTCCCGTTCCATCCTCCTTCATAACCACTCCCAGGTACACTAGAGCGAATATTAACACCCGGAGCGGAAACGTCTGGTTTAATCTCATCATACGGCGAAGGTCCTTGAAGTGAGAAGCTTCCAAGACCATCGTTAATATCTGTAGCTCCAGTAGCAAATGACTCAGGATAATTTGCTGGAGTCGCGATGGATTCGGGACCTCCAGGATTAAATAAGGTTGTATTACCGGCAGAAAATTCAGGGAAAATATCTGCATTTCGCCAGTTTTGAACCATTGGACGATACCATTCATCCAGCCCAGATCCACCTCCCCAAGAATTGTTCACTACATCAGGAGCCTTCTCAGGATGTGGATTTCCTTCAGCATCCTTAGGAGCAATAATCCATTCTCCTGCTTCAAGAAGATCGATATCCGATCCGCCTTCTTCGCTAAATGCTTTTACCGCAATCCATTTCGCACCTGGTGCAACACCAATTTGGTTAGAACCATCTGGTTCAACTCCAACCATCGTTCCCATGGTGTGCGTCCCGTGAGCGATGTCATCATAAGGTGCCGCTTCTCCGCTAACAGCGTCGAACCAATTAAATTCATGATCCACTCCTTCTGAACTATACCCTCGATACTGTTCCATAAGAGCTGGATGATCCCACTGAACACCGGTATCAATGTTAGCAATAACTGTCCCTGTCCCATCAATTCCCATATTCCAGACTTCTGGAGCACCAACTCGATCAATATTCCATTCAATCGAATTCGTTTCTGCAGTCGTTTTTGCCTTTGTTTTCGTTTGATCTGGGATTGGCTGAATCTGCCTTATCTCGTTTGGAAGTATTTTATCAACTTCTGGAAGAGATGCTAGATGATTCATGACTTCTTTGGTTGCTGTTACCGCCATACCATTTACAATATAAAATGATTTTATGTCTTCGGCATTGCCTTTTTTCTCTTGTTGTTCTAAGTAAGTTGATACATTTTGTTGAGTTTCAATTGCCGTTGCTCTTAGCGCATTAACAACAGCTGATCGCTGAGTAATTTCAGTTTGAAATGAGGTTAAGTTCTTTTTCTTTGCTGTTTCTTTCGCATCTTTTGCTACTTTTGTGGTGTCTGCCTGTTCTGCAAATTTTATCAAAAAAGTCACTTTTTCATTTTTGTCGAAGGCTTTTGTTACCTTTTGATTGATTCGCCTTCCCTCTTCTTTCATCGATACAGATGAATCGTTTCCGTCTTTTGCTTGCACCGCTGGCTGTATGAAGCTCGAGATGAGGAGAATAAAACAAGCAACTAGAGCTACAATTCTACGTTTCCTTCGATTTTTCAAATTACTTCCTCCCTTATTTTTGTTTTGCGAAAATCATCTCTCCTCCTTTCCATTTCCCCGGTTCACTTATCATGCTATACCAGTATTTGTCACAATTAAATCAAAAAAGACATAATTTTCAGAAAATGAACCATACAACTCATTATACTTTTAATATAAAAAAATGACTTATGGCCCTCATTTCAATAAAATAAAGAATGAAATCCTTGGTTTAATAGCTACCATTCGTTCAAGGACTATTGATTCATCTAACACTTCTCCTTCATCGTCTTCATTACTAAACTACCGCAGAACAAAACTACTACTTATCAATCTGCTAAAAAAGAAGGAGTTTTCTTCTGAATTATTTTTTTCAAACTTACATAACTCCCAAAAAATCTTCTTAATCAGCTTAAATTCGCTATAAATACCATCGTCAACCCGCTATTAGACAACACAAAAATACGACATTATTTCACACGTTCACCTTATAAAGTCGTAGTTAATTTGTATGAAGTTCACCTGTGCCTTCTCCTGAGAATCATGAGGAAAATTTTTAGTTCCTCAAAATCGTTTATTAACAGAATCAATTAAGGGCAAATTTTCCAGAGATGTGCAATACGTTTACTTAATTAAAGTATAAAAAAAGCCGCTCTCTTTTCGGTGATGAAAGAGAGGGGCTCTATTTATAATGCTACTATTAAATTACTTTATTTTTCGGTATCACTATATTTTTTCATAAATTTCAGATCGATTCGATTTTTTAATATCCATGAAAGGTGATGATGAAGGACAACATTTCCATATATAAGCAACCCCTGTTTTTGGCCGGTTGATAGGATTGACAAGTACTTCTTTTGTGGCTGGAATAGACTTCCGTCTTTTTCTTTTATAAACCCTTTAATGTTCTCCCACAGCACTTCTGATTGACGTACAGCTATCACACCTGCTTTGGGAAGAGCAGGATATTGACGAATCGAAGCACAATCACCTGCTGCGAATATGGCAGGATATTCTTTTACCTGCAACGTATCTTCGACCAGTAAGTAGCCGTCTTGATCAACTGGCAATTTAGACGCACTAAAAAGTCCAGGTGCTTTCGGACCCGTTAGCCATAAAACTTGGTCATATGAAATTTGCTTGCCTATTGAGGTGATAAGACTTGTGGATGTGACGTTAGATACTTTTTCCCCCAAATAGGTTGTCACTGCTTTTTTATCTACAATTTGGTTGATTTGCGCTTGTGCTTTGTGAGAAGCATTCGGTAGTAGCGAAGAGTGGGAAATTAATGAAACTGACTTCTTCCCTTCATTCTTTCTTCGTGCAGTTAGAGCCAAAGCCATTTCTACCCCTGCTGCTCCTCCACCAACAATAACTGGGTCTTTCGCACTCCACATCGCTTTCGTGACTTCCTCTATTCGATAGTTAGGCTTTATTCTGAGCGCATGTTGACGGACACCAGGTACCTCAATGCCTGCCGTTAAGGAACCGATATCAATCGAAACGACATCGTAAGAAATGATATCCCCTTTCTCTGTTAAAACAACTTTAGTTTTCGCATCAATCGATAGTGCTGCTCCATTAATAAAGTGAATCCCTGCCGCATCCGCTATCGTTGGAATATGTACACGTATCTCTTCTTCTTGATATAACCCTTCCATGTATCCAGAAAACATGCCGGAATAATATTGATACTCGGAAGGAGAAATCAGCGTTACATCAAGTTCTAACTCCTCTTTTTGAAGCATCTTCATCACATGAAGATGCGCATGTCCTGCTCCGATCAATAACAGTTTTTTCAAGCTACTCCTCCTTTTTTACTTATCGAACCCACTTAATGTATTTTTCTGAAACTTTAGGAAGCCACCCATCAAATAACTTTTCTCTCCAATATAAATCTGCTGCTTGATTTAAGATGGCTCCCTTAGTTGGATAAGGATGTATGACGGTAGAAATATCACCGATTTTATGGTTATGTTCTTTCGCGAATACAATTTCTTGCATCCAGCTACCTGCATCTTCCCCAACCGCATGCGCGCCCAGTATATGGCCTTTCATATCTGTAATAACTTTTACAAGCCCGTCCTTTTTGCGCTCTGCAATAAAGCGATCCACATCCCCGGTACTAACTTTAAATATTCGTATATTCTCACCATGTTTCTCTTTCGCTTCCTTTTCAGTCATCCCGAGATGGAAAACTTCAGGATCAGTATACGTAATCCAAGGAACATTCTCATAATTTATTTTTCTTTTCAAACCAAATACAGCATTTTGAACAATCAATTTCCCTTCCATACCTGCTCCATGAGTAAATGGATACGCACCATTCACATCACCAATCGCATAGATATGAGACTGACTTGTTTGCAAAGAAGCGTTCACAGTAATTACACCTTGCTGATCCTCTACTCCTGCAGCTTTTAAATTCAGTTTATCCGTATTTGGTTTTCTACCTGCTGAGATCATTATGGCTGCTGCTTCTATCGTTTTCTCATTCCCATTTACTACGTATGTAATGACTTTTTGTCCTTTTTCCTCTTTTATTCCTTTTACTTCTGCTTCAAACACAAATGTGAGCTCTTTCTTTAATTCCTCTGTAGCAATGCCAATGATATCATCATCTTCCTTTTTGAAAATGGACTCTGAAGTTTCCAAAATGGTTACTTCTGAACCAAACCTTGATAGAGATTGAGCAAGTTCAAGACCAACAGGACCGCCACCGATAAACACGATACTTTTCGGGAGATCATCTAAATGAAAGATTGTCTCATTTGTAATAAAGGAAACGTTTTTGACACCATCGATCGGTGGAACTTTTGGACTGGATCCAGTTGAAATGACAATTCGCTTCCCTCTAATTGGATTGTCTCCATTAATAAGAACCGTATGGTCATCTTTAAATGAGCCTTCTCCTCGATAGATATCTACTCCCAATTCCTCAAAACGTTCATCACTATCAATTTCTTGAATTTCAGCGACCGCTTCTTTTACACGTTCAATCGCACGACTAAAAAGAACATCTCCACTTATAGTGAGCCCAAATTCTGCTGCTCCTTTGTATACGGCATGGACCTCTTTTGCAGCTGTAATAAACGCTTTTGACGGCACACACCCAAAATGAAGACAATCTCCACCAAGTCCTGGTTGGTTATCAATGAGGGCAACACTTGCACCCATATTTGCAGCTCCAGATGCAGCAGTTAGTCCGCCAGAGCCACCTCCGATAACGATTAAATCATATTCTCTCATTTGTTCCATCTCCTCTATCCTAGTATCCTTTTTGCTTCGGCAAGCCTTTGGAATGCTGTAAAAAGTTCGATTGCTAAAAATGCCAGCGTTAAGATAACTAAAAAGTCATGAAATAAAATCATAGCCGTAAACAATAGAAAACCCTCTGTTCTCTCAGCTGCTCCAGCCTGATAATAGAAAGATTTAACTCCTTTTTTATCAGATACAGCTCCAACCGTAAGAAAAATGGTCATGGCAAAAATAATGGAAGTACTTAATAATAAAAGTGCCCACATCGCCTCAGGAAATCGGAAGGAAAGACCAATTATCACGCTAATCTCTACAACGCGATCAAAGCTGACATCGAGAACTGTGCCAAAGGCTGATGGCTTTGTTTTGCGTGCCATTGTCCCATCTACGGCATCTAAATAACCTGAGAACCATAATACAATAACGGCCCAAACAAAATAATCCAAATAAATCAATAGACCAGAAGATATCCCTATAATAAACGACAAAACAGTTACTTGATTTGCTGTTAAACCAACACGAAGCAATGAGTTTGCTGTTCGATCCATTAAGGGCTGGACATATTTTCTAGCATGAGTATCTAACATGACAGCACCTTCCTTATTTAAGTTCTTCCTCAACAGAAGGACCAAATACTTTTCTACGAATGTATAAACTAAGGATAAGTAATAAGAGCAGTATGGCGGCCGCAATAATGACCGTTAATAAATTATTGGATAAGAAACTTGCCCCTAAAAAATTCAATGCGAACGCACCAGGCAGCATACCAAGTAATGTTGCTAAATAGTATTTACGACGATTCACGTTAGAAACCCCGCAAACATAACTCACTAAATCAAAATGTAGAAAAGGGACCAGACGTAACAATAGTACGTAATTAAAGCCTTTTTCTGATAAACGCTTCTCAAGATTTTCGCCACGCGTTTTCAATGATTTAGGAAGGAAGTTCAAGCCTAATTTCCTTGCTAGTGAAAAGAAAAGGAGAGCACCTATTGAACCGCCTATTACAGCTAGAAAAGTTCCAAGTAATGGGCCGAACACTAACCCACCACTAATTGAAATAATAGATGTTGGAAAAAGAACAAAAGGTCTACCAATACAAATCAGCAGAAAAATTACTGGGGCATAAAAACCAAATGATGAAATCCATTCTCGAATATGCGATGGTCTAAAATCAAACACGTACTGATTAAGCAAATAAATCAAAATGATCAGTGTCGTTAATGTCAATCCTTTAAGAATCGTCTTCGCTGTCATTGAACTCGTCTCCATTTATCGTCAAGATCCTTGTACTCTTTCATATCTATTTTTCGGGCTTTCAAAAGGACTTCTTGACCTACTTCTAGTCGGTCGTCTGACATGGTGAGAATGGTGCCGTGCTCCCATTTTATTCGATAGCATGTCGTGTTGTTTTTTATTGTAACCGCGCTTACTTTTCCTTGAACATATTTAAAGTCTATTTTATTCAATTCGTTTTCAACAGGAACGGCCATTAACTTATTTAGAGGAATAAACCCATCTTCCAAAGCTAGACCTTCTCCAATAATTCTGGCGCTTTCTATTGATGAGGGGCTTGTCACCACTTCATACGGTAGACCTATTTGAATGAAATGTCCCTCATTCATGACAGCAAGTCTATCGCCCATTTCAATCGCTTCGTCACGATCATGTGTAATAAATAATGAGGTGATGTTTTCTTCTCTGAGCAATTCCCTGACTTCACCTCTAAGAGATTCTCTTAATGAAGCATCCAATGAACTGAATGGCTCATCTAGCAGTAGTAATTCTGGTTTTAGCACAAGCGCCCTCGCTAACGATACCCTCTGTTTCTGCCCGCCTGATAGTTCGTTTGGGTAGGCATTAATCCACTGATTAAGCTTTACTTTTTCGAGCATACGTTCAGCTTGCTTTACACGATCTTTTCGAGAGATTTTTTTTCTTTTTAATCCGTAAGTCACATTTTCTAATACTGTTAAATGAGGAAATAATAATGAATCTTGAAACATAAGGACGACGGAACGATCCTCTGGTTTCTTTCCTACAATCGATTTGTTTCCTAACCATATTTCTCCACTATTCACATCTTCCAAACCAGCAAGACATCTAAGTAGAGTTGTTTTACCACATCCGGATGGTCCAACTACTGTAAAATGCTCTCCTTTGCTTAAATGAAATGAAAGTTCTCGGAGTATGAATGTATTTGAGTATTTTTTCGTGAGATTTTTACATTGCAAAAGCTGGTTCAAAACAATCTTCCTTTCAAACGCGATTTAATGCTCGAATAACCAGCCTTAACATAACTTCTAATGCACCAATAAAGAGTAGGGGAAGCAAAGCAAAGAGAAGTGAAAACCCTGCAATAATGGCTTCGTTCGAACTTGAAAAATAAGGATAATATAATAAAGGGAGCGTCATGACTGTCCCACCACCTATAATTGCAGTCAGTGCATATTGCCCCAATGATATTACAAAAGTAAGAAGCATTAAGCTTCTTATGCTTGGCAGCAGTAATGGAAGTGATATCGTCATAAAACGTACTAGTATTCCAGCTCCTAATACTGATGCTTGCTCACTGAGCTCGCTACCTAACCTCTCATAGCCTGCCCGCATAATACGGATCGCATAAGGGAGTGTAGGAATTAAATGTACGAGCACCACCCCTGACACCTGATCTGCTATGCCGTATCGAATCATTGTAAATTGCAAGCCCATCGCCAGTAAAATACCAGGAACCAAAATAGGCGATAGTAAAAAGGCTTCAATCAGTGATTTCCCTCTAAAGTTATGATAAGAAAGTGCTCTAGCAGCTGGAATGGCAAGTATGAGATTTAAGGTTACTACGAGAAGTGCGACCTTGATTGTTGTTACTATCGACTCCATCAACGAGGGATCCCTTAAAATATTTCTCCATCCCTCTAAATTGAAATCATTCGGTAATAGAGATGGCCATCTCCATCCCACTGAAAAGCTTTTTATGACAACTGTGAAAAACGGAAGGATGAATAATACGATAAATGTCAAAAGCACCAGGCTAGTTGCTATCTTTCTTTTCCCTAAACTCTTGGCGAATAATCTCATCTTCCTCTCCCTTTCATCATCCTATGCCTATGTTTTTGAACGGCTCCCATCGAAAGGACGGCAAGAAGAAGTGCGACTACCCCAGGAAGAATCATAGCTGCAAAAGCGAGTGGCCGTTTACTCCAATCACCATCATAAAACCACTCATACGCTCTAACAGGAAGCATTTCTGGCCTTGTTACACCTAAGAGATAGGGAATTTCAAACGCCGATGCGACAAAAGCCAATAAAATAACGCCCGTCTCAACCAGGATAGGGAGCAGCCATGGAAATTCAACAGTTTTAAAAGCATCCCACTTACTTCCACCAAGTGTTCTGACTACTTCAACATACCGGTGATCCATTTCATAATAGACTGGTAAAAGCATCAAAATGACAAAGGGAACTTCTTTCCAAACATAGGTTAAGATCATGCCAATTCCAAATCTCTCCTGAACGAGAACAGGGAACGCAGTTCGGGTATCTAACATACCTAATTGAAAAAACATGCTAGAGAAAAAGCCACTTTGTGAGAAAAACAAATAAACTAAGTACCCTGCAACAAAATGAGGAATTAGAATTGGTATCCAAACGAGTACCTTTGATTTAGAATCCTTAAACAGTTTGTATAGCATCTTTGTCATACCTAATCCTATCACTAGAGAAAGCAAGCTGGACAGTATAGCAACTCGGAAAGTTAGCCTAAGTGATTGAAAGAAAGCATGACTTCGAAAAAGTTCTACATATGAAGCAATCGTCCAAGTCCCATCTATCGTTTGAAAGCTTTGAGCTATTGCAGTCCACATTCCATATCCGACAAGTAGCAAAATAACGACGATTGCGGGTAATAAAGAAAGACCCGTTTTCCACTTATTGCTCGATAACCCGATTTGCCCATTCATTGTTAATCCACTCCGTGTACCCTGTGTCTAAGTCTGGCAGTTTGTATTCATTTAAGATTTCTGTTGAAAGTACACTATTGCCACGATCAAGGTTATTAATACTGTTCTGATCTTCTTTACTCAGCTTTTCGAAATTCAACACTGTTCCTTCTCCCCACATTTTTGGATCCATCTTAGCGATTTGAGCTTCTGGGGATTCAAGAAAATTAATCACAGCCATCGCTCCTTCAGGATTCGGACTGTTGAATGGAATACTAAGGTAGTGGGTATTTGAAATAGAGCCTGGATCTTTAAGAAGGAAGGATTTCGTACTTTTAGGAAACGTTCCTTTTTCAATTAAACTTTCCGCTCTAGCTTCGTTAAAGCCCATTGTCATCCAGACTTCTCCTTGACTATATAGTGTATCAAGCTTTGTTAATGATTCTGGATAAGTATCCCCATTGCGCCAAAGATCAGATTTAATATCAGTTAGATAATTCCACACATACTTATTTGAACTCTTAATAATATCTTCGTTAAATTCTTCAGCCAGAAGAGTCGAGTCTTCTCCAGAGGCTTTGACAAGAAGGTGCTTCACAAATGTATTTCCTGTGAAATCTGAAACATTTGGATATGTGAACTTTCCTGGATTTTCATGAATCCACTGCTTTAATTCATTTAACGAACTTGGTGGGTTTTCAATTTTGTTGGAATCATAGTGAAAGACATACTGAACGTTACCCCACGGAGCTTCAAGACCATTTATTTCGGTTCCTTGATCATACTTAGCATTTTGATCATCTTTACCAATATAATTCTTGAAATTAGGTAGCTTGGACGAGAAATCACCAAGTAATAAATCTCCATTTTTAGCATTTTTGAAGTTTGCACCATTGATCCAAATCACATCAATCGTTCCTTTGTTTTTATTAGCTTTTTTCTCAGTTAAAAGTTTTTGCATAAATTCTTCTGTGTTCATCGGTTGACGATTAAGAGTAATGTTATAGCTCTCCTTTAAGCGAGGAGCTGCCCATTCATCAATATACTGATTGATCCCTTCATCGCCTCCCCACATAAAGAGGTTAACCTCTGTCCCATCGGCAGAAGATTTAATTTGATTCCAATCTTTAGACAAAACTGCTTCATTTTCTTTTTTACCATCTCCGCTATTTCCACATGCCACACTAAACAACAGCACTAATATGATGAATAAAAACTTCCAATTCATTTTCTTCCCCCTTTTACACTATCGTAGCAACAGTTCAGCGCTTTAGACTAGTCTTATTGTGCTTTTCCAAATCATCACGACATTCTTCCATTAAGTATACCTTTTTATATTGGGATGCTGTAACCCTCATTACAAGTTTAAAAAAAGCAATAGCCACTATGGCTATTGCTTCTAAAGTGGGTATGTTAGGCTACCCTATCGTTTATTAGATTAGCTATTTTGCATTTTTCTACGAACGATTAAACCAGTTGCTGCCATCGTTGCAAGGATCGCTGCAAGGATCCATTCAATAGGCATTTGTTGCTCTGCTGTACCACCCATACCAGTTTTCGGCATATCAGTCGGCATTGCTTCCATTGCGAATTTATCCGGGAATTGGTCCACGAAAGCACCAGAGAGTCCTTTAGCAGGCATATACATATGGGCATATGCTTCACGTACAGTTTCATAGGTAGCATCATAATCCTCATCGTTATAGCTATTGAATGCACCAATTAGTTGATTAACGTGAGTTTGAAGCCCTTCTGAAAGTGCATCAGCTTGCAATCTACCTTCTGTTGCTGTTTCTAGGAAGCTAGAGAAGTCAGCTCGATAGTCTTCAAGTGCTTTTAGTGCTTTTTCTTTAGCAGCTTCATCTTCAGCTCCTGTTGCTTGAACATATTCGACAAAGTTGCCAATATGTCCAGACCACATTTCTTTAAATTGCTTTCCTGCTTCTTCACCATATACGGAAGAAATTGCTGCAGCAAGGTCATCAGTATTCTCACTTAAAGCCGCTGCAGAAGCATCGAAATCTTCTGATCCGTCGATACCATTTTGCATCGTCATCATTGCTAAACCAGCGTGTTCAGATAATAGGTGACCTAATGTTGCACGAAGATCAGAAGCTGGTGTTACGGCTTTTGTATTGTCGAACTTATCTGGGAATTGGTCGGTGATTGCTCCAGAGAATCCTTTAGCGACCATTTGCATGTGTGCAATTGCTTCGCGTTCTTTCTCATAGGCCATATCATAATCACCAGCTACATAGCTATCAAATGCGCCGATTAACTGATTAATATGTGCCTGTAGTCCTTCAGATAACGTTTCCGCTTGAAGACGTTCACCCGTTGCTGTCTCAAGGAAATTTGAGAAATCTTCTTTATATCCTTCTAGATTATCTAGAGCTTTTTGTTTCGCTTCTTCATCTTCAGCTCCTGTAGCTTTCACATAGTCAACGAAAAATCCGATGTGATTGCTCCAGATCTCGTGAAATTGATCTCCAGCTTCTTCACCATATACTGATGTTATCGCTGCCGTAAGGTCTTCCGTATTTTCACTAAGTGCTCCAGCAGATGCTTCAAAATCAGCCGCTCCTTCAGCACCTTTTCTCATAGTTTCTACCGCAAGGTAAGCATGTTCACTAAGTAGGTGACCCATGTCTGCACGAAGGTCAGCAGCTGGTGTTTCAACTGTTGGCTTGTCCATGTGGCTTTCTCCATCATGAGCGTACGCTCCTGCAGTTGGTATTAGTAGTGAAAAACTAAGTGGTACAATTAAAAGTCCTTTTTTCCAGTCGATCACTTTCTTTTTCATATTTTTTTCCGTTCTCATTTTTAAATCCACTCCCCTTAATTTTTGATTTACACTTAGCTAACGGAGAGAAGATCAGTTTGGATCATTCTTTTTGTTATCTTTTAATATTTTTTCTATTCGATAGGAATTCAAAAAACGCAAAACCCCTACATAAAAAGGTTTTGCGCACTAAAATTCTTTTTGAATCATCGTAGGTTTTTCTCTTTTCTTTTTGACTCTTTTCTAAAAGTTTGCTACTTTTGAAAGGTTTTTATCAAAGCCCACACTTAAAAATTTCAATCAATCTTTTACTTCATAGTACCAAATGGATACGTTCCAGCATTTGTTTGTTGATTAAACGTATGAGTAATATAGCATCCAGCTTTTTGATAAACTTTTCCTCTCGAAAATCCTTTAAATCTTCAGGATCTGCTTCCTTATTATAGAAGGAGTAAATGCCATCATAGTTTCACGATATAAATAATTCAACTTCTTCCTGACTCATCAACTTAAAAGAATACATCACTAATCTTCCTTTATCACCGCTATTAATAGGAAAAGCCCCATGCTGGGAAATGCATGGGGCTCACACTATATATTTTAAGGGGGGGCAGGAACCGGGGAAGTTCCTGCAAAAACAGTGTAGCAAGATTCACGTATTGGATGATGGATTATGAGTTGTTTTTCACATTCTTTTAATAAATGAAAAGAACATCACTTATTTATAAACCATGATTGTTTGTAGTTCTTTGAATCCAATATCTTTATAAATATATTTAGCGAAATTAGATGAGTAGACATTTAAACGAATTTCATCGTATCCCTGCTCTTTAAAGTTCTGAATACTTGCCTCGACAAGCTTTTTCGAATATCCCTTACCCCTGAACTTTGGAAATACAAACACATCATAAATAAAACCGTGCTTATTTTCTGTAAAATAATCCGTGTTCTCCCCAAGTAAAACCCAACCAGCAATCTCATCATCTTCTCTGTAGATAAGGTGGTAACCACCACGGTCAAGAATTGATGAAACGATTTCGAGTGCCTTTTCTTCCTTAACAATACCTGGATTTGTTGTTCCTTCATTAACTGACTGTATTGAATTTGATAGAATATAATCTCTTTCCTCTGTACTTGCTCGTTCAATCACACGTTGTCCCCTCCATCAGCTTATTATGTCATTAATCGTTAATTCTTGGTCGGATAGCTCCACTCCTTCTAAAGAGCCACCATTGGATCGTTTTACCATGACCCAATCCGATACAAAGCGAGCTAATCAGTCATTAATCTTTGCATATACACACGTATCTCTTACTTCTTTACCATCACTAGACAAGTCTTCATTCCGAAAAATACCTTCGAGATCAAACTGCAACCTTTCCGCTATTTTACGACTTCTTAAATTACGAGCATGACAGCGAATCTCTACTCTCCTTGCATGAAGATGATCAAATGCAAATTCTGAGATCCCTTCTACTGCTTCTGTCATATAACCATGGCCGGCATGTCTAGAATCTACCCAGTATCCGATTTCAAATTTACGAACGTCCCAATCGATTCGATGAAGACCGGAAGATCCGATAAATTCGCCCGTTTGTTTATTAAATAGAAGAAGCCTAAGGTCTTCCCTTTTCAAAAAAGCTGCATGAGATTCACGAATATTCGCTTCTACCTCATCAACCGATTGTTCCGTTTGCGCAAAAGGCATCCAGGGTTTAAGCTCTTCGATAGAAGCTTGGATAGAATCATAAACTTCTTTTCCATCTCCAGGCAAAGGATACCGAATATGTAAGCGATTCGTTTCAAACTCATAGGGAAAATCAATCAGAATCGGGTTCATGTTACAAGTCCTCCAGCTACTCTAAAAGATGTCAGAATTATACCATTAATTAAAAATCTGTCAAGTGGACTTAATTGCTCGCCCTCTTCCATAACCCGTCTTACTTTTAAGCTAAATTCAACTTTGTCAAAACCGATCGACTCCCCTCTGATGAGAAAGAATGCATATATCGAAGAATAAGCAGGAGTTCCTTTATCTTACGCACATTTTTGTTCATTTTGGTTTCATTTCGATTTACACTTGATTAAATCAAACATCGTATTTGAAGGGAATCCTTCTAGGCATCATTGGAATTCAAATTGCTTTCAGTGAAAAAAAGTAGCACGTGCATAGAAATGCACGCGCTACTTTTGTAATCATATCTATCTTTGTGAAAAATTATTGAGCAGTATATCCACCATCAATAAGTAATGCTTGACCAGTAATACTTTTTGCTGCATCGCTCGCTATAAACATCGAATAATCCGCAATTTCTTTTACTTCAAGGAGACGCTTCTGCGGTACTAGAGGATAGATGACTTCTTCCAGTACCTTCTCAAGTTCTACCCCGCGGTCTTTCGCGAGATCTTCCATCTGTCCTCTTACAAGTGGCGTGTCTACATAACCAGGTGCCATAGCGTTCACAGTAATACCGTGTTCTGCACCTTCAAGCGCAGAAACTTTCGTTAGACCAATAACGCCATGCTTTGCACTGTTATATGCTGCTTTACCACCGAATCCAATGACACCATTTATAGATGCCATGTTAATGATTCTTCCAAATCCTTGTTTTTTCATAATAGGGAATGCATGTTTCGTAGCAATGAATGGAGCAGTTAGCATGATATCCTGCATCATACGAAACTTCTCCGTAGGGAAATTTTCTAAGGCAGATACATGCTGAAGTCCAGCATTATTGATTAATACATCTATACGACCGTATTCTTCTACTGTACGGTCGATTGCTTGTTTTATCTCATTTTCATTTGTTACATCTGCCTTAACACCGATAGCTTCATAACCCTTATCTCTTAATTTTTGTGCTGCTTCGTTTGTACCTTCTTCATTTATATCAGAAAGAACCACTTTTGCGCCGTTAGCTGCAAATGTTTCTCCAATTTCAAGTCCAATTCCTCTTGCGGCTCCTGTAATAAATACAGTCTTATTGTTAACCATGAATAATCCTCCTAGGTGTCTTTTGATACCCATTTATTTAACTACCCACTTTTTCCCGATTCAACAACTCGTAAACCTATTTTTTTCTTGCAGTTAAAAACAATAAAACGAAGTTATTATTTCTTTTCTTTTAAAATGTTTGAACCTTTACTGAATAGGAAGTATTGGTTCAACTAACCGCAATTATATTCAAAGTTGCTTCAAAAGAACCAACCTCTACCCGTTCTTATTCACTCATTCTAAATGACATGAATCAGACCATTCTAGACGTGAAGGAGCTTGTACCGATTTAACCAGGAATTTTTTATAAGATTAAAAATAACCCGGAGCGCTATCGCTCCGGGTTATTTTTATGTGTGAATTCATCATTTGAAGCTTCTCTACTCTTGAGTGATCCAAGCTCTTTACCAAGGATAAGCAGAGATTGATTGATTCGCCATATATAATACATATCATTAACAAATTCCTTAACTTCTAAATCGTCATCAGTTCGGTTCTCAGAAAGCCCTTCAATATGCTCACGTTCTTTGTTTAAGTGATACATTAACATACCTGTCTCACCTTTTAAGAGCTCTAACAGGGTTTTAATATTATGCTTAATCACGTTGTTGACTTGCGGTATCGTTTTTTCAGCTCCACTAATAATAGTCAGTCGATTATTTCTGTTCGAAGAAGCAAGTAAGTGTTTAGCAAAATAATTGATAGCTGTAAGAACCGTCAACCAACGTTCGATCCCTGACCTTGCGAGTATGGCAGGTTGGTTACGAAGCGGTCTAGCATCCTCAGTAATTTTCCTCATCTGCTCATCGATACCAAACGCCTGATTCGTAAACCCATATACCTTATTGGGACTTATGAACGATTCCAAGTAATCCGATACATATGTGCTAAGTTTTGTAAGAAAATCTTCTGCAGTATCTGCAACTTTTTCTCTTGTTCGTTTCGGATAAATTAATGCTGCTGCTAGAAAACCAATGAATGCTCCTGCCAATGTATCTAGTACCCGCGCCAACAGAATTTGTTCAGTAATTCCTCCAAGTATGAAATCATACATGATCGCAATAAGCATCGTCATCCAAAACATCATCATAGCATATGAGATGGATAATAAATAAAACGCCATAAAAATACAGCAAAAGAGAGCAATAAGTTCAAGCATAACTTGGCCAGTTAATAAATGTGCGAGACCAAAACCTGCTATAGCACCGAAAACTGTACCGAGAGAACGTTGAAATGCCTTTTGTAGCGTCATTCCTACAGTGTCCGTACCAAGTAAAACTACAAATGCCGATAATAGCACCCAATATTGATGAGTTGGAGACAGAAAATAGCCAAAAACGATTGCTACTGCCCCCGCACAAATCGCCTGCAGCGCTTTCTTTGTCGCTGATCTTGGTTGCTTACTATTCGTTTCGAGTTCTTCGTTTACATTCTCTTTTTTGAGTTTGTCGGCATCTTCTAATCGTTCTTTTTCTTCAATATTTGCCATTCGTCTAGCACCAAGCTCATCTGAACTATCAACAAGATGATTAGCAATGGATTCAATCCTTCTAATCAGCCACAGCCAATCTTTGTTATGACTATTTGACAATCTTAAATGCACGAGCTGAAGCTTCAACTCTTCAATAGCTTCTTCAGTTTGTTTTAAATTACCAACAATGTCATCACTTCTTAACACCTCAGCATCTCGAATTGATTCGACAACTTTATATAATAACTTTCTTACTTCATTATGTTCAAGTGCATGCAATTCTTTTAATCGCTTAACTGCTGGATAGAGTGTTTCAATCAGCATTTCAGCATCGAAAACATAGAGTCTTAATTGCTCTGAATCGATACCATTCCATACTTTTCCTGGATCTGTCGTTGTTAATTGACTTGATATCACCTGTGCATACTCATTCAATTTCTTCACATCACGCTTTAGAAGAAACGTTCTGTACCGGTTCGGCCTTGAATCTGCAATCGCTTCAAGCACGAGATCCAGGGTCAAATTTGTTTGAATATGAAACGAGTTCATACTTCTGCTTAGTTGTTTATTTGGTCGATTACGAAAGATAATGAAGTGGTAAAGATATGAATATGCCCCACCTACAAGTATTGCGAGGATAAAACCAGGTAAATCAGCAGTCTGAAGTTTTAAAAGGGTTGAAAAGTAGATCGATAAGAATGCGATCATAAATATACCAAAGTAACGAAAGCCATAATGTTGCAAATAATAAGCAAAGAAGATTACCAACAAAAACAACACATCAGTTACATACGGAATTGAACCGAGTGATGTTCTGACAGAAAGTGCTACGATGCTAGATAGAGCTAATAAAAGTGCAGTGACTTTCTTCTGTTTCTCTGTGTCATCATTCACAAGCAAAAGAGACAATAAACTAACTACACCTGCAAGAATAGCTGGTGTAAAAACGATATCTAGTAATGATGTCAACCAAATCATTGTCATAACAGATGAAAACACACTGATTGTAATTCGAGCTGCTTGATGTAACCTGGTCCTACCAGGGTCCGCAGCAGCTAAACGAGACCACCAGCTTCGTATGATTGTATTCTTTTTTTTATTCCACATGTTACTATCATACCGAATTTTAATTCATCCTTCCAATATTGAGATTTACAAGCCCTCTACTATGACATTAAAAAAAGAAATTGCCAAACATTTTTCCATACACAAACTCATGGTACTACTTCCTATATTTTCAAATACTACTACTTATAATCCCCCCAAATCTTCATACATGAAATTTCTTCTCGTTGCTTTAGTACCATGCTCTCTTTTTAAAAAAAGCTGTTTTCGTAGACATTGTTGCTATAAGAGAAGTAGTTGATTTTTATAAAAAACCTCTTTCAAAAACAACAATCTTTTAGAAAAGAGCCTTTTAAAAAACCTTTGAAGAATAACGATCCTCAAAGGTTTTTTGTGATTATACGGTTTTCATATCTTTTTTTGTTTTGGTTTTCTTTTCAGTATTTCGCTGCTTCCTTGGTACTTCTTCATTAAAGGATTTAATCAGTCCCCAGCAAGTGAACAGGAGTATGATGCTTAATGGAAATGCACTGACAATAATAGCTGTCTGCATGCTCTCTAAACCACCTGTAATCATAAGAACGACTGCTGAAGCAGAAAGTACAAATCCCCAACTGAATTTCACGAAGTTAGGAGGATTCAAGCTTCCGTTCGTCGTCTGCATTCCAAGAACAAATGTAGCAGAATCTGCTGATGTAATGAAGAAGGTAGCAATTAATAAAAGAGTAATCACAGTAAGAATGTTTCCGAGTGGAAGCTGCTGATAAACGTAGAATAATCCCGTTTCAAGACTTTGACCAGCAATGTCTGTCCCCTGCGTAAAATCGAAGAAGATACCTGTTCCTCCGAAAACACCAAACCAGAAGGCACAAACAACGGTAGGGACAACCGTTACAGCAACCATAAATTCTCTAACTGTACGACCTCTTGATACCCTCGCGATGAACGTTCCTACAAATGGGGACCACGCAATCCACCAAGCCCAATAGAAAATCGTCCAGTTCTGAATCCACGACTCATTTTCTGCATTCATAGGAGAAAGTCTCATCCCCATGGCAAAAATATTTTGAACATATTCACCAAATGTAGTGACAAATAAGTCTAGAACAAACTTAGTAGGGCCAAGGAAAACAAATAACACAAGCAATAATACAGCGAGGATCATATTAGCATTACTCAAATATTTTATCCCTCGTTTAATGCCTGTCCCAGCTGATACCGTAAATAGAACCGTTATAATTGCGATGATAATTAATTGTACGGTGAAGTTGTTCGGAAGGCTCGTTACATAACTTAACCCTCCGTTAATTTGCTGCGCCCCAAGCCCAAGCGAAGCTGCAACGCCAAATATCGTTGCAAAAACAGCAATGATGTCAACTGTAATTCCGATCGGCCCTTTCACACGATCGCCAATTAGAGGGTATAAAGTAGCACTCATTAACCCTGGAGCACCTTTTCGGAATTTATAATAAGCTAGCGCTAATGCAATGGTTGCGTATATCGCCCAAGCATGGAAGCCCCAATGTAAGTATGTATAGCGGAGAGAAAGATGTGCTGCTTCTATCGTACCTCCTTCTCCATATGGCGGGGTAGAAAAGTGGGACATTGGTTCTGAAACGCCGAAGAACAATAGCCCTATTCCCATCCCGGCGCTAAATAGCATAGCAAACCAGGTGACCCTGCTGTATTCAGGCTTATCGGTATCCTTACCTAATTTAATATTTCCAAACCTGCTAAAGATCAAATAAATCGCAAACACAAGAAAGAATGTTGCGGCAAGCTGATAAAACCAGCCAAACTGATCAAGAAAGAAATTTTGAGATACCGTCATAACCGTGTCAAGATTCCCGGGCATTATCACACCCCATGCAACAAATACAATCGCAATAGCGATCCCTATCCAATATACTTTTGTAACCTTTTCCATCCCATCCACTCCCGATTCTATTATGTGGATCACAAAAATATTTCAAAATAATAACCACATCGTTATTAATAATAATGAAACGGAAGAATATTATCAAATTTTTATAAGAATTTAGTATAATATACCCCTTATTTCTTTACTAAAACCATTGTTGAAAATAAAAAAACAGAGGCAATCCGCCTCTGCTTTCTACTATCTACAACCCTGAACTTAATACAACTTTCCCTTTCGGTGTTTCACTTTTATTATCAGGCTCTAAAGTTATGGCAACTGCATCCCAATTATGTTCACCCTCATAATCTACTTCGTATGCAACCTCGCCCTTTCCTTTCTCATTAGGAACAAATGAACCTGCTCGATAAGGCTCATCACCTTCAAGTAACCAAACTTGATATACTTGGTCCCCTTTTACTTCTGTAACGTCATTAACTTGAACGACTAAATTCATCGTACCATCTTCATTCATGAGTGCTGCCGATCCAGCAGACGCTTCTGCTTCAGACGGCTGCAATTGAACCGCTTTGATAAGAGATGATATTTGTGCCGTTTCATTTGATACTCCATTGTCTTCATTAACGTAGGTATATACATTCCCTGCGAGAGAAAGGAAGAGTGCTGCCGCAAGTGTGGGGGCTACCCATTTTCCCTGCCTCGCTTTCTTTTCTGAATGAAAGTCCGCTACGTTATTCGCTTTAACATAATCCTGAATTTCATTGTGGTCTACAATGTGATCCTTTGTTGTTTCTTCACTGTCGCTTTCAAACACGCTTGCAAGTACACGTTCTTTCATACCTGCTGGCGGTTCTTCAGGCGCAGAGATATAAGGAAGGTCACCTGTCAATTCTTCCAGCTCCTTTAACTCCTCTCTGCACTCTTCACAAGATACGAGATGAGCTTCAAACCGCTCTTTTTCCTCTTCTGTCAGAGTTCCATTGAAATAGTCAAGTAGCTGTTCACAATTTGCTTTCATCTGAGACCCCTCCTTTCTCACCTAGACTGGTTTTTAAATGTTTAAGCGCAAGCCGAATTCGGCCCTTTACAGTCCCCAGTGGGAGGTCGAACTCTTCAGATATTTTCTTGTGCGTCATTCCTTTGAAGTAGAACATTTCAATAATTTTCTTTTGCTCATCTTTTAGTGTAGATACTGCAGTGCGGAGTACCTTTCCCCGCTCTTTCCATTCGACTTGATCCTCCACAGACGCTTCATCGCTATGAAGCGAATCTCGTTCGTCTAGCTCAAAATCCGGCTCTTTTGATTGCTTTCGCAACAAATCAATTGCTGTGTGCCTTGTCATCGTTAAGAGCCAGGAAGAGAACTTCCCTTTATCTTTACTATATTGAGCGTTACCTTTCCATAGCTTTATGAACACTTCTTGGATGACTTCTTCAGCAAGCCCGCCGTCTTTTACAATTCGATACGAGAAAGAATATAACAACTTTTCATATCGATCATATAGAGAGGCGAGAGCTTTTTTATCCCTTGCCTGAACCTTCTCATAGAGGTCGGCATCGTTAAGTTCTCTCATACAATTCTCCTTTTCATCACAACTGACGCCAGCCCGAAGAGGCAGAAAGTTTATATCTAGCTAACGTCTATCAGTCTAATTTGGATGTGTTTTTGTGAAAATTCTTTTCCTTCTCATAAGAAAAACAAGCGTCTGTTTCAGAAAGAACTGCACGTGGAGCTTATAATGGGAACAAACTCTTTATGTACTTCCTCTTGAGTTGACGTATTGCGAAAAGCTTATTGAGCTATGTATCACTGAAAATAATCAGTTCATACCTTCGAAAAAAAAGCCCTTCCAAACGGAAGGACTCATGCTTCTTCAAACAAACCGAGTGAAAGAATTGCTTCCTGAATATCCGTTGGTGTTCCATTTTCTACACTCACTTCTAACGATTGACCGGGTTGAAGAGACAAAGCAAGTACTCCAAGAAGGCTTTTGGCATCAACCACCCAGTGTTCTTTCTTTAATAGAATGGTCTCTGGAAAACGACTGGCAGTATTAACAAGTTTACTTGCAGTTTCTGCAAAAATCGGTTTTAATACTTTAACCTTCATCTCTAAACTCCTCCCACTACACCTTCTATATTTCTCTCTATAGATAAAAACTATTATAGCATAAGTCCTACATAACCATTAACGATTCTAGCGTGAGATCCACGCCATTTCCTTCGAATTTATTAACATATCATATTTTCCTGAAACTTTTCAGCTGCCACTTGTTCCTGTATGATAGGAAGTGATTAGAAATAGAAGAGGTGACTTATAATGGCTAATAAAGTAGCTTTAATTACTGGTGGTACTCGTGGTATCGGAAAAGCAATCGCTCGAAAATTCGCTTCTGAAGGATACAATCTGGTACTTAACTTTATGAGAAAAAAGAAAGATGCTGAACTAACCAAACAAGAACTTGAAGAGGAATTTGGTATAACTGTACATATCGTCAAGGCGAACGTTGGCGAAGTAAAACAAATAACTTCTCTTTTTCATGAAACTGAAGAAACATTTGGAAGACTAGATGTTTTTATTAATAATGCCGCATCCGGTGTGCTTAGACCCCTGATGGAGATTGAAGAAAGTCACTGGGATTGGACACAGAACATTAATGCAAAGGCTTATTTGTTTGCTGCTCAGGAAGCTGCACGAATTATGGAGAAGAACGGTGGCGGGTCGATCGTTGCTCTTTCTAGTCTTGGATCCATCAGAGCTCTTCCGAACTATGTAGCAGTAGGCGTGTCAAAAGCTTCTGTGGAAGCTATTACAAGATACCTAGCTGTTGAACTCTCACCTAAAGGAATTGTGGTTAATGCCGTATCTGGCGGAGCTGTGGATACAGACGCGCTTAAACATTTTCCAAATAGAGAGGAATTGCTTGAATCAGCCAAGCAAAGAAATCCCGCAGGACGTCTTGTCGAGCCAACTGACATGGCTGATACCACCTACTTTCTTACGACTCCAGCAGCACGCATGATTCGTGGTCAAACGATCATCGTTGATGGCGGATTATCATTGCTTGGTGAATAATTATTCTAAAAAGACAGCGGGACTTCCAGCTGTCTTTTTACAATTCGCTCCAGGTTCACAAGTCTTGATTATTTAAAAATGCCCCTATACGCTACCTTCAGCTTAAATTCAAAAAACTTCTTTTCCAGTAATCACGTTTTCACTTTTTATGAAAACTCTATCTTTACTCTTGTTGCACCCTCAATAAAGATTGAACTCAAATAAAATCCCATTCCCCAGGGTTTCATTTAGCTGACAATCAGCCTATATCCCAACCTTAAAGTTGGATTGAATGACTTTATCAACAACGTTTCCTTTTCACATAAAATCAAAGAAATAGCGGATCACATGAAAAAACACAGGAGATGTATAGGCAAGGCTATCTACTCTGCTCAAGTAACTTTCTTCCGATACGGGTACCTTGGAGTTTTCACCTAACAGTAAATCTCTTTTTAACACGGAGATTGTCAAACTGCCGAGAAACCCGGCAACACTAATTAGTATACCTGATAATATTCCAAATATCGGTCCAAAAGGAGTAAGGTAAGGGTACAACATATAGGCAACCCCTGTAGTTGCTAGCAGGCCGGAAAGAAACCCTTCCACTGTTAGGAACGGATTTGATGATGGGACTACTTTCTGTTTCCCTGCGTAAAGAGAAACAAGATAATGGATCACATCGTTCACTTGAGTTAATAGAACAAGAAAAAGGACTAAATTAGCTCCATATTCAGGGCTAGCAATTTGAAAATAAGCAAGGTGACTTAAGCCGAACACCATTAACATCAAGCCCCATTGTGTGGAACTAACTGATCGTAAAAACCCAAGAGTTCCCTTCCCTAATATTCTCGGAAGTGGCAACAGCAGAAAAACATATACTGGAATAAAGACAATAAACATACCGTACCAGTTAATTAAAATCCAGTAAAATTGCAAAGGAATAGCTACATATGACCAAAGAAAAATACGTCGATCAGCTTTTCGGGTCTTCATCATCGAAAAATATTCCTTCAATGCAAAAAAGCTCAATATCATTAATGAAACTAATGATACTTTTGGATTAAACAGTGTAGCTAGGCAGAATACTGCAAACATTCCCCACCACGTCTTGACTCTTAAAGTAATTCCAGAAAAATCTTTATTCGTTTGCTTCCTCTTCACAATGATAAAAACCAAATTCGCTGAAATAAGTACAAGTAGAATGACCAATAACGTCCAAACTGTGCTTTCCAGGAAAGCTCCCCCCTTTAAATCTTTTGGATTTATGTATAATGAAGGTAAATGTCACACTCTTAAAGGACTGAATGATGACTAACAAAATATATATCCTTCTATCTGACACCGGTACTCTCTTTACAAAATCAATCAAAAAATATACAAAAGCTCCTTACAATCACGCTTCTCTCGCTTTTGACAAAAAGTTAAATGATATGTACAGCTTCGGAAGAAAGAATCCGAGTAATCCTTTTAATGGAGGGTTTGTAAAAGAAGATGTCTTAACAGGAACCTTTAGGAAATATCCGAAGACAACCTGCGTAATATATGAGATGAGCGTTACTGACCGTGATGTTCACAAAATGAAGCGATTACTTGAGATATTCATTAAAAACAAGCAACGAATGATGTATAACCTTTTGGGCGTCCTAGGCGTGTCGATGAACGAGCCGATTGAATTTAGTAATTCTTATTTTTGTTCCCAATTTGTAGCGGAAGTCCTTCATCGATCAGGGATTGAGCTGTGGGATAAGCTTCCTGCCCTTGTAACTCCAGAGGACTTCAGAAAAAGCGAAAGACTTACACTGATATATGAAGGGAAACTATTTGAATATGAACCTATTAAACACCGCTTATCAGAGTAATAAGCTACATTCTATTAGTATGGTGTTTCTGGTTCTTTTTTACAATACCAACAAAAAAACGGTCAGGTTCAATTGATGAACCTGACCGTTTTTTTACCATTACGCTGTAAATGTTTCAGTTAAAACTGGAACGATTTGTTTCTTTCGGGAGACAACGCCTTCAAGTACAGCAAGGTTCTCGACGAGTTCAACATTAAAGGCTTTCTCTACATGGCTAGCGTGTTTTCCTAACGCAAGAGCAGTAGAGTTATTTGTAAGGATATCAGTCACAACGAGAAGGAAAAGGTCAAGGTCTTTTGCTTCAATCGTTTTCTTCATTTCCTCTTCTACCATATTCTGACGCGCAAGTACGTCTAACGTATCAACAACATTAACCTGAGCGACTTCCACCTTAGCAGAACCCATTCCAAATTCCTTTGCATCAAGTGAAATTAATTCTGCAGGGGTTTTGCCACTCATATCAGCACCAGCTTTTAACATTTCCAACCCGTATGTTTCAGCATTAACTCCTGCAATTTCAGCAAGCTCTTGTGCTGCAGCTACATCTTCTTCTGTGCAGGTTGGTGATTTGAAGAGAAGTGAGTCAGAAATGATGGCAGAGAGCATTAAACCAGCAATGCTTTTGTCGATTTGGATGTTCTTTTCTTTATAAAGCTTATTTAAAATCGTCGCTGTACATCCTACGGGCTCAGCACGATAATATACCGGGTCCGCCGTTTCAAAGTTTGCAATCCGGTGATGATCGATCACCTCTAGAATGCGAACGTTCTCGATATCATCTGCACTCTGTTGACGTTCATTATGGTCGACTAGAATAACGCTACTTGCTTCGTTCGATACAGTTTGCACCATTCTTGGTGCCTCCACATTAAATTGATCTAAAGCGTATTGTGTTTCACCATTCACTGCCCCAAGACGTACTGGTTCAACGTCCAACCCTAGCTTTCTTTTCAAGTCAGCATAAACTAGTGCTGAAGTAATCGTATCCGTATCAGGGTTTTTATGTCCAAAAATCAATACTTTTTCCATTGTTCGACTCCTTTTAGATGAAAAGATTTATGTACTCACTACATATTGTAAAGATGTCTGGTGCTAAACTCAACAACATTCATCATTCTTTTGACAAGAAAAGTAAGGAAACCGATTCTCAGGGACGAGAATCGGTTTCACATTTATAAAGAAGTAATAGCTTTTTCCACAGAATCTTCACCAGCGATTAAATCGAATGATCGACGAAGCGTGTTGTCTTTTGAAAGTGTTTCAACAATTACATTTGCAACGTCCTCACGAGGCACTGAACCTCGGCCAAGATTTTCAGCAATAGCGACCAGACCTGTTCCTGCTTCATTTAACAAGCCACCTGGGCGAACGATCGTATAGTCAAGAGAACTTGCTTCAAGCATTTTGTCTGCGTAGTGCTTGGCTGCATAATAAGGAAGGAGATTTTCATTCCAGTTCTCTCGGTTATGAGCTTGAAGGGCACTTAACATCACATAGCGCTTAATTCCAAGGGTTTCAGCAGCTTCCATTGTCTTGACAGCCCCATCGAGGTCCACAAGAAGGGTTTTATCTGATCCAGTACTACCTCCAGAACCAGCAGCGAATACAACCGCATCGCTCCCTTTCATAGCTTCAGTAATCACTTCAACAGAGTCTTCAAGACTCGCAACAGCTGTTTCAATCCCATTTTCCGCAAATTCGTCTGCCTGCGCTTGCTTTCGAACCATCGCCTTCACCGAATGATCTTTGTTCTCATGAAGAAGATTCACAACTTTGTTTCCAACCTGACCATTCGCTCCAATAACTAATACATTCATGGTAAAACACTCCTTCCTGAATATCTATTCTTATTATTTCAAACACATTTTCCCATCGCAACTAACTCGCTTCGTTCTTCAAGAAAGAGGAATCATATTTCCTTACTCTCTTCATCGAGAAGAGTGATGCAAGAAGAGCCAACACAATGAATCCCCCTCCAACAGTTGCGTTCAATTCCACTGATCCACTATCAATGACAAATGCCCCAACGGAGGAGCCAAGTGCGATACCAAGGTGGAGAGCAGAATTATTTAAACTTTGTTGGATGTCTGATGATTCAGGTGCAAGTTCAATTAAATAACTTTGTTGTGCAGGAGTAATTCCCCAGCTGATCATGCTCCAAATCACCATAATGATTAGAAAGATGGGTAAGGAGAATGTCATAAAAGGTATGATAAACATGGTTATCCCGAAAACCACTATAGAAATTAGAATGGTCGGTCTGGTGCCAAATCGATCAGATACGATCCCCCCAAGTCCCCCTCCTGCTACCGCTGCAACTCCAAAGATCAAATAAACAATACTGATCCAATTTCCAGATAACCCAAGCGTCGTTTTCAAAAAAGGAGTGAGGTATCCGTAAAGAGTTAGGTGACCAGTAAGAAACAATAATGAGGTCAGTTGTGCTGTGAAAACACGCTTATCCTTCAATGTCTGAAGCTGCATTCTTATTGGGATAGATGGCTTCGGTTGAATGTTTTCCATAAAGAAGTATACACCTGCCATGGATAAAGCCGTTAACGCAATAATAAGAATGAACGGTGCTTTCCAACCAAATGCATTACCAAGCATCAAACCTATAGGAACGCCTAGTACTAGTGAAGCACTAATTCCCATAAATACAATACCAATTGCTCTCGCTCTGTATTCCTTTTTCACAATATTTGAAGCGATTGTGACACATAGCACAATCAGTAAAGATCCACTTGCAGCAGATATTATTCTCGCCGTCATTAAAACGACAAATGTTGTACTAAAAACCGCAATCAAATTTCCAATCATAAAAACAATCAATGAATAGATAGTAAGCTTTTTACGCTCTATCTTAGCAGTCACGGTAAGTAGGATCGGTCCCATCAAAGCAAATACAATTGAAAATACACTGATCAACAATCCAGTTTTGCCAAGACTAATCTCTAAATCTGCGGCCACTAGATCAAGAATTCCACCAATGATTAATTCCACCATGCCTACGACAAATGAAACAATTGTAAGCAAATACACACGTTTGTTCAAGATTTCTCGCCTCTTTCACATTAAGTTACCACTACAAGGGTAACCTCAAAGAGGTGAAAAGGCAACAGAAAAATCATGTCAACTTACGACGAACAATACGTTGTGCTATGATGAAGAAAAGCACTGTAGAAGCAAGGAGATATAAGACATGTTGCAGCAATTCGGATTTACTAAAAATGAAAGTCAGGTTTACGAAGCGCTCATTACAATTGAGGAACCCCTCGACGCAACGGCAATCGTCAAGCGTTCAGGTGTTCCGCGTTCCAAAGTATACGAAGTATTGCATCGTATGACTGAAAAAGGGATGATTCTTGAATCAACTGTTGAGAAGAAACGTCTATACACCCCTCTCCCACTCGATTCAGCTATCTCAAAATTACGTCGTGATTTCAACGATAATATTTCTGAACTAAAATCAATAACTGCTCGAAAGAAACCTTCCGATGATCGCGTCTGGACACTTAAGGATGACCAATCCATTCACTCACTTGTGGCTGAATTACTTAGACAAGCTCATTCCTCAATCGTGTTTTCAGGATGGGAAGATGATATTGCACAGCACACACATTTACTTGAAAGTAAAGAACAGGATGGACTGTCAATTGAAATTCATTCGATCGGTGAGCTAAATACAAATCTGCAAAACGTGACAACACTTATTCCTGATGCGAATCATAAGAACCTAGAACGAAGCCGTCTCATTATCATTGATAATCAAGAGGTGCTATTTGCGGGAATTGAACAGACAAGCTGGCAGGCGATTCATACTAAGTCCCGCCCTCTCGTCACATTTTTCTCAGAATTCTTTTATCATGATATCGCTTTAACAGAAATCACTAGAAGATTCGGAACCATGATGATGAAAGATGAAGATATAAGAAATGTTCTACTCAAATTACGATATTAGTGTGAGCCCTCGCGATTCCAATCATGAAAGTTTCTGTATATAACAATCAAAAAAATATAGTCTATTCGTTTAAATAGTTTAATTTACAAATCCATATATAAAAACACACCCAGAATTGGATGTGTTTTTATATATATTATGGATAGGTTTTATCTCATAGTGATTCTGCCTCAAGCCATCTCTTTAGGCTTCAAGCCCAACTTCGTTTCCAATTCTTCCTGAAGTAGAACCATGCCTTCGCGACTTAGAATAATATTACCATTACCAAACGATATGTTTTCATCCAGCACTTCACCAGTAATCATACAGGCCATATCCGCTTGATACTTCTGTAGAACTATTTTGTTATCGCTAGTAAAGATCTCTATCGGATCTTTAACCTGGATATCAAGTGTGCGTCGAAGTTCTTTCGGAATGACAATTCGGCCCAGTTCATCAATTTTCCTAACAACACCAGTGCTCTTCATGACCATTCCTCCCTTTCGTTTTAGCGAACGATTATCCGTTTCACTAATCATAATACCAATTTTGGGATTTTGCAACATATAATGTGCCAATATTCTGTTAATTTTCACTTTTATTTACTTCTTTCATAAATGTATTATTTCTTCGATACAATCCCATCGGTTTCATGAAAACTATAGAATCACTTTCTCTACTTTCTCGGATAAGACTTTCACTTTTAACGTTTCACTCAGGGTTTAGCAACGAACTTGGCTCCATAAACCACCATCTTTACACCATACGAGTTTTTCTAATTAAAAAGATCAATTCTAAATAGTTGCATCCCTTATGGTTTAGAGGTTAAACTAATATTGTTTAGAGGGTAAACTTGTGGAGGTATCTATCATGAATGAGAAACTAAGCGAAGCTGTCGAGCTATTTGAAGAAGTCATCATGTATGGAACAGAACGTATTATCCGATCATTTGAACATCAAATCTTTGAAGAATATTCTTCAGAACAACTCCAGATGCTTCAAATCATCTCAAAATCTAGCAATATTTCACCTGGTAAACTCGCTTCCTTACAGGGCGTTCACAAAAGCGCCATTTCAAATCGATACAAAAAGCTAGAAGCTAAAGGTGTTGTCACAACTGTCGATTCAGAGGAAGATTTACGAGGAAAATCTATTGCTCTTACTAACAAAGGACAAGAAGTCGTTACATTATTTAACGAGGTGATTTACAAACATGTTGAGAACATTGTATTAAACGATTTCCATGAAAGAGAAATTGATGAATTTCTACGTATTTTTCGTAAACTGAGTTCTATTCTAAAAACAGAAGGAGATTCATAATGAAACAAATTTTAAAATTCAAGTGGCCCATTGCTATTGCACTTATCGCTCTAACTGCTGTGCTTTTTATCCTTTCTCCAAATCTTACAAAACAGGCGGAAGATGCCGGGACATTCCAACTTCCTGAGAACGCAGACTCAAAATTGGCAGCGGATATTCTTGAAGAAGCTGGTGCCGGAGACGAAACGATCTCGCTTGTATTCACCTATGACAAACCGGTGGACGAGCAATCTCAGGAAAAAATTTCCTCAATAGCTAAAGAGATTGAGGGAGAAGGTTCAGTAATCAAGGACGTATTGGATCCTTTTGAAAGTGAAGAAACTGCTGATCAACTCGTTTCCGAAGATAAGGAGACTGTCCTTCTTCCAATTACAGTTGACGGGACTGACGATGAAGTCAATGAGCTAGCGAATCACATTCGACAAGATGTTATACCAGATGATACAACTGCCTATCTCACTGGTGAGCCAATTATTAATCATGACGTGAACGAAAGCGCACAGAAGGGCCTTGAGAGAACTGAAATCATCACAGTTGCTCTAATTTTTGTTCTGCTTCTGGCGGTATTCCGTTCGATTACGACACCATTTATCCCTCTACTTGCTGTGGGAGTTACGTATTTACTCAGTCAATCAATCGTTGCCTTTTTAATCGATTGGTTTGGTTTCCCTGTTTCCAATTACACTCAAATTTTCCTTGTTGCCGTGTTATTTGGTATTGGAACTGATTATTGTATCCTTCTCTTAAGTAGGTACAAAGAAGAATTAACTCAGGGTCATTCGGTAGAAGATGCCATTGTAAACACATACAAAACAGCTGGACGCACGTTACTAATAAGTGGGTTTGCCGTATTTATTGGTTTTGCCGCTATTGGCTTTGCCGATTTCCCTATTTTTAAGTCAGCTGTTGGTGTCGCTGTTGGTATAGCGGTACTGATGATTGTCCTATTTACAATCGTTCCATTCTTTATGGCACTACTGAAAGACAAATTATTCTGGCCATCTAAGAAGTCCGCATCACACAAAGATAGTAAACTATGGACAGCATTCGGTAGATTTTCAATTAACAAACCGATCTGGTCGATGGTCATTGTGGCACTTATTACGGTACCCCTTCTATTCACATATGACGACCAGCTATCTTTTAATACAGTGAATGAAATCGGTAGTGACTATGAATCGGTTAAAGGACTGGATGCAATCGAGGAAGGTTTTGGTAAGGGCGACTCTCTTCCGGTAAAAGTCATTATTCAGCAAGATAAAAAAATCGTTACAGAAGAGTATCTGCCTTATATTGAAACCATCAGTAAAGAAATTGAGAAGAACGAAGACGTTGATTCTGTCAGATCTATTACGAGACCTGCAGGAGACGTTATCGATGATCTCTACGTTGATTCCCAACTTACTCAAGTAGGTGATGGATTAAACGAAGCAACAAACGGCATTAGTGATGTTCAAGATGGGTTAACAGAAGTACAAAAGAACCTTGATAACATGAGTGGACAAATTCCATCTAGTGGAAATGCAGGCGGACTTGAAGATGCGGTCAATGGCCTTGGACAAGTAAATGAACAGCTTGGCTCTATCTCTCAAGGACTGCAACAATCCCAAAATATTGCCGCTGCTACGCAACAACTTGGACAGGTACAACAGCAGTTAGGTCAAATTCAACAGGGGCTTTCAGGAGCTTCTTCCAAAATACAGGGTCAATCCGGGCAAGTTTCAGAGCTAAGTAGTGGCCTCTCTCAACTTTCTGAAGGGATTGGGTCGTCGATTGATGGGTTAAATGAAATTAAGAACGGTCTTCAGGATGCCGCTGACTTAGTTAGTAAGATGGGCGACTCCGAATCACTCCGTGACACAGGGGTTTTCATACCAGATGGTACTCTTGATAATGAAGACTTTAAGCCTGCGATCGATCGATATGCCTTCGATGATCAAAAAGCTGTGACGCTTGAAGTTATCTTAAAAGAGGATCCTTACTCAACCGAAGCCATCGACACGGTTAGAGAAATAAAGAAAACCGTGACTCGCACAACCGATGGCACACCTCTCGAAGATGCTACTGTAGCTTATAGCGGTGTTTCAAGTATTAATAGTGACCTCTCTGACATATCAACTAGTGATTTTACTAGAACGGTTATTATCATGCTCGTCGGATTGTTTATTATCCTTACAATTCTTTTCCGCTCCATGATCATGCCGCTTGTTATGATCGGTTCGCTCTTGCTAACATACTTTACATCGATTGCCATTTCAGAGCTGATCTTTATTAATCTACTCGGCTATGATGGTATTACATGGGCCGTTCCATTCTTTGGTTTTGTGATGTTAATTGCGCTCGGCGTCGATTACTCGATCTTCCTACTCGACCGCTTTAACGAGGAAGCATCTATTGGAATAAAAGAAGCGATGCATCGATCGATGGCAAAAATGGGTACAGTCGTTATCACTGCTGCTATCATTCTAGCTGGTACTTTCGGAGCCATGATGCCTTCAGGCGTCCTAAGCTTAATGCAGATTGCTACAATTGTCATAACTGGACTGCTTCTCTACGGTCTAATCGTTCTACCACTTCTCATTCCTGCCGTCGTTGTTTCATTTGGGAACGGGATTTGGTGGCCGTTTAAACCTAAGAAATAATCGAAAGTAAGTCTATTAGATTCAAACCTAATTCATCATAAAAACGCTCAGAGCAATTAAATTTTGCTCTGAGCGTTTTCAATTAACATGGCTTGATCCTCGGCTTATCTTCCAACATCCCGACTTCTTTCCCATAAGTTTCGTTATATAACCTTTCAAAAACTCCTATCATTTGAAAAAAACGTTCATCGTAAGCATCTTCTTCCACTGTCCATGATGTGGCTAGTACCGCATGGCAATAACCCCAGAGTATCAATCGCTCTTTATTAAGATTCAGCTCATCCGTCAATATCTCGATTCGGTTTTCAGTAACTTCAAAGGTTCCCTCATCAGGAAGGCAATTTAGTAGAAATTGTATTAAATCGTACTCGATTTCACCGATCAACCCTTTTGGATCAATTACCTTCCATTCTCTATCTCCTGAATTAAGAATATTGTAGTGGTGGAAGTCCCCGTGCAGAAGCTTTTCTTCACCAATGGTTTGATTCAATGATGCGAAGATTTCAGATGCTATTTCAAACATCTTTTGGGTAACCGGGCCAAGTCCTTTCTTGTGATCATTCGCTATATTTTTGAGCTGATTTTCCCTGGTTTTTGTTGTTTGAATACGAGACCCGATCGGAGCGGGGCGTGATAACTTCCTGATGACTTCTGCCGCAACACGACAGGCACTTTCGTCATCTTTTAGTTCTGCCAATGTGTACCCAGGTGATAGTTTTTCTAGAATGATAATCCCCTTATCTTCCTCATAGTCCATAACCTGAACCATACTATTAGTTTGAAATAGATGGAGGGTTTCTAATTCATCCAGAAATTCCGTTCCCGGTAGGCACATTTTTACGACAACTTCAGTACCGTCTTTGTTTACAGCGGGCGCCACATAATTGATTGAAAGATTGTAAGGTTCCTCCATCTTAATGGACCATTTTTGCTCACAATAATGAAGTAACTCCGGCAAATTCCTCAACCACACTTCTCCTTCTTCCTCAAAATAGAAACGGACGGATTTAACAAAGTGATCTTGTAGCTTCATAGATACTCCTTATACATTATGTCTTCTAAAGTTAACCATAATCTACGGGGATGTCCCTAACCCTAAACTACTCACTTAACAGACAGGTGCTATTTTAGTAAATGGACAACGTCAAGTATGCGACCATCACGCCAATGAATCCACATAGCAAACTATATGGAAGGTTTTTGAATGCGATTTTGTATGGGTTCATCTTTAATCCAATGGATGTAAGAGTGACGATGAGGCCATAAGGCGCAGATGGAACCGTTGCAATTGCACAACTTGCTAGAAGAATCGTTAATGTGACAGAAGGTAATGCTCCCATTAATAACCCGCTAACCCCACCGAAGATCCCCATAGTTGCAAGAGGATGTACGCCCAGTAACGTCATAACTAGAAAAGCAGCCTGAATAAACAGCATGATGAACACAGGGTGGCCATCTAAAGCAATGAGTGGGTCCTGGAGATAACTTAAATATGGAGAAGCATTTAACGTTTCTGTTAAGAAAGACAACGATAACAAAAGCACGATGAAATTGCTTAAATGATTCATCTGTCTCTTCCAGTTCGGCCAACCTATTAGAAAAAAACTCCTCCTTCGTTTCATCAGCAAAGCCCAGATGAAGGCAAAGGGAAAGATGGCTATTGTTACTGAAAACAAGAAATTGAAATGAATCACATTAGCTAGGAAGACAACCACTATCAAAAACATAACAAGCGCAGCGATAAATTCAATTAACTTCTTTTTATTTACTCCTACCGTTCTTACAGAAGTCGATGGCCCCCCTACTTCTTCTTTTCGAAACATCATTTTTCCGATACATGCATCCACGGTAAATCCTAGAATAGCAACAAACAACATCCACGGTAACACTTCTAAATAATTAGCTCCCGTAATGAAAATTGACGTTGCTAATAAGATTTCTAAAGGACTCCAAAGAAGTGCCAGTGAATACCCTCTTAGCGTAGACATGGCAATAAAGCTATTTCTAACAGTGTCTTGGGCTTTATTCAATTGATTTTTCAACAGATCTTGGGAAATGGTAGCTGAAGATAAATTCAGAAATGCTGCAAGTGAAACCATGGTCGCCTCACTCCGTACATAGAGATCTCCCATTCCCTTCACATTGCCACCAAGTAAAGACTGTAATAACCGATTATATCTTCCAGCCTTCACCACACTATTCATCCATGGCAGCATTGACAAAAGTAAGAGCAACCCTATATTTCCAGCAAAAAAGGATGGAATTTTCGTAACAGGTACATCGCTCGAGACATAAAAAATTCCTCCTGCCGCTAGAAGGATAGCACCTAGAATTTTAAATACACGGTCTGCTTTCGGAAAGTTAATCACTACCATAACGATCCCAAGTATACCAATAACGGAATAAAGCAGAGTATTAGACCAAAAAATGTGAATCACATCTAATATGAAAATAAGCGAATAAAATAGATATAGATGGTTAGAAAAATTTATACGTCGCACGACACTCTCCTATCTAATAGGCGAACAGGGATGATAGGTTAAGTTCGTCTACTTCTTTTGTTGTTAAATCAATGTCTTTATCCTATCGATAATAGGTATTATTTTCAAGAAACAAATTGATAATTGTTAAAACAAAGGTTTTCAACACGGATGGTGTTAGGATTAAAAAAACCGCCCGAGTACTCGGACGGTCAAAAGGGGGAAATTTATGTTAGTTTTAAATTACCCCGTATAAAAAAAAGATAAACCTATTTTATCACAATAGATCGGAAAGATTTTTTAACACAAAATCTTTGGATTCTTGATGAGCTAAGACATCTACTAACTCATGCTGATGAACGATACGAATCTCGTTAATTTCTAGATCATTCGGTTTTAGATCACGCTTTTTACCATAGTACTCGAAATGAAACATGGTCGTAACTTGATTATCATAGCCTATCTTCCTTTGAATCGCTTGAGGAAATTCAAAGGTAATTGGTTCATGAAATGATTTCTTTAACCGATATTTCGATGAACCTGTTTCTTCTAGTAGTTCCCTTCTAATGGCAGATTCTAAGTCGACATCACCACGTTCAACTCCACCTTTAACAAAATCCCACATGCCGTGAATTGTTTCTCGTCCAGATTTAGTGTTTATGTTCTGTTTATGGACGATGATAAAGTTGCTCCCCTGCGTAACGACTGCACCGACAGCTTCTCTTGTTGCCATCATTTATCCCCTTCTTGTATGTGAGTTATTTTGCTGCGTATTCATTACCATCAGGTCTTTGTCCATTTTTCAATTCTCTCATCGTTAAACCAAAGTCCATTTGCAAATGAGGGTAGTCCTTGAAACTAGTCCAGTCTCCACCCCAATCAAATCCTAGATCTTTCGCTATGCTTACTACTTCCATCCAATCTGATTTGCCATTGCCGTTATCATCACGTTGCATATCCCAAACAACATCACCATCATCTAATTTCAACGCGAAATCAATCGCCAATCCATAATTATGATAAGAACCGCCACCTGCCACATTCGTTACGACTTTTCCTTCAGTCGAACGTCCTTTTTCATAAAGAGCATCTTGTTCTTCTTCGGTTCGATAGCCCGCAGTGATAGCGATTTCTATGTCATTTTTCGCTGCTCTTTTGATCAATGTATCCTTAGCTTCACTGACTGTGGGATGAAGCTCTGTTGGTAGAGGTACATCATCTTTCATGAAAAGTGTATGATAATAATCGCTTTCGCTTACCAAGTTAACAATAACACCAATACCGATAATGAAAAGGAAGGCTAATAGAATATGTGAAATGTCTTTCATCACGTAATCTCCCTCTCACTAGTTTAATAAATTGATCATAACATGAAAATTCCCAAACCTATTAATAGTTGCAATGGGATGTACGGTTTTTCCTCTTTTTCACGAAACATTCCTTATAAAATGGCGATTACTTTCCTAGTGAAAAACCGTCAAACAGTCTTCCCCCATATGGTAGTAAAGCCTGATCAACGAACGCAATGACCTCTTCTTTTTGTCTTGTCACGTAATACTGATCGAAAACGCGAACAAATTCAGCTCCAAGTGTAGGATTATAGCTGTTCATAGCTCGAACAATCCATTTTGACGAACCTGTCCACTGTTTATGTGTACGGAGAATAAATTCGTGAACCTGATCAGCAAGCGCAGCGGCGCAGCACATTTCTTCTCCTCGGTCTGTCGCACCAATAAAGTCTTCGAGAACATCGGTTAAAAAATAGCGTTTCCTCCTGATTGTCTCTTCTTCCCATGGATCTGGTCCCTTCCTTAGAATAACTTCCGCTTCTTTCTGTAACGCTTTCGCACAACCATTATCCTGAAGAATAACACCTTCAGAAACCATTTTTGGCATGGATGGCCTGCCACGGGCACAATCACTTTCATAGAAAGCGTAATAACTTTCTAAATTATGTACATACCATTCGACCGGCCAATCCTCATACATGAAGCTCTCTCGATAAGAAGCTGTTACGGACGAATCAAATACAACAATATCAAGATCTGAAGTAGTCGTTGCTTCTCCCCTCACAACGCTCCCCGCAAGAAAAGCTGCTTCACATCCAGAAGTCTTTGTCCTAATAAGTTCTGTAGCTAATTGAATAGTACTTGATAGATTGATCATTCCCATTACCTCCCCCTTGGACATTATTTTATCCTAAAATAATCCTTAATTATAGAAAATAGCCAATAATTACACCCTATCTTCATTCAACCTGCTTCCTACTTCATTACCTTTCTGGTAAACTTTTGAAAGAATTCATTTTCAGGGAGGACGGCTATGAATCGAATTATCGTAATGGGTGTTTCAGCAGGAGCCGGAAAGTCAACGTTCGCAAAAAAACTCGGTGACTTACTTGATCTCCGTGTATACCATCTTGATTCGCTTTTCTGGAAACCAGGCTGGCAGGAAGCTACCCTTGAAGAATTTCGAGCTTCTCAAGAGACAGTTGCAGCAAATTCATCCTGGATTATAGAAGGAAATTACAGTAGCTCCTTTGACATTCGTGCGCCACGAGCTGATACCCTCATTTATCTAGAAATTCCGAGGCTCGTATGTATTTATAGAGTTTTGAAACGCTGGTTCACTCATATTGGCCAAACACGATCAGATATGGGTAGCGGCTGCAAAGAAAAAATGGAATGGTCCTTTCTAAAATTTATTTGGACAACCTATTACCCTCGAAAACAAAAAATGAAGAAAAGGTTTGCGCAGTTTCAACAAATGGGACCAGAAAAAAACGTTATATTACTACGAAACAAAGCTGAAATCATTAATTTTCTTCATGAACTAGAGACAAACCATACAATTTTGTGATTAGCCATGATAAGATAAGGTGCAGTATGTTTGAATTGATTGGATCCTGTTCAAACTGAATGCAGAAAGACTATTTAAGCACATGGAGGCATTATGCTAACTTTTGAAGAAAAATTAGAAATTATCGAATCATCTTTCCCTGAACTTACAAGAAAAGACGTTTCTCTTGGACGTGTGAATTTTCATTATGAAGAAGCAGTTATAGATAAGAAGAACGTCGTATATCACTTACACCCAAATGGAAACGGCTTTGTATTTGGTGACCTAATCGAAGGTTATCCATTAGATGAGAGAGGCATGGTCAATATTCGTGACTTCTCTAGCAACGAACTGCGTAAAATTATTGGTGAATCCATTCATTCTCTTTCTGTCCTTCCAGGATCAGACATCGAAGTGCAGATGTGGGTAAATGATGAGGACCAAACACTTGAGTTAATGTACGAACCAGAGTTAGAACTGTGGAATGTGTATGCGGGAGATATTCTTGATGGCACATTTCCTTCTCGCAATGAAGCGGTTCAGTATCTCGATGAAGAAGGATTCACGAGAAAATAATGTAATGAACGGTGCGTAATGAACGGTGCTTTTGGCACCAATAAGAAAGCCTCACAGCTCCCAAATGCGGAGCTGTGAGGCTTTTGTTTTTCATTCGTAAACAAGTAAAATATTGAAAAGGGAAGTGAACACATGTTTAAGAGAATGTTTCGCAAATCCTCACCAGCTGTTCAACGGATTCTTCTCGTGTCTGTTTGTATCCTCCTCATTGCAGGCATAGTGATCCTAGCCCTTCTTTGACTTTACTGATTGATGAATTTCTTTCCTCATTACCTCTTAACTCATTGATTTATAAAATCCTGTTGATTTCGCTATAAACCCACATGCTTTATAAAAAAGATGAGCAGCCGCTCTCTCTTTACGATTTCCACTATTTAGAACGATTGTTGAGGCTTCTCTGTTCACTGCCAACCTTTCAGCTTCCATTATTAACATTCTACCCACGCCCCGCTGCCTGTGGTCTCTTGAAGTAACCATTGTGATTATTCTTGCAACCGTAATGTCCGACACATAGGATCGCTCGAAATGCATCCCAAGCATACCAATCAGACAATCATTTTCTTCAACAAGAAGTGTGACATATTCGCTGTCATTCATAATTAGTCTGAAACGTTCTTTAACTCTTGTACTCGATGAGGGGTATCCCATATCAAAAAGCAAGGAAGCAATCCCATCTTCATCTCCACCCTTAGCATTTCTCACCTTCATTTTGCGTTCTCCTCTCTTAATGCATAAGATCTATATCGTTTCGAGACTCGTTTGTTCGTAAATAGAAAGAGTAGAGGGATAATGAGAACAATTAAGCTCGCGACCCCTTTCCAACCAAAGTGATCCCAAAGAAATCCAACGCCAGAGCTTCCCGCAGCTACACCGGCATAATAACTGATTAAATAGAAGCTAGATGCACCGCTCTTATGATGTTCAGCAGTACTTGCAACAGATGCTGACGCCATCGAATGGGCAATGAAAAAACCAGCACAAATGGTACACAATCCGATCATTACAATCGTAAAACCATTGAACATTGTAAGGATTACCCCTACTGAAAGAATAATTAACCCTGTGATCATCGTGCGTCGGAGGCCAACATCAGATGAGATTCTACCTGCGATCGGCGGTGAGATCACACCGAGTATGTACGCAAAATAGGTGAAGGATATCAATTTTAACGAGAGGGAAAAAGGGTCACGTTCCAGATAAAATGGCAAATACGTCCACACACCTGTGAAGATAACCTGAATGAGAAAACCGAGCGTAAACAAAGACAATAAACGGCGATCTTCTAAATGCACAAGCATTCCTTTTACATCCTTGGTAACGCTGCTGCTTCCCCCATTAAAAAACCGCGAAGCTGGAAGGAGCCAGTAAAAACAAAATGTGGCGACCACTGCGAATCCCGCAAGATACATGAAGCTAATCTGCCAACTATATAAATCAGTCAAATATCCTGTTGCAACTCTTCCACCAAGTCCGCCCATTGCATTACTCGCAATATAAATGCTTGTAGCAAGTCCTACACTACTGGGTGCTACTTCGTCTGCCAGGTATCCCATTGCTGCTGCTGGGATACCCGCAAGAAAGAATCCTTCTATACACCTAATGGTTATCAGAAGAATAAAAGAATTCATGAATGGCATCACAAGCAAAGTACCTAGTACCAAAAGAAGCGATAGTTTCATCACAGCGGTTCGTCCATAACGATCTGACACAAAACCTAGAACAAGAAGCCCAGGTATCATCGTCATTACAGGCGTAGACATCAGCAAGCTGGAAGTTGTTGCTGTTAAATGAAATTCAGTAGCAAAAATAGGAAGCAATGGTTGAAAAGCATAAAGTGCTGAAAATATGAGTAACGCTCCACACGCTAAACTGATCGCCGCTCGCCAGAATCCAGCGTCTTTCGAAGTATATGGTTTGTTACTAGTTCTTACCTCGGTCATGATATCATCGCCTTTTGGTGTTCTTTCTCATTACTATTTTAACGCATCTGGAAATTGAGTTAAGTCAATCCCCCATACAATCGGCATATAGAAATAGATCGCCAGTGTGATTACTACAATAGAAGTAAGATTAAGCCATAAACCAGCTCTTGCCATATCAGGAATCTTTAAATAACCTGATCCAAACACAACCGCGTTCGGAGGTGTGGCAACTGGAAGCATGAAAGCACAGCTTGATGCAATTCCAGCGCCAATCATTAAGGCGTACGGATGAACTCCAATTGCCGCTGATAGCGAAGCCATGATCGGAAACATCATTGTTGCTGTCGCTGTATTTGAGGTAATTTCTGTTAAGAAAATCACGAGTGTGGTTACAAGAAGCAAGATAATGAATAAATGAATGCCTTCCAGAACGGTTAACTGTTCTCCAATCCATTTTGCAAGTCCCGATTCTTGAAACCCAGCTGCAATCGCAAGACCTGCTCCAAACAGAAGCAAAATGCCCCAGGGAAGACCTTTCGCAGTTTGCCAGTCTAGAAGAAACTCCCCTCTCTTCGAAGGTGCCGGTATAAGAAATAGCAAAAGCGCTGCAGTCATCGCGATGACTGTATCATTAATGTTTGGATTAAGCTCGCTTAGTACAAACGAACGGCTAATCCACGCTAGTGCAGTGAGAGAAAAAATGGTTAGAATGACGCTCTCTTCAACAGACATTCTCCCGAGATCTTTTCTTTCCTTTGCAATGACTTCTTTTCCACCTGGTAGTTCTTTAATTTTCATTGGGAAGGCCATCTTCACAAGATAATACCAACATCCGAACAAGAGAAGAACGGTTAACGGCACTCCGAACATCATCCAGCGTGCAAATGAAATCTCAATTCCATATAACTCATTCACCACGGCTGCAAATATGGTGTTTGGTGGTGTTCCAATCAGTGTGGCGAGACCACCAATCGATGCACTGTAGGCGATCCCTAGCATAATCGCTTTTCCAAAATTAAATGAGGGCGCTCCTTTGTCTGTATCTAACTCAAGTTGATCTGAAACCTGGTAAATGACTGCAAGTCCGATAGGGACCATCATCATAGCGGTTGCTGTGTTAGAAATCCACATCGATAGAAATCCTGTTGCAACCATAAAACCAAGCACAATTCTCTCCGTACTGGTTCCTATTGCTGATATAATAAAAAGGGCAATCCGTTTATGTAAGTCCCACTTCTGCATTGAAAGCGCAATCAGAAATCCGCCCATAAATAGAAAAATGGTATTGTCTCCATATGCCGACGCCGTTAAATCACCCTTCAGTCCTCCCGTCAGTGGAAATAAGATCAGTGGCAGTAAAGACGTTGCTGGAATAGGAATGGCTTCCGTAATCCACCATGTTGCAATCCACGCTGTACTTGCTAGTACGGCTAGTCCTGCATTCGAAAGTCCATTCGGATGAAAAAATAACATGAGGCTAAGAAATAATGCGGGTCCGAGAATGAGCCCTGTCAGTTTCCTTTTATCATAGGAGGGTTCCGGGCCAGATGTAATACTAGTATTTTTTTGTGACGTTTGAGAAGGGATTTCCGGCGTGTGTGAAGAAGCGAATGTTAAGAGATCTTTTGCACGATGATGTTCTTTCCATAAATGATTCCAAATATGATGACCGTGTTGCATAGCGTTACCTCCTATAGTTTATTAGTTCATTAAACTATAGTGTAGAATTCGCCGACCTCACCTGTCAATAAATTCACAATTTTGGTACTATTTTACTCATCTTACGTAAAGGACTTTTGTTTCACATTTCTCTTGCTATGCGTCCACTTCGTTATAAACCCCCTTATATTTCCATAAGGGGCGAATATTATAAGTTGATTGTGTAATTTTTCCACAATCCTAACTATTGAATTTAACGAACGACCGCATGGGTTAAACACGATTCACAACAAGTTGCTCAAAATCGATCCAGGGGGTATATCATGAGAAAGATACAACAGACTACTATTAATTCAGTTGTAAAATATGGACAAACAAAGCTACCAAAATCAGCCAATACAGAATGTCCAGAATGTGGAAACGACGCCTCTTTTCAGTTGAAATTCGATTACCAGATTAATCAAGCCGTTTTCTCAACGCTTTCTCGGTGTTCAATTTGTAAAGAAGCCGTGCTATTTATTCTAATCAAAACATCTCATAGTGACCGAGGTGAAGAAGTTGAGCTTTTTGTCCATCAAACATCGTTTACACGCGAACCGCTCGGCAGACTTACTAGCGCAGCCCGACTACCCGATGATCTTGAGCGTGTTTATCGCTCTGCCGTGAACGTACATAATATGAAGGATTGGACTGCAACTGCTGTTATGGCTAACCGAGTTCTTGAGAGCATCACCGGCAGCTTTCTTGCAGATAATGAATTGGGACAACCCCTTGCCAAACAACTTGAAGCACTTGCGAAACAGATTGATCTAGAAGAACCTATTGTTAAACTTGGACAGTTGCTAGGAAAAGGAAGTAATTTAAACGATCTGCTCTGTCTAGAGAAAGCAACAAGCGAAGAAACCGCTAATCTTATTATTGATTTATTAGATTCGTTGATTGAATACTTGTATATTCTTCCTCAGCGAATCATTCATCTCCAAAAAAGAATTGAAGAATAAGAAAAAGACAGGTGCGCTCAATCAAGAGCTACCTGTCTTTTTTGATGCTGAACTATGAATTAATCCGGGTGATAAACATTCCAATTCCTTCTCTACTTGGCCTTCTCTCCTCTTTGGAAAGAGGGGTAATTGATGAATATCGCAATCATTCCTGCAATAGCGATTAAGATTGGGTAAATGGAATATGGTAGTAAGGCGAGAGGCGAGATTGAGGCGAGACCCGCAGCTGCCAGCACCTGTGCTCCGTATGGGAGCATCCCCTGGATACTGCCTGAGAAAATATCCAAAAGACTAGCAGATTTCCTTGGATCAACACCATATTCCTCCGAAATATTCTTGGCAAGTGGACCTCCCATTATAATTGAAATCGTATTATTGGCAGTTGATAAATCAAGCACACTTGCGAGACCCGCTATACCGAACTCTGCTCCCCTTCTTGACTTTACTCTGCTTAAAATTTTGTCCAGCACATATTGTATTCCACCATTATGCTTAATCACTTCAATCATCCCACCGATGACGAGGGCAATCATTGCAAGATCTTCCATTCCTTTAATCCCTTCGGTAACGGTCGAAATCAATCCATTCATTCCAAATGTGCCATTATAAAGGCCAACAATCCCTGCAAATATGGTACCACTCAAAAGCACAACAAGAACGTTCACACCAGCGATTGCAGCTACTAGTACTCCTAAATAAGGAATAATCGTAATGAAATCAAATGCATGCTCTCCTCCAACTATTGCTTGCTCACCCATCGTTAAAACAGTGTAAATAGCTGCAGTAACGATTGCAGCTGGCAAGACGATAAAGAAGTTCACTTTGAACTTGTCTTTCATTTGCGTATTTTGTGTTCGCACAGCTGCGATTGTTGTGTCTGAAATCATAGAGAGATTATCTCCGAACATCGCACCACCAATAACCGCTGATAATGCGAGCGCCGGGGCAACACCCGTTTGTTCAGCAATCCCTATTCCGATCGGTGCAAGGGCAACGATCGTTCCCATCGACGTCCCCATCGAGATGGAAATAAAACAGCCGATTAAAAATAGACCGACAATCAGCAAGTTTGCCGGAAGAATCGAAATTCCTAAATTAACAATCGAATCCACCGCGCCAATCTTTTCAGCCGTTCCAGCAAAAGCCCCTGCCAATAGAAAAACAAGAATCATTAAGATAATATTCGTGTTTCCTGCTCCGCGACAGAACACTTCCACTTTTGTCATAAAGCTTTCTTTTCGATTCATCGAAAGAGCTACGCCTGCCGCAATTAATGAAGCCAGAATGACCGGCATGCTATAAAAATCTTTTGTTACAATCGCTGTGCCAATAAAAAGCACAATAAATATTCCAAGAGGAAGTAGCGCAACACCATTTCCTTTTATCTCTTTTTCCATTAGTCTGATCTCCTTCATTTGTTTCTCAAAACTAAAAGCTCTTTTCTAAAAGATTGTTGTATTTGAAAGAGGTTTAAAAAAACACACTTCATAGTTGATTAGAGCGGAAATCAACCACTACTCTTATAGCAACAATGTCTACAAAAACAGCTAAACTAAAAAAGCCCACTTCAAGAGAAGAGGACTTTTGCTCTTATCTCTCAAGATTACTCTTGCTGGAAGCAGCACCTTTCTGATCATCAGAGGTTGCTGAAGCTTCATTGGGCCAGACCCCTCCACTTCTCTTAATAAGATGTATACAGTTATCAAAGAGCAGACGTTTAACTGCTCCGAGTATCCCTTTTCAATCAGGGAATCATCACTTTATCACGCATTATTCTGATAAGTCAACTATGACTAATTAACTAAAATAAACTCCTTACTCTATAAGGAGTTTACCTAATGTCCTAAGATGCTTTCAAGTTTCACGCGGCTTCCATTTTCTTCATCTAATCTAACCATTGAGAAAGGTTTCGATGTCTTTCATAATCGATCTCGGTCGTTCTTCTGGAAGAAGGTGGCCGGTTTTCTCATATATTATGAGTTCAGCATTCGGCAGGTCCTCACTTAAACGCTTACCTACCTTCAGTGGCACTACTTTGTCATTTTCGCCCCATATCAACAGACTAGGAGTTTGGATTTGTTTCAATTCAGCTGGCGACAAATCCCCTTCACGATCACGTATCATTCGAACTAGCGAACGAAAGATCCCTTCATTGAAAAACGGCTGGATATAGCCCTCCATCATCTCTTCATCGATCATAGCTGGGTCATAGACACAATTAATCAGATTCCCTCTTACTCCTTTTCGATAAAGCCACCTCTTCAAATAGACTGAGAAAAACGGCAAATAGGACGTATAGATAAGACTCTGCTTAGCTTTCTCTAGATACCCTGAACTACACAATAAAATGTTTTTGCTAACAAGGTTATCTTTTAGCATAGATGCTCTCATCGCTACCTGCCCTCCCATAGAATGACCAATCATAACCGTTTGTTCGATTGAAAGTCGTTCAAGCAGTTCGACAACAACTTCAGCATAATTCTGATACGAATGGACAAATTGATTGGATTTCTCACTTTTTCCAAATGGCGGAAGGTCAATTGCTACTACCGTATAGGCTTTTGTAAGTAACGGAATCAATCGTCTGTAGCTGAAACTCGAGGATAAAAAACCATGAAGAAGGGTTAACACCGGGCGATCCTCTGCCTCATTGTTTCCATAGTATTCATAATGAATATCGATTCCTTTGATATTTTCTTTATTCTGTGTAAGATTCTCAGCTAATAACATCTTTCATCTCACTCCGGATCCTGGTTTATCCTACTCTGAATAGATGGATGCACTCATTGTTATATACGTATTTTACCCCATTCTTCAAATGAAAAACTTTTCACTGTCCGGAGATATCATCATTCGAATTCAACATGCAGAAGATCAGATACTTGAATGTTTCTTTTCTTCTCATCTAGATCCATAATTCTTAGTTCTTTGTTAAGTTGATCTAGGTAGTGCACATATCCATAGAGCACGTTGGTTTCACCGTTCTGAAAATAATAAAAATATAACGGCCGATGAAACTCCATAGCTTCACAAATGAGTTCGTTCATTTCTTCGATTATTTGTTCATCCAACACAGGCTTTCCCTTTCTTTGCTCTTCCGCTTTCCAATCGCGCAGTTCTTTCACGTGTTCAGGTAGCATCATTGACGTCCATTTGATATTTCCACGATCACGAATCACGGTCTCATCCTCTCCTTTCTATGCCTTATGCCCACCAACAAGCTTGCTTCTATGCAACGCTGTTCCTGCCTTTGTGTACGACACGGCGCGAAGGAGCGCATCTGAGCCATACTTCTCTCTTATTGAATCCATTACATAGCCAAGATCTCGCTGCTTCGGACGCTCCGTGTTAAATAAATCCAGCTGCACTTCTTCATCATTGCAAATATTAGAAAGGGCAATGGAAATCTTCCGAACGGTTTTCCTTTCATAAAATTCTTCAAATAACTGAAGACAAACCCGATATACTTCAAGGGTAATCGATGTTGGCCCCTCAATACTCCTTGAGCGATGAAATCCACCACCGCCTTCTTCCTTACTGTAACTGATGCCAAGACTGATGGTTCGCCCTGCTTTCCTTGCCCTTCTCGCACGTCTAGCCACTTCTTCACTCATCTCAAGAATAACGTGCTGAATTTCCTTCTGATCATGGTAATCTCTCAGCAGGATTTGGCTCTTCCCAAAACTCACCTGTCCCTGCATAATGGGAGCTCCCATTTCAGAAAGGTCGATCCCCCACGCATGGTGGTAAAGCTGATTCCCCATGACACCAAATTTCTCTTCTAACAGATGAAGCGGATAATGAGCAAGTTGCTTTACGTTCCTAATGCCCATCCGATTTAGCGTTCGTTCCACGCGCGAGCCGATCCCCCACATTTGACTGAGCGGAGAAAGCGGCCAGAGTTTTTCAGGAATATCCTCATAAGTCCATTCTGCGACACCGTGTTTTTTTGCTTCAAGGTCGAGACAAAGCTTTGCCATTAAAAGATTTGGGCCGATTCCAATCGCACTCGGTAACCCAAACGTTTCACTGATTTCATTCCTAATCTTCTCTGCTACGGCAAATTTGTTACCCCACAGTCGTTCAGTCCCATCTATCTGCAAAAATGATTCATCGACACTATACGTATGGATACATTCTGATGGTACATAACGATGAAAAAGCCTCGTTATTTCCATAGATTGTTTCAAATAAGAAGACATTCGAGCATTTACAATTTGAATTCTCTTGTCGTTTGGAATCTCAAATAACCTGCTACCTGTTCGGATACCGAATTCTTTCTTTAGTGCCGGTGAAGCTGCCAGCACCACACTCCCCTGCCGCTCAGTATCACCTACCACTGCTAAATAACATGTGAGTGGATCAAGACCCATCTCTACCGCTGAACAACTAGCATAAAAACTTTTCATATCAATACAAAGGATCGTTTTCATCGGAAACTTAGAATAATCCACCTTTATTCCCCTTTCATACGTTGACAAGAACATTTGTTCTATTTTATATATACCCGTATTTTAACCGAATATACGTTCTCATTACAATAAGTACTTTCTTCCAGTATGGAAATAATCTGACGCACGTCAGTGTTCTCAGTTAAAGTAGCGAGGAACACTTGAAGGAGATTCTAGGGATTTTCGGCTTATTTACGCTCTCTGGTAACCATTCATTCGAGCTGTAAGGCGATTGAAAAAACATCACTCGAATGAGCCAAAAGTCGAGCAATCAACACGCTTAACTAGCATCAATCAAAATTTCACAAAAGACAAGGAGCGAGTGGCTCCTTGTCTTTTTTCACTATATTAAGATGTTTTGTAGTACATTTATCGGGAATGAAAATGCTAGATGTTAAAGGAGGATGAACAATGGGGATTTTTAAAAATGACACGCTTAAAAACGAACACATACTCATAACAGGCGCAACAGGCGGCATCGGTTACGAAACGGCTAAAGTAGCAGTCCAAGCTGGAGCAACCATCACGATAACTGGAAGAAACGAGAAAAAGCTTCAAACGCTCAAAGATGAGTGCGAAGACTTTTCTCCAGATGCGAAGGTTGCAAGCATTCCAGCTGACTTAACGAGTGAAGATGCAAGGTCTGCGCTTGTTAAAGCTGCTCTTTCGCAAAATGGGAACATTACAGGTTTAGTGAACTCAGCAGGCATCGGCGGTGGTGATACACTGGATAAACTAACAGAAGAAGACCTTCGCAAAGTAATGGACCTTAACTACACCTCAACGGTCCTTCTAACTCAACTTGTTTACCAGCATATGAAAGAACAGAATCAAAAGGGAGCGATTGTCAACCTCTCTTCCCTATCAGGGCTGAGGGGAACATTCGGTAACACCGCATACAGCGCATCAAAGTTCGCAATAACTGGATTCACGCAGTCTTTTGCACATGAAGCGATTCAATATGGTATTCGTGTCAATGCTGTGTGTCCGGGATTTGTAGATACGGAGATGGGAAGAAATAGTATCGAAGCAAAAGGAAAAAGAGAGAACAAAAGTTTTAAAGAAGAGTTGAAAGCAGTTGAAGAAGCATTACCTTCAGGACGTATTACGCAACCTGAAGAGGTGGCAAACAGTATCATTTATCTTCTTTCTAACGCAGCAGAGAACATCGTTGGAGAATCGTTAAAGATATCTGGCGGAAGTGTGATGAGATAGAGATACACCTTTCATAGTACTAATACTGCCTATCAAACAAACCCGAATTGAATCAGAATAGGTTCGAACATTTCGTTTAACCATATGCACATTGTTAAGAAGCGTTTCTCTTTATTGTAAAGAGAAACGCTTCTTAACCAGCTGTCATTATTTATTTTAAGATCTTAGAATATATGATAGGCGCTTCCATGCATTCCTCATCATCTTGGATTAATTCCATTAAAGCAACCTCTCTTATTCTTCCATGTATGATGTCATTTCTTTTTAAGCAGTAGTGAAAAACATCCGATAACTTTTCAGCACTCAAGTTATTTGCTAAGGTGCAATGAGGAATCCAAGTACCCGGTAAATATAGTGAATTTGCACTGTTGTTGAATGAGCGAAAGAATTTGTGGTGACTCGTATGAAATTCAAGCAATTCTCTAGTTACCGTCGGTGAAATAAATAAAGTTCCATAATTCAAAAACGACCCTACCGTGTTAAAAGTAAGATCAATACTGGCTTTGTCACTATAGAACAGATCTATATTTCTAATGAATTCTCTTCTATTTAAGTGCTTGTAGCTTCCCAATGTGAGGTGAGGTCTTGCATTTTTGACTTCCTCACCATAATAGGAAAGTGACTTCTCACTTAACTCGTGCCAAATATTTTTGATATGTTCCTCTGTCCTTTGATCAAAAAGTGCTGTGAACCAATACATCATACAACCACCTTAAAATGATTTGCCGTTTTCTATACGACTATTTGATTGATCTCTCCAGTTATTCCCTCCACTACCGCGTTTGATTTTAACAGGAACTACCGATCACTCTTTGGAGGCAAAATCCTAATTTCTAACTCTCTTGCAAAAAGCAGATGATTTCTTATCCTTCACCTATTTCTGGCAGAGAGCTATCTTTATCGAATAGCAGCCGTCCATAAAAGAGAAGAGCACGTTTTACTATCTCTACCTTACTTTTGATAATATGGGAAAAAGAGGATGAGAGAGAAAAATGAAGTTAATTAAAGGAGACCGTCTGTTTAAGTCGAAATAAGATTAAAGAAAGAATTGACGTTGGATTTGACAATATGAAGGAATCCGATTTTCACTGTTGGATCACTTCTTCCCCGTATGAAGACTCTTTAAAAGAAAGAAGGAGGATTGTCGGATGGAAAATGAATACGTTAAAATAGGAAACAAAATCTCAACAGAAAAATACACGTTAGGAAAAAAGATTTTTGCGCTTCAAGATGAAAGCTACGGAAGAAAGTTGAAGCTTTCCAGAGTGAAAGAAAACCAGATTCTTGACTGGCGGGCAGAGCTTCTTGAGTACATCGGAAAAGCGCTGTACCAGGATTCTGCTAAAATCAAAATTGCTATCAGGGATTGGGCAAAAGCAACTGGACATCTCGCTATTTCAAACGGCATCCCTCTCGAAGAATCTTTTAGAGTTTTAACGCTTTTTCGGCGCGTGAGTTTTGAAGCAGCATTACACGAAATTCACCTTAACTCCAACACGACCTCTTCAATGGAGGTCAATAGACGAATTGATTCGATCATTGAAGAAGTTTCTTACACGTATAACGACATTTGTATAGCCTATCGAAGCCAAAGATCACCACAAGATGGGCCACATTCAAATCACCTTCAGATTAGCTTCCTTCCGATTACAGACACCCTCGCTCTCCTCCCGATTTCTGGCACACTGTACGGTAACGATGCCGAAATGATGTTGAAAGAAACATTGGACCATTGCTACGCTAAACAGCTAACTGATATTGTCATTGACCTCTCAGGAGTATCAAATCTAAATCCTACTTCAGTCCACAGTTTGACCCGCATGAACCGGGCCCTTATGTATAGCGGGATTAAGATGTTCCTTTGTGGCATTCAGCCTTCAACAGCATACTCCTTAACTTCAAATGGGATTAATATACAAGGATTAACAATCTTCGGTACACTCAAACAGGCCCTCCTTCACAGCGGTATTCGTCAAACACTTCCAGGTTAGTTTTCATACATTCTTCTTCCAAACGAGCGTAACCAGCAATAACATCACGTAACGCTCGCATATACACAAGTATCCGTTACTTTCGTTCCATCTATCGATAAATCTTCGTTTTTAAGAATTCCTTCTAACGAAAATCCTAGACGTTCAGGAATAGCACGACTCCTAATGTTCTCACGATCACACCTAATTTCCACTCTTTTGCATGCAAGAGTTTCATGTGCAAACTGAGTGAGCTTTCCTACCGCTTCCGTCATATACCCACTACCGCGGTACGTCGTATCGATCCAATAACCAATTTCAAGTTTTGGTACGTCCCAATCGATATTGTGAAATCCTGTTGAGCCTATAAATTCATTCGTCTCTTTCAAAAATACTAGGTATCTCAAGCTTTCACGTTTAAGAAATTTAATATGCGCTTCTCTCGTGTTGATTTCCGTTTCTTCAACTGTAGGAACCTCACGTACAAAGCCAAGCCATGGCTTCATTTCCTTAATGGAAGACCTAATCGCATGATTGACTACTGTACCATCACCAGGTTGAGGCTTTCTTAAAACCAATCGTTCCGTCTCCAATTTTGTGTCGATCTCCATTAATAGTTGATTCATCCTATTTCCCTCCTATATGAACTTGCCAAAAAAGCAAACAAAAAACTTTCGCCCTCAAGAATGAAATTCTTGAGGGCGAAAGTTAGTCGCGGTGCCACCTCAGTTTGTTAATATGTCACCATATCAACCTCACAAGGTACACAGACAGAGTGCATACCCTATCTCGATAACGTGAGATCACGTCGCTACTTCCCCTTTATGCAAGGTTCATAACGAAGCTCCAAGTCTTTGTTCAATAAGTTTGTCCACCTCCTTCTCAGCACCAAGAGGTCTCTGTCATAAACAATACTTATCTACTCTTCTTTTCACAGCCGACTAATTTATAAAATTAAGATAATTTAATCATCAATTTCACTTTCCGTCAAGGGAAGATACCCTACATTCGATTTTCTTGTATGAATTAATCACTTTGGGAAGTAGAAGCGGCTTTTATTCAATTTTGTCTCATTCAAAATGCAGCTCACTATTGCTTAAATTGTAAGTAGAACAACTGTTACTACAAAAGCAGAAGCAAGAAAGGATATCACTGCATTACCTTTTCTACCACCCTTAAACTCAGCAACTCCAGTAGCAAATGTCACTATTCCTGCAAATAGTAACATGTATGGGATTGAATTATGAGTGCCAGTGATCAATGCATAGCCACCTAGTCCAACTAAAATGAAAGCACTTACAATTCTGATTAACTTCAACAAAAGCTTCAACTCTCTTCCATCCAAGGCAGTAAACGTTTCATTCTTCAACATCAATTTTTTCAAATTACTCAACCTATTTCTTCATCGATAAATAGGTTGGAATCTCTTGTAAGAAACGTTCATTGAAAACAATTCCAAATGCAGCTATCCAAACACTCCACTATACTTGAATATCAATCAATAGCCTTCTTTGTATCTTTCTTTAAAATAGTTGGTAAGATCCAATAGCCTATAATGATTCCTGCTATGAGCGTTCCTATTAAATGGTTTTCTTTAATTCCATTATTAGCCCCGTTTCTTAAAGATTCGAATTCGAAAATTTTTCTGCATAGTAATGTGATACGACATTAGTGAATTTCACCCCTCATGTTAACCTCACTAAACCTTGTGTTAACATATTAATTAAATCTTACTATATTTAGGAGGTCCAATATGAAAAAAACAACCAAATATAAGATTGGCTTTATTGGTAGCATTCTGTTATTGATAGGATCATTAATTACGATTTTCACAACTGAATCTTCACCGCAAACTACTGTTGTTCATTACATTTTTTTACTTAGTGGACTAACAGGAATAATTGCTTACACTGTCATTATTAAAAAAGCTAATCGAGGTGCACAATAAAATTGCGCACCTTTCTCATGATTAATTAATTACCTAATAGATTTAAATTTTCGGTCTGATATTCACTAAAACCCGCATCACCGTCTATATATTTAGTTAACATGACTTCTGAAATAAATATAACCATTTAATTCTCCCACAAGAAAAGTGTAGTTGCAGGTAATTTAAATTTATTTGCACATTACTAATTGATTAAATTGTCCTACCGTCTCAAAGTAATAATTAGATTCCATTTTCATTTGTTCCTTGATTTCAGGAATACTGTGAGACCATCCAGCAGCCGCAAAAGCCACATTACACCTTCTCGCCATCTCCATTCCAGGTTTAAGATCATCTAACATGAGAGCTTCTGTTTCTTGAAGATTAAAACGCTTCAAAATTTCCTTTAATGGGTAAGGGTGTGGCTTTCTTTGATGTTCAGGAAGTTCCCAACCAAAGATGGCATCTGGAACAAATCCACAATGGATCGAATAATCCCTTTCAATTCGGCTTCTCTCAGAATGAGAAACTACCGTCACGATTCCACCTTGTTTTTTATATTCTTGGATTGTCTCAGGAAACATCTCATAAAAATCCGGCACAGTTGATTCGGTATATTTTTTCCATACTTCTTGCTGATGTTGAAGTTCTTCATCTGTAAATTTAATGATGTCTTTACATAAAGAAGAAAAACCTGGATTGAAACAGTATCCAACAAACTCATCAAATGTAATAGACCTCTCATTCGGTCGTAGATCTTTATGGGCTTCGACAAAAGATGGATAATGTATTGTTGGTGTACTTTTCACCGCCGTATCGTCGTGGTCCAAAATTAAACATTTATATTTTAAAGCCATACAATCCCCCTTTAAACATGTACTATCACAAAAATTTTAACATAATATTCTGAAGTAATCCCTTCGAATAACTCAATCTTTTATTTCATAAATAGAGAGCCTGACTTCTTCTTACGGATAAGCTCCGATTTAAAGGAGTAACTTATTTATTGTTCTAGTTTTAAATAAGTTAAAAAATTCAAAACGCCTAAAAAACCTAAATATAAAACAGACGCCAATTGCAGTTGTGCTATGGTGGGAGTATCATTTATTAAATAAAACCCCGCTTGTATCCACCCATCCAATTTCGATTAGAGATCTGCCATTAACTTCTTCGTACACCCAAAAATAATGTGATAAGCTATGGCGGGAGGTAAAAAATGAAACCAAAACCAATCTATGTTGAGTTACCCATTAAAGCAACCATGGACGAGCTTTGGGAGTCAACACAGACTCCGGTCTTTCATGAGCAATGGGACCTGCGTTTTTCATCAATTCATTATCTACCAAAGTACAAAGACGAACCTCGACGATTTACATACAAGACAAATATTGGATTTGGGTGTGGGATTGAAGGTTGGGGAGAAAGTAACGGTTCCCATAACGGAAAAGACGGCTCAAAAACCTCGTCCCTTCACTTTGGAACAGACCAAAAAATCTCAATTATTCGAGAGGGTAGAGGTTACTGGAAGTATGAACCTCAGAACAACGACACAATTACTTTTTTAACACAGTATAATTATCAAGTGAACTTCGGAGCAATAGGTCAGTTAATAGATAAGATAATCTTCCGCCCGGTTATCGGATGGGCTACAGCCTTAAGCTTCGATGTCTTAAAGCGATGGATTGAGAAAGGAGAAAAGCCATCGTCCCAGTATATTCGCTTTTTCACTACTTGGATGATATCTACTCTATTCTTCATTGTGTGGTTCACACACGGACTCATTCCGAAAATTATCTATAAACATCCAGCAGAACTTGCTATGACAGCGAAACTGGTTGGAGAAAGCTCAGTTGAAACGATTATTTTTGCTATAGGTATTAGCGAAATCATATTTAGCTTTTTCTGGCTACTACCTATTAAAAAGCGCTGGCTTTTCGGTCTCCAATTATTAGCTTTTCCAGTATTAACTGTAGGTGCTATTATAGCTGATCCAGCTGTGCTCACTCACCCTTTCAGCCCGTTAACGTTTAACTTGTCTCTATTTGTATTATCCATTATTGGAATACTCATCAGTCGTGATACACCAACCGCATCGTCATGCAAGCGAAAACGATAAGGAGTTTATGCTCGTGATTTATGAAAATGTACTTGGAAATCAATTTAAAACACTTCATCCCGCCCTGCAAAAACGCTATTCCATAAAACCGGGTCAATCATTTCAAGCAAGTGGGGTCATGGATGAAATTAAAGGAGGACCATTTTGGCTTTACCCGCTATTTTATCTTGGTGTATATTTCAAACTCTTCTTCCCTGAACACGGAAAACAAGTTCCGTTCACAATCCTGAATCAATCCAAGACCGGAAGTAACGGTGAACTTCAGATTCACTGGGAACGAGCTTTTTATTTTCAGAAAAAAACTAGATACTTTAATGCACTTATGAGCGAGTCAAGTAGCAAAAACATCATTAAGGACTATCTCGGAGAGCCTGCAATTTTTTATTCGGACCTATCCTTTCAAATCGAGTCGGCGAATTCCTTAACAATTACTTCTAAGAAACAAAGACTTTTGTTCGGAAGATTTGAAATCCCATTACCTAAGTTTCTTCAGGGCCTAGCAACTGTAAAAGAAACGTATGATGAAGACCGTGAGTCATTTACAATCTCTGTCTCTGTAAGAAACCCTTTAATCGGATCGGTGTTCTCCTATAAAGGGGCGTTTAAGGAAGATGTATAAAAAGCATAATATTCCAGTCAGTCACATTAGAGGTAAAATAAGAATAGGAGCAAACGTAGTTGAGCAAAAGCTCGATAGAACACGCACAGTGAACGGACTTGTTGATTCAATGAACATCTACGAAACAGAGTTTCATAGAGGAAATATTGCAACAGCAATTATTGACTTCTATGAAAACACGTGCCGTTACCGACTATTCTCTCGGGTAAGATGGTTACCTTGGTTCCTGCCGTTTGCAGCTATTTATAAATGCATCAGTCGTATCACTCGTCAAATCAACTTGCCCATCCGGAGCAAAGAATTCGAAATGACAGGAGCTGTCCTTCCAATACAAGAGGAGTTAGACGGTCGAATTTCACCACGTGCCTGGATACGCAAAATAGGTTGTGAAACAACTTTTGTGGCCATTTATTCTTATCATAGACATAACGATAGGACCTATATGAATATCTCTCTACCTCTTCCCGGTTCAGCGATGACTGGCATTCTCAAGCTAAGCGAACAGAATAGAGGATTAAGGCTAACCAGCAAACGTGAAAATGAAGAAAGCGAACATTCAGGTACATACCTTACGATTGGAAACAAGCTTATCTCACTTCCACTTGTAGAGCAGTTTGATGTTCAAGAAAAAGATGACGGAACTTTATCCGCTAAGCATCGTATGTGGATTTTCTCCATCCCCTTCTTAGTCATAGATTATCGAATAGAGAAAAAGAAATAAACATAAATGATGTATTAGCTGTAAAGATACGCCTAGAACAAATTCACTATATAAATTACCCCCTATTTAGAATAAGCACCAAAAAGCAAACCGAAAATCAAAGGATAACCAAACCATTTAGAAGAAAAATCTCTCTTATTGAATAGATAATAAGAACCTCCAAACCGTCATTACATAATACTGCAACCTTCTATATACCAATTATTTCAAATAAAACTCCGTAACTCAATCTTATATTTCACAAAAACGGAGCCTATCTTTTTACAGATAAGCTCCGTTTTTGTGGAACAAAGTCGTTTTAAGAAATGGTTAATAAAGTAAGTGAAGTAATCCTATAATTATAAATACCACTCCACCCCCCATACGAATACCTCAAGTTGCTAAAGGAGCAACTATTAATAGATCAAATAAACTCAATATATATATGCACTTACTTTATTAGCATTTTCACTTTCTTCCCAACAATCTCTCAATCCCCAATAACACATTAATAGACCTACTAAGTTGAACAAAGGCTTCCCTTCACAAATACAACTTAGCATGCCACTAGCTATTCATCATCATAAAGATGACTCATTGTTTCGGCATTGTTTTTCAACGTTTTTATAAAACTTTGCGCTGCTGGAGTTAGAGAAGATTCGCTTTCCAAACTTACCAGGGCCGCCCATCTATATAGTTCTGGTAAGTCCACAGGGAAAAGTCTAGTTAGTGTACCACTATTTAATAAGTCTTGAGCTAATGATTTAGTCAATAGAGCTACACCTTTTCCAAAACGAACAAAGTCAAGAGCTGCAGGTGGAGGAAGTTCAAGAGTATCCATGCCAAATGTCATATAAGTTCTTTGCCAATGTTTACTCTCATCACTCCAATCAGTAAGAATATAAGGACTGCTATTTGCAAAAACCTCTTCTATTGTATAGGTTTTAGCTTTCAATTTACTTAATCTATGACACTTATGGGCAACTAATATTAGCGGTTCCTTCATCAAAAGAAGCTTCTTTAAATCACTATTTAAAAAAGGATAAGTGATCAATCCCATTTTAATAAATCCATCATAGAGCATTTCGATAATCTGCTGATTATGACCTGTATGAATAACCAAATCGACCTCGGGATAATTCTCATGCATTTCAAAAATTGCTGAAGTAAACAGTCCTGTAGTAAATGTAGGTAACGTTCCTATTTTCACTTCTCCTCGTTTTCCTTCTTTAATAGATTGAGCTCTTTCTACTCCTTTCATTAACACTTCTAATGCTTGACTCGCATAAGGAAGAAACCCTTGCCCTAGGTCTGTAAGCTCCATATGTTTTCCTACTCGATAAAACAGAGATCCACCAACACTCTTTTCCAGCTCTTTTACTCGTAAGCTAATCGTTGGTTGCGATACATTTAAGTATCTTGATGCTTTACTAAAAGACCCCAAACGAACAACAAGTTCAAATGCTTTTAGCTGATTGATTTCCAATGTCACACCTCTTCTATAAAAATAACTAATAGTAACTATAAATTATATTAGGTTGTTTAATTACTATATTCAACTTATGCTTTTAATGGAGTTCAAAGTATATAAGAAAGAAGGTGCCCAATGAACTTATTAAGACGACTTTCAAGCATCATTGATCATCAATACCAACAACCAAAGGGATGGCTAGGATGGTACATTGGGGAAAAAATGATACTGCAGCACAAACCAGAAACAATTTGGACCATTAGATTATTAAATCTCCAAGAAGACGAAGACATCTTGGAAATTGGTTGTGGTGCAGGATATGCTATGAAACTTTTAGTAAACCAACCTTCCGTTCACAAAGTTATCGGTTTGGATGTATCTAAGACACTCCTTCATTCTTCATCGATCCGAAACCAAATGGCTATAAGGAGAAAAAGAGCTCAAGTTGTCCTTGGGAACGTTCATAAATTACCTTTTAAAGATCAACAGTTTTCTAAAGTATTTAGTATTCATTCCGTTTATTTTTGGGGCGATTTGCCTCAAGCAATGGCAGAAATATCGAGAGTTCTTAAGCCAAACGGATCCGTTTCGATAACTCTTTGCGACGGAAAAAATGGAGAGTCATGGGATACAGTGAAGAACACGATTGAAAATGAGCTCATTCCACTTATGAAACAGTTGAAATTTATAAATGTAAGACTGTTGAAAGGACCTGAATCAAGAGGGTATCGTACAGTTGCCATTACTGGAGAGCTCTAAAAAAACGAAATCCCTGAAATGTAACAACTTCAGTTCAAATTAAAGAAGTCGATATTAAGACGAGATACGTGTTACCGTCTTATCCAACCATAGTTCACAGTTATTCAAGGTAAGCTCCGAGATAACGGAAGAAGCAACATCAACCGCTTTTATTCTATACCTCATTCTAAATTCTTTCTTAATTTTCTTTTATCATTCAGATTTAAAAGAATCTCATAACCAAAGGCAACTATTAAACCCGACCAAAAGATTATAGCCAATGAAATGAAATCACCTGTAAAAATTAGATTATGAATGTAGTTTATAAATAACAATATCAAATAAGTATAAAAGCCAACGACCGCTCCCTTTTTCCAATTTATTACTTGTCTATTAGTCATAGATTTAAAGAAAATCAAAGTAGTTCCTCCAGGCAAAGGTTATTCTTGAATTGATCCTAAATTATAGAAAATCATTATAATTCATATTATTCGGTATTGGTCAACTTTAAAGTCGATTATAGAAAAGAATACAAAGAACAAGCGATTTCTAGGTACCGAAATATCCTTTTATTCCTTTTGATCCTATTCTTCGACCTCCTTATGTAGTCATAAATAACTCACCGGAAACCAAAATGACCGCGCATCAATGTTGGACTTGTTTTCTTTTGTATTCCCATATCAATGCAATTAGTGCTGCAACAAAATACAAAATTCCAATCCATAAATTAAGGTTCAATGGAACTATGAGGAACAAGGAAGCAACTATTATCATTGACGCATCTCTCACTAACTCTTCTTTTGATGATTCCATCATTGATATTTTAGCTATCCACTTATAGACATTAAAAAATATATGAGACAGCATGATCAAAATACCAATCGAGTAAGCCCAAAGTGGTATCGAATAGTTTTCTAAAAAAATAGTCGAAGAAAGTAATAAGGTGATTATTATGTACCTTGCAGTTATCTCTTTATGAGAGGCCACGCTGTATTTCCTCACACATATACCTCCACTGAATTTGCTGATAGAATAAAAATTTATGATTTGTTTTTTATTACATCGCTGTGTTAAAGCTTACTTTTGGAGTTTTAAAAAAGGGGATCTCTCGTAATGGATTCCTTTGTTTATTGAATAATCGCTCCGAGATTGTTGATGTCCCGGTATCGAGACATCTTGTAGTAGATCTTTAACTAACTCCACCGTAAAAGAAATAAAGGTATTAACATATAAATTCCATTTTTAAAAATTCAAATGTACTACCATTAGTATCCTGCATAAAAGCATTTACATCTTTAAATCCTAACTTTCTGTATACTTTTATAGCTCTTTTATTAAAGGACGCAACGGATAATGTTATTTTTTCGGGTTCAAATTCATTTTTCACAAACGCTATACCTGCTTTTAGAAATTCCAACCCTTTACCACTATTAGTAAGGTCAGGGCGCATCCCTAAGCCAATATCAAAAGTTTTGTCGTCTACTTTATAAACGCTAAAGAAACCAATTAATTCACTATGATTCATAACAGCATATTTAGAGTTTCCACGTGCTTCTGGGTCTACAAATTCGTTTAAATCTTCTTTATCAGCCTCCATATCATAAAAAGAATAATCTCCATCATAGTGCCAATTAAAGGCAATGTCCTCTGCTTGATCTTGAGTCATAATTTCAAATTTATATGTCATAAATATCACCTTTCACTTTAAACCTATTGTTCAACTATTTTGTTTCGTAAGTTTAAAAAGCTAAAATTCTGGATATTCCCTATACTTATGTAAAATCGAGCGAGTACTTTATTAAGCAATACCTCCAAGTTATTTGAATAACATATCAACCTTCATCAATCGGAAAAATGTAAACTAAATAATTCAAATAATTCTCCAACCCTATATAATTAGCAATACTATTAGAAGGCTTATTTGCCTCCTCACAATCCCAGTATGGAATCATACCTTTACTCACACACTCTTTCACAACATAGAGGGCTGCATTCTGACCTAATTTATTCCCCCGATGTTCCTCTATTGTTTCTATATCTAAACCGTGCACATTTTCAGCTACAAACCCCGAAAAACATAAACTCACAATCTTATTTTGGTAGACAATAGAGTACCCAATGCCCTTTTCAAAAAAATTGTTTGGTGAAGACCAGAATTCCATAATTTTCGAGTGTAAAAACTCAATGTTTTCAAGATCATTGTTTTTATTCTCATATAGTTCTTCATCGATTTTGAATACGTCATAACCTCGTTTAATTGAAGGTTCATTATCATCTTTATAGTGACCTCTCAACTTATAAACATTTTGATATGATAGGTGTATGTTACGATGTTCAAAAATCCTCTCTATCGTCTTATCCCATCTGGAATGGTTACCAATTGCTATAAAACTAGTTAATCCGAACTTATTTGCTTCAGGAAAGATTACCTTATCAATAAAATCATTTATATGATTATTAAATCGCTCATTTCCCTCATCTCCAATAAAGAAAAACCCATCATTATTACCCAGCCAGATAAGTCCTGTTTTAGGAGAATCGATATGATCTACAAAAATCCGACCAGGGTTATTCCCTTCTATTACAGCTTTAACTTCTAAATGTCCTCCATCATTTATTAACTCTTCGCATTTATAGAATTCAGTTTTATCAAGTTCCCAAATCAATGTTACCCCTCCAATATTGCGATCACTTAAACTCATTCCTGCCTATTACAACAAATCCCCTGGGTTATTACAATTCGTGATAATCCTTCTGCATCTATTGCTCCTCGGTAAAAAAGCAACGTATTTCTATATCAGTTCGATATATTTCCTTCTTTAATTCCATAATGAATAAGACCATGATAAGGATCTCCTGTAATTCCAAGAATCTCACAAAATGCTGGTTCAGTTTTGTAACCTTTTTTTCTGAGTCCCAACACTTTGGATTTAAGTTCAGGAAATTTTTGCATCAATTCATATTCAATCATCATATGAAGATATGCGTTCTGATTATGTACAGGATCCTTCTGCCCGAATAATTCAAACTCAAAATGATTAAAAACAAAATTTACTTTTACTATCTCTTTACATTTAATGGTTGTTCGCTTCACCTTGAAATTTTCTTTATTACCATAAATGCATCTCAGTTTTTTCTCAAATTGCTCTAGCTTATTTACCTCCATAATAATGTCTAGATCAGAGTCTTCTACATCGATACCAAGTGGAATTGTTCCGCATAAAATTGGTTGATAGGTTCTTAATTCATTCATAATATCCAGTTCTTCAATTGCTTTATAAGCTCTTTTCTGCTTATCACTACCAGTTTTCATTGCTTCAAATAATTGAATGTCTCTCAACTCCCACCTCAAAATTATTTAATCTGAAAATGGAAAAAAGATTCAGTCTCAAGAAACCTTCTTCTTTAACACTATTACACATCTATTATTTGATAAGATCACTTTTAATAATTGAATACATATATAAATCATCAAATTTACCAACAGTATATTCATAGTGCCTGAGTAAGCCTTCTTTTGTGAAACCTAGTTTGCTAACCAACCTTTGGGATTGAATATTACCAGGCTCGATCAAAGCCTCTATCCGTTCTAACTGATAGTGATTAAATCCATACCTCATAATTGCTCCTAGCGCTTCAGAAGCTATGCCTTTTCCCCAATAATTCTTACTTAATTCAAATCCAACTTCAGCTCTATAATGTTTGTGTTGCATATTTAAATACCCGCAACTACCTATAACCTTACCTGAGTCTTTTAAAGTAATTCCCCATCTAATACCTGTACCTTCCTTAATTATTGAGTGATACCATTCGATTTCATCTATTACTTCTTGAACACCTTGAGCAGGCGCTAAACCCATATGTTTTACGACTTCTTCATCGGATAAATAGTGATACATATCCAAAGCATCCTCTGAAGTTACTTCTCTTAAAATAAATCGTTTTGTTTCAATTATTGGATGTTGTTTTTCCATTAATGTTCCTCTCTTTAACGTATTTCTATTTTCATTCATAGCTCCTCCATACATTGGGGAGCCGAAATCTATTTATCGATCTTCCACTTTTGTTCCGAGATTGTTGAATAAAGAAAATTACCATATGAGTTTATTTATGTTTCTTATTAAATCTATTAACCACTAACCGGGATAGAGCACATAGTAAGACTACAATTAATCCTGTTGTTACATTCAGGTTTCCTGAAAACTCTAGAATACTCAAAGTTATTAATAAAAGTGGTAAAAGAATCAGAAAGAAAACCTTTGTCTTCAGACTCATATATTACCTCCTTAATCTTTGCTCAATTGAATCAACCAAGAATATAATACCAATTATTTCAAATTAATACACATAACTCAAACTTTTATTTCAAATTAAAAGAGCCTATCTTATTACAGATAAGCTCCGATTTACTTGAATAATTCAGTCGTATGTTTGATGTAAATGAGTGATTACTTAAACTTAATTTCTCAAAGCGTCTCGAAACTCTTCAGCGTTCATATAACGAATGCTTGTTATTTTTCCTTCTTGGTTTGTGGATGCCGTGCCTTCAAGAGTCATCGTTTCACTTTCATCATTTTCCTTATTGGTATAAACGACCTTCACATCGAATTCATAATCGCCTTCTTTAGCTTCTCTTTCTTCGAGAATGATTTCGTCAACTTTCATCATATATACAGGATAAGCAACATGCAAAAAATCTATTGCTCCATTAAGTTTTATAATGTAGCTCTCGTAAAAATTATCACTCATATAAGGTTTGAAGTTTTCATCCTGATAATCAGTAAGATTTTCACTGTATTCTTCTACATCTTCACCATGGTTTAATATTTTTTCCTGTTCCTCATTAGGACCGTTTAACATATTTTCCAACACAGTTTTTACATTTTCCTGAGCTTCTTTTGATTTGTCTACGCTTTCATTTTCACTCCCCTCTGAACTGTTGCCCGTTTCTTCGGGGTTTGTACACCCAACAGCCAATAGTAAAATTCCTAACAACATTAAAGGCATAAAGTATTTGTTTAATTTCCCCATTAAATAACCCCCTCCAATTCTCTGAAAATTATAACACATTAACCAAAAATACCCATATTTATTTATTGAAGTCTTTGACTTATAAGAGGCAAAATCTGGTCGACTTTCAAACTGACTAGCACCGTATCTCCCCTTTATAACTAAACGAATTATTTCAGATAATTGCCATTTTTGATAAAGCGCCTTCTCCCATACTTCCATTTTCAATTTGATATGTGCCAGACCATCACTAGAATGATAGTCACAAAAATGAGAATATAACCGATTTCTTGCTCTTCATATGTATACACCTGCATTTCATGATAGTCTATCGAATGATAAGCTTTTTTTTAGGTTCTTTACTAAAGGAATATTGTTTTGAATGAGGTTTTAAAAAACAAAAACGACATAGTTGATTAGAGGGGAAGGTTGCTCGACCCCTCCTGGATTATGGCGCGGAGGAGGCACACCGACCGCCCAACGGAGAACGAGCATCCTCGAGAGGAAATCAATTACTACTCTTATCGCAACAGTGTCTTCGATAACAGTCTTCTTTTAAAGCATCTCTTTTATCTTTTTTGCGACAGTTTCATAAAAGGATTGTTCATGGGGTACAAAATGATGTTTCCTTATTGTTTCATCAACTTCCTTCTTTTCTCCCGCAGAAAGCATTCTAAATCCATGAACTCGAATGGTTTCAGTCTCACCTGTCCAAAGGTTGTAAAAGCTATTGAATTCAGTACGAACGATTCCGGAAACTTCATCTAATTGAAGATGAAAGTCATCAAATGTCTTATCATTTCGATACAAAAATACATTTGCGATTTCTTTATCGATCATGTTTTCTTTCTCAATAGAAGCATTCATAACGGCAACTGGGAGTAACTCTTCAAATGAAACTTTCACCCCAAGTTCTTCTTTTATTTCTCTGACCCCGTCCTCTACCGTTTCATTCTCCAATAAATGACCAGCAGCAGTAATATCATATAGACCTGGATAATCTTTTTTTGAATCGCTACGAAGCTGAAAATATATATAATCCGTCTCATGTTCATGACCTACAAACCAGCACTGGAACACCTCATGCCAGTACCCACTTGCATGTACTTCTTTACGTGTAGCAACGCCGATCGACCGTCTATTTTCATCGAAAATTTTTATTTGCTCATCTTCCATACATCTTCTCCTTACAAGTATTCATTCTAACTGATGCCATTGATCAATCCCCTTACTTCACTCACTATGATGACTAGATCATGCTAGATCGATGCGAAGAGGATACGATTAAACATTTCCGTTCACTCAAAGATCCAATGCACTTGGAATTGTTTTACCATCAGATTCACTTTTATGAAAGTTTCTGCAACAACAAAGCAAAGAGCATCCAACGATGCTCTTTGCTTCAGTTTTTATTTTTGATCAAAAAATTTTCCTGCTGCTTTCTCAACAAGCCCAGGCGCTGTATGATACAGTTTCGCACCCGCATTCATCCATCCCGGAAGATTCACTTCGCGCTTGCCTTTTTCAATGGCAGAGATAATTTCTTTTGACACTTTTTCTGGTGAAAGCATCATTTTTTCTACATTTTTTGTGTAAGTACCACTGCTATCAGCTATATCAAAGAAATTTGTTTTAATCGGACCAGGGTTGACGGTCGTTACACAAACCCCATGTGTCTTCACTTCCATCCGCAAACTATTCGAGAATCCAAGCACGGCATGTTTGGAGGCTGAATAGCCAGAGGATTTAGGCGTAGCCAGCTTTCCAGCCTGTGAGGCGATATTGACAACATGTCCTTTGCCCGCTTGTATCATAATCGGGAGGACGTGCGACGTAAAGCGCATTAATCCGATCACATTCACATCAAACATTGCTTCGATGTCTTTCATATCCGCTTCTACAAACGCATCAAATTTTCCGAATCCCGCATTGTTAATCAGGACATCAATGGCAGGCATCTCATTGAGAAGTTTCGGTAAGAGTTGATCTACTCGTTCACCGTTGCCAACATCCATCGTCCAAACTGCTGGCGGATAGCCGCCGTTTGACACAATTTGTTTTTTCACACTCATTAATCTCTCTTCTGAACGAGCAACGAGGATGAGCTTTGAACCCTGCTTAGCGATATCAAGTGCTAGCTGCCGTCCAATACCACTTGATGCTCCAGTGATAAGAACCACTTTATTATTCAAATTATTTTTCATGTCTTCCTCCTCTTATGCTCGATACGTATAAAGCATTTTGTTCCCGTTTTTCAATTTTGTTATCACGTTTTCTGACTCTAGATAGTCTAAATGGCCAATCGTTTCTGAAAGAGTTAGACCGGTTTGTTTTTTATAAATACCCGGGAATAGCTTCTGACACACTTCAAAACCTGTTAGTGGTTCAGTCTTAAGAAATGAAGCCACTTTTGCAGAACGTTCTTCTTGTTTGATCAAACGTTCTTTAATCAATTCATCAGGATTGACTATTGGTACACCGTGCCCAGTGTAAACGTGTGCTACGTGTGCCTCTAACGTCTTTTGGTATGAATTCCGCTGTTGAAGTAACGGTTTTGGTCGTTCTGTTCCTTTGACATACGGAGGCTCAAGGAGTGGATTAGAGGATATATGTTTGATCAAGTGGTCGCCAGCAATCATTGTTCTCGATTCTTCATGCAAAAGAGAGATATGACTTTGGGCATGACCAGGTGTTTCCATAACAATCCACCCTGGACACCCTGCAATTTCATCTCCTTCCGAGAGGTGCACATCGCATTGGGCTGGGTCCGTATAAGCCAGGTAACTTCTCGTATCACGTACATGATCAAAATATTCATCACTTACACCAGCTTCAAGGTAGATACCAGTCATAAACGTTTCATGTTCTCTTAAGAACGAATCACTCATTTGTAGCCAACGGTCATTTTTCCAATGTCCGAGAACTTTTTTTCCTTTTGACTTGAGCATTCCTACTAGACCAATATGGTCAGGATGATGATGAGTAATTACAACCTGATCAATGTCTTCGAAGGTTAAATCATGGCTTTGCAGCTGGGTCAGAAGTGCCTGCTTCGCCTCAGGAGTTCGAGGACCTGTATCCACAAGAGTGATCGCCTCACCTATTATTACAAAACAATTGACAGGACCAACAGGAAACGGTGTCGGTACCGTGATAGACAATATTTCATTAGCCTTTGTAGTATTCAAATTATCCGCCACCTCTACTTTACTTTCATCAATTACTCTATTTCTTATTTTATCGCTCTTCCCTCTATTTGTCATTATAGTAAAATAATTATTTTCGTAATTTTCAAATAATTAAGGTTGACAACTTATAAAATTCATTGCATACTATGTAAAATTGGAATGATCGTTTCGGCTTTGAACGGGATTAGTAAAAGTACAGGCGCGTGCCAGAGAGAGGAACTCATCGGCTGAAAAATTCCTTAACACGTCGTCAGCTTTGAACCTACCCGGGAGCCTGCTGTGGAAACACAGCCGCTTCCCTCGTTACAGGGAACACGAGGATATCAGTTATGATATCAAACAAAGGTGGTACCACGGATTACGCCCATTCGTCCTTTAACTATAGACGAATGGGCGTTTTATATGGAAAGGATGGGAAGATGGAAACGGCAAATATTGGTTTTCTCGGTGCTGGATCTATGACAGAAGCGATGATTGAAGGAATGATTTCGCAAGGATTTGCGAACCCCAAAAAACTTATGATCATGAACCGCTCTAACTCCCAGCGACTTGATGAGCTAGAAGATAAGTATTCCGTTCAAACCACACAAAACACAGAAGAATTACTTAAACGTTCGAACATTCTCATTCTTGCGATGAAACCACTGGATGCTTCTAGCGCACTGGAGAATATCCAACCATTCATCACCCATAATCATCTTATTATCTCTGTTCTGGCAGGCATTACTACTTCATATGTCGAGGAATTAATTGGAATGCGAATCCCAATTGTACGCGCCATGCCGAACACATCTGCTGCGATTGGCTTTTCAGCAACTGCGATTGCTCCAGGGGAGTTCGCAACAAAAAAACACCTTTCTTTTGCAGAAAGGTTATTTGATACGATCGGTACAGTCGTTCACGTTGAAGAAGAAAAACTTGATGCGGTTACCGGGGTATCTGGGAGTGGACCAGCATACTTCTATTACATGGTGGAGTGTATGGAGAAAGCAGCCATACTTAACGGACTTGATGAAGAAACCGCTCGCTCGTTAATCATTCAAACGATCCATGGAGCTGCAAAGATGTTAAATCGAACCGACAAACAAGCTTCTCTACTTAGAGAGCAAGTAACAAGTCCAGGTGGGACTACTCAAGCAGGATTATCTATCCTTGAAGAGTACAGATATGAGGAAGCCGTATCAGCATGTATTACCGCGGCAAGGAAACGTTCGGAAGAGTTAGGAAAGATTTTCGAAAAACAGAAAGAATGATGGACACCCCACCCGTCAGCTCACAATGACGGGCTTATTCTTCATTCGCTGTAAATTAAAACGGTTATACGAAAGAGCAAAAAAAAGAACCCCTTTTTTCTCTAAACGCTTCTTTTCTGCACAACTGCACATAACTCTTTAAGATGGTTCAATGCTTCTTCACTGTCCATCCCTGTTGCAATAATGGTCATTGGACCATAATGCCCTGTTAGTCGTCCCATGCTCAAGATACTTTTCGCATTCAACCTCTTTCCTTCTACTTCAACAATAATATAGCTGCTAAAGTAATTTGCACTTTTAACAAAATCCATTAGAAAGGCCATTGTTACTTTCCCTGTGATCAAAACGGTTTCTGTGAAAGTCATCTTAACATCCTCCTTAGATTTTCATACAACCGTTTGCACTCTTTCATTTTGACACCCTAATCGCATAACCGCAACTCCTATGGAACCTTTCCTAACACAATGTTTACATCCGCGGTATATCATACGGTAGATAATCTAACATTCTTCTCATCTACCTTTAATTGTTGTGCTATAATGATACCAGATTGCCAGTTTCATTGACTTCAATAGTATATGTAGCGGTAGCTACATTATGAATATGTTCATAGGGAGTGACTGCAGATGTCTTATAAAGATAAGAAAGTCTTACCAATCGGATCTGTCAGTGAGTTAACCGGACTATCTCTAAGGAAAATCCGCTACTACGAAGAAAGAGGCCTTATTCTACCAGAAAGGTCTGGTGGGGGGACTCGTAAGTTCTCGTTTACGGATGTAGAGAAATTAATGGATATCGCTAACCAGATTGAAGATGGGATGCAAACGTTCGAAATAAAGAAACTGTATAAAAAAGAAAAACAAAAAGACAAAGATAAGATCAGAGATGAAATGATCCGAGGGCAGCTGAATGCTGCATTTAAAATGACCAAATAAAGCGAACATTCCATCAGTTAGGGTTCTCGTTCTCCCCCTAGTGGATTGGTGAACCAAATGATTCCCACCGAAACGCCCCGATAAATTGGCAATTTGAGATGGGGATTTTTTCTGTTCAATACAGAAATATAAAGTTCTACTACAGGACGAATTCTTGAACCAATCGTCCCAAATCTGTAAATCTATTCCTCATATATTCGTTCAGCTCAATATAGCTGAAATATGATCTAAAATAACAGTGAAGCACAAAGAAGGTGCTCTCAGTCAAGAGCACCTTCTTTGTGCTTCAGTTTGAACGTTAAACCCCTATCCATTCGGGTCATATCGATATTTTTTCAAATCCACCTTTCCTCTTGAAGTAAACACCACTCCTTCTGATTCCAATATCATTCTTTGATCAATAGAACCTTCCTCACTCTTGATCCCTATCTCTCCTTTTGCGTTGATCACTCGATGCCACGGAAGACTATATTTTGTACTCATTGAATGTAGGATTCGCACGACCTGTCTTGCTCCTCGAGAACGGCCAGCATGGCTAGCAATTTGCCCATAGGTCATCACATTACCAGAAGGTATGCTTTGAATGATATCAATCACACGTTCTGTAAACCTCTCCATAAATTCCACCCTCTATTATATATGCTTTATTCCAACTATAACAAAGGATCATTGCGTTATGCGAAAAGAAGCACCGTTTTCCTTTAAGTGAATAAAAAACAGCGATTGCTTGAAACTAAGAGCAGTATGCTATTGCAAAGGAGTTCATATCTCATGGATAAACGCTTGATTGATTGGCCTACGTTTTTCGGTGCGTTAGCTTTATTACTTTTGGTTACGGTCCCTCTCGTGCTTTTTCCTGAAAGCGGAAAAGAAGTTGTAAATAAGGCGAACGAATTTGTAACCACCAAGTTTGGTGTTCTCTATTTAATTGTTGGACTCGGGATCTTTTTCTTTTTAATTTATGTCGCATTTAGTGAGAACGGCCGCGTCAGACTCGGAGAAGAGGGGGAGCGTCCGGAATTCAATAATTTCTCATGGGCAGGAATGCTTTTCTGTGCAGGGATTGGGTCGAGTATCCTTTATTGGGGAACGATCGAGTGGGCTTATTATTATCAGGGGCCACCTTTTGGAATCGATCCTGGCACTAAAGATGCTGTACTTTGGGCGAGTACGTACGGAATCTTCCACTGGGGACCTATTGCATGGGCAATTTACACATTGCCCGCTTTGCCTATGGCTTATTTCTATTACGTGCGAAAAAAGCCTGTACTTAAAATTAGTGAAGCTACCAGACCATTGATTGGAAACTATGCTGATGGGCCGCTCGGCACACTTATTGACGTTCTATTTATGTTTGGTCTACTTGGGGGGGCTGGTACGACGCTCGCACTTGGAACACCAATGATCGCAGAAGGAATCAATGCACTAACAGGACTTGCTGTTACGATGGTTTTAAAAACAATGATTCTGGTACTAGTCACTGCTATTTTTGCCATCAGTGCCTATTCAGGCTTAAAAAAAGGCATAAAAGTTCTCTCAGATATCAACTTAATTCTCGCTATTTTTCTTTTACTCTTCGTGCTAATCTTTGGACCCACTCGCTTTCTTGTGGAAACGACTACAAACAGTGTAGGAATCTTATTGGATAATTTCTTCCACATGAGTACGTGGACAGAACCATTCAACAATCTTGGACCTTATGATAAAACAGGGTTTCCAGAGAGCTGGACCGTCTTCTACTGGGCATGGTGGCTCGTCTACGCACCATTCGTTGGGCTATTTGTGGCCAAAATCTCTCGAGGACGTTCGATAAAGCAAATGATTCTCGGAACGATTGGATACGGCACATTCGGTAGTCTTCTGTTCTTCGGTATACTTGGCAATTATGGTCTCCATATGCAACTAACCGGAGAGTTCGATGTGATTGGCGTCTTGAATGATCAAGGTGCTCCTAGAGCAATCATTGAAACGATCGGACAGCTTCCTCTTTCATGGCTCATGATTTTTGTGTTTGTCGTGTTAGCCATCATCTTTCTTGCAACGACCTTTGATTCAAGCTCATATATTCTTGCATCCGTTGTACAAAAAGAGGTAGAAGACGAACCGCTTCGCTGGAATCGACTTTTCTGGGCATTCGCCCTGTGCTTAATGCCGCTCGTCCTCATGTTCGTTGGTGGACTGAGCACGCTCCAAACAGCCAGTATTGTCGGGGGATTTCCACTTCTCTTTATCATGATCATGCTTGGATGGTCGTTCATGCGTGCTTCAACGCAGGATATCAAAGCATCAGAACATTATGAAGCAAAAACATTTTCGTTAAATTACAAGAAAATTTTACAAACAATTAAACGCAGAAAGAGAAAGCAAGAAGAATCGAAAGGACCAGTGGATGCTCATTTTGATGAAGATAAAAAAGATGAATAATGGTAACCGGACACACTATTTGAGAACACTTTAAATTTGTAGAGTTGAACCACTAGCATGATTGATAAAATTCCCCATATCCAAATTCATATTGACACCGACGCGTCGTCATGATAAAAATTGAATAACTCTAAAATAATTGAACTGCTTTGAAGGAAAACAAGTAGCTGCCTTTTCCCTGTTAAAGAGAGCCGATGGTTGGTGTGAATCGGTACACAATTGGACGCGAATTTCATTTCTGGAGCTTCTTTTGTAGCTAACAAAAGACGGTGAAGATCGTTACACAATCAAGTGGTGAGTATTTTACTTACAACCAGGGTGGTACCGCGATACGAATCGTCCCTACGGATAACGTAGGGACGATTTTTTTATGGCAATAACGTGATTAGCATTCAATGAAAAAACGAAAGGAGAATAAGCATGAGTCAAAATGAACAATGGTCTTCGAGGCTTGGTTTTATTTTAGCCGCAGCAGGGTCCGCGATTGGACTTGGCGCAATCTGGAAGTTCCCTTACACCGCTGGTCAAAACGGAGGTGGCGCATTTTTTCTTATCTTTATTATATTTACATTAATACTCGGTCTTCCATTACTACTCGCTGAATTTTCAATAGGTAGGACAGCTCAAAGCAATGCTGTGGATTCTTACAAAACCATTGCACCAGAATCAAAATGGTACCGCGTCGGGATTATGGGAATGATCACTTCCTTTATTTTACTATCGTTCTATAGCGTAATCGGAGGCTGGATCATTTCTTACTTATATAAAGCCTTGACTGGAGAGCTAACTGGTTTATCTTCTGAGGAGTACGCAGAAGTGTTTGGCGCTACCATTTCAAACACATTTATTAGCGTTTTCGCCCAATTTGTGTTTATTATCTTAACCATTCTTGTCGTTGCGAGAGGGGTTGAAAAAGGAATTGAACAGGCGAGTAAAATCATGATGCCTGCCTTATTTCTTCTTTTCATTATTCTCGTTGTTCGAGCTGTTACGCTTGAAGGGGCAATGGATGGCATCGTTTTCTTATTGCAACCTGACTTCTCAAAAGTGACGTCACAAACAGTTCTTGAAGCGATGGGCCAATCATTCTTCACTTTAAGCGTTGGCGTATCTGTCATGGTAACGTATAGTTCTTATTTGCCAAAAACACAGAGTTTGCCTCGCTCAGCGTTTTCGATTGTAGGAATGAATATTTTCATTGTATTGTTGGCGGGTCTTGCGATTTTTCCTGCAGTTTTTGCATTTGATCTCGAAGCAGGAGCTGGACCAGTATTGCTATTCAATGTGCTTCCTACTGTATTTGGTCAATTGCCATTTGGGATGTTGTTTTTCATTGCATTTTTAGTCCTTTTCTTATTTGCTGCCTTAACATCAGCTTTCTCAATGCTTGAAATTATTGTATCGGTTATTTCTAAAGGTGAGCTTAAGAAGCGTAAAAAATGGGCATGGATTGTTGGACTAGCCATCTTTATCGCGGGTGTGCCCTCTGCCCTATCGTATGGGATATTAAGCGATGTAAAATTGTTCGACAAAACTATCTTTGATCTTGCTGACTATGCCGTGAGTAACGTTCTATTACCGGTAGGCGCCCTACTTATTGCTCTATTTGTTCCGCTTAAAATGAAAAAAACAGCACTCTATGAAGAAATGAAGCGTGGTAGTGGCTTGAAGAAATGGTTATTTGAAACCTGGTACTTCCTTATCCGCTTCGTCGCTCCATTACTTATTCTCTTCGTTATGTTAGATGTACTCGGCATCTGGTAGATCACACAGAAAACCTCACCATCGATGGTGAGGTTTTCTTATCTTAAATTTCGGATCAATCTTCTTTCTCAGCTGTTGGCGCTGCTTGTTTTGGTTCATCTTTGAGATCGAAATAGGCTTTGAATAAACGTTTTGCTATATTTTTATTGACAGGTTCTCCATCGTCGCTCATGTCAGGCACAACAACCGCAAGTGCAATTTCTGGGTTTTCGTAGGGGGCGTACCCAACGAAAGTGAGGTTATACTTCTCACCGATTTGAGCAGTCCCCGTTTTCCCGGCATGGGTATAGTTCTGATCTTTAAAATACTTTGTACCGGTCCCATTACTACCATTTGTGACTCTCCATAGACCATTTTGGACTCTGTTAATATCACTTTTACTCATTTGAAGGTGATTCAGTACATTCGTATCGAATTGATCCACAATAATATTCGAAAGACCATCTACGTTAGAGGCTTCATGCACTTCTTTTAAAAAGTGCGGCTGAATCCTTTTTCCATCATTTGCGATAGTCGAAATGTACTGCGCCAGTTGTAAAGGCGTATACGTATCAAACTGACCAATCATTAAATCCATCAAGTTACCAATTTGCTTAATTCCGCCATTGATTCCTGTCGTCTCAATTGGCATATCGACCCCAGTTTTAGTACCAAGTCCAAACTGACTAAAGTAGTACCGTACTTTATTATAAGCATCTGGGTCCCATGGAATCCCCGCAGTTCTCGGAACGTAATCATAATTAGCAATCTTCATTGCGATACGAAACATATAGACGTTCGATGAACGCTCTAAAGCCGTAACATCATTTACATAACCCAGTTTTGCGTATGACGCCTTTGGTTTACCGCTGGCTATTATAATAGGCGTATCATAAAGCGTTGTACCATGTCCGATCACACCGGTCTGATAACCGGTCAATACTGAAGCACCTTTCACAGAAGAACCCATGGCATACGCTTCTGATAAAGTTCCATACGAGTATTCAACATAATCATTATCTTTCGAGCTATACTTAGTCCCTCCAAATGCCAGAATTTCACCCGTATTTGGATTCATCGCAACCGCGAAAGCCCGATCAGCTGAATAGTTCCCCTTCGCTCTCGCCTTACTTAGCTCATCATCTAGAATGCCTTCAAGCTCCTTCTGCAGGTCGATATCGACGGTCAGGACGAGATCATTTCCGCGCTTGCCCGGGATAACTTCAGGCTCCCCGATCGGTTTCCCAGACTTGTCTGTTACATATTTCTTCATCGCTTTTTGCCCTCTTAATAAATCCTCATACTGGTTCTCGAGATAACTAACTCCAACAAGGTCATTTTGTTCGTATCCCTTCACCGTATAAGTATCTAAGGACTCCCTCGGGATTTGCCCTAGATTACCGAACATCGTTTCCATAGTCTCACCATATGGATAAACTCGCTCGGCATCAGGTGCGATATCAACGCCTGGTAAATCGCCAAGGTTCTCACTAACTTTGGCAATTTCTTCGCGAGTCAGGCCCTTCTTAACCGATTGGGAAGATAGGGCATACCCAGTATCCATCTCACGTTTGATCGCTGCCACCTTAAATTCATCTTTGTTAGATGTAATCTCTTTAAGATCTTGCTCAGTAATCCGATCGATTTGAAGCTGATAAGCTTTTTTTGAAGAAAGATCTGTCCACTCTTGATCTGTCAATTTCGCTTTCGCTTTTTCTGGTCGCGTAATAATCCAAAAATCTTTCAAATCCCGCTCAGTCACTTTGTCTGTATCCATTTCAATAATTTCAGCTAACTTACGGGCAACTTCCATTCTTTCCTGCTGTTTCGTGTTCTGATTTCTGATATATGTAAGCGTGAAGGTTGGTTCGTTATCTACAAGCACTCTACCATATCGATCATACATTTTACCTCTTGGTGCTGACGATTTCGTAGTGACATTTTCTGTTTGCTCCGATATTCTTTCAAAATCTTCGCCTTGAACGATTTGAATGACGCCTAATCTCAAGATTAAAATTGAAAACAGTAGAAACACAAAAAGAAATAAAATATTTAAACGAAACGGTACGTGTGTTTTTTTCATTTTTTCTTTTATCATTGAGTGCCCCCCAAAAACAATTTCCTTATCTTCCCAACTATCATAACATAGGTTTGTTAGGACTTTTTTCCTTAAAAGTGGAAAAAGTCTACATAATTCAAAAAAATGTGATCGATATCAACTCTATGATTTTGACGATTAAGATAAGGAATTTGTTCCAAAAGAGAAAACCTATACTTTGGAAATCGGATTGTTGCTTTTCCAGATAAAAAAGAGTGTGTAGCTAAACCACACACTCTCTTCAAAACTATACATGGTTCTTTGTCATCCATTAAAACGGAACGATTACAGTATCGGTGAGAGCAACCTTGAAATGGACTCCTTAAATCGTATCCACTTCGATCGTTCAAGGTAATTTCCAACCGTTAGTTCATTGCTTTTCTCCATATCTTCAATGAAAATTCGCTCCAATTGTTTCGTGATTTCCTCATCATAAATGAACGCATTTACTTCGAAATTCAGCCTGAAGCTCCTCACGTCAATGTTAGCTGTTCCAACGGAAGAGATTTCGCCGTCTACCGCGATGGTTTTAGCATGAATGAAACCATTCTGATAGATATACATGGTTACACCTGCCTTAAGCAGTTCACCAACGTAAGAATAAGTTGCCCAATAGACAAAGGGATGATCTGGTTTATTCGGTATCATCAGTCTAACATCTACCCCACTAAGAGCAGCGATTCGAAGTGCATCCAACAGACTAGCATCAGGAATAAAGTATGGCGTCTGGATAAAGATTGTTCGCTTAGCAGATGTGATCAGTTTGATATATCCATTCTTAATTTGCTCCCATTCCGAATCAGGTCCGCTGCTAACAACCTGAACACCAGCTTTTCCAGGTGATGAAACAATTGGAAAATAGCACGCTTCATAACCAACTTTATTACGTGCTGCATGATTCCAATCCAAAAGGAACCTAGTTTGCATCGCAAGCGTTGCACTTCCTTCGATTCGAAGGTGAGTATCTCGCCAATAACCAAATTTCGCGTTAAGTCCAAGGTATTCATCTCCAACATTAAACCCACCGACATAACCAGTAATCCCATCAATGATCACTAGTTTGCGATGATTTCGATAATTTAATCGGGTGTTGACGTATGGAATGCGGGATGGGAAAAAGACTTCAACTTCTCCCCCAGCTGCGATTAGCTCCTTAAAAAATTTCTTCCTCGTCTTTCGTGATCCCATTTCATCATAAAGAAGTCGAACTTTCACACCTTCTCGCGCCTTACTAGCAAGCTTCTCTACAATCCTCTTTCCAAGATTATCTTTCTGGAAGATATAATATTGAAAGTGAATATGATCCTTAGCACTCTCGATATCTTTTAGAAGCGCGTCAAACTTTTTTTCTCCGTCTGTGAACACTTTGATCGAATTATCCTGTGTGAGAACAGCGTCATCGTTAACAAGATGCATGTAGATAAGATCCTTATGCTTTGCAATCTCTTCATGCCTAAATGGATATATTCCACCCTTGATCTCGCTCACCTGTTCTTCAATCAAATCTTCAATCCCGACTTTCTTAATGTTTTCCCAGTCGAACAATCTTCTTCGGCTTAGGTTTTGCCCGAATACTAAATACATCATAAAACCAAGAAGCGGGATAAAGAGCAGAACCATTAACCACGCCCAGGTAGCGCCTGCATCTTTCCTTTCAAGAAAAATGACAAGGGAAGCAAAACCAAGATTTAATACAAATAAAATCCCTAACAAAATCGATATAATATGCATAAATAAAAGCTCCTTTAACGAACAATAGACGAATGGATAGCTTTTCCGCTTGTTCCAACTCACTTCAGTTTACCTTATTTCCTATAGGTTATTAAGTTTAATTCATGAATTCAATTTAACCACGCTGCCCAAAATAAATAATCTGATTTTTGCGAAAAATACGTATCTTTATTTACGTTTTAAAAGTAAACTATAGGTAATAGGCGAGGGGAGGAACTTAAATGATTGGGAAACCACTTCATTTTGATGGAAGCACAGGCACTTCTGCAACTTCAACGCATGTACAAAAGGAACCTTTTAAACTAACAGATGAAATCAGAAAGTGCATCAGTTGCAATCCTTATCAGTTACCTCAAAGAAAATAAGCGTTCTAGAAGATTTGCCAATACGGCAAGTCTTTTTCTTTGGCTCTTTTCTAAAAAGTGTTGTTTTCAAAAAAAATCATTAAAAAAACAAAACTTTATAAGAGGAGGATTGGAATCCATTCCTCCTCTTATAAGAACTAAAAACTGCGAAAACAGCCCTTTCTTTTTACGTTTTACTTTCATTTTATTAGATAATTGTGATAATTTCTCAAAGGCACTAGAATCAACACGGATTATTTACATAGCCTTACCTTTATTTTTTCTGATGAGTATCATGGTTTAATTAATATATGTTATTAAAATATGCTTATTATAAATTCGAAGCAGAATAGTTGATTCATTAATTGATCTGCTATACAATTTGTCTTGAATTAAAAACATCTTAATTCAAGACAAATGTTACCAACTAGAAAGGAATGAATTTTGTAATGGCAAAAGTTTTGTACATCACAGCACACCCGCACGATGATACGCAATCTTACAGTATGGCAGTAGGTAAAGCGTTTATCGACACTTACAAAAATGCGAATGAGAATGATGAAGTCGTTCATCTCGACCTCTATCGTGAACACATTCCACAAATAGATGCTGACGTTTTCAGCGGCTGGGGAAAACTACAGTCTGGAAAAGGATTCGAAGAATTGTCAGCAAGTGAACAGGAAAAAGTGAAACGCCTAAATGAATTAAGTGAAGAATTCATCGCTGCAGATAAATATGTTTTTGTTACACCACTCTGGAATTTCTCTTTCCCTCCGGTAATGAAAGCTTACTTTGATTCTGTTTCTGTAGCTGGTAAAGCATTTAAATATACAGAAAATGGACCAGTTGGTCTTTTAACAGATAAGAAAGCAATCCACATTCAAGCTCGTGGTGGCGTGTATTCCGAAGGACCAGCAGCTGAAATGGAAATGGGCCATCGCTACTTTACTACTATGATGCAATTCTATGGCGTTCCAAATTATGAAGGTTTGTTTGTAGAGGGGCATAATGCAATGCCAGATAAAGCTCAAGAGATCAAAGAAGACGCGATTGCACGTGCAAAAGACACAGCGCAAACATTCTAAACGCGCTTCAATTTTTAAACAAAACGACACAAAAACCAGCTGATACATTCAGCTGGTTTTTGTGTCGTTATACAACATCGTAACCCTGCTCTTCAATCGCTTCATTCAAAGCTGAAGTAGAAACCTTATTAGAATCATAGGTTACATCTGCATGACCCTCTTCTAGATGTACTTCGACTGCTGATACCCCTTCTAGTTCTAATAAAGCAGAACGAACAGCCGTCCTACAGTGTTCACATGTCATGCCTTTAATGTTCATTGTCAATTGTTTCAACCCAAACTTCTCCTTCCTATTCTTCACCTATACCTACTATTCCCTAAAGATTTCAATTCCTAACAAAGTTCCACCAAAAATCAAGAATTCTCACTATGTAATCCAGCGCATAGTATGAGTCAATTCATTGAGGTAAATGAAGTTTTATGAATAGTCAGCTTATTTCGAAAATTGTTGAATGACTTTCATTAATTCTTCGATATACTGATCACCTTCGCCCTCATTAACCGCTTGAGCTACGCACGTTTTGGTGTAATGTTCTAGTAAGGGTGTGTCCTACCTTCTTTAATGCGGCCTGAACGACTGATAGTTGCACGAGAACATCCGCACAATACCGATTAACCTATCAAAAAAACAGTATGACTAGTTTGTCACACTGTTTTTCGACTTCGCTGCCCACAGAACCCACCAGATTAATAAAGGCTGAAATAATAATCTAATCCAAAGCAGAATCTGATTCGCTTCTTCTTGACCCGGGGCAGGGATTCCTGCAATTGCAGCATAGACATTAGCTGGAAAAATAACGATTAAATAGATCGCTGTCCAGAACCTTGCCTGATTTCGTGTACTAGGAAGGAGAAGAAGAACAGCAAGAGCCATCTCTAGGAGACCAGTGGTGTAAATAAGACCGAGTCTGAATGGGACCCAATCAGGGAGCATAGCTGCAAATCCTTCGCCCTGAACAAAGTGTGCTATTCCTGCAAAAATAAAAAAGCAAGCAAATAATACAAGGGCTATGATACGAATCGTTTTCTTCATAGAAAACTCCTTTTCACTTCAACTCTGCCTCCCACTATCAAGGAACAATAAAACACAACTTTGATGGAAGTTTGACTTTATCATAGCAAATGTTCCTTCTTCCTATAAAATCGAACGTTTAGCGGAGAAGTTGATTGATTGTATATGGAAGCATATCATGCAGTGTTTCAAATGAATAGGTTAATTCAAGTCGCTCTGTCCACTTATGTGCATCTTTCCCCTTCGGTCCAAGATTCATGACAGGAACCTTGAGCTGCTCTAGTGCATCAAGGGGTAAATTATACGATAGCCCATACATTGGCATGTTATCCATTAATGGCTTAATCGTTTCTTTTGTTCGCTCAAGTCCTACAAAGCTTAAATCAGATAACCCAGGAAAATAATGCTGCGGCTTCAGGGTAACCTGATGTCTTGATTGACTATAATCCACCACACGCTTAATGGTTTCTTGGATAAACGAGTTATGTCGCGATGAAACAGCTGGATAAAAAGGCGGATTGTAGAATAATACAATCATGGGTCCATCATCCTTACATAATGCAGCAAGATCGAATACCATTCTAGTTGAAAGATCGCGATCCCCAAGATCTTTAAAGTTGGCGTTGATGTAATCTTGGCGACGCTTAATCTCACCCTCCCCAAAAAGTTCCACCGCCCGTTTTAAAAGTTCTTCGTACGTTAACACATTAACGTAGAAAGGTTTAGGTGCATAAATTTGAAGCTTAGAAAATTCTGTAGCTTTTGTTAGATAGTTGGCTTCAATCCTCTTAGCAGCTATTTTGACTACCTTAAGCAACTTATCGGTAATGTCTTGAATACTACTTTCCATGCCGAGAACATTAAATAAGGTTACACCGACATGAGGAATTTGAACAGAGTACTCTTCTTTCAAATCTTTTTGCATCAAGTTAGTCGGCGGAGGAGTGACCTCTCCATCAATCACTTCACAAAAATCAGAATTAAGTTCAAGCTCTCGAGTGACTTCCGCCACCATATAGTTCGCATTTAAACCAGAAAATGGCTCACCCACATGAGTTTCTTGACCATAACAGAAGAATCCTGGAAGGAGCTTTCCAATCGAGCCCGTATAGATATACAAATTCTGATCACCTGGATAATTAGTAAACACCGGCTCTGAGTTCAAACATGCTGTATATTCAAGGTCATATTGTTTGGCCATATCCACAAGCACCGGAACAGCTTCGATCATTCCAAGAGAGTTAACCTCCTCATCTGGCACAGTGAGAAGTAAAATATTCCCCTCAAAAGCTCCTAAACTCGCTTTTTCAAGCATGCTCATTTGAAGCGCAAGTCCGGCTTTCATATCCATCACACCTCGCCCAAATAGCCACTCACCTTCTTCAAGGTCCTTCTGAACATCTTCTGGCATTTTTTCGAGGTTTTTATAAACTTCATCTGTTAAATCATACGGGCTGAAAGCCAAATTCTTAAACTGACCGTAATCTTCAACATCAACAACATCAAAATGACTAATTAGTATAACCGTCTTTTTGGAATCTCCATTTTTAACAAGACCTGTTACAAAAGCCCGACCATCACTTGTAGGGTGGAGAGCAAGCTGATCAGGTTGGGTTTGAAAATATGACAAATCTTGAAGCTGCAAATGAATGTATTCTGCGAGAGCAACTTCAGGATAAGAACCTGTTACACTCTGATACTCAACCAGTCTAGATAGCAAATACATCAATGTTTCCTTTGTTTGCCACTTCCCCATCTAATCGCCCCTTTTATGTCTGTTATTTTTGCAAACACCACCTGTTTTTGGTAGGTTTAATGGGAATAGACGGACTCTTATGAAATCTCTATCCGCTTATCATATTTTATACACACAACTACCGAAAAGACCAGGAGAAATGGGGTAGACCATGACAATCATATTTGCTCATAGAGGGGCCAGCAAACAATGCCCTGAGAATACATTGAGCGCTTATAAACGCGCAGTAGAAATCGGTGCTGGTGGGATTGAAATCGATATACAACTTTCAAAAGATGGCATACCCGTTGTCATTCATGATCGCACTCTGAAACGTACGACATCTGGTAAAGGAATCGTGACGGAAACAAACTTCTCTGACCTGAAAAGCCTTGATGCTGGAAGCTGGTTTTCTTCTGCATATAAGGAAGAGCGGATTCCTTCTCTAGAAGAAATTCTGATTTGGGCTTCAGACTACTCTGATCTTTGCCTGAACGTTGAGTTAAAATATTATAGTGCGAATGATGACAAACTAGCAAGAACAGCCATTCCGCTAATTAAACAGTACCGTTCAGATAAGAACACTATGATATCAAGCTTTGAACACGACCGTCTTCTTGAAGTTCATAAACTATGGCCAAAACTAGAAACAGCCCCCCTCTACAAAGGTAACTTACATGAGCCATGGAACTATGCAAAAAAATTAAAAGCGAAAGCCATACACCCACAATATAAATCGATGCATGAAGCTCTTGTTAAATCGGTGAAGTCACATGGTATTAAGGTTCGACCATACACCGTTAATGAAGAAAAATCGCTCAGACAATTCTTAGATTGGGAAGTCGATGGCATTATGACTGATGTTCCTGATCTTGCACTTAATATCATGCATAACAAGGAAATGACGCAGCAAAAACAGCCTTGGTGGAAGAACTTATGGAACGTTATAACTAGGTAAAGCATGATGTAGGACTTCTATACTTGCACATGCTATACTTTTAGAGTCACGAAAGAAGTAACAAAGGAGAGATAAGATGGCATCAGCATTATTTACACCATATACGATTAAGAACGTCACTTTTCCGAACCGAATTGTTATGAGTCCAATGTGCATGTATTCATGCGAGGCAGAAGATGGAAAAGCGACAAACTTTCATTATACACACTATACTTCAAGAGCTGTCGGTCGTACCGGTCTTATTATTACAGAGGCTGCTGCGGTTACTGAACAAGGACGAATTTCTCCTCAAGACCTAGGTATTTGGAGTGATGACCATATCGAAGGATTAAAGACGATCGTTCAACTTTCTCATGAGCAAGGAGCAAAAGTAGGCATTCAACTTGCACATGCCGGACGAAAGGCTGTTCTTGACGGTCCAATCCTCGCCCCTTCTGCGATCCCATTTAATGACGATATGAAAACTCCGGAAGAAATGACAGCTGAACAGATCAACGAAACTATCCAAGCCTTCAAAGAAGGTGCAAGACGTGCGAATGAAGCTGGGTTTGATGTCATTGAGTTGCACGGTGCTCACGGCTACTTGATTAACGAATTTCTATCTCCATTAACGAATAAACGTAATGATGAATACGGTGGTACAAAAGAAAACCGTTACCGTTTCTTAAGGGAAGTTATTTCTGAAGTTAACAATGTTTGGAGTGGGCCACTGTTTGTGAGAATTTCTGCAGAGGAGTATCATGATGACGGCAATAGAATCGAAGACTTCATTTACTTTGCTAAAGAGATGAAAAAACAGGGCATCGACCTTGTAGACTGCAGTACTGGCGGTGTAGTACCAGCACGAATCAACGCTTACCCTGGGTATCAGGTAACTCATGCGGAACGAATTCGAAAAGAAGCGAACATCTCTACAGGAGCTGTTGGATTAATTACTCACCCTCTTCAAGCAGAAGAAATCATACAGAATGATCGTGCTGATCTTGTCTTACTTGCACGAGAACTTCTTAGAGATCCCTACTGGGCTAGAACAGCAGCGGATGAACTCTCTGCTGAAATCCAAGCCCCAAAACAGTACGAGCGCGGTTGGAATTAAAACCATTGAAAAAAGCTGGCTCAAGAGCCAGCTTTTTTCAATGGTATTTGAATGGTTAATTGATCTTCAACAATTTCTGTATTTCCAAAGATTTTTCTTGCTTCTTCAAGCAAACTTGGAATATCTTTGTCCTGGTACCTTGAGCTGATATGATTTAATAACAGCTTACCCACTCTTGCTTCTGTAGCAATATTCGCTGCTTCAGCGGTAGTCGAGTGATAATACTCCTTTGCGAGCGACGCTTTTTCACCGGAAAATGTCGCTTCATGAACGAGCAAATCTGCGTGATCTGCAAACGCCACTGTTTTACTTGTATAACGTGTGTCACCACAAATCACGACATGACGCCCTTTGATTGTAGGACCAATGACATCATCTGCATGAACGATTGTACGGTCGTCAAGTTCAATTGATTGTCCATTCTTAAGTTTCTTGTAGATCGGTCCAGGTTTAACACCAAGTTTCATCAGTTTCTCAGCATTTAGAGCACCAGGCTTATCCTCTTCTTCTAATCGATACGCAAAGCTATCAATTCCATGATCAAGAAGGGCTGTTCTAATTTCAAATCCATTTTCCTTAACATAAGTTCCGTCTTCTATTTCTTTTACGCGAAGTGGATACCTCAAATGAGTCTTACTTACCCTGAGTGCACAATCAATAAATTCCTTAATCCCATTTGGACCATAAACTACAAGTTCTGATTCCCCTCCCTGAAAGGAACGACTTCCAAGAATACCGGGTAATCCAAAAATATGATCTCCGTGCAAATGCGTTATGAAGATTTTAGTTATTCTACTAAGTGTAATAGAAGCCGATAGAATCTGATGCTGCGTGGCTTCGCCACAATCAAAAAGCCATATGTCACCAGAATCGAGTCGAAGTGCTGCTGAACTTACGTTACGTTTGGTCGATGGAACTCCAGCTCCAGTTCCAAGGAAAGTAATTTCCATTGGTATCCTCCCATTCCAAATTAGTTAGTCGCAAACCTTACTTATATCAGCTACACTGGAAGTAATAATGACGTATATAGGAGCTGAAACACATGTCTGCCCCACGTGTACTTTTGGGCTCAGTGATACTCGCCCATTTTCTTTTATTTCTATCATTCTTCTTGTTTAAAGACTTTTTCTGGCCATTTTTTACTGCCTCTCTGCTTCTTCTTGGTACACTTTCTATTAGGTATGCAAAGTGGAAAGCTCCTTCGATTCGATCTATTTCATATGGTATTGGGAGCGGCGTACTTCTCTATTTGATATTTTTTATCGGGAAAACACTCATGCTTGCTCTCTTCCCACAGTCGATCACCCAGTTAGAAGAACTATATCAACTTGTTGCTCCAGAACAAGGGTGGCACTATTTTAGCCTAATCTTTGTTATCATCCCAGGAGAAGAATTATTCTGGCGAGGATTGATTCAAGATCAAGTAGTAAAAACAAAACTCCGTTATCCGATTATTCTAGCAGCCATTCTCTACATGAGCGCTCACATTTATGCAGGAGCACTGCTACTTCTAGTAGCTGCTCTATTGGCTGGAACGGTATGGGGTTATTTATATAGAAAAACCTCTACAATAACAACCCCGCTCCTCTCACATCTGATATTTGATTTGTTGTTACTTGTTATCTTTCCGCTTCTCTAATTTATGCCACGCCTTCATTTCATTTATAAGATTTTTCACTTGTTTTCGATAGAGAAGAGATTCTTCTTGTCCCGGTCTCTTCTCGCCGTATCGAACAAGCTCATATACCTTTAAAACGTGGCGCTTATTCTCCTCGTCACCTGGAATTCTGTCAAACCATTCTGCTACGGACTCCTCTCGATTTCTGCCGAGACCATATTTTCTTGCTTTTATCTCTAATTGGTAGAGTTGTTTCCTCGTTACATCTTTAGGAGGGCTGTACTCTTGATCATCAGTGTTATCACTTGAATAGAAACCTTCATTTGTAACAGTCATCGCAAGCGGTTTTACTTGAAATCTTGACAGAAAAAACCTCTTCTTGTAGAGAAAAATCACCACGACTAGTACAACTATTGCAACAATTGAATAGAGCAAAAGTTCACTAGGAAGCTCCTTGGTTTGATCCAATACTTGTTCTTTTGACACTGCCTCCTGCGCTTCACCACTAGAATTATTTTGAAGCATCTTAAGATCTTTTTCCGTAGACCTCCCTTTAAGAAAAAGTGACAACCAATAGATCGGAAGACCAATTACATACCCTATACTGCTGATTGTATAGGAAATCGTTTTAAGCATGACGTCTTTCAAATAAATTATAATAAGAAATAACACACTCGAGCCAGACAGGAGAAACAAAATGAATCCACTTGCCCACCTAGCTTGCTTTGGTCCATCCGTATTTCTAATTTGAACAGCCGCTTTACATACCAACAATAAGATAAGTTGCAAAAACGGAATAATGAATATAACATCTCGTAAATCTGATGTATTACTAAATAAATAGAACAAGAAAGAACCTATTAGGCTAAAGAGAAAGATTACTGTATCATCACTGCGTTCCATCTCTCTTACGTTAATATAGCTTCTCCATCCAATACCAACCGTCAGTAGAATCGCATATATCGAGGAGAGCCCAAGAAGAATTCCCGCGACAGCTGTTACGATTAATATTGAAAACATGCGCCAGAAAGAAATGTCTTGCTTGCTTCTTATATAAAGAAGAAACAAGAATCCACCGCCACCTATTACCATAACAAGGTACGGAAGAAGAGGTGGAAAATGATGTTTATACAAATAAAAGAACGAAAGAAGCAGATACATGAACAACATGTCGAAAATGTAATAAAGGAAGTGTGGCAGCTCGTGACGTAATCTCATCATACCCTATGTCCTTCCAATTTCTTAATAAAAGCTCCATTGTCCATTCTTTCTACTTCATAACAGACGTGCCCATTCCTTTGTAAATTTTGATAAAATGTTCCTTCCCCGATTGAACGCATCGGCTCTCCAAGCCTGATGATGACTGCACGCTCTGATAGGCGTTGTGTTAACCATGAATCCATTCGAGCAAATGAGAGTAGGGGTCTTGATTCATCAACTCGGGCAAGTAGTTCAAGTGCTTTGCTTAAATGAGAGTATCCTTCTCCAGTTTCAAGTGTAATACATGGCGATGGTCCTTCTGGTTCAAGATTAATATGTAGTTCAAATGCGATCCCATTTTTTGCTGCAATTTCACAAAGAAAAGCTAAGTGACTGATATTCGTTTCAATTTCATTAGAAATATGACCGAGGCTATTCAGTCTTTTAGCGGAAACATCCAATATAAATACCCATCTCATATCGATGGAACGTTCATACACCTTCGTTTTTAACTCAGATGTTCTTGCAGTCGCTTTCCAATGAATCCTGTTAAATGGATCAGAGCTCATATAGTCCCTGGCCCCCGATGGAGCAGAAATATTCTCATAGAGTGAATGCTGATAGGAGTGATTTCCCATTTCCAATGTTGAGAGTTTTTCAACGCCGTTCACCTCTAGAACCTCTGGAAAAATCAGGATCTCCGTGTAGAAAGTACTCTCCAGCTTTTTTTCATTTCTTCCAATTCCCAATAAATCTTGAATCTTGATCTCAATCCCTCTCACCCGCGTTACCCCACGCTTTTCAGCAAATATAGGAAAAGTGATGATCTTACTTACCCTACCGGGTAGAAAAAACGGAGCTGAATAAGAAATTAGTTCTCCCATTTTATGGTTTTGCTGCATATCTGCAATACTGACAACTGGTTCTAATGAAAAGTGAAGATTCCCATTCCAAATAGGGAATTTGCTCTCATTGTGGAGGGCAAATGACAATTTCTCCTGTTCTCCATTAAATAGCTTTACGGTTCTTTTAGAATTTTGCAACTGAATCGAGTTGGATGCTTGTTTTATATACCATCGTGTGAAGATGGTAAGAAGGATAAGCGATATGGTAATCAAAAACAGCGCAATCGACTGAAGATAAATAGAGACTACTAACAAAATCCAACTTAATGAAAAGAAGGTAGTGAAGAAATATAAGAGGTTTGTCGTCGATCCCCATCTCATTTGGCAGCCAGTCCTCTTGCTTCTACCGGGACTTCAATTCCGAATAAAATCTCTTGAAACACCTGCTCTTTTGTCTTCCGCATCGAGCCTTCCATAGATAAGACGATACGGTGACTGAGTACATAAGGCGCAACGAACTTGAGGTCATCTGGAGTAACGTACTCTCTACCTTCTATAAAAGCCTTTCCCTGCGCTGCTTTCATAAATGCAATCGTCCCTCTGGGACTTACGCCTACTTCGATGTATTCAGAATCCCTAGTAGCATGAACGATGCTAAGAAGATAATCCTCTATCACACTTGATAATTGAATACGCTTAACTTCTTCCTGCAATGAATTGAGTTCTTCATTTGTAAAAATAGTAGTCAAATCTTCAAATGGATCACGAAGTCTCATCATCTGAATCATTTGTTTCTCTTCTACTTGCGTTGGATATCCGCTGTTTATTTGCATGAAAAAGCGATCCATCTGTGCCTCTGGTAATGAAAATGTTCCTTGAGACTCCAATGGATTCTGTGTGGCAATGACGATAAATGGTTTTGGTAGCTTCAAGGTTGTTCCTTCGATGGTAACCTGTTTTTCTTCCATTACTTCTAATAGACTTGATTGAGTTCTAGGCGTAGCCCTATTAATCTCATCCGCAAGCAAAACGTTTGTCATAACTGGACCAGGACGCAGTTCAAACTCTTGATCTTTTGGATTGAAAAACTGAATCCCCGTAACATCACTCGGAAGGACATCTGGCGTAAATTGAATCCTTTTGAATTCTCCACCAAGTAACACAGCTATCGATTTTGCTAGAAGTGTTTTTCCTGTTCCGGGCACATCTTCAAGTAAAATATTCCCATTATTCAATAATGAAATCATCAAGAGTTCAACTGTGTCTTCTTTCCCGATCAATACTTTTTGGATTTCTTGTTGAACCTGCTTCATTTTCTGTACAATTTGCATCCAATACACTCCTTTTAAACGAACCGTTATTCTTTCTTCTGTTTATAATTCCAAAGAAAATCACGATCAAGACTTGTGCCGCGTCGTTTTTCATCTCTTAATTTATGGCTTCCGTCTTCGCTAAGCTGGTTTCCTTTAAGCAGAGAACTTTCTCCGTATTTGGCACGGATCGAGCCAATTGTATTTTGCAGATCAGCTCGCTTAGAATCAGATTCAAACGAGAATAAATCTAACTGAACCGTTGCTTCATTTCGATCTATTAACTGTTGGCCGGTTACACCCAGCAAACGAATAGGCTGCCCAGTCCAGTTTTTTTCAAAAAGATGACGAGCTGCATCTAGAATATCTTCTGATTGAGAAACAGGGTTTTGAAGCTTTCTGCTTCTTGTTACCGTTGTACGATCGTTGTATCGAATTGTTAGCTGAATATTAAAGCTAAGAACATTCTTTTTGGCCATTCGTTTTGCAACTGAATCCGATAAATTCGTTAAGGCGGTGTGGATACGATGATGGTCAACAAGATCTTCTGGGAATGTTGTAGAGTTACCTACACTCTTAAATTCATCAATCGCATCAGGATCAACAGGACGCTCATCATGACCATTTGCACGGTCGCAAAGCCGCCTTCCATTAATACCTAGCTTCATTTCGAGCTGAACAGGATTGGCCATGGCAAGATCTCTAATGGTTTTAATATTGAGTTGGTTTAATTTTTCTTTTGTTTTCTTCCCAACTCCATGCATTTCTCCAACATCAAGAGGCCAAAGCAAAGTATCAAGTTCTCTTTTTCGTAAAACCGTAATACCGAGAGGCTTCTTCATATCGGAAGCCATCTTTGCTAAAAATTTATTTGGCGCAATCCCGATACTACATGGGATGCCGATTTCATTGTAGATGCGGTTCTGTATTTCTTCAGCGATGGCAATCGGCGATTTTGCTCCACGATCATTCGTAATATCAAGGTACCCTTCATCGATTGAAACAGGTTGTACAAGTGGGGTATAGGATTGTAATAGTTCGAATATCTGAAGCGATGTCTGCCGATAGAGGGGGAAATTGGGTGGCATAATAAGAAGCTCCGGACAATGCTTCTTCGCTTCCCATACAGGCATCGTTGTTTTTACCCCTTTTTTTCTTGCTTCATAGCTGCTTGTGACAACAATACCGCGCCTCTCTTCAACGTTACCAGCAATCGCAAGTGGTTTGCCACGAAGTTCAGGGTTATGAGCAACTTCAACAGAAGCATAGAAACTATTCATATCAACGTGGAAAATGATACGTCCTCGTCCGGCCCTCTTCTCCATGATGTCCACCTCCTTCATCAAAACCATAATCGACATCATTTGACAAATATCGGGTAGTGCCTGTCACCCTTAAATTACAAAAAAGACAGGAGCTTCTCCTGTCTTACGTGGTCGATATTTTTTGCTTTTCGACCCATTTTACGAATTCACCGCCATGAAAATGCTTATTGAAGTCCATTTGAAACTGATACATTTCTTCCAAGAACTCAGCGTTTTCTTCCGATATCGATCGATATTCATCCAGGTAATTCATAACTGCATAAGAATATTGAGTACTAGCTTCCACTTTTGCAAGTCCTTCTTCTGATAGGGTAACGTATGAAACACGGCGATCATTAGCTTTCTTCTCAAGCTTAACAAAAGACTTGTTTTTCAGACGCTTCAATACCTGCATAACCGTAGATACATCCCATAACCCGATTTCAGAAATTCTCGTAATTGTTACTTCTTGTTCAAGAAAAACAATCCACATTACATGTTGCTCTGCTTGCGTAAGTCCGATCTCTCTCGCATTCTTCTGCCATTCATTTTCTAGAACCTTATATGTTCCACGCATATAATTCATCAGTTTATGAGTTTGAATAGAGTCCATCTAAACACCGCTTCCACTTCATTGATTATAATCATACGATTACATTTTAACATAATATAGGACACTACCCACAGAGAAGAATTTTACAAAAAAAAGACATTGCCGAAAACCCGACAATGTCTTTCATGATATTATGCGTTTGCTACTTCTTTAATGATCGAAACAACGGCTTCAGATACTTTAATTAGTTCTTTCACTGGCATCCGCTCATTTTTCGTATGAATTTCTTCATATCCGACCGCTAGATTAACAGTAGGAATTCCGTGACCAGCAATTACGTTTGCATCACTACCGCCACCGCTCGTTAGAAGTTCCGGGCTACGTCCGATCTTCTCCATTGCTTTCTTCGCTACTTCAACAACATAATCGCCATCGCTGAATTTAAAGCCTGGATACATGACTTTAATATCTACTTCAACCGATCCACCCATTTCAGAAGCAGTCGTTTCAAAAGCCTTCTTCATCTTCTCTACTTGAGCTTCCATTTTCTCGGGTACAAGTGACCGAGCTTCAGCAAGAACCTCAACGTAATCACATACGATATTCGTTTGTGATCCGCCTTCAAAACGCCCAATATTCGCAGTCGTTTCATCATCAAGACGACCAAGTGGCATCTTAGCGATCGATTTTGCAGCCATAGTAATCGCTGAAACGCCTTTTTCAGGAGCTACACCAGCATGCGCTGTTTTTCCATAAATGGTTGCTTTGATCTTAGCTTGAGTGGGAGCAGCTGTAATGATTTTGCCCACCTCTCCATCGCTGTCTAGTGCATAACCAAATTTTGCAATTAGCTTTGCGGGATCAAGAACTTTTGCTCCTTGAAGACCAGATTCTTCACCAACAGTAATAATGAACTGAATCGTACCATGATCGATTTTCTGCTCTTTCAGAACGCGAATGGCTTCAAACATTGCCGCAAGACCAGTCTTATCATCTGCCCCTAGAATGGTTGTGCCATCGGTTACAACATAACCGTCTTTAATTGTAGGCTTCACACCTTTTCCTGGAACAACTGTATCCATATGAGATGTAAAATAAATAGGATCTGCACTCTCTATAGTACCATTTAACGTACAAATTAAATTTCCAGCTTCATGCTCAGTTTTATCTGCTGCATCATCTTCTTCAACTTCCACACCAAGGGAAGTGAATTTTTCCTTTAAAATAGCTGCAATTTTCTTCTCGTTTTTTGTTTCAGAATCAATTTGGACGAGTTCTAAAAATTCATCCACTAGTCTTTGTTCATTAATCATGATGTTGTGCCTCCTAGAATTGGTTTAAAGTGGGATATTTCCGTGCTTCTTCTTCGGACGCTCTTCTCGTTTGTTTCTCATCAGTTCCAGTGCTTCTATTAATTTTACTCTTGTCTCACGAGGATCAATGACATCATCCACCATCCCGCGCGAAGCTGCTATGTAAGGGTTAGCAAATTTCTCACGATACTCTTCAATCTTTGCAGCACGCGTTTGTTCTGGATTCTCGCTTTCATTGATTTCTCTTGCAAAAATAACGTTTGCAGCGCCTTCTGGTCCCATTACAGCAATCTCCGCATTAGGCCAAGCATAGACGAGATCCGCGCCAATTGATTTTGAATTCAACGCAACGTATGCTCCACCATATGCTTTTCTTAGTATAACCGTAATCTTAGGAACAGTTGCTTCTGAATAAGAATACAAAATTTTGGCTCCATGGCGAATAATACCACCATGCTCTTGTTTGATGCCAGGGAAAAATCCCGTGACATCTTCAAACGTAATTAACGGGATATTAAATGAATCACAGAAGCGGATAAATCGTGACAGCTTGTCTGACGAATCAATATCGAGTCCGCCCGCCATAACTTTCGGTTGGTTACAAATCATTCCAACTGTCTCGCCTTTAATTCGCGCAAATCCCACGACAATATTTTTCGCAAAATGTTCCTGTACTTCGAGGAATGAATCTTTGTCAACAACAGATTCAATCACTTTCCTGACATCATAAGGTCTTGTAGAATCAAATGGAACAATGTCTGCAAGATCTGGACAGATGTCATCACGATCAGCACTTTCTATAATTGGACTTTTCTCTTCATTATTTAATGGGAGATAACTGATCAGATGACGAACACTTTTGAGAACTTCTTCTTCTGTCTTCCCAGTAAAATGCGCATTTCCACTTTTAGAGCGATGGACTTTTGCACCCCCAAGATCTTCTGCTGTTATTTTCTCACGCGTAACAGTCTCAATCACTTTAGGACCCGTGATAAACATCTGGCTCGTATCTTCAACCATGAAAACAAAGTCAGTTATAGCAGGTGAATAGACTGCCCCTCCTGCACATGGCCCTAAGATAACAGATATTTGCGGAATGACACCGGAATAAATTGAATTGCGATAGAAAATATGTCCATACCCATCCAATGATACCACACCCTCTTGAATCCTAGCACCTCCAGAGTCATTCAAGCCAATGATGGGTGCCCCATTACGAGCCGCTAAATCCATGATATTGGCAATCTTCTTCGCGTGCATTTCACCGAGTGCGCCTCCGAAAACAGTGAAGTCTTGCGCGAATACATAGATTGGTCTACCATCAACCTTACCATACCCAGTTACAACGCCTTCACCAGGCGCACTCTTATCCGCCATGCCAAAATCCAAAGAGCGGTGTTCAATAAAAGAGTTCAGTTCAACGAACGTTCCTGGATCTACGAGTAAATCAATACGTTCCCTCGCAGTTAGCTTACCTTTCTCATGCTGTTTATTTATTCTCTCATCTCCGCCACCAAGCTCAACTTCTCTACGACGGTCATACAGTTCATTGATTTTATCGTACATATCCATTATTCTGCCTCCTTCGTATCCTTTTCACAAAGTTCGTACAGTACTCCTCCTGCTGATTTAGGATGCAAAAAAGCAATTTTAGCTCCGGCTGCACCTCTTACTGGTGTTTCATGGATGAGCTTAACGCCATTCTCTGAAAGTTCTCTCAGTCTTTCTTCAATTCGATCATCTGCAAGTGCAATATGATGGATGCCTTCTCCCCTTTTTTTAATAAACGAAGCAATCGGACTAGATTCGTCCAATGGCTCAAGAAGTTCTATACGCGACTCTCCAATTTTCATGAATGCCACTTTGACACCTTCAGAGACAACTTCTTCTATTGCCTCCAGTTTCAAGTGAAGTTGATTAACATAAAATGGTAGAGATTCTTCAAGCGAGGTGACTGCAATTCCAATATGATCAATTTTTTTGGGTGGCACCTTGATTTTTTTTTCTAAACCGTCTCGTTCAAACACTGCTTTTTCAATAAAGATAGCCGTATCCTTCGTTGGGGTTCCAGGTGTGAAAACCTTTTGTATCCCTTTTGATTCTAGAAAAGGGATGTCTTCCCACGGAATAACACCGCCGCCTACCACAATAATATCTCCAGCATCTCTATCTTCTAACATGGATACGATCTCGGGAAATAATTCATTGTGGGCTCCTGATAAACAGGATAGACCAATTGCATCAACATCCTCTTGTATCGCAGCCGCAACAATTTGCTGAGGGGTTTGTCTTAATCCTGTATAAATAACTTCCATTCCATAATCACGAAGTGCCTGAGCTACAACGAGTGCTCCCCTGTCATGACCGTCAAGACCTGGCTTTGCAATTAACACGCGAATTTTCTTCATCTCTCTCCGCTCCTTTTTGTTTATATTCCTGTGTATTCACCAAATTCTTCTCGAAGAACACCGCATATTTCTCCAACAGTACAATAATCCCTCACACATTCAATAATAAGCGGCATCAAATTTTTATGACCTCGTGCCCCATCTTTTAACTCATCCAACCGAGCGCTCGCTCGATTTTGATCTCTTGAAGATCTAAGCGCTTCCAATTTTTCGATCTGTTTCCTCTGGAGTTCAGGATCGATTCGATGCAATTCAGGTTTTGGTTCATCCTCTAACTGATATTTATTCATTCCAACAACGACTTCTTCACCGCTCTCGATCTTTTTCTGAGTCTCGTATGCAGCCTGATGAATTTCTCGCTGCATATAACCCTGTTCAACTGCTGAAACCGCTCCACCCATATCATCAATTTTTTGAATATAATCAAACACATAGGTTTCTAACTGATCTGTTAACTCTTCAATGTAATAAGATCCTCCAAGCGGATCAACCGTATCTGTTACACCACTCTCATTTGCAATAATCTGCTGTGTTCGAAGAGCAATCCGTGCAGAATCTTCTGTAGGGAGTGCTAATGCTTCATCCTTCGCATTGGTGTGTAAGCTCTGTGTGCCACCAAACACGGCCGCTAGCGCCTGAAGCGTCACTCGAACGATGTTATTATCCGGCTGCTGAGCGGTTAGCGTTGAACCTGCTACCTGAGTATGAAATCGAAGTTGAAGACTCTTTGATTTCTTAGCTCCATAACGCTCTTTCATAATTTTTGCCCAGATTCTTCTTGCCGCTCTAAATTTAGCTACTTCTTCGAGAAATTGATTATGGCCGTTAAAAAAGAAGGCCAGACGTGGAGCAAAGTCGTCCACTTTCAATCCTGTTTCAATTGCAGCATCTACATACGCGATACCATTCGCAATCGTAAATGCTAGTTCCTGAGCCGCCGTTGAGCCAGCTTCTCGTATGTGGTAACCAGAAATACTGATTGTATTCCAGCGTGGGACATGTTCAGCACAATAAGCAAAAATATCTGTGATGAGTCTCATCGAAGGCTTTGGAGGAAAGATATAAGTCCCTCTTGCGATATATTCTTTTAAAATATCATTTTGAATTGTCCCTGAGATTTGCGCTTGAGAAACGCCCTGCTTCTCGGCTACAACAATATACATTGCAAGCAGAACTGATGCAGGCGCATTAATGGTCATCGAAGTACTTACTTTATCAAGAGGAATATCTCGTAAAAGCGCTTCCATATCATTGAGTGAATCGATCGCTACTCCTACTTTTCCTACTTCCCCTTTTGCCATCATATCGTCTGAATCATAACCAATTTGGGTCGGGAGATCGAATGCAACAGATAAACCTGTTTGACCTTGATCTAATAAGTAACGAAACCGTTTATTCGTCTCTTCAGCAGATCCAAATCCAGCGTATTGTCTCATTGTCCATGTTCTTCCACGGTACATAGTAGGTTGAATGCCACGTGTATAAGGATATTGTCCTGGCAAACCAAGCTTATCCATATAGTTCTCATCTAATTTTTTAGGATGTCCTAAACGTTCTATATTGATTCCAGAGCTCGTCTTAAATGCATCCTTTTTCTCTGGATATTTCTCAATGAGTTTCTCAGTTAACGCTTTCCATTCTTCAAATTGTTCTTGAAAAGCTTTCTGATCCGTTGCCATCTCCATTCCTCCCTGGTTGTCATGCTATAGTAGTATACTTTCGAATTTCAGATGTCTAACTTATACTTTATTCGTCATAAAGAAAGCGTTTTCCTGCTAGATACAAAAAATTGTCGAGAAGATAAAGAGCACTATCGGTTAATCAGCGAGAGTTTAACTTGTCCCAGTCTATAAATCCATGTAAAATAACGTTAGAATGCTCAGTTGAGGGAGGGACTCTCATGCCTCGTAAAACAACAAAAATTGTTGTTTATATTATGATTATATCATTGCTACTCAGCCTATTTGCTGGTGCAACTGCCATGCTGTTTTAGATCTAATATCTGCGACAAAGTAATATGAACTAGAAAGGAGGCTGTCATCTGACAACCTCCTTTCTAGTTTTCTATCTTAAATTATTATTTTGCTTATCTCTGTTAGCTTATGTTGGTCATTCCTCAAATGAGTCAGAAGTTAACGCTATTCATATAGATAGCTCATCAGATTTTATTGCAGGATCTTCCGGAATATCATCAAAACACGTTTCAATTTCACTGTTTCGAAATCGAATATAGCCTGATCTATTTGACAATAGCTATCGGTTGAAGTGTAGTAAGTTAGCCACTCTTAACGTTGAGGATCAAATCCGAACCATCTGGAACCTAGTGGTTTGTCTTCTATACCACCTTCACTGTTCTACTTCCGATAATATGTCTTTTCGGCGCTCACAATAAGTGTGAACGACCCTACTAGGGTGAGTTCCATGCTTCGTCCTATATCATATGTGTGAAGCTTCTTCACTTCATCTTCGTTCATACACGTCAGTTCGTTTGATTTGTTATTCACAAAAAGAAGCCGATCACCAGGAACTGGTTGATCACTTTAAGGCAACAAAACAGATACGGGAGGGTGTATAATGAGACTCCTTTTTCAAACAGCTTGTATTGTGTTTCATTGCTTCATTCAGCTTTCGAAAAAGCTCCTGGTTTAAAATATCGCTTGAGTAATAAATACTGTTCTACTTCATTTAGAAAATAAAGCAATGCTGAACGCGTCTCGAATTCAGCTCGATCCTTTGGAAGTGGGGAATTACGAAATTCTTCTCGCATGGCTTCAAGCTCATCTAGAAAAACATTAGCAGTATTTTGGGGTTTAACAGCGTGACTCAGCTTTTCCATAAATTCTGCCATTGTCTTTCCGTGAATATATGTTTGATCAAGAGAAGAGATAATCGGTAGTACCCGTTCAAGAATCGCAAATTGCTTTTCCCTCATTTTAAAGTAGAGGTAATACTTATCATCTTCTCTGAGCATATGGTTCTCAATATCCTTAAGAGCAATGTTTTTTGCGTATTGAAGAAGGTCTCCTACTTCAATAATTTCTTTGCCGTCCCAATCACTCTTTCCTTCTCTCAGGTAGACACCATATTCCATTAAGATGATTGAAAATTTCTCTTCAATTTGCCTCCTAATTTGAAGTAGATCCTTCTCAAGACTAGGCATATATAAATTAAAGAGAAGGGCTACACCAATACCAATGACAATGATCGCAACTTCATTCCAGACGATATCCCAACTAATAGCGTTAAAATTGTAAATGTGCAGTATGATGACAGAACTTGTGATGACTCCTTCAGTTGCTTTAATAGCTACTACGACCGGTATAAAAAACAGCAGTAACAATGAAATACTAAAGGGTGTATAACCGATACTTTCAAAAAACACCGCACTAAATACGATCCCCAGTATACAGGCCAGAAACCTTTCCCAAGAACTGCGAAATGATCGTTTGGTAGTCGGTTTGATACAAAGGATGGTTAGAATTCCCGCTGAAACGTAATTATCAAGCGAAAACAATTGTGCAACCGTTATGGCGACTCCTGTTCCTATGGCTGTTTTAAGTGTTCGATAACCAATTTTCACTTTCAATAAATATACTTCCTTCCACGTGTAGTTACATTACTAATATCCTTCAATGATCAGAGTCTAAACCATTTTCTACTCGTTGAACAGGATATTTTTAGTGATAACGTTCTCAAAACGCAGAAAAAAGCGAACAATTTTGTTCGCTTCTCATAACACCTTTTCAAGAAAAGCTTTCGCTCGCTCAGTTTTTGGCTGTGCAAAAAATTCTGAGGGGGCACTTTCTTCAACGAGTTTTCCACCATCAAGAAAGAGAATTCTGTCAGCTGCTTCTCTGGCAAACGCCATCTCATGAGTAACGATCACCATCGTCATCCCAGATTCACCAAGTGATTTCATAACATCTAGAACTTCTTTTACCATTTCAGGATCAAGGGCAGATGTTGGTTCATCAAAGAGCATATAATCAGGTTCCATCGCCAGAGCCCTAGCAATGGCGACACGCTGTTTTTGTCCGCCTGAAAGACGTTTTGGATATTCATTCACCTTCATTGAAAGGCCGACCTGCTCTAGCAGCTCGAGTGCTTTTCTTTCTGCGTCTTTTCGATTTTCCCCCTTCACTTTCATTGGTGCATAAATCAGATTTTCTAGTACTGTCTTATGCGGAAAGAGATGAAAGTGCTGAAACACCATTCCTATTTGTTGACGCAATTGCATAATATTTGTGTTCTTATCAGTCAAATTTTTATCATCAACCCAAATCGCACCTGATGTCACTTCTTCTAATTTGTTCATACAGCGAAGTAGAGTCGATTTACCTGATCCAGAAGGCCCTACGATAGCGACGACCTCCTCTTTCTCAATGCCAGTCGAGATTCCGCTTAATACTTCAAGATCACCAAATTTCTTATAGAGGTTATCTACCTTAATCACTACGGCTCATCCTCCTTTCGACCAATTTCCCAATTAGCGTAAGTACCATAACGAGAAGATAATAAATAATCCCCGCAATCAGAAGTGGCTCAAAGTATTTAAATTTCTCTGCTGCCACGATTTGACTCCGGCGCATAATATCAAATACACCGATGACTGATACAATCGCAGATTCTTTCGTTAGGGTAATAAATTCATTCATAAGAGCAGGTAAAATATTCTTCATCGCCTGAGGTAAAATGATGTCCTTCATCATTGGACGGTATGGGATACCCAGAGCGGCGGCTGCTTCATTTTGTCCTGAATCTACTGCTCGAATTCCTGCTCGAATGATTTCTGAAATATATGCGGCGGAGTTTAATCCGAATGATAGAACCCCAGCTTCAAACGCACTGATATCATAACCTGTTAGCTGAGGAGTTGCATGATAGAACAATAAGAGCTGTAAGATAAGTGGCGTACCACGAAACACTGATGTATAAGCGTCAGCTATCCAACTGAGAATCTTCGTTCTTCCAATTTTAAATAAAGCAAGAATCGTCCCGAGAACGAATCCGAGAATGGCAGCTACACTAACAAATTTTAACGTGACCAATATTCCTTGTAGGATGTATGGAATATTAGGCACGAACTGGTTGAAATCCAAATTCATGCCTGTTCATCCTTTCTTGTCTGATTGTATTATTCGACGGTGTCCTGCCCAAACCACTTCTCAATGAACTCGTCCAATTTACCGCTTTCTTTCATATCTTTAATCACTGTATTGAAATCTTTCTTTAATTCACTGTCTTTTGGAAAAGCAACAGCTGATCCTGCTTCTTCTGTATTCGAAAGGTTTTCACCAGATAAGTCTTCGTTGCTCTTTAAGTAGCCATTCGCTACTGTATCTTCAATAATTATGGCATCATAACGACCTGATTTAAGCTCCTGTATGAGCTCAGGAATACGATTAAGAGTTACAATGTCCATATTAATACCGCTGTCCTTCAATTCATTTGCCTTGTCTTCTTGAATAGAACCAAGCTGTACGCCTACTTTGGCACCCTCAAGTTCTTCAGGAGTTGAAATCTTATTATCGGCTGAGGAGAGAATCATGTGATTAGCCGTATAATATACTTCCGAAAAGTCTACATTCTCTTTACGTTCTTCTGTTGGCGTCATACCAGCAAGGACAAAATCAACTCTTTCACTGCTAAGTGCGGTAATCAATCCACTAAAGTCCATGTCTTTTATTTCAACCTGATAACCAAGTTCATCAGCAATATAATTCGCAATATCTACGTCAAAACCAATAATATCTTCACCTTTAGCAGAATCAATGTATTCAAACGGTGGATAATCCGCTGAAGTTCCCATTACAAGCGTTTTCTCAGAATTTGAATCACCAGTCGATTCTGAGCTCTCATTTGATGAACCACAAGCAACAAGCGCTATTGCTAACATCATCCCAACCAACGCTACTAACCAATTTCTTTTCATCTTAAATCCCCCTATATAAATGTATAATAATTCATTTAACTGAATGTATATTACTATAGCAGATACATCAGTAATTATCTACATTTTTATACATGTTTATTTATATAAATTAAAGTTAGTATTTTATGATTATTCTGTTATTTAAACAAAAAGCAGCCGTATCAAATATCTATCTCATTTACAATTTGAACATCCAGTTAATATGATATACAAAAAAGCATCAGGCGATTAGCCTGATGCTTTTTTGTATATCATTTCTTTTAGCAGTATTTATTGAATAAATATTGAAGCATTCCAGAAACTTCTTCTGGATCACTACCTTCAATTTCATGACGTTCAACCATATTAATGATTTTTCCATCTTTAAGTAGAGCAAACGATGGAGAAGATGGTGCAAATCCTGTGAAGTACGAACGAGCAGTTGCTGTTGCGTCTTTATCCTGACCTGCAAAAACAGTTACAAGATTGTCAGGTGTTTTTTCATTTGCTAGTGCCAATCTTGCTGCCGGACGAGCTACCCCACCAGCACAACCACATACGGAGTTAACCATGACTAGAGTTGTTCCGTCTCCTGTCACAACCTCTTCTACTGCTTCAGATGTAGTAAGCTCTTTATAGCCTGCTGCCTTGATTTCTTCGCGTGCTGTTGCTACGACGTCATTCATAAATAAATTAAAGTCCATAGACATTCCATATTCCTCCCTTATTTCGTGACACCTTACTTAATATTGTATCGCGAATCACCGTTAATTTCCAAGAAAGCCTTTCAATCGATATAAAAAAATTGGTCGCCTCTGTGTAGAGGCGACCATGCATCTTCATAAACGGCTTATTTCTAAAAGATGGTTGTTTTTGAAAGAAGTGTTTGCATACACACATTTCATAGGTATTTGTAGCGGAAATTAATCACTACTCTTGTCACAACAACGTCTAAGAAAACAGCTTAATAAACAGATGTATTCTCTTTCGAAATGGTTTCAAGATTCTCTTTTACGCGAGCAAGGAACTTCCCACAGATCATACCATCGAGCACACGATGATCAAGTGACAAGCAAAGGTTAACCATATCACGAACAGCAATCATACCATTATTCATGACAACAGGACGCTTCACAATACTTTCAACCTGAAGAATAGCAGCCTGAGGATGATTGATAATACCCATGGACTGAACGGAACCAAATGAACCAGTGTTGTTTACTGTAAACGTACCGCCCTGCATTTCTTCTCCCTTAAGCTTACCTGTTTTCGCTTTTTGAGCAAGCTCTTTTACTTCACGAGCAATGCCTTTGATTGATTTCTCATCTGCATTTTTGATAACAGGTACGAACAGCGACTCGTCCGTTCCAACTGCAATTGAGATGTTAATATCTTTCTTCTGAACAATTTTATCTCCTGCCCACATCGAATTCATTTGAGGGAATTCTTTGAGTGCTTCAACTACCGCTTTGACGAAGAAGGCAAAGAACGTCAGGCCATAGCCTTCCTTCTTCTTAAAGTCATCTTTAATGCCGTTTCGGTATTCTACAAGACTTGTTACATCTACTTCAACCATTGTCCATGCATGTGGTGCTTCGTGCTTACTGCGAAGCATGTTGTTTGCTATGGCACGGCGAACGCCGGTCACTGGAATTTCAATGTCGCCTTCTGCAACCGGAACATCTGCTCCTTTTGATGCTTCAGGTGCTGATTTTGGTGCAACAGGTTTTGGAGCTGGTTTACTCTCTTGCTTCGGTTCAGGTTTTTTCTCTTCTGCTTTTGGTGCAGGTATATCACCTGACTCAATTACTTTCTGGATATCCTTACGAGTGATCCGTCCACCTTTACCAGACCCATTCACCTGTTCAAGATCAATATCATTTTCCTGTGCAAGACGAAGAACAGCTGGTGAATAACGTCGCTTCATAGGCTGATCTTCATCCTGTTCCTGTTCTTTCTTGTCTTCAGAGATGTTCTCAACCGCCTGTTGACCAGTGGATTCTTCTTGTTTTTCTTCTGGTGCTGCTCCACCCTCAACATCGATGTAGCACACTAGCTCACCGACTTCGATTGTATCGCCTTCTTCTGCAACCAATTCTTTGATAACGCCTGAATACGAAGATGGAACCTCAGCATTGACTTTATCAGTATTGACCTCTGCGATGGGATCATATTTATTCACAGTATCACCGACTTCAACAAGCCATTTCTCAATTGTACCCTCAGTGACACTTTCTCCGAGCTGAGGCATCAATATTTTTTCAACTGCCACAATAAACCCTCCTCTTTTTGCAATTGTTTAGTATTCTGCTAGCTCACGCATCGCTTTTTCTACTTTGTCAGGATTCAACATGAAATATTTCTCCATAGGAGGGGAATACGGCATTGCCGGTACATCTGGTCCTGCAAGTCGCTGGATTGGCGCATCTAGATCAAAGAGACACTCTTCAGCAATAATCGCAGATACTTCACTAATGATGCTTCCTTCTTTGTTGTCTTCAGTTACAAGAAGTACTTTACCTGTTTTCTTCGCTGCCTCAACAATTGCTTCACGATCTAATGGATATACTGTACGCAGATCCAATACATGAGCAGAAATACCATCTTTCTCGAGTTTTTCTGCTGCTTGAAGAGCAAAGTGGACACTTAAACCGTATGTAATAACCGTGATATCTTCTCCTTCACGTTTCACATCAGCTTTTCCAATCGGAAGCGTATACTCTTCTTCCGGAACCTGACCTTTGATCAAACGATAAGCGCGCTTATGCTCAAAAAATAATACTGGATCATCGTCACGAATCGCTGCCTTTAGAAGACCTTTTGCATCGTAAGGTGTGGAAGGCATGACAATCTTAAGGCCCGGTACATTTGCAAATAGAGCTTCAACAGATTGTGAATGATATAGAGCTCCATGAACGCCACCACCGTATGGTGCACGAATGGTAATCGGGCAATTCCAATCGTTGTTTGAGCGATAGCGAATTTTAGCTGCTTCCGAGACTATCTGGTTAACAGCAGGCATAATAAAATCGGCAAACTGCATCTCAGCTATTGGTCTCATACCGTACATAGCAGCACCAATTCCAACACCGGCAATCGCTGATTCTGCAAGTGGTGTATCAATGACACGCTGCTCTCCAAATTCATCATATAGACCATCAGTTGCGCGGAAAACACCGCCTCGAACGCCAACGTCTTCGCCTAGAACAAAGACTTTCTCATCGCGCTGCATTTCTTCTCTCAGGGCCTGAGTTATCGCTTGAATATATGAAATAACTGGCATAATGGTTCCCCCTTACTCTCCGTATACATGCTTCATTGCATCTTCAGCAGGTGCATAATCAGCATTTTCTGCGTATTCCGTTGCTTCATCTACTTCTTTTTGAACACGATCATGAATTTCTTTTTCAATCTCATCAGTGAGAACGCCAACTTCTTTTAAATATGCTGCAAAAGTAATGACGGCATCCTTCTTCTTCGCTTCTTCAACTTCTTCACGTGTACGATAAGCACGATCATCATCATCACTTGAATGAGGAGTTAAACGATAAGATACGGTCTCAATTAATGTTGGACCGTCACCTCGACGCCCTCTTTCAACCGCTTCCTTAGCAGCTTCATAAACGGCAAGTGGATCGTTTCCGTCCACTGTTACTCCTGGCATTCCGTAACCAATTGCACGATCAGATACCTTCTCACAGGCTAACTGTTTTGAAACTGGAACTGAGATAGCATATTTGTTGTTTTCACATACGAATAGTACTGGAAGTTTATGAACGCCAGCAAAGTTCGCTGCTTCGTGAAAATCACCCTGATTCGAAGAACCTTCACCAAACGAACAGAACGTGACAAGATCTTTGCCTTCCATCCGACCAGCAAGTGCAAATCCAACTGCATGAGGAACCTGTGTTGTAACAGGAGATGAACCGGTTATAATGTTGTTCTTCTTTTGCCCAAAATGACCAGGCATTTGACGTCCTGCAGAGTTAGGATCTTCACCTTTTGCAAATCCTGAAAGCATGAGGTCTTTTGCAGTCATCCCAAAAGAAAGAACAACTCCCATATCACGATAATAAGGAGCCACGAAATCTTTTTCAGGATCCATCGCAAATGCAGAGCCTACCTGAGCAGCTTCCTGACCCTGACATGAGATAACAAACGGGATCTTACCGGCGCGGTTTAATAGCCACATCCGTTCATCTATCTTACGAGCCATTAACATTGTTTCAAACATTTCGAGCACTCTGTCATCAGAGAGCCCTAATGCTTCATGACGATTTTCAGCCATAGTGTTTACCTCCTTAAATGAACCTTTAATTAAGAATGAATTGCTTTCCCGTCCACTGCAAGTGCAGCTTCTCCAATTGCTTCTGATAGGGTTGGGTGTGGGTGTATGGTGTGCGCGACTTCCCATGATGCTGCATCAAGAACTTTGGCAAGACCAGCTTCAGAAATCATATCTGTCACATGAGGACCAATCATATGTACACCTAACAAATCCTCGTTATCCGCATCCGCAACAATTTTCACGAAACCATCCGATTCACCAAATACCAATGCTTTACCAATCGCTTTAAATGGAAACTTACCAACTTTCACATTGTGTCCCTGTTCCTTAGCCTGCGCTTCAGTGAGACCAACGCTCGCCATTTCAGGGCTGCTATAAATACAGCTTGAAACCATCGTATAATCAATCGGGTCAGGATTTTGGTCAGCAAGGTGTTCAACCGCTGTAATCCCTTCATGGGAAGCAACATGTGCTAGCTGCATTCCGCCGATTACATCCCCAATCGCATAGATGTGAGATTCTTTTGTCTGGTAATATTCATTGGCTTGAATAACACCATTTTCAACTTCAATCGTTGTATTTTCAAGGCCAATATTTTTCACATTTGCTTCGCGACCAACGGAAACAAGCATTTTGTCAGCAGTAAATGTTTTTGTTTCTCCGTCATGTTCAGCTTGAATGGATACGCCATCCCCTTTTTCAAGCGAATCACCGTTAACCTTTGCCCCTGTGAAAAGTTTAATTCCCTTTTTCTTCATAAGCTTAAATGCTTCTTTAGAAATGTCATGGTCTTCTGTTGGAACAATACGATCAGCATATTCCAAAACAGTAACATCAACTCCAAAATCAACAAGCATCGACGCCCATTCAATTCCGATAACGCCTCCTCCAACTATGATGATAGATGAAGGTAAAGCTTCCATTCGCAGTGCTTCATCAGAAGTCATCACAAATTCTCCATCGACCTCTAGTCCAGGAAGCGTACGAGGCTTAGAACCAGTTGCAATAATCACATTTTTAGGAATTAACATTTCGTTTTCTTCCCCGTTATTCATTTCAACCGAAACCGTACCAGGCATTGGGGAAAAGATAGATGGTCCTAGAATCCTTCCAAACCCTTCAAAAACATCAATTTTCCCCTGCTTCATAAGATGCTTCACACCATTATGAAGTTGGTCAACTATCCCCTGTTTTCGTTCTTGTACTTTGTTGAAATCAAGGGCGATTTCTTTAGCCATAACGCCAAACTTTTCTCCATGCTTTGCAGTTGCATATACTTCAGCACTACGAAGCAATGCCTTACTAGGAATACATCCTCTGTGTAAGCATGTTCCGCCAAGTTCACGCTTCTCAACGATCGCGGTTTTTAGACCAAGTTGTGAGGCACGAATTGCGGAAACATAGCCGCCAGTACCTCCACCCATAATGACGAGATCATATTCTTCAGCCATTTAAATTCTCCTTTATCGAACGTTTTATACCGCACATATTGATAAGGAACTATAAGGATTTGCAAGTTGTTCAACAGTGCTAGGTAGAAAGTTAAGTCCCTATAACTCTAAGTAGGTTTGAACGCCATACTCTAATGCTAATTCGACTTTATAATGCCATGGATTCTACGGTTGATACAGGATAAGTTTTCGCAACTTCTTCTTCTCTCAAAACGCGTAATCCACCTTCAGCCAGTGCCTGAAGTTCATTCTCGCCAGGATGCACAATAACATCGGCAATCCATTTAATCTTCTCTGTTATTTGAGATACAAATTTCTTTCCATAGGCCAGACCACCTGTTAATATAATTGCATCAACATTTCCTGAAAGAACTGTACTAGCCGCTCCGATTTCCTTTGCTATCTGATAAGCCATCGCATCGAAAACGAGCTTAGCTTTTTCATCACCTTCATTAATTCGCTTTTCTACGCTCACGGCATCATTTGTCCCTAAATATCCAACAAACCCCGCTTGTCCTACAAGCTTCTTCATGATTTCCTCAGCATAATACTCTCCTGAGAAGCACATAGATACAAGGTCACCAACCGGAACCGTCCCAGCACGCTCGGGAGAAAATGGTCCTTCACCATGTAAACCATTATTGACATCTATTACTTTTCCTTTTTGATGGGCACCTACTGTAACCCCACCACCCATATGTGTAACAATTAGGTTCAAATCTTCATACTTACTGTTGAGCTGAGAAGCTACTCTTCTTGCAACAGCTTTCTGATTCAGTGCATGAAAAATACTTTTCCGCTCAATTTGCGGGACACCTGAAAGTCGAGCAACATCTTGAAGTTCATCCACAACGACTGGATCTACAATAAAAGACGGGATATTTAGTTGTTCAGCGATTTCAAAGGCAATAATTCCACCTAAATTGGAAGCGTGCTCACCTGAATAACCGTTTCGAAGATCTTCTAGCATTTGCTCATTCACTGAGTATGTGCCACCTTCGATTGGTCTAAGAAGCCCGCCGCGACCTACCACTGCATCTAATCTAGAAATATTGATGGCTTCTTCATCTAACGCCTCAAGAATCGTATTTTTCCTAAATTCATACTGATCAATAATCGTTTTGTACTGATTTATTTCATCTGTATCGTGCCGTAATGATTTCTCAAATACGGCACGTTCATTGTCAAAAAGACCTATTTTAGTTGAAGTTGATCCCGGGTTGATTACCAGAAGTCGATATGCTTTATCTGTCACTCGATACCCTCCGTTTATTTACGATGCCCTAAAATATGCTGAGAGTTCATCAAAAATTGGCTTCTTGACTGCTTCATTTGCTCAATTCGTTCTTCAGCCAGACGATCTGCAGCAGCATAAGTAGGAATGCCATCACGTTTAGAGATTTCAATTACTTTTGCAATCGTGTCATAGATACCGTCAACTCGTTTCATAGCACGATCACGATTATAGCCATAAAGTTCATCTGCTACGTTAATGACACCACCTGCGTTGATAACATAGTCAGGTGCATATACAATGCCCATTTCGTGAATTTGATCACCATGAGTCGATTCACGAAGCTGATTGTTAGCCGCTCCAGCAATCACCTTCGCTTTAATTTTACCAATCGTATCGTCATTAATAACGGCTCCTAAAGCACATGGAGCAAATATGTCACAATCCACTTCGTAAATATCAGCTGGATCTACTGCTTTTGCTCCGAAGTCAGAAACAGCACGATCAACAGATTCTTTATTAATATCTGTTACAACAAGTGATGCGCCTTCTTCATGAAGATGTTTGCACAGGTTATAAGCTACGTTCCCAACTCCTTGAACCGCTACCGTCTTGCCTTCCAAAGAATCAGTGCCAAATGCTTCATTCGCAGCTGCTTTCATACCAACATATACGCCATATGCTGTTACCGGTGAAGGATTACCAGAAGAACCGAATGCTGGAGAAATACCAGTTACATATTGAGTTTCTTCATGGATTGTATCCATATCGTGAACTGTCGTACCTACATCTTCTGCAGTAATGTAACGGCCATTTAATCCTTGAATGTAACGACCAAAAGCACGGAACATCGCTTCATTTTTATCTTTACGAGGATCACCAATAATTACTGTCTTTCCTCCACCAAGGTTCAAGCCCGCAGCAGCATTCTTGTACGTCATTCCTTTTGCTAAACGGAGAGCGTCCTCAAATGCATCTTCTTCAGAAGCGTAGGTCCACATTCTAGTTCCGCCTAGTGCCGGGCCAAGTGTTGTGTCGTGAATTGCAATAATCGCTTTTAGTCCTGATGCTTTATCTTGACAAACCACGACTTGTTCGTAATCATATTTCTCCATATAAGTAAAAAGTTCCATTATAATCTTCCTCTCTGATTTTCCTCTAATATAATTTAGCAGAACTTACTGCAAGTGCAATGCTATATACTTTACTTTGTGCACTATCTGCTCGTGAAGTGAGAACGATCGGTGCTTTAGCACCGGCAATCACGCCTCCAACTTTTGCATTTGCAAAATAGACAAGCGATTTATATAATGCATTACCTACTTCAATGGTCGGTACAAGTAAAATGTCTGCCTTCCCTGCAACTTCACTTTCAATCCCCTTATGAGCTGCAGCTTCTACTGATATTGCATTATCAAGTGCAAGTGGACCATCAATAATACAGTCATTGATTTGACCTCTTCGGTTCATCTGAGCAAGTGCTGCCGCATCAAGCGTAGCTTGCATAGCAGGATTAACAACTTCAACTGCCGCAAGTGGTACAACTTTTGGCATGGATAAACCACTTCTTCTTGCAATGCTAACCGCATTCTTTACAATTTCAACTTTCTGGGTTAGATCTGGCTCAATGTTCATCCCCGAATCAGTAACAAAGATCAATCGATCATACCCAGGTACATCAAATGCGGCTACATGAGAAAGAACTTTTCCTTGACGTAAACCATATTCTTTATTTAACACTTCTTTAAGAATAACTGATGTGGAAACCATCCCCTTCATTAAAACATCAGCTTCACCATTTCTGACAGCGGTTACAGCGGCTTTTGATGCTTCACGATCAGATGATGCCTGAACAATCCTGATTGATTCTGAATGAGATAACCCATGCTCATCGAGCAATTTAACAATCTCTTTTTGCTCTCCATATAAAATAAATGAAGCAAGTTTTTTATCTACGGCAGTTTGTACCGCTTCAATTACTTCTTTATCAGCAGCTGAAGCGAGCGCAACTGTTTTATTAGGCTGTTCGGAAGCAAGATTCAATAGCTGATCTAGATTCATCGGTGTCCCTCCTTTCATGCCATCATACTATTATGCAAGTTCCATGCCAATTCATGACCCTTGATAGAACAAGGTTTACCCTTTATCGACCATGCAAAATGTTGCAAAGCACGCAACTTATTGCATGCTAGATTTTTCAATTTCGTGTTTTTCCATTTTATAATAAAGATTCCGGAGCGACACACCTAAAGCTTTTGCAGTTGCTGTTTTGTTACCTTCATATAGTTCAAGCGTCTGTCTTATTGTCTTCTTTTCAAACTCATCGACAAGTTGAGACAGGGTTTTTTCAGGGGTACGTTCCACTGTAAGCATATCGGCATCTTTTTTCTCACTAAATAGTGACGGAATATGATGGAGGTCGATCATTTTATCTGTTGTTTCCATGTGAATAACGATTCTACCTAAAACATTCTCAAATTCTCTGACATTGCCTGGCCAATCATACGCTTTGAAATACTCTATAGCAGTTGGAGTTACTCCCTCGACATTCCTTCCATAATCCTGATTGATTTTGGTCATCAAGTGCCTGGCAAGTGCAGCAATATCTTCTTTCCGCTGCCTGAGAGGTGGGATCTGGATAGGTAGACGATTTAATCGATAATATAAATCTTCCCTAAAAGAACCGTCGATTATTCGTTTTTCAAGCTTCGCATTGGTCGCAGCAATGACACGAACGTTAATAGAGATCGCTTTTGCTCCTCCAACACGTACAATCTCGCGCTCTTGTAATACTCGAAGTAATTTCGCTTGCGTTCCTAGTGACACTTCACCAATTTCATCTAAAAAGATACTACCACCGTTCGCTTCTTCAAATAATCCTCTTTTGCCACCCTGCCTCGCGCCAGAAAACGCCCCATCTTCATATCCAAAAAGCTCACTTTCAAAAAGCGATTCAGAAATTGCGGCACAATTCACTCTAATAAATTTGTTATATTTACGATCGCTAGCATTATGTATAGCATGGGCGAACAACTCTTTTCCAGTTCCAGACTCCCCCCGAAGAAGTACAGTTGCAGGTGTTGAAGCAGCAAGCTTTGCTTGTTGAACAGAAAAAGTCATTTCTTCAGAATCACCAATGATATCTTCGAACGAATATTTCGCTTCAAGAGTTCGAATAATCTGCCTTGCGCGCTGAAGTTGATTATTTAAAGAATGAAGCTCAGAAACGTCATGGATGACACCAACGCTTCCCTTCAACCTTCCATCAACAATGACAGGAGAAACATTCACGACAACTTCTCTTTTCCCCGGCCCTACTTTCATTTGTACACCACGGACAGGTTTTCTAGTTCTAAGAACACGCATGTGCATGCTTTCGCCCTCAGAGATGTCGGTGTTTGCTGGTTTACCTATGACCTCATCACGTTCTAAACCCGTTAGCCTTGTATAAGCAGGGTTGATCATAAGCCCTTTTCCTAATTCATCTACAACAGAAATCGCTTCATCCGATGATTGGATGATAGCTTTTAACATAGATTGAATGCTCTTTAAATCCGTGACTTCCTGAGCCATTTCTTCAATTGCAGTCATATCTTTGAAAACAGCAAGCGCTCCAATTCGTTCCCCTTCATCGTCAAACATCGGAATTCTTGTCGTAATAATTTTCTTACCATTCGGAAGAAGCTGCTCTTGATTAATTTCTGGCTTTCCAGACGAAAGGACCCTCGACAGCTGACTCGAGGCAAGAAAGGAGCCAATTAATTTGCCACTAGCACTAGATTTACTAATTCCTGTAATTTTCTCAGCACTTCGATTGAATAAAGTAACTTCTTCGTTAATATTTACTGCAATCATACCATCGTGCGTAGAGTCTAGAATGATTTCTTGCTGCTTAGACTGATGACGTAACGCATCAATTAATATTTCTTTTTCTTCAATTAAATTCAGAACAATATTAGCTACAGATCCAGGAATGAGAACAGTATGCTTCTCACGCACATCTCGAATCTCTTCAAAAATCGCTTCATCCCCCGTAGCCTCAATAATGACATCGATTTCAAAACGTTTTAATGGAACTTTCCAATCAGAGTAAACAGCTATTCCCGATTTACTTGCGCTTTTAAGACCAATGGCATTCTGATCACAGTCGACTACAGCGATAACTTCCATCATTTCAGTTTCTCTTAATATATTGAGAAGCGCATGGCCACCTTTTCCAGCTCCTACAATCATACATTTTCGCAAATAACCATCACCTGCATCCCTTACATGCAATATATTTCATACTTATCATACAACTCTTTTGATATTTTGACAAATCATGCACAGTATATTTTGAAGTTTTGTCAAACATAGACATAATAGATGGACTTCGCTACAATAGCACTAGTGATGCGGAGAAAGGGTGCACGATTATGCGTTTGATCGCTTTACTTATCGTTTTAATTCCCGGTGTGTTTGGCGTTATTGGAATAAAATTAATGAGGGATGTTTTGTTTGGTGTATTAAATCCTCCTTTCACTTCTCTCATCGTTCAATTTATTCTTGGCCTACTATTTTTAATTGCAGGATTATCTTTCGTTGGTGGATTCATCTTTTATCGAGACCGAAAGCGGCATAAAGTCCAGGAAAGATTCTCATCCAAAAAACAATAGTTAGCGCTTGCGTTCATTTTAAATCCTTCACACAGGGTATAAAAGACAGTGAACTTTATTTGGGACTTTTGCGCACAAAAAAACAAAGCCTTCATTACAGCTTTGTTTTTTAATTACTTAATTATAAGGCGTCATTACCTGGTGTGTGAATAATTATCCATGTTGTGCTCAATGCGAAGTTTATCAGCAACCATCGCAATGAACTCACTATTCGTTGGTTTAGCTTTGGACATGCTTACTGTATAGCCAAACAAATTCGAAATAGACTCCACATTCCCCCTACTCCAGGCGACTTCAATTGCGTGACGAATCGCTCGTTCTACTCTTGAAGAAGTTGTATTAAATTTCTTGGCAATATCTGGGTATAGCACTTTTGTAATCGATCCAAGCAATTCAATATCGTTATAAACCATTGTGATTGCCTCTCTTAAGTACATATAGCCTTTGATATGTGCTGGCACTCCGATTTCATGTATAATACTTGTAATGCTGGCATCTAGATTTCTAGGTCTGCTTTCACGCGGTTGACGCTTGTAAGATCCACCACTTGAAGTGAATGTCGTTTTCTTTCCACTTACTTGCCTCACATGACTTGCCAGGTTATCCATATCAAAAGGCTTTAAAATGAAGTAAGATGCCCCGAGGTCAACGGCTTTCTTCGTAACATCCTCCTGTCCAAAAGCAGTGAGCATAATAACACTACACGTATAATTCATTTCTCTTAAGCGCTCCAAAACGGCTAACCCATCGAGATGCGGCATAATAATATCTAGAACCAACACATCCGGCTCTTCATCTTCAAGCACTTCCAAACATTCCTGTCCATTGGAAGCGGTTCCCACTACCTCCATATCCTCCTGTCGTGACATATATTCCTCAATCAAGTTCACTAATTCTCGGTTATCATCTGCTAAGCATACTTTAATTTTTTGCACGGCTCCTTCTCTCCTTCCACAAGTTTGGTTACCGTAGTATAGACATTCAACGGGAATGGGAAATTTCCTCTAAAATTTCTAAAAACTTTTAAAAACAATACTAATTCTTCATAATTCTCCAAAATACTTCACTTTACTCGTCTTTTTGCTAATTTCTGAATACTCTTTCAATTTTGTCGAATTTTCTTCATCCATAGTATAGCATGGTTTGAAAACGAAAGAAAGCGAACAATGAGCATTTTAGCTCGCTGTTCGCTTCTCTTTCCCATTTTCTTTGTAAATGTTAATTCCTGCTTCCTCTAACATCCATTCAATATGGACACCATAACCTGATGTAGAATCATTAACAAATACGTGAGTTACTGCTCCAATGACTTTGCCATCTTGAATAATCGGACTACCACTCATACCCTGAACAATTCCGCCTGTTTCTTTTAGTAGTACGGGATCTGTTACTTTAATCACCATACCTTTTGTTGCTGGGAATTTCTGAGGAATTGAACTGACTACTTCAACATCGTAAGCTTTCACTTCACTACCTTTTACAACAGTTAGTATTTTGGCTGGCCCTTCTTTCACTTGGTGAGAGAGCGCAATCGGCATTGGTTTATCGTACATGCCTTTTTTCATCTCATTATTCATTTCACCAAATATACCGAATGGACTATTACGTGTAATCGTACCAAGTTTTTGATCCGTATTCGAAAACCTTGCTAATTTCTCTCCAGGATGCCCATTACTTCCTTTTTCAATGGAAGTGACAGAGGATGGATAAATTTCACCATGGTTGACCACAATTGGCTTTTTTGTATCCATATCGGATATTACGTGTCCCAATGCTCCATACTTTTTTGTATCAGGGTGATAAAATGTCAATGTCCCAACACCTGCTGCAGAGTCACGAATATATAACCCGATTCGATACATTGCATTCTGCTTATCTTTAACCGGAATAAGTTTCTTACTTAGTTCTTCATTTTCTCTAACTATTGTTACCTCTAGTGCTTCGCCGCCATTTCCAGCTTTCTTTACAATGGATCCGATGTCACTCATTTTCTTTACTGTTTGTCCATTTATTTTCGTTATGATATCTCCAACTTGTATATCTGCTATTTCTCCTGGTGATCGATCCCCTTGACTTGTATGAATGAGATGATGTCCTACCACTAACACCCCGCGTGTATTCAGCTTTACTCCAATGGACTGTCCCCCTGGAATGACTTTGAAGTCTGGAAGAACTTTAACATCCACTTTTTTAACTGGGAAATCACCAACGGTTAAGTCAAGTATATCTGAACCACTATTTTTCCCACTTATCGTAAGTTCCTTTTGATGTTGATCAATACTAACAACTTCTGAACCTCCAAGTGACGCTATAGCAGGTATATTAGATGAAATGGTCTCTTTATCTCCTTCAAACAAGACGACTTCATCTGGAATCGATAAAAATAACTGTACTGGTTTCGAAAAACCAAGCGCAATTAGAAAACCAAGGAGAACTACGCCTAACAATTTACGAATCATGTCTGCCTTCAATCCTTCACTCTCCTCGCTCTTGCCCACACCTCCAACATGGCTGTATCTATAATTTTGCCTTGACTCGCAGTTATTATAACCTACAAAAATGAAAAAGCTACCCTTAGATGGATAGCTTTTCATATCATGATTTTATTTGGTTTGCTTGAAGTAATAATTCTTTTGCATGTTTTTTTGTAAGTTCAGTCATCTCAGCGCCAGAGATCATTCTTCCAAGTTCTTCAATCTGCTCTTCTGTACTTAAATTTCCAACACTTGTCTTCGTGCGACCTTCCCCAGTTTCTTCTTTGGAAATATAAAGATGGTGATCGGCCATTGCAGCAACTTGAGGGAGATGCGTAATTACCAAAACCTGGGATCCCACAGAAAGGCGTTGGATTTTTTCAGCCATCGCTTGAGCCACTCTCCCACTAACTCCTGTATCTACTTCGTCGAAAATAATTGAAGTAATTCCCTGATGTTTTGAAAAAATCGATTTCAGGGCAAGCATGATCCGAGAGAGTTCACCACCTGAAGCCGTTTTAGATAGCTCTTTAAGCGGTTCACCCGGATTAGTGGATATCATAAAATCAATATCGTCTTTTCCTGATCTGTGAAAAGCATCCTTTTTGTGCCCTATTTCATTAAAATGGATGGCGAATTCTGTTTTTTCCATGTACAAATCTCTAAGCTCATGGTGAATTGCCTCAACGAGAACATTTGCGACCTTTTTTCGAAGGCCAGTTAGATTCTCAGCCTCGACTCTTAAATCTGCTTGAATCCCTTTTAATTCCGACTGTAGCTCATCTACTCGGTCTTCTCTATTCACTAGCTCATCTACTTCATCTTCAATTGAAGCGGCATACTCTAGAATTTCTTCTACTGATTCACCGTACTTTCTTTTCAGTACCTGAATTTCATTAAGTCGTTCTTCCACAAAATCTAATCGAGCAGGATCAAATTCAAGCTGATCCCGATATGTATTTAACTTTCCCGCCGTTTCCTCAAGTAAGTAGAATTGGTTAGCGACTTCTTCGTGATACCCTTTTAGCTCTTCATCAATTTCTGTGACTGATTCAAGCTGTGACATCGCAAGCCCAACCCAATCAAGGCCTTTATTGTCTCCGTGTAATGAATGATAGACATCTTGAAGCGCTGAAAAAAGTTTCTCGAAATTACCTAACCGCAGTTTTTCTTCCATTAATCCTTCATCTTCATTAGGAGTAAGCTCTGCTTTTGTTATCTCTTCAAGTTGATATTGAATCAAATCAAGCCTATGCGCCATTTGCTGTTCATTTTCAGTTAAGTTCTTCATTTGCTGTTGAATTTTTTTGTAACGCTGATAAATTTCCCTGTACTCAACTAATGCCGGTCCTATAGAACGGTCACCAAACTGATCTAAAAGAGATAGATGTTTATCTGACTGCATTAGATCCTGATGCTCATGTTGCCCATGAATATCAATAAGTGTTTGTCCAATTTCTCTTAAAATACCTAGTGTAACTAATTTTCCATTCACTCTACAAATGCTTTTGCCTGTGCTTGAGATGTCTCGACGTAAAACAACCATATCATCAGTAAACTCAATCCCTACATCTTCTAACTTCTGAACGGTAGGATGGTCTGAATCGATGTGAAACAATCCTTCAATTTCTGCCTTTTTAGTACCGTATCTGACAAACTCAGCTGAACCTCTGCCTCCTACTAACAGTCCGATGGCATCGATAATTATCGACTTACCTGCACCGGTTTCCCCCGTTAGTACGGTTAAGCCTCGTTCAAATGAAACGGTGATCGCTTCTATGATCGCAAAATTACGTATAGATAGTTCCGCTAACATATTCTCCCACCTTCAAAGATCATCGTTCTCTTCTTACAGCATATCAATAAAGCGTTGAGATAGCATAGGAGCGTCTTCTGCACTCTTACAAATAATAAGTATGGTATCATCTCCGCTTATGTTCCCCATGATCTCTTCCCAGTCCAAATTATCAATTAACGCTCCGATTGCATTCGCATTACCCGGAAGCGTTTTCATAACGATAAGGTGATCAGCATGGTCAATACTGATGAACGCGTCGGTTAATGTTCTTTTCAGTTTTTGGAGGGGGTTAAATCGCTGATCAGCTGGAAGACTATATTTGTATCTTCCATCAATCGTAGGTACTTTAACAAGGTGAAGCTCTTTAATATCGCGTGATACCGTTGCCTGAGTCACATTGAAACCCGCACTCTTCAGACAATATACAAGTTCATCCTGTGTCTCGACGTCTTGATTTGCAATCATTTCGCGAATTTTGATATGTCGTTGTCCTTTATTCATCGTATAACCTCCAGAATTTCCTGCAAGTAAAATCTGACAGCCTTATTATATAGCCCTGTCCTATTTTTGTATAGTGCTTCATAAATATTCACTTCTAAATAAATTGAAAACCTCCCATAACATCGTCATAAGAGAGACAAGTCAATCCATTTAAGTAAAGCAACTAGAAAAAAGGACACACAGGGTGTATCCTTCTATAACTGTACATGCGCTTCCTCCACCACTTCTTCTGGCAAAGGAACATTCTCGGGTAACGATTTTCGCTTCCAACCTAGATAAAGCAAGAATTCGATGTTACCTTCACCACCAGTTATCGGAGAAAAGGATAGTCCATTAATATGGTATCCTTCCTGAGTAGCAAAGTCCATCATCTCTTTCAATACTCGAAGATGAATTTTCTTATCACGAACGATCCCCTTCTTACCTACTTCTCCTCTTCCTGCCTCAAATTGTGGTTTAACAAGTGCCACAACCTCGCCATCTTCTTTAAGAATCTCTTTTAGTACCGGTAAGATCAATTTCAAGGAAATAAACGATACATCGATCGTAGCAAAATCAGGTAAACCATTTTCAAAATCTTCTTTAACACAATAACGAAAATTGGTTCTCTCTTTCACAACAACACGGTCATCAACACGCAGTTTCCATGCTAACTGGTTATAGCCAACATCAAGAGCATATACGAGTGATGCACCGTTTTGAAGAGCGCAATCTGTAAAACCGCCTGTGGATGAGCCAATATCGAGAACGATTCGATCTTTAGGTTCTAAGGAGAAAACCTCGATGGCTTTCTCAAGTTTTAACCCTCCTCGTCCAACGTAACGCAATGTATCGCCTTTAATTTGTAAATGAATATCTTCGTTCACTTTCATACCCGGCTTGTCCATTCTCTCAGTCTCGGAGAAGACCAGACCAGCCATAATTGCTCTCTTTGCTTTTTCTCTTGTGTCGATAAGTCCACGATTCACAAGAATTACATCAAGTCTTTCTTTTTTTGCCATTTGCTTTTATGCCCTCTTTTGCTTTGCTGGTATCATTTTTTTCGCTTTAGCTGCAATATCTTCAGGTGTTAGCCCAACTTCTTTAAGCAGTTCATTTACACTGCCATGCTCTATATAAGCATCCGGTATACCCATTCTCTGAATCGTACCATGCTGATATCCACTATCATTTACATATTCCAGAACTGCACTACCAAAACCACCTTGAAGGATCGCTTCCTCTACTGTAAGCATCGGAATACCCTCCTGCATTAAATCAGCCATCATTTTTTCATCGAGCGGTTTAATGAAACGAGCATTAATCACTCGAGCTGAAACTCCTTCTTTCTCGAGACTGTCTGCAGCTTTCAACAAGTCTTGAAGGGTCGGACCAAATGATAGAAGTGCAACATCCGTACCTTCACGAATCACTTCCCACGTACCAATCGGAATTTCTTTCAATTCTTCTTCCATCTTCGTACCAATCCCATTACCTCTAGGATAACGAACTGCAATCGGCCCTTGATTATATTGGAGCCCAGTATAGACCATGTGTTGAAGTTCGTTTTCATCCTTTGCCATCATTAAAATCATGTTTGGCAAATGACGAAGGAATGAGACATCAAATACACCTTGATGAGTTTCTCCATCCGCTCCCACCAGTCCGGAACGGTCAACAGCGAGAAACACATTAAGATTCTGGCGACAGACATCATGTACTAATTGATCATATGCACGCTGTAGAAAGGTAGAATAGATAGATAAAACCGGCTTCAGTTCCTGCGTCGCTAGTCCTGCGGCCATCGTTGTTGCATGCTGTTCTGCAATTCCAACATCAAATAGTCGTTCAGGGAATTGTTTTTCGAATGCTTCCCACTTCGATCCAACTGTCATGGCAGGCGTAATAACTGAAATGCGTTCATCTTTTTCTGCCAGTTTACGAACGGTTTCGCTAACAACCTTACTGTATCCTGGAGCAGCTACTTTTGGCTTAATTTGCTTTCCTGCTTCAATTTTATATGGGCTAACTCCATGCCATTCTCCAATTTCATCGCTTTCTGCGGGATGATAGCCTTTGCCTTTCTTTGTTAGAACATGAATTAAGACCGGACCTCGTGTTTTCTTAGCATACTTAATATTCTCCATTAATGCTTCGACATCATGACCATCGACAGGTCCTAGATAGGTAAAGCCTAGCTCTTCAAAGAAAATACCAGAAACCAGAAGATACTTTAACGCATCTTTTACTCTTTCAGCAGTAGAAGCGAGTGCACCACCAAATGCAGGAATTTTTTTAAGTAAATACTCAAGTTCTTCCTTCGCCTTATGATACTTTCCAGCTGTTCGAAGTTTTCCAAGTACATTATGAAGGGCGCCAACGTTAGGAGCGATTGACATCTCATTATCATTTAAGATTACGAGCATATCTTTTTGTTCATGGCCGATATGATTAAGTGCTTCTAATGCCATACCACCAGTTAATGCCCCGTCACCAATAATCGCTACAACGCTCTCATCAGATCCCTTCATATCGCGTGCAGCAGCCATTCCCATCGCTGCCGATAAAGAGGTTGAACTATGACCTGTTTCCCAAACGTCATGCTCACTTTCATTTCTTTTAGGGAAACCACAAAGACCTTTATATTTTCGTAACGTATCAAATCTTGAAGCTCTTCCTGTCAGGATTTTGTGAACATATGCCTGATGGCCGACGTCCCAAATAAACTTATCCTTTGGGCTATCAAAAATTTTATGCAGAACTATGGTCAATTCAACAACACCCAGATTCGGCCCAAGATGTCCACCTGTCTCAGATAATTTATTAATTAAAAAACATCTAATTTCTTCTGCAAGTTCAGTCATTTGATTCATATCATAATTTTTGAGAAATTTTGGGTTCTCGATCTTTTCTAAATCCATGGGAATGTCCTCCCCTTCTTTATTTCGATTTACGGTTTTCTTTTTTCTTTTTGGATTGATTGCCTACCATTTTAATTTTAAATGTTTTTTCTACAAAATATAAAAAACGGCCTACTTGAAAAATGATCCCAGTAGAAAAATAGATAGCGAAGGTTTTTCCGAGCGCTTTTCCACCGACCGTTAACGCAGCAATAACACTTGTAAATACAACTGATATAACATATTGAAACATTGATCCGTCACTATGTCCAAGTTGAATCGTCAATTGGAGGACAACAGTTGCAGATGCTGTACCACTTATAATACCCGAAATATCACCGATTACATCATTACAGAAACTTGCTACGCGATCCGCATTTCGAGTTACGAAAATAGCATGCTTAGCACCTGTTAGACGTTCAGCAGCCATTGCATGGAATGGCACTTCATTCGCTGCTGTTGATGCTACACCTATTGTATCAAAGAAAATACCAATAAGAACAATCAGTAAGACAACGATCATACCAATTGCCCATGATACACCGCTTAAAACAGCAGTCGATATAATTGAAAAAATAGCCGCTAACACAAGTGTGATAACGGCAATAGCTAAACTCCAGTTTATGGATTTTGATACGGAAGCTTTCATATCTACTCCTTGTCCATTATATAATCACATGAAAATAGGTGTTCAACTTAACGGGCGTTCAAGGGGTCAGATAAATGCCCCCTGTTCCCTGTCAGTTGAACACCCCTGTTAAATTATGTATCGAAGAGTGGTCACTTAAAGAGTAAAGACTGCGGCTTAGGTCCAGTAGGTTTTCCCAGATGAATACCCGAACGTCGCCGTTCAGGCGGTTTCCCTTTACATTCATCTTAGCGTGTCACCATGCGCTAGACTGGATTACCACTTAGTCCGCACTATAATCCCCTTTAAGTGTCACTCGGAACAGTCTAGGAGTTTTCCTCAACAGCTCCACACATTTCCTAGCCTCTTTTGCAGAGCAGATTTCATATGGGTGGTAGGAAAAAAACGGCCGGCCGAGCTGTAGTTTTCCAATAATCCATAATCCCCTCTAGCTCCACTCAAGGCAGGCTACGCTGTTCAACTGCGTTCCCATGCAGCTGAAACAGGTTCATACCCCAATTCATAACAGGCAGCGTTAACCGCACTGCTACAAGAATGGGCCTCCGCGGAAGCAGGGTCAACGCCCACATGCCTTTGTGGATCGCCCTGCGACCTTAACTCCCAGCATCGACCCAAGTCTGGGCGACTCAAGCCAACACCAGGAACTTCATCGATGTGCCCTATGGCGGATTTTTAGGCCCGCCTTCAGAAATGGCGAGCTGACTAGAATACTGCACCACTCAATCTTAGCTTATTATATCATATGTTATGATAATGCTCAATTATGTGTTAATGGTCACGTTCAACAATAAATTTAGCAATGGATTGAAGTCGTTCATGATCGATTCCGGCGGCTGTTAGATGTATTAATGCTTCTTCAAAATGATAGGACAACTTTTCACGCGCCCCATTTAAGGTGAGAAGCTTTGGGTAGGTACTTTTTTCATTGCTTTCATCACTACCAGGAAGCTTTCCAAGCTTATCTTGCTCTCCTTCAACATCAAGAATGTCATCACTAATTTGAAACGCGAGGCCCATATGTTCTCCAAATCCTTGCAGGTGCTTCCGCTGATGAAGTGTCGCATTGGCAATGATCGCACCAGCCAGAACAGAGAATACAAGTAGCTTTCCTGTTTTATGATGATGAATATATTCGAGCTGTTCTAGAGTTAACTCCTGTTTTTCACCATGAAGATCCGCCATCTGGCCACCTACCATACCTGCTGGTCCAGCTGATTGGGATAGAAGCTTAATAATCTCGACTTTCTGTTGACTTGATAGGTTGGCATCAGCAATAACCTCAAAGCTTTGGGTTAATAAAGCATCGCCAGAAAGGATCGCCGTTGCTTCACCAAACACGATATGATTGGTTGGTTTTCCGCGTCGCAAGTCGTCATCATCCATAGCTGGCAAATCATCATGGATAAGCGAGTATGTGTGTATCATCTCTACAGCACATGCAACCGGAATCGCTGTGTCGACAGCTTCTCCAAACGCCTCGACGGTAGCGAGCATTAGAATTGGACGAATTCGCTTCCCACCCGCATGAATTGAATACTGCATTGCTTCTTTCAATGTTTCGGGCATTTCTACTCTATCTATGAACCCTGGAAGTTCTTTATCCAAAAGCTTTTTATATGCATTCATATAAGAAGTTAGATCAGAGGTCACGCGTCATCCTCCTGTACTGAAAATGGTTTAATTTCACCGTTTTCTTCCACGATTTGGTCCATTTTCCCTTCAACTGATTGGAGCTTATCATGGCAGATATTCGATAAATTCATCCCTTCCTGAAAAAGAGAAATGGCTTTTTCAAGTGGTACATTCCCTTCTTCTAGTGCACCGACGATTTGTTCAAGTTTCTGCATCGCTTCTTCAAATGTTACATTCTCATTTTTCTCCATTTGAGTCACTCTCCTCTAATCCCCAGACATGGCAATCTATTTTTCCATCTGTCATCTCGACTTTTAAAACGTCACCAGGCTGTACCTGTTTGACTGATTTAATAAGCTCTTCTTCTTTATAAGCCAAGCTATATCCACGTTCCATCACTTTTAATGGGCTTAATGCATTTAACTTTCCAGCAGCAAATGAAAAATCCCGCTGCTTTTCTTGAAGTACACGTTGCATTTCTTTTTGCAACGATGCCTTTAATTCAGTTAAATCGTTTGCCGACTCTTTTACTAAGCGCTCAGGATGCTGTTTGACTAGTTGTTTATGATTCCGCTCAACATGTTCTCTTGTATATACAAGAAATCGTTTCATCGTTTTTTGAAGTCGATCCACCTGAAGATCCAACTCTTGCTCTTTCTGCCTCAAAAGTTGATCTGGATAGCGAAAGGCATAAGATTTTTGTAGGGTAGTCAACCGTTCTCGATCTGAAACCATTTTTTCCTTCATTGTCCTCATTAGTCTATGTACTCTTTGATCGAGACGCTCTTTCAACTCGACTATACTGGGCACAGCAAGTTCAGCTGCACCTGTTGGTGTAGGTGCACGTAAATCCGCCACAAAATCGGCGATCGTAAAATCGGTTTCGTGACCAACTGCTGAAATGATTGGCACACTAGAGTTAGCGATACTTCTCGCCACCACTTCTTCATTGAATGCCCAGAGCTCTTCGATAGAGCCACCACCACGTCCAACGATAAGGACATCAATAAGATTCATAGCATTAGCCATTTCGATTGCTTGCACTATCGAATCTTTCGCACTATTCCCCTGTACAAGTACCGGAAAAACAGTAATCCTTGCTGCGGGATAGCGCCTCTTGATTGTTGTGAAGATGTCCCGTATTGCTGCACCTGTTGGGGAGGTAATAACGCCAATTTCTGTAGGATAGCGCGGAATTGCTTTTTTGAGGTTTTCAGAGAACAACCCTTCAAATTCGAGCTTCCGTTTAAGCTCTTCATAGGCTAAATATAAGTTCCCAATTCCATCAGGCTGCATTTCTTTTGCGTACAGTTGATATTGTCCATAGGGTTCAAATACAGATATTTCTCCTCTAATCAGAACTTTCATACCGTTTTCAGGTTTGAATTTCATCCGACGGTTGTTTCCTGCGAACATGACCGACTGTACTCTTGATTTGTCATCTTTAACAGTAAAGTAGAGATGGCCTCGACTATGGTGTTTAACGTTAGATAACTCCCCACGCAACCAGACATCTTGAAGTGCAGGGTCGTTATCAATCATTCGTTTCATGTGTCTGGTTAGCGCTGTAACCGATATATACCGATCTACTTTCAAACGAATCCCCTCCTGCCTAACTTAGCTTTTTTGCATGATTTTAGAGAGGACACCGTTAACGAAACGTCCCGATTCTTCTCCACCGAACAGTTTAGCTAGTTCTACCGCTTCATTCAAACTTACGTTAACTGGAATATCATCTCTGATCACCATTTCATAAGAAGCCATACGAAGAACGGAACGGTCAACATTTCCGATTCTACTAAAACTCCAGTTCACAAGGTTTCCCTTAATCACTTCATCAATTCTATCGAGGTTCTCAAGCGTTCCGAAGACAAGCTCAGATAGAAACTCGTCACCTTCTCCCTCACTCAATACGTGTTCTAGTGCCTCATTTGGATCGGTGTCTGTTACATCTATTTGAAACAATACCTGGATGGCTTTTTCTCTTGCAAGTCTTCTTTTCATTGCTATACTCCTTTTACGCTTATATTGCTATACCAATAGATGATAGCATATTGTAGCGGACAAATACAGGTTTTCCACTGTTCAATTCATATCGCCAAACAAAAAAGCAGGGGGAAAGTCCCCTCTGCTTATTCTTCGTTTTCTTGCTCTTTTTTATCAAATGTAATACCGACAACGCTAACGTTAACTGCACTAATCTCAAGAGCTGTCATTGTAAGAAGAGCCTGCCGTATATTTTCTTGCACCTTCTCACAAACTTCCGGAATGGATAAACCATAGCTTACCACCACATAAGCATCGAGAATAATGCCATCTTCATCAAGTTCTACCTTGACACCTTTTCGATGGTCTTTTCTCCCAAAGCGTTCAACAACACCAGATGCAAAATTACCTCTCATTTCAGCTACTCCATCAACTTCTGAAGCAGCGATGCTACCAATGACCTCGATTACTTCTGGAGAAATCTCGACTTTTCCAAGTCCAGTATCGTGCTCTTCCATTTCAAATGATTGAAGTTCATTCACTCTGAACACCTCACTTAGAATTCGTTGATTGTTCTGTTAGGTCATACTTCTCAAGAAATTTCGTATTGAAATCTCCGCTCGCAAATTTTTCATGGTTCATCAATCGCATGTGGAATGGAATCGTTGTTTTAACACCTTCAACAACGAATTCTCCAAGAGCTCGCTTCATTCTTGCGATTGCTTCTTCACGGGTATCAGCATAAGTGATCAACTTCGCTACCATTGAGTCATAATAAGGTAGGATGTCATAACCCGGATATACGGCAGAATCAACCCGAACACCAAAACCGCCTGGAGGAAGATACATTTCTACTTTCCCTGGGGATGGCATGAATTTCTTATCGGGATCTTCTGCGTTTATACGGCACTCAATCGCCCATCCTTTGAACGTAACATCTTCTTGAGTATAACGAAGTTTCTTATCGGAAGCTGCTCTGATCTGTTCCTTAATTAAGTCAATACCTGTCACCATTTCGGTTACAGGATGCTCAACCTGAATTCGCGTATTCATTTCCATGAAATAAAAATTCCCTGTTGGCTCAAAAATAAACTCAACAGTACCCGCTCCAGAATAATTCACTGCTTTAGCTGCTCGTACTGCTGCATCGCCCATCTTCTTTCTAATGGAAGCATCCAGTGCAGGTGAAGGAGTCTCTTCCACGAGTTTCTGTAATCTTCTCTGAATGGAACAGTCACGCTCCCCAAGATGAATCGCATTTCCATGGTTATCTGCTAAAACTTGGATTTCTACATGTCGGAAATCTTCAATAAATTTCTCAATATAAACTCCAGGATTTCCGAAGGCAGTTGATGCTTCTTGCTGGGTAATATTAATCCCTTTAACAAGTTCCTTTTCGTCTTTAGCAATTCGGATTCCCTTACCTCCACCACCAGCAGTGGCTTTTATAATAACTGGATACCCCATTTCATTTGCTAAAGAAACGGCTTCTTCTTCATCTTTGATGATACCTTCAGAACCAGGTACAATTGGTACCCCTGCTTCCTTCATCGTTGTTCTAGCGACATCTTTTGTTCCCATTCGATTGATTGCTTCCGGGCTTGGTCCAACAAAAGTAACGTTGCATTCTCTACAAAGCTCTGCAAAATCCGCGTTTTCTGCAAGAAAACCATAGCCGGGGTGAATAGCATCCACACCTGTTACAGTTGCAATACTCATAATGTTCGTGAAATTTAGGTAACTATCCTTAGCCGCCGTTGGTCCAATACAATAGGCCTCATCAGCGAGTCTAACGTGTAGAGCTTCCTTATCTGCCTGCGAGTAAACAGCAACAGTCTCTATACCTAGCTCTTCACATGCACGAATGATTCTTACAGCAATTTCACCGCGATTAGCTACAAGTACTTTCTTAATCTCCATATGATCACCTATGCTTTCACTAAAAACAGAGGTTGACCGTATTCAACTAGCTGACCATCTTCAACTAACATTTCTACGATTTCTCCATTTACCTCTGCCTCTATTTCATTAAAGAGCTTCATCGCTTCAATGATGCAGACTACGCTGTCTTCAGAAACTTTCTCCCCTGTTTTCACGTAAAGCTCGGAGTCTGGATTTGGACGCGCGTAGAATGTACCAACCATTGGTGATTCAATTTTATGTAAGGATTCGTCCAGTTTCGTATCCGCTGTTTCTTCAGCAACCTTCTCTTGACTTGGAGCTGGAGCTTCCGTTTTTGCAGGTTCGGGTGCTTGTGGAGTAACCGCTTGCTGAACTGGCTGTTGAACGGGCTCCTGAGCATATTGAACCTCATTTTTCTTTAAGACAATTTTAGACCCATCATTTTCGTATTCAAATTCATCAATGCTTGATTGATCAATTAATTTGATCAATTCGCGAATTTCTTGAACTTTTAACAAGATTTCCACTCCCTGTCATGTTTTTTGCAATAGTAGTAATTAGGAGGGTTATTCTGTGCAGAAGACACACTCCAACTTAAACTGATTATAGCACAAGTCCGACGTTCACTAGTATCTCCATCAATAGCACAAAGAATCAAACCCTTTTTGAGACCATTATATAAAAGCTGGTCCTAAGCCTATTCATCATATCATATCTTCAGTTTACTGGGTAGAAGACATACTTGAAAGGTGTTTCCCATTAAGAATAACAAAAACCGAAAACGTTTTCACTATGCTATTTTCACCTCTTCGGTTCCACCTAAACTTTCTTCTGATTATTTTTAAGAGGTTGTTTCCAGACATTAATGTTATAAGAGTCGTGGTTGATGTCCGCACAGGATGCGCGCTTTCCAAAGGCCCATCGCGGCGCTCATTTGCACCTGTGGGGTCTCACTTGCACCTCTAATTCCACAAGAACCACCCACTCCAATCAACCATGAAGTGTGTATTAAAAAAACTCTTTCAAGAACAAAAACCTATTAGAAAACAGCTTCTAAAACAGAAAAAAAGGTGGAGAGATCTCCACCCTTACTTAGCTGTCGGTTGAAACTCGACTGCGATTTGATGACCATCACCAAGTTGTTCTTGAGCTAGAACCATTATGCTGTTGGCTTCTTCATTTGAAAGCTGATCAGCTTTTACAATGACTCTTACTTTTTCATTATCTAGGGTATAAACGACTGCATCACTAAATCCTTCAGATTTTATCACGTTTTCTAATACGGATTCTTTCTGCGATAATGCCATTAAAGCTTGACGCTGTTCATGTGCATCGTTTCTAAGATCTGCGGAGGCTTCGCTCGCTATAACCGCTGTATAATCTTCAATCGCAGCATCTCTTTGTTCTTGAATTTCCAGTCTTAAAGCTGCAAAAGCTTCATCGCTTGAAGTACTGGATGTTACAACTTCTCCATCTGCTGTTGTTTCTTTTGCTTCGTTTTGTTTAGTATCGTCTTGACTTTGTTCTTTATCCCCTACAAGTGCCATATTATCAGTGCCTGGTGTCATAATATAATAGGCCGAAAGTACAATAATTAAACTAAGCATTGTTAATAACCAAACTGTTTGCTTTTTTAAGACCATCTTATGATTCCCCCTTTAATTTTTTCGGTAAAACCATGACACGATGACTTTTGACATCGAGAAGTCTCGTTACAGCATCTACAATCATTTTCTTCACTTCCATATTCTCTGCGCCCACTGCAACCACAACTACTCCTCTTACGATAGGTTTTTTTGTACTAACTACGATCGGCTCTTGCCCTTTATCGCTCTGTACAACAACAACTTGCTCATCGGTGGATTGTTCTTCAATCTTTCTCGATCCACCCTCATTAGGTGATTCATAAGTATATTTATCAGTAGAATTGCTATTTTTCTCAACAATTTTTTCTTCGGTAGAATCTAAATTCACAATTACAGTAGCTTCTGATACACCAGCCACTTCATCTAACGCTTCCTTAAGCTGGGTTTCATACATATTTTCATATTCGGACATTGTAGTTGGATTTGATTTATTTTGACCGAATGCTGGTTCACTATCTGACGAATCTGCCTGCTCAGAAAAAACTTCCTTGCTGGGATCAGATGATGAGAAGAAATTTCCGGCAAACATGAAGATGATACCGAGTGCTGCTGCAATGATCAAATAAGCAAGTGGTATCCCTTTTTTCTTTTTAGGTTGCTTTAATTTATCAAGCCAGCTCCTTGATTTATCACCCATGTAACCTACTCTCCTCCTTTCACCATAACTCCGACCTGTTTAGGATAGAGCGCCCATTCGTCAGCTAGAAAATAGGCAACTTTCCGAGAAACATGATCTGTTGAATCCATTCCATCTTCGACCGCTAGCGAGACTGTGACTGCTTCAATATCGCTGACAGATTTTTCACTCCCAGCCTCATTCACCGTGACAATAATGTGATCAATATTCTTCTCACCATCAACTTCTGTTAAGTCCAACGCCACACTACTTATCTCGAGGTTAAACTGTTCTCTCAACTCCTTTTCAACCTGGCTTTTCATTTGGACAGCCATTTGTTCTTCAATATATGCAGCATTCGATGCTTGTATTTCACTTTTCTTTGATTCAATCGCATTTTCCATTTTTTTATTCTCTGTAGAACTATCAAGTGTTGCGGACCTTAACATCGAATCAAAATCTTTTGTGAAGATTGATAACACGGGAGAAAGGATGACTGCCATTAACATCAAACCGATCACCATCTTGACATATCTCTGCATACTTGAGTTCGGTAGCAATAATTCTAGAACTGTAGCAAGCAGGATGAGTACAATGATATTTGTAATCCATCCTGTGATCATATCCATTTAAACCCTCCTAACGCACCATTAATGTAATATTTCCAGATGCAATAATAATTGTTACAGCTAGAAAGAACATGAGTGAGACAATTGCAAGTGCTGCAAATATGAACAGAATACTTTTTGATATCACGTTTAAAGATTGAATAATCGGTCCGCCACCAAGTGGTTGGATTACCGCTGCTGCAATATTATAAATGAGGACCAGGGAAAGCACTTTTAACGCAGGGAAAGCGCAAATCATCAAAAGGATCACCACACCGGCTAGTCCCACTGTATTTTTTAAAAGAACAGAAGCACTAAGAACAGTGTCTGTTGCATCAGTAAACATCCGTCCAACTACAGGAATGAAATTACCAGTGACAAACTTTGCTGTCCGAATCGTGATTCCGTCAGCTACCGCTGTCGTAGCGCCTTGTACTGAAATAACACCGAGAAAGATGGCAAAAAACACACCAAGGGTTCCAATAGCGATGTTGCGTATTAAATTTGAGAGTTGGGTTACCTTATAATGTTCACTGATCGTACTAACAATAGCGAGCACAGCGGAAAGGAAAAGCATAGGAAGAACAAATTTTTGAATGAGCAAACCACCAGTATTCACTAGAAATAGGACGATGGGATGAAAGAAGGCAACGGATGCAACTCCTCCTACAGAAGCCATAAGCGCCAATAATAATGGTATTAATGCTAGCAAGAATCCCATCATATTGGCGATCGCACTTTCCGTATACTGAATTGCGACATGAAAGCTATTCAACGCTAAGATGATCAGCACCATGTAAGTTATCCCATAAGCGACCGTGCTTACCGCCTTATGCTCGAACGCATTTTGCATATTTTGCAGAAGAATACTGAAAATCGTGAGTAGAATAAGACTCCCAAGCAACTTTCCGTTTACGAGCAATTCATGGAATAGAAATTTAAGCATGCCTATAAAATACGCTTTAAGAGAAACCTGTTTTTCCCCTTTCACGAATTCCATGAAGGTGCCTTTTTGACTCTCAGGTAAAAATCCCCCGTATTCTTCAATCACTTGATTCCAATAAGTTTGAATTTCATCTAAACCAAGAGAGTTTAACTGCTTGTCTACAAATTGATCAGTCATTGGCTCCTCTTCTCCTTCTGCAAAAACAGAAGTTTCAAAACTAAAGAGAGTAAAGCAGAGGATAAATAACACTAGCAAAATTTTATCAGCGTTAAGCATGTACCTCCTCCCCCCTTAGGTTGGTAAAAGCCTGAGTACAGTCTCGATAATTAGTGTTAAAATCGGGATTGCCATGGTCAGAATCAATAGTTTTCCTGCTAGCTCAATTTTTGAAGCGATTGCCCCCTGGCCAGCATCTCTAACGATTTGAGCACCGAACTCAGCGATGTAAGCGATACCGATAATTTTGAGGACTGTTTCAACATATGCAATCTCGACATTCGCCTTCGCTGCCAAGCTTTCAAGCATACCGATGATATATTGTATTTCTCCAATTAAATACAGAAAAATCAAAGCACCTGTGAACACCGTTATGGTAAATGCAAACACAGGCTTCTGCTCTTTCACCACGATCACAAGGAAGGTTGCGATTAACCCAAGACCGACAATTTGAATAATATCAATCGCAGACACCTCCTACCCCTGGAAAAGAAAAACTCCCCGTATTTTCTGAAAAAGATCATCGATTATTGTAATAACCATATATAAAACGACAATAAAACCAATTAAAGTTACCCAATGAGCGTACTCCTCTTTTCCCATTTGTTTCAGTATGGTGTGAAGCATAGCAACGATAATTCCGATGCCTGCAATTTGAAATATTGTATTCACATCATGATTCATCTACATTTCCTCCCAATGACTAAATCAAAAGTATAACAAGAAGAATCCCTCCAAGAAGTCCAAGGCTTTTAAACATTCGTTCATACTTCATTTGATTATCTCTTGCTTCTTTTTCTTCTCTTTCTAAATGAATCAAGGCAAGCTTAAGCTGTTTTTGCTCATGCTCCCGATCCTGTTGACCAATCGTCGCACCTAGTTGTTTCATAATTTCCTTCTCTTCTTGTTTGAAAGCCGTGTATTTCCATACTTCCTCCATACTTTCTATCCATGCTTCATAAGCAGTTGCGTGTCCCGCTTCAAGCTTTTTCCGAAAAGAATCAAAAAACCAAGAAACCGGGTGTCCCACTTGCCTACATATATGAGCACATGCCACACTTAATGGAGTCATCCCATAAACAATTTCCGCCTCTAACGACTGAAGGGCTGACTTTAATTGTCTTAATTGCCGTGATCTTTCACTTACAGTTCTAGACCACTCTACCCCTGCCCATGTGCTGGCTAGTATAATCAGCACTGCTCCAAGTAGCTTCATGCTACATCACCTTTTTACGTCTGATTTCTTTACCAGTTTTGTCTTTAATCGCTCTAATTGTGCCAGGTCCATCCGTTCTCGATAACTCAACAACCCGATTAAAAATGCCTGACTTTATTAATTCCTGAATACTTGGCCTTCTATATAAATCATCCATCGTATGACCATGTATCGTAACGACTAGTTGAATACCCGCATTCACCGCTTCGATGATCGCTTCACTATCTTCTCGTCGTCCAATTTCATCAACTACAATAATATCTGGACTCATTGAGCGAATCATCATCATCATTCCTTCAGCTTTGGGACATGCATCGAGTACATCGACTCGATTCCCAAGCCTGTGTTGAGGGATTCCCTGAACACAACCAGCAATTTCAGACCGTTCATCAACGATTCCTACTTTTGCTGAAGGAATACGTCTCACCTCATTCCCTTCAGCCATTATTCGAGTTAAATCCCGAAGCATTGTGGTTTTTCCAGATTGAGGCGGCCCAAGAATGATCGTGTTCATCCAGCCCCCTGCATAAAGATATGATACAAGCGGAGTAGCTATGCCAAGCTTTTGTTTTGCAATCCTTACATTAAATGATGCGATGTCCCTAATCGCTTTGACATGTCCATTCGATGTTATGACCTTGCCAGCAAGACCGACACGATGCCCCCCTTGAATGGTTACAAATCCCTTTTTAAGCTCTTCTTCGAGTGCATATAGCGAATATTGACTCAGTTTATTTATCATTTGCGCAGCATCATCTTTTGATATAAAGTAGTCCATTCCCTCAAATAGCGGAAAATGAGGCTTACCGTTAAGCATAACTTCAAGCGGACGATTAATACGCATTCGAATCTCCTCGATCGTCTCCCTTTCAGATGGTGTATAGCGGTTAATAATGTGTCTAACACCCTCCGGTAGGACACGCAGAACTTCCTCCACATACGCCCCCCCTTCCTATGCTTGTTTCTCCATACACTAGTATTCCGTCAACATTCCAAATATGTCATTACATAACCTAAGAGAGCGTTCCGATAAGGATGAAGACAACGCCCAATATGATCAGGATGATTTTCCCAAATGATAGTTCACCAGCAAGTCCTATTAAACCTGCCGTCATCGTTATGAGTAGGATTAGTGGACCTATTACCGCAAGAATCGCATTGATCATCATTGCGGTTTTAAGGTCATTAAAAAGAAGTATAAGTATAGCCGCAGTAAGTTCAATAGCACCAGACAATACCCTAAGCACTCCCATTACAAGAACTGAATGACTCATCCCTCTCCCCCTAAACCAGTTTGTACAAGTTATGAGAAGGGAAGTAATTTCAGAAGAAGCCATCCAAAACAAAAAAGCACCTGGCATATTGCCAGGTGCTCATCTTGCTTTAAAACCATTCATAATAAATTGTATCGTTATATTTATCTCATTCTCTTCATCCCACTCACTTTCCGGCAGGAAAATATATCTTGCTAAGAAAAAACCAATGATCGATGTGATCGAAAGCCTAACGACAGATGAAGGAGGTAGCTGAATCAACTCACCTTTATTTTGAAAGTGAACGACAATCTTTTCGAACCTTTTATAAAGATCTTTTGCGACGTGTTCAATAAATTGATCGCGAAGTTCTTCATGAAATGGAATCTCCTGAACCAAAATTCTAATTATGGGAAAATGTTTTCGAATGAAAGCTTGCCTGTTCCTGACCATAGCCTCAAGAAAATCTTCGTAATGCTCATATTCCTCATTTAACACTTTGTCCAAATCTTTCACAATAAAAGGAGCAACGAGTTTTGTTATGACTGGAGTGACTATAGCTAATAACAACTCTTTTTTAGTTTTGTAATGTCGAAAAATAGTTCCTTCCGCAACACCCGCATGTCGAGCGATTTCACTAGTTGAAGAAGCTGAGAATCCTTTCTTAGAGAACATTTCAACCGCTGCTGCAACAATCCGTTTTTGTTTCGCTGTTAATTCTCCAGATTCCCCATTAAGAAGCTCGTCTATCTCACTAATTTTATTTTCCATATGCTCCTCCAGATACTATGTTCGTCGATGTTTTTTGAGCGCAAAAATATTAACGGTGATAAACAAGAACGAAAATCCAATCAACACTAGTAAATCGATCCATATTTCTGCAAACCCCTGTCCCCTAATCATAACATCTCTCAGTGCATCAGCTCCATAATAGAGTGGCGTCAGTGGACCTATCCAACTTAAATAATCTGAAATCGTATCAAGGTTGAACAAGCCAGAGAAAAAGATTTGCGGAACAACAACCAGAGGGATAAATTGAATCATTTGCAATTCATTTTTCGCAAAGGCTGATAATAAGATACCAAGCGTAAGTGCGCTTAAAGCAAGGAGTAATGTGATTAGAAGGACATAAATAAAGGCACCTTCCATTCTTAAATCAATTACATATATACTGTACAGAGCAATGATAGCGGATTGAAACGTTGTGAACAAACCAAACCCAATCACATATCCGGCAACTAGCTCCCATCGTCTAATCGGACTCGCAAGAAGTCGTTCAAGCGTTCCCTGAGTCCTCTCCCTCAAGAAGGAAACACCTGCAATCAGAAAGACAAAGAAAAAGATAAAAAAACCGACTAAAACTGGGCCAAAATGATCAAATGATGTCATATCATTTGATCCATATATATAGGAAACGGTTAAATCCCCTTCTTTATTTTCGTTTGCCTGGCTCCCTTTAATTAATTCGAGAACAGCTCGATTAACAGTTGGATCACTACCTTCTAGATAGAGTGATTTCTTCCCACTGCTAAAATCGATAATAGCATCGAAACCCTCTGCTTTCACTAACTGATCAATTTCTTTGTTACTGTCCACCACACTAACCTTTACTTGATTTTCTTCTAAACGCTGCAGGAATTGATCAGGTACATCGATTGTTCCTATTTTTAGCTCAAGGTCTTTTCCATTAAACACTAATGCTAACATCGTCAATATTAAAACCGGTGCTACAATCATAAGCGCCATTGTTCGCTTATCTCGGACAAATTGTCTTAAAATCCTTATTACAACTGCAATAACCCTCATTCCATCACCCCCCGTATGAAAGAAAAGCTTGCTCGATTGTCCCTGAGTTGGTATGACTTTTCAACTCTTCAGGCGTGCCTACTGCAATCAGTTTTCCATTGCGTATCATTCCCAGTCTCGAACACCGCTCCGCTTCGTCCATGACGTGAGTCGTGACTAGTATGAGGACACCTTCCAAGCGTAGCTCTTCGAACGTATCCCATATTTTTTGACGTAGGGCTGGATCAATCCCTACTGTTGGTTCATCTAGAAGTAGAATATCCGGATGATGCAACAAAGCGATAGCGAGTGATAATCGCCGCTTCATTCCTCCTGAATATTCCTCGACTTTTTTATGAAGATCTCGTTCTAGATCCACAAGATTCATGACATATGATATTCTCTCTTTACGATCCGAACGCTTCACTCCACTTAAACTGGCAAAGAAGTCGAGATTCTCTTTAGCTGTCAATTCTGAGTATAGAGCGTCAGCTTGTGCCATGTACCCTATTTTTTTCATTAAATTAAGATTTGGCATACGCTCGTCAAAAATGCGTACGCTTCCCTCAGATGCCTCGTCAATTCCACACAAAAGTTTCACAAAGGTTGTCTTTCCGGATCCAGATGGCCCAATTAACCCAAAGATTTCGCCCTTTTGGAAAGAAAGTTCAATTCCATCTAGAATGGTTGTTTTTCCAAACCGTTTCGTCACATTGGCTTGAACAGGATATGTTGTCATAAGCTACCTCCTTTAGTGAGTGATCACTCACTTTTATTGTATACAGAACTTTTGAATTAGTAAAGTGAGTAATCACTCATTAATGGACTTTATATCACTGCACATAACAAAAAACCGCTCAGCTGAGCGGTTTTTGTTTTGAAATCATTTATCCGCGGGAAACATATTCCCCTTTTGATGTATCGATAATCAGAACATCACCCTGGTTAACGAAAAACGGTACTTGTACAGTCAATCCCGTTTCTACAGTTGCTGGTTTTGTTCCTCCAGATGCTGTGTCACCTTTAATACCTGGCTCCGTTTCAGTTACAACGAGTTCCACTGTATTTGGTAGTTCAACACCAATTGTTTCTTCACCATAAGTTCGAATTGAAATCTCCATATTTTCTTTTAGGAATTTTAATTCGTAATTAATTTGTTCTGCCGGAAGTTCAACTTGCTCATATGAAGTGGTATCCATAAATGTATGCATATCATTGCTTGCATAAAGGTACTGCATTTTGCGGTTTTCAATATGTGCTTTGGCAACTTTTTCTCCTGCACGGAAAGTTTTTTCCTGGATTCCTCCAGTACGAAGATTACGTAATTTCGTCCTTACGAAAGCAGCTCCTTTACCAGGTTTAACATGCTGGAAGTCCATTACAGTCCAGATGCCATTCTCTACTTCAATAGTAAGTCCTGTTTTTAAATCGTTAACAGAAATCATAGATTGTCCCTCACTTTCATTATTCGCCGAGGATCAGCAATTCCTTAGTGGAATGAGATAATGTCTCGTTTCCTGACTCGGTAATTACTGTATCATCTTCAATTCTAACGCCGCCTTTACCAGACAGATAAATCCCTGGTTCAACGGTTACAACCATTCCTGGTTCAAGCAGAGTCTCTGATTTGGAAGAAAGACCAGGTCCTTCATGGACCTCAAGGCCGACACCGTGACCTAAAGAATGACCGAAGTAATCCCCAAAACCTTTCGCTGCAATATGATCACGAGAAATTGCGTCTGCTTCTTTTCCGCTCATTCCAGGCTTGATTTCTTCCATTGCCTTCAATTGAGCTTCAAGTACAGTATGATAAACACCCTTAAGTTCCTCGCCAGGGTCCCCCACTGCTACAGTACGGGTAATATCAGAGCAGTATCCTTTATAATAAGCACCAAAATCAAGCGTGATCAGTTCGTTCTTTCCAATGACTTTATCACTCGCAACTCCGTGTGGAAGAGCAGAGCGAAGACCCGATGCAACTATAATATCAAAAGAAGATGAGGTTGCGCCATTTTTTCTCATAAAGAACTCAAGCTCATTTGAAACATCAAGCTCTGTTAAACCTGTACGAATATAACTTGTGATATGTTGAAAGGCTGCATCCGCAATTTCCGTTGCTTCTTTTAGCACTTTCAATTCATTAGAATCTTTAACCATTCGATGCTTTTCAAGAAGTCCATTAATTGGAACCAATGTTCCATCGACTTTGCTCTCATACGCTTTAAAAACCTGATATGTAAGCTGTGTTTCTTCAAATCCTAGCTTCTTAATGCCAAGTTCATTGGCCAATTTTGCTACTTCATCGATAATTGGGCCTTTATGTTGAACGATTTCAAACCCCTTGGCTTGTTCTTGTGCTTGATCAATATAACGAAAGTCTGTTACAAACTTCGCATCTTTCTCAGTTACGAGTACAACTCCTGAACTACCAGTGAAATGGGAAATATATCTACGATTGCTTGCTGAAGTAATTAACATTGCATCAATGTCATATTCTTTAAATGAATGTCTTAGTTTTTCGATACGTTCCACTAACTCGTCCTCCTTCAGGATGGTATAAATGAAAGTAAAGCTAATTCATAACCTCGCATTCCAAATCCTACAATTTGTCCTTCTGTTACAGGTGAAATGACAGAAGTATGCCGAAATGACTCACGTTTATGTACATTTGATATGTGTACTTCTACTACTGGGACAGGAACACTTGCAACAGCGTCACGAATTGCATAACTATAATGAGTAAAAGCACCAGGATTAAGAATGATACCTGCAGCATTCTCAGCTTCATGAATCCAATCAATTAAATCACCTTCATGATTTGATTGATGAAACACAAGTGTTACGCCATGAGCATTTGCTAGTTCGGTTAATCGTTCTTCTAATGTCTCTAACGTTTGACTCCCGTATATGCCTGGCTCACGCTTGCCGAGTCTATTTAAATTTGGTCCGTTAAGCACATAGTAAGTTTTCATTTCGGTCCCCTTCACCTCGGCTAATTTGCCAGAAAAGTCTGACCTAAGTTCCAAATAGAGTATAAAAAAAGAGAATGTTCCATGAACATTCTACCATAGCTTCATTTGTTTGAATAGGAGGCACTCGACTGCTGGTTCTCGTGGTACTCAAATGAAATTGAATAACCAATAAATACCCCGTACAGCAAATAGAGACAAATTGTAGTGATCATTGTGTTTTTATCAAGTTTTGTTATAGAGGGGAGATCAGAAAACATCGGATTTAACAAATAGAAGACCACAAGCCATAGGACGACACCATAGATCAACCCTGCCAGCATATTATTAATTTTCACAAGAGTGACTTTGTACAAAAAAGCAACAAGTATGGATAAAAGTCCAATTGCAAGTATTCCAATCCATTGCCCAAGCTGCTGATTTTTCCACTCACCAAGAGCCCATGGTGAAAGGATCAGGGATGGTGGTATTTTAGTGAATTTGAAAAGATAAGTTAAGTATCCTATAAATCCCCAAAACAAACCTCCAGTAATGCCAATCGTTACTACCTTGGATGTAAATGAAAGAGGTTGCTCCTTCTTATTTTGCTCAAGTTGCTTATCATTTTGATCTTGTTGAGTTTCTTTATCCATTTCATTCACCTCAACATTTAGACTTTCCTATTAAACAGTGAATTATTTATCATAAAATTGTCTACTGAAAAGATTAAAATTGTATTTGTTGGGGAAAATGAATAATAGGATTTCCAACCTAGAGGTTTTCCACTATTTCTTGTAGAATGTTAGTAAGTACATTTATAATAGTTAGACGTTCAATCGAAAGCATTCTACTTAAACATAATAGGTTGGTGAGAGATATTGTCAGATTCAAATAAGCCTGCATATGGTGGGCAGGCGGTTGTTGAAGGGGTTATGTTTCAAGGGAAACACACTTCTGTAACTGCCATTCGTCGTAAGGATGATTCTATTGATTATCTTGAAGTACCAAAACAACCAAAACCCATTCGCACAAAACTAAAAAAAATCCCATTTATCCGTGGGATCGTTGCAATCATTGATGCAAGCGGGAATGGTACGAAGCATTTAAACTTCTCAAGTGAGCGCTATGACGTCGACCCTGCCGAAGACGAGGAAGTACTTGGCAAAGAGGAGCCTTCTAAATTAACACTATTGTTAGGTGCTGCCGCTATTGGCGTTATCTCGTTTGCCTTTGTTAAAACAATTTTTACATTATTACCTGCACTCGCTGCCGCTTCACTGGAATTCATTTTTCCAGGGCATGTTGTTCAGAACTTAATTGAAGGATTCATCAAACTCATTTTACTTCTGGGCTACATTTATTTTATCTCTTTAACACCAATTGTTAAGCGCGTGTTTCAATACCACGGAGCCGAGCATAAGGTGATTAATGCATACGAAGCCGGCCTTCCAATTACAATAGAAAATGTACAGAAACAATCCCGTCTCCATTATCGGTGTGGTAGTAGCTTCATCCTTTTCACAGTGGTGATCGGTGTCTTTATCTACTTATTAGTTCCAACTGACCCACTATGGTTGAGACTACTCTATCGTGTAGCGCTAATACCTGTCGTACTTGGGGTTTCTTTTGAAGTACTCCAATTAACAAACAAAGTAAGAGATATTCCAGTATTGAAGGTTCTTGGTTATCCAGGTCTGTGGGTACAGCTTCTCACGACTAAAAGTCCTGATGACAAGCAAGTTGATGTTGCCATTCATTCATTTAATGAGCTTCTCTCTCGGGATAAACAACGAGAAGAAGATGATTCAAGTACAAAAGTTGTTTAAAGACGAACAGGAGGTGAATCATTTGTCGCGTCGTGTTGTTCAACCTCTGATTTATGTGATTATTGGTCTCGCTGCTATAGGTTTCTTTTGGAAACTACTCTCTGATCCTATGGGTCTCTTCACGCAGTTGCTAATCACTGCTGCGATTGCCGTGCTAGTCTTCTTTCTTGTAAGGAAACTGATGGCGAAGAGAATGGGGCAACAATCTTCTTCCTATCAGAGGGCTGTAAAGCAATCATCAAAACTGAAGAAGAAAAAAAGTGCACCACGAAGAAATGCGTCCCATTTACGCGTTATTCCATCCAAGCGTCTTGTCCCTAAAAAGCGTTCATTACAAGAAGATAAAAAGGAGAACCCTTTTACTGTCATTGAAGGCCGCAAAGGAAAAAAGAAAAACAGGGCTCTTTTCTAAAATTTTTCTGATTCAGTAACATGGTGATGTCGCTTTGCCAATTTCATGTGTAAATGGGAGTCATGATGCGTCAATTTTTCATGGAGCTTCTGTCCGTTCATAGAACCTTTTAATAAAATAAAAGCTGACTGAATATCTCAGTCAGCTTTTTCGTGTGAATTCCGGTAATTTCCTCCACGTATTTAAGAATTGCGTTGTACGGTCCTTTCCTAACATTATTAATTTTTTCTGACCTTGTCTTTCTAACTTAAATTCAGTTGTAACATTCTGATTTACTGGGATAAAGACAATATTTTGCGCTTTTTGTCCTTCAATATATCGTGCATCATGCGCTTGTTTCATTGTTTCGAATAATGCCTGATACATGTCTACTGCATTTGAGATTTTGTGTTCTGATATGCTTTCAAAATTCGCACTTAACTGAAATCCTAATACAGGCCGCTCTTGCTTTTGCTGTTCCAAAGGTTGAAACACCCACAATGGAAAATTACTTAAAATACCACCGTCAACAATATAATGTTTCTTCCCATCAATTGTATAAAGTGGTTGAGGCTTAAAGAAAAAAGGTAAACTGGCACTCATTCGCACTGCTTTTGCAATCGAGAATTGTTCTGGCACAAAACCGTATTGTTCTAAATCATCAGGTATTACGATGAGGCGGCCTTTTGTAATATCCGAAACGATAATTTTCAAAGATCCATCTGGTAAATCACCAAACGACTCAACCCCTTTATTCTTCAACAATTTACCTACCCACATCTCTAAGTCTTTTCCTGAATAAAGACCAAGATTCCAATAAAGCATTAGCCAACGCATCATTGGAAAAGTGAAACCAGGATTTCGTTCGAGTAGGGTTGATAGATCTGTATCAAGTAGGATTTTCTCTAATTCATCCCCACTATAGCCCGCGATAATAAGGGAAGCCATCAGCGCTCCAGCGCTTGTGCCGGCGGTTCTCTTAAAGATAAGACCTTTTTTCTCAACGGCCTGAAGTGCCCCAACCAATGCGATACCTTTTACTCCCCCGCCAGAAAATACCCCATCAATGTACATCGACACGCCCCCTTCCCACCTTATTACAGCCTAATCTCTGAGGGGGTATTTTAGTACAAAAAAAGAACAATCCGATTATTATTCGGATTGTTCTTCATTCCTTTGTTGAACTTCACGTAGTTCATCTACACGATCGCCAGATTCTTCAAAATACTGGACAAGGTCACCAATTCGATCAATGGCATCCCAGCTTAGATGATGTTCAATGCCTTCTACATCTTCATATATGTTCTCTTCATTAACCCCGATAACACCCAGAAATTGTTCAAGCAAAGCATGGCGATCAACGAGTCGCTTGCCAAGCTTTTTTCCTTTAGGAGTAAGCATGAAACCGCGATATTTTTCGTAAACGACATATTTACCTTTATCTAATTTTTGAATCATCTTGGTTACCGAGGAGGGATGTACCTCTAATGCTTCCGCGATATCTGAAACGCGGGCATAGCCTTTTCCGTCTATTAGTGCATAAATACGTTCGATATAATCTTCCATACTTGGAGTAGTGGCCATTGGATTCCCTCCATCTTTTTATTCCATTTAAGCCAGTTAGTAAAAGCATACACCATAGTATGGGCGGATACAAGGAAACGTTCCATTAGCACAGGATCTATACTTTTTACAAAAACTGGCACACTCATCACAACATTACGAACTTCACAGTTTACCAAACACAAAAAGATGAAGGATAAACGTTTCCGTCTATCCTTCAATCTTCACATTCTTAGAGGCCACATTTAAGTTGGGCACTGCAGTTGTCACACGTATTACATCCACCTATTTCTTTTACCTGGCCTTTGCGACAAACGGGACACGTATTACCAACTTCTGAACCAATTGTAACATCTGTTGAACGAAGATCTGTAATTGTATCAACTAGAACAACTTGTTTCTTTTCTTGCATACCATCTTCAAATTCAAGCTGTTCAAACGAGTTCTCCTCGGCTTTAAGAGTTAGAACTTGAGAGTCACGACTTCCATCAACGTAAACAGTTCCACCTTTTGCACCACCGTTATATAGACGTTCGTATACAGCCTCTACCTGTTTGACCGTATATCCTTTCGGAGCGTTAACTGTCTTAGAAATAGAACTATCAACCCAGCGTTGGATAACGCACTGTGTATCTGCATGATCTTCAGGAGCAAGCTCCATAGCAGATACAAACCATTCAGGTAATTTCTCTGTGTCCACTTCTGGATTTCTTTCAAAATACTCAGCAAGAATATCAGCTTTAACTTCAATGAACTTCCCGAGTCTTCCACTCCTGTAGTAAGAAAAAGAGAAGTAAGGCTCAAGACCAGTTGATACGCCTACCATTGTACCGGTACTTCCAGTTGGTGCTACTGTCAATAGGTGTGAGTTCCGGATTCCATAATCTAGAATACTTTCGCGAATATCATTTGGCATTTGTTGCATGTAACCTGTATTTACAAAAGCTTCACGAAGGCGGTTTGTTTCTTCAGGTGTTGATCCATCTAGGAATGGAAAACTGCCTTTTTCTTTTGCTAAATCAACGGATGCTCGATATGCCGTTGTAGCAATCGTTTCGAAAATTTGATCAGTTACTTTATTTCCTTCTTCAGATCCGTATACTATTTCGCAATAGATTAGAAGATCATGAAGGCCCATAACACCAAGACCTACACGGCGTTCACCAAGAGCCTGTTTTTCATTTTCGTCAAGGAAATACGGTGTAGCGTTTATGACATTATCCTGCATACGTACGCCAACTTCGACGGTTTCCTTTAACTTATCAAAGTCTACTGTTTTTGTTTCTTTGTTTGCCATTTCTGCAAGGTTTACTGCTGCTAAGTTACAAACCGAGTATGGTGCAAGTGGTTGTTCCCCACAAGGGTTCGTTGCAACTACCTTTTGGCCATAAGAAGTAGCATTCGTCTTTTCATTAGCGTTATCGATAAAGAAAATACCAGGTTCTGCTGAGTATGTTGCACAAATATTTACGAGATCCCAGAGCTCTTTCGCTTTCACTTTACGATATGTTCGAACTGGAAATCCCTTCTTCTCCCAATCACGAACGTCACCTGACTCGTGCCAATTCTCATTGTAAAGAGCCATTTGTTCCTTAGAGTAATTCTCAACATCCGGAAATCTAAGATCATACTCGCCATCATTCTCAACAGCATCCATGAAATCTTTCGTAAGACAAACTGAAATGTTTGCACCAGTTAAGAAATCTGGGTTGTGAACTGAATACGTACCGCCTGTTAGAAGCTTCTCTTGCGCCTCCTGCATGACTTTCTCATCAAAACCACCTGTACCAGGTATACTACGGTAGTTTAGAATACTTTGATACATCGATCTTTCAGACTCAGATAATGGTGTAAACTTTAGCTTATCTTCAGCAAGTTTTTTTATTTGCTCGTCTTTCGTATTCTCAACAAGGAAACGAAGAATTCGTGGGTTTTGCATTTTAGAAATAATAAATTCAATAATATCTGGATGCCAATCAGCTAGCATGATCATTTGAGCTCCACGTCTTGAACCACCCTGCTCCACCAGATGAGTTAACTTCGCAATATCGTCAAGCCAGGACACTGAACCAGAAGATTTTCCGTTAACACCTCGTGCGAGCGTATTTCTCGGACGGAGTGTGGAACCATTTGTACCAACACCACCGCCACGACTCATGATTTCCATGACCTGCTTACGATGCTCAGAAATGCCTTCTCTTGAATCCTGAGGAAATGGCATAACATAACAATTGAAGTAGGTAACTTCTGTATCCGCACCAGCTCCGTATAAAACACGACCTGCCGGCACAAAGTTCAATGAAGAAAGTTCTTTATAGAAACGTTCCCCCCAATACTTTTTCTCACCGTCTGTCTTTTCAACGTCCGCGAGTCCCCGCGCATTTCGTCTTGCGATTTGTTCATAATAAACTTCAAGCGGTTTTTCGATAACATCAAGTGAGCGAGTGATAATTCCTGTTTGTCGCTCCTCCTCGGTATCAAGTACACCAACATAGTCCTCATGTACTGCTACAGTCGCCTTTTTCGTATGAAAATCAAGAGCTTCGATAAATCCAAGTCCACGAGCTGGGAATTTTGGGTCTTCTTTAATTGTTAAGACAACAAAATCCCCTTTTTGTAAGGTACGTTTTTCTGTATCTTTAAACGCATAACGGTCTAGCATAACTAGTCGACTAACACCCTTATGGGACAAATGCATATCTTCAGTAATGGGGTGAACCTGTGTAAACATTTCAATATCTTTATTTAACTGCTCAATGTTGATAGATCTTCTCTTTTCATTGGTTTGTATCGTCATATAAACCCCTCCGTTTCGACATTATTACATTTATACGTTGGTCTAGATGTATGTAATAGTTATAAATCGTCTTGATTAATAGTAGCACATGTCCATCAGGCAGACAATCATTTTTAACCATATATAGTGTTCAGAATTCTTTACTCAATACTACATATAGTGAAACAGCGAATCGGTTTGTAGATTTGTCAACTTTAAAATCCAGTGAAAATAAAAGGTTTCACTCGATAAATCAAGATTAAATACGAAGAACAAAGAAAATAGAGGAATTTTGTCTATTGCATATTCTTTCTCCCTCTGTTTTGCACTGTCTTCAATTATTCTCTTTATTATAATAGCAGCATTCACTATTTTAGAACTCTTGTTCCTATCTAGTCAATGGAAAAAGCACCCGATAAAGGTGCTTATTTGCTATAATTCCATTCCTCGCTTGCATACTTTTCTTGTGCGAGTTGATTTACATAAGCTTCTTGCTCACCAGATAATGTATATGGAACCAAATGAATGCCAAGCCCTTCTTGAAAACCAGTATAAAATGCTTCGATTGCTTCGCTCATTGAAACTGGACTATCTCTTAATGCATTGATGGCAACTGCTTTTTTACGGAAACCTCGTTGCATCCGCTCGCGGATTCGATCGTTCTTAAACTTAAAGCAATCAAACAGTTTATTCTCATCAATGTCGAGGAGAATGGATCCGTGTTGAAGAATAACGCCTTTTTGTCTTGTTTGTGCACTTCCCGCAACTTTTCTCCCTTCTACCACAAGCTCATAATAAGAAGGTGAATCAAAACAAACACCTGATCTTGGGGCACGAAGTTCTGCCTTTTCTTCATCTGTTTCAGGTACAGCGAAATAAGCATCCAGTCCAAGCTTTTGAAATCCAATGAGTAATCCTTCAGATATAACTCGGTAAGCTTCAGTAACAGTGGACGGCATATCAGGGTAATCCTCAGTCACGATGACGCTGTATGTCACTTCTTTATCATGTAAAACTGCTCTACCACCAGTCGGTCTTCTCACAAATCCTAGTCCATGATTTTTCACAGCTTCCATATCTATATCTCGTTCTAAACGCTGAAAATAACCAATGGAGAGCGTTGGCGGATTCCATCCATAAAACCGGATCACTGGTGGAATTGCCCCTTCACTATGCCACTTAAGTAACGCTTCATCAAGTGCCATATTATAACTTGGAGAGCGTTCTCCCGAATCAATAAATGCCCATTGCTTCATTATCGGAACTCCTTTAACATTGTCAGTTTTCTTACACGTTTATTATTCTAGCAGAGGTGAAAATAGATGACCAATGAACATTCTTATTTCCATAAAATGACTCACACATTTGGTTTTTCGTTAGATAGAAGACAACCTCTACCCTATAAATTTATTAATCGTTTATAAATTTCTGGATCGTAACCATTTTCTTTTTGCGGAAACCCCAAAAGACGTGTAAACTTAAAGTTGGCGATTTTATTTGAAAGGATGTCACTACGATTATGAAATGGATTCTCGCAATACTCATCGCGATCATAGTCTACATGGTCATTACGCGATTCATGCAAAAGAAGAACTTGAAAACGTTAACGGAAGAAGAATTTCGTGCAGGCTACCGCAAAGCTCAGCTAATCGATGTTCGTGAACCTAATGACTTTGATAACGGACATATTCTTGGAGCAAGAAACATACCTGTCAGTCAGTTAAAAATGAGAATTAAAGAGATCAGAAAAGACCAGCCAGTTTACCTGTATGACTACAACGGTATGATTGTCGCTCGTGCTGCGAGCATCTTCAGAAAACACGACATCAAGGATCTTTATCAACTTAAAGGCGGCTTCAAAAAATGGGGCGGCAAAGTCAAGAAGAAATAAAAAGCAGCTGCTCTGCAGCTGCTTTTTATTTATCTAATTATGCTTTCTGATAACGAAGAATCGGTTTTCTCGCTGCAGTTGTTTCATCGAGACGACCGATGATGGTTGTATGTGGCGCTTCTTGCACAATTTCAGGATCATCTTCTGCTTCTTTTGCAATTTGAAGCAAGCGATCGCAAAACTCATCGAGAGTCTCTTTGGATTCTGTTTCTGTCGGTTCAATCATCATGCATTCTTCCACATTAATTGGGAAATAGATTGTTGGTGGATGATACCCGAAATCCAACAGTCTCTTTGCCATATCAAGCGTTCGCACCCCTAGTTTCTTTTGCTTCTTACCTGAGATGACAAACTCGTGCTTACAATGCTGTGTATATGGAAGCACAAAGGCGTCTTGCAAACGTCTCATCATATAGTTAGCGTTCAATACCGCATTCTCAGATACTTGCTTTAATCCTTCTGGGCCCATCGTGCGGATGTACGTATACGCGCGCACATTTATTCCGAAGTTTCCGTAATATGGTTTAACACGACCGATGGATTGAGGGCGTTCATAATCAAAACGATAGCCACTTTCTTCTTTGACAAGTACTGGCTTAGGAAGATACGGTATCAGATCAGCCTTTACACCGACTGGACCGGACCCAGGTCCGCCACCACCATGAGGGCCAGTGAAGGTTTTATGAAGATTTAAATGAACCACATCAAAACCCATGTCTCCCGGGCGTGCTGCTCCCATGATTGCATTCATATTCGCACCGTCATAATAGAGTTTGCCACCCGCATCATGAATAATTTCAGCCATCTCTATAATTTGTTCTTCAAACAAGCCTAGAGTATTTGGATTCGTTAGCATTAGCGCAGCAGTGTCTCCGTCTACTACACGCTTTAAATCTTCAAGATCAACTAGACCTTTTTCATTCGATTTGACCGTAACAGCTTCAAAACCAGCTACCGTTGCTGAAGCTGGATTCGTTCCATGTGCGGAGTCAGGTACAATAACTTTCGTACGGTTATAATCACCGTTCGCTTCATGATAGGCACGAATCATCATTAAACCTGTCCACTCCCCATGTGCACCCGCAGCTGGTTGAAGTGTTACCTCATCCATCCCCGTTACAGCTACAAGATTCTCCTGAAGGTTATACATCATCTCAAGAGCTCCTTGAACGGTTTCTTCCTCTTGTAGTGGATGAATAAAAGCGAATCCTGGATATCTTGCTACATCCTCATTGATTTTGGGATTATATTTCATCGTGCATGATCCAAGCGGATAGAATCCTGAATCAACTCCGTGATTTCGCTTTGATAGAGCTGTATAATGACGCATTAGCTGAAGTTCTGAAACTTCTGGAAGCTCAGGTTCAGATTTACGATTAAATTCTTCTGGTAGCCACTCATCAAGATCAAAATCGGGCACATCTAGGTCTGGAAGACTGTACGAGATTCTTCCAGGCTCGCTTAGTTCAAAAATCAACGACTGGTTCTGAATTGTGTTCATTGTGCTCCCCCCACTTCGTCAGCAAATGCATCAATTTCCTCTTTCGTGCGATTTTCCGTTACTGCCACAAGCATGTGGTTTTCGAGCTCAGGGTAATCACGTCCAAGATCATAACCACCGATCATTCCTTTTTTCATCAATTGACGATTTAACTCTTTGACAGATCCATTGAGTTTAATCACAAACTCATTGAAATAAACTCCATCAAATACGGTCTCCACACCAGCTTGTTCTAGGCGCGATTTCGCATAATGAGCTTTCTTAATATTCTGCTCCGCCATCTTGCGAACCCCTTCTTTACCTAGCGCACTCATAGCAACGGAAGAAGCAAGGGCATTCAGAGCCTGATTGGAACAAATATTAGACGTCGCTTTATCTCTTCTAATATGCTGCTCACGTGCTTGAAGAGTCAGAACGAAACCGCGCTGTCCTTCATCATCAGTTGTTTCACCGATCAGGCGTCCCGGTACTTTTCTCATCAATTTTTTCGTTACTGCAAAATAGCCACAATGTGGACCACCATATTGAGCTGGGATGCCAAAGGGCTGACAGTCACCTACTACAATATCTGCCCCCATTTCTCCAGGCGGAGTCAAACGGCCAAGTGCAAGCGGATTGCTCGATACTACGAACATCGCTTTCTGCTCATGAACAAGATTCTCAATTTCTGGTAAAGGCTCTAGTTGCCCAAAGAAATTAGGATACTGAACCATCACACATGCGGTATCTCCATCAATTTCAGCCTTGAGTTTCTCAAGATCTGTCATTCCGTTCACAGAATCGACTTCAACCACAGAAAGACGCTGTCCGCGTGCATACGTATCAATGACTGCTCTCGCTTCAGGATGCACTGCCTTCGATACAATCAATTTTTTCTTTTTCGTTTGTCCTGCGCTTAGAAGACCAGCTTCTGCTAATGCAGTTGGTCCATCATACATAGAAGAGTTTGCAACTTCCATTCCTGTTAATTCACTAATCATCGTTTGGAACTCAAAAATTGCTTGTAGTTCACCCTGAGAAATTTCAGGCTGATATGGTGTATAAGCTGTATAGAATTCAGATCGTCGAATCACGTGGTCCACGACAGACGGAATAGCATGGTCATAAACACCAGCTCCTAGAAACGAAACATTCTCCATCGTATTGGCATTTTTTGAAGCAAGTTTAGACATATATCGAATAAGCTCTGGTTCAAATAATTGTTTCTCTACATTAAGCTCACCTTTGAAGCGAATTGCCTCAGGAATGTCAGCAAAGAGCTCCTTTACAGAATCTACACCAATTGTTTCAAGCATCTCTTTACGATCTTGATCAGTTGTCGGCAGGTAACGATGTTTCATATGTCTTTCTCCCCCTCAGTATCCATTTATTTCTGACGCTTATAAAACGGTGATGGAACAACTTTTGCACTCAAGCGCTTTTTACGAATTTCAACATGTAGTTCAGTACCAAGTTCTGTATACTCTTTCTTAATCAAAGCAAGTCCGATGTTTTTCTTCAATGTTGGTGACTGTGTTCCGGTCGTCACTTCCCCAATCACTTCTTCACCTACATAAACCGGGTAATGCGTGCGCGGAATGCCTCGATCAATCATTTCTATTCCGACTAGTTTACGTTCAAGTCCATTTTCACGCTGAGCTTGAAGAGCACTTTTTCCGATAAAATCAGCTTCTTTTTTCGTTTTCACCGCAAAGCCAATTCCTGCTTCAAGAGGCGAAATATCTTTCGTCAATTCTTGACCATAAAGAGCTAGCTTCGCTTCGAAACGAAGCGTGTCACGAGCACCAAGACCACAAGGTAGAATATTTTCAGACTCACCAGCACTTAGAATCACATTCCAGAGAGAAGGGGCATCTTCCCAGGCTGTATAAAGTTCAAATCCATCTTCGCCAGTGTAACCAGTTCTTGAAACCATCACCTTGAGCCCATCGATCATGACTTCATTTTGGAATTTAAAAAATCCAATTTTATTAAGATCGGTCTTTGTCAGCCGCTGTAAGATAGACTCTGCCTTAGGACCCTGAATAGCAAGCTGCGCCATCTGATTTGAAATGTTTTTAATCGAAACTCCCTGTTCAAGATGATCCTGTAGCCACGAAAAGTCTTTCTCTGTATTTGCTGCGTTGACAACGAGTAGATAATGATCTTCTGCATGCTTATAAACGAGAAGGTCATCTACTGTGCCTCCATTTTCATAGCACATTGCAGTGTATTGCGCTCCATTCACCATAAGTTTGCTCAAATCATTCGTCATCATCTTTTGGAGATAAGCAAGCGCTCGATCACCAGTAACTTCTACTTCTCCCATGTGAGAGACATCGAATAATCCGGCACGAGTTCTAACTGCTTCATGTTCCTCTTTAATGCTAGAAAATTGGACCGGAAGCGCCCAGCCTCCAAAGTCAATTGTTTTGGCACCCATTTCCTTGTAAGTTTCATATAATGGGGTTTTTAATAATGAGTTCATCATATTCCCTCCTTGGATCTTTCATCCTTAAGAACATTTTCATAAGAAAACCTATCCCTAACTAGAGTAAGCTCTGGTGTTCCTGTAAATTAAATCCTTAGCAGGCTAAACCACCTATACATACCAAAAAGGACAGAGAAACCCGCTGTATCAAGCGTCGTTTCTCTGTCCCGTTGACCTGAAAGTTTCTCCTCGCACTGTGCGAGAGTTACATCTTTGGCGGCTTATAAAAAGCGCTCTCCAGAGGTGCGTCTAGCAAGAGTCTTTTTGCCTGAGAGATTCACAAATTTGTTTGCTCCTTCGGCGCTGCATATAGCAGTCTCTCCTCTTGCTTTCATTCGCCTATTTTCAGTTTTAAGGTATTGGATTCTACTGATTGATTCATACTAGTAATGCTTTCGATTTCAATCCTACCACTATCAGAGCAAGGTTGGCAACAATCTTTTTAATAATAAAATTATTTCCACCAAAACTCTAAACACGAACAATATTATACATTAACTAAACATCATTCGTAAATAAATACTTTAGAGAAAGGGTTTTCATTTTGAGGACAGAATTGAATTTCAATCAAGATTGGACAGATAACTTTCTCAAACAAATTGAAGAAGATGGCCCATGGGCAAACTGGGAATTATTCAAACTCGCAATCGAAGCAGAAAAGCATACCGCCATTCCATCGTTCACCGGTTTACAGGCTCCTTCTCACCTTCCTCACCTCACTCCACATCCATATCAACTAGAAGCTGCTCGGAGAGTCGTTGAGGAGATGAATGGAAAAGCAATTTTAGCTGATGAAGTTGGACTCGGAAAAACAATTGAAGCTGGACTCATTATTAAAGAATACATGATTCGGGGGCTTGTCAAAAAAGTACTGATTCTTGTTCCAGCATCACTTGTATCTCAGTGGGCGATTGAACTAAACCAAAAGTTCTATATCCCGGCAGTCGTTCAGCGAAAAAGTTATGTGTGGGACCAGTGTGATGTCATCGTTTCATCAATCGATACCGCAAAAAGAGAACCGCATCGTTCAATTGTTTATGATCAACAATACGATATGGTCATTATCGACGAAGCGCATCGCCTTAAAAATAATCGCACAAAAAACTATGAATTTGTACAGCACCTTCCAAAAAAGTTTTGTCTTCTACTCACCGCCACTCCAGTCCAAAACCGATTGGATGAAGTGTTCAATCTTGTTTCACTATTAAAACCTGGCCATCTAGGTAGCTTTGAAAACTTCGAGAAAGAGTATAAGACGAAAGAAAAAAGTTTAGAAGAAGAAGAGAAACTAAAAGTACTTATTCAAAAAGTAATGGTCCGCAACCGTCGTGAAGATACTGGTATGGACTGGCCAGAACGTATAGTAGAAACTGTGCCAATTACATTTAGTCCAGAAGAAGAAGCACTTTATCGCTCTGTAGAAGCTTTAAAAAAACAACCACTCGCAACAAGAAGTCAGTTTTCCATCATTACTTTACTTCGAGAAATTTGTTCAAGTCGCGAAGCTGCCTATATGACACTGAAAAAAATGATAGAGAAAGAACATACGGATGCTACCGCTCGAGCGTTGATGGATGAATTAATAAAAAAGATCGAAGACGTTCCAACCAATTCAAAGGCTCAAAAAGCACTCGAATTAATTCAGTCGATCAATGGAAAAGTCATCATTTTCACAGAATATAGGGCAACTCAACTTTATCTTCAGTGGTTCCTTAAAGAGCACGGCATATCATCTGTACCATTCAGAGGAGGTTTTAAGCGAGGAAAAAAAGATTGGATGAAGGAATTATTTAAAAATCACGCTCAAGTATTGATCGCAACAGAAGCTGGTGGTGAAGGGATTAACCTTCAATTTTGTCAGCACGTCATTAATTACGACCTCCCCTGGAATCCAATGAAAATTGAGCAGCGAATCGGAAGAATACATCGACTTGGACAAGAAGGCGATGTGCATATTTATAACTTCGCTACCAAACATACAGTAGAGGAGCACATTTTGACTTTGCTTTACGAAAAAATCCAGCTGTTTGAAAGTGTTATTGGGCAGTTAGATGAGATCTTAACTCGACTTGGCATGCAGGATATTGAAAAACACATTTCGGATATACTTCTTCATTCTGAAAGCGAAGGCGAGATCAAGATTAAGATGGAAAACATTAAGGAATTGATCAACTACCAGAAGGAGGATACGAATGCGACAAGAAAATATTCATAATTATCTACGATCGTATTTCGTTAGCAACGACTGTACCATCCTTAATGAAAAGCCTGGGTTTCTTAATGTGCAATTAACGGTAGAACTGGATAAAGAATTGATGAATCGTCCGTTCTACTGGCACTATTTAGAGAAAACAGGTGGCACTCCTCGTCCGATGTCATTATCCCTTACGACAAATCAACAAAGTGAGGAAAATGGAGAATTTATTCATTTCGGAGCGCCGAGGCTTCACCAAATCTTCTCTTCAACTAAAAGGCTCGCTTCATCTATTCGATTGTACGAAGACATCAGTCCAACAGATCAGCAACAATTTCCGCTTCACCCCTGGCTTTGTCTTAACATTAAAATATCGTACCAGTGTGATCGAAAAAAACATCGACTGCTATCGCTTGGGCTTCACTTGGTTAGCGGTGCCGTAGTAGATGATTTTCATGATTTGTTAGCAACAAAGTCACTCACACCCAAAATACCAGATTATACATTTACCATTACCCCAATCATTAAACCATCGAGCGGAATGAAAAGACTAGAAGATGTCGTTGACATGCTTGTTTCAAAGGAAGAGCATGGTTGGGCGGATGAAGCTAAAAAGCGATGGGCCGCAGACTTACTTCTACTTGACCAGTTTTACCAAGGCAACACAGATGCCGATAGTTATCTTGTCGAAAAAGAAGCACTTAGAAAACAATACGAACCCATTATTAAAGCTGAGGTTATCAATGGAGGTATTTTTTATTTAGCCCCTGGAATCGATACTCTAAATCATTGAACTCCACACTGATCGAATATTACGTGGTTACCTTCTTGTCAAAGATTAAAAGAGCTCAGACATTTATGTCTGAGCTCAACGCTTTCTTTTCTTTACAAACATAGAAATAGCCATTGGAAGGATGCCAAACCAACGAAATAAAAATGGCTGTTTCGTCGCTTTCCTTTCAGCCCTCTGATTCTGTCTTTCTTCTCTTGGCTGATCAATATAGGAAACCACCTGTTGGGTCATAAATTTCACAAGATCATTTGATGACATTTGAATCACCCCTTTGTAATTGTCTTATACTAAAAGGGTGTCCAATTTTCCATCACTTTAACCAATAACGCTACGTATTTCAGTAACAATATCGCTTATAGGTTGATGGGTTGTATTAACCTCAAACTTGGCTTCGCGATATAATGAGAGACGATCATCGAAGATCAATCGGACCTTTTCATGCCTGTCATCTCCGGCAAGCAACGGCCTTGAAGTATCCCCTTCAAGACGTCTTATAATTTCTTCAGTTTCACAATGTAAATAGATCACCGTTCCATTTTGCTCCATAAACCGTCGATTTCTCTCCTTTAACACAATACCTCCACCAGTACTAATGATGACATTTTCAGTTGGAAGAGCTTCTAATGACTCTGTTTCGTATTGCCGAAAAGCGGCTTCCCCCTCATTTGCAAAGATATCAGGAATCGACTTACCCGTTGCTTTCATTATGTGTTGATCTGTATCAATTGCAGGCATGTCTAACGCTTTGGACAATTTTTCTGCAATTGTTGTCTTTCCTGAGCCCATGAACCCTGTTAAGTATATCGCTCTCATCCTGTTTCTTCTCCCCATCTTATGACTTGTTTCTTTTTTTGATTATAATGGAAGGTTGCGACTACGCGAGTTCCCTTTCTAGTACCCCCATATAAGGTAACTTGCAACACATCCGTAGCAACTAACTGAACGAAAGCCGTAATCGTCCCTTCTTCATACGTAAACGTCAGTTCATTGACTAATCCACCGTTTTTCTGTATATATGAAATTGTATCTTTCATCCCCAATACTAGCAAGGATTCCTTTCTATTTTGTTCTTCTTCTTGATTAAGAAACCCCCTCTCACTATCCGTTATAAAAAATAAATGCAGCAAGAAGCCAAGAACAAGCGTACTCATTAGCATCATAAGCGCTGTCATATATCCTCTCTCATCCATTACTATTTGCCATTTGAAAAAAAGTGCGTTCTTCCCTTCTTCCATTGACTAACTCCACTTCAACCTTTACTTTTCTTCCAGATACGCCAATGATCAGCTTCTTAATATGCTGCAACACAATTTCGTGACCAGTACCATTTACTCTACGTCTGATTGATGATCCATAGCGCTCATATAGAACGACCGTTCCATCGGCATTCATCATTTCAATACTCTCACCTACTAGCGAAAACCCAGAAGCTTCTCTTACTTCTTTTGAAAACAAATGATAAAACAATTGTGCTTCCTGGTGCTGCAGGTCCTCCCCTGAACTTTTCACCGCCGCATTCATCATGAGAGGAAGTACGCTGATAATCGCCATTAGAATCGTAACAGTAAGCATTACTTCAAGTAACGTCATACCTAGTTGATTATTTTTCATTCGGGAGACTCCTACACAGCATTGTCTGCTTTGTTGAACTACGACTAAATGAAATACAAAGTTGGCCAGGTTTTTGAAAAATGTGATAGGTAACTTCTTCATAAACAAGTTCATTCGGGGGAGTTACTTCTTCAAGTAGTAAACTCGTCCAATACTGTTTGAGCAGCATCACCGCATCAGTCCGTATTTTAATTGCCGATCGTTCTTCATAAAGATGCGAATAAAGTGGTAGCACGCTCGAGGATAATACCGTTAAAATTGATAATGCGATTAACGCATCAATCAAGGTATATCCCTTACAGTTCCTCAATATAGAAACGACCGGCGCCAATTTGAACCACAAGTTTATACACTTCCTTATCAGTCTTAATGTAAAGAGTACCTGATTTTTGAACATTCCCGTTGCCACCAAAAACGATTTGATAACCGAGCGTTCCCTTTTCGATCGAAATATGCTCTGGTATTTCCCCTGTCTTAACTACCGATGTGGTGTTACTTTGTATAAGGTACGTATGTGCCTCAGGTGAGAAAGAAAAGCGATATGATTTCCCATCAGCATAAGCAAGCTCCTGGGTAAGGCGAATATCCCCTTGTAACTTATCCATAAAATGGTGGGTAGACGTTGCAGTTTGGGTAGGTGTGATTTGTAGGACAACGAGGCTTAAGAGAATCGAAAAGACGGAGAGTACGATCATCAGTTCAATCAATGTATAGCCAGAGGACGAGAACCAATTAAGACGTCGGTTTAGCACCCGCAGCCACTTTTCCTTCTGAAATTGTTAATGGTTCACCACCAGGACAGGTCGCTTCTTCCATATCAAGATATTCTCCTTCCACCAACACATCGATTGAAGCTGGCAACGCCCCTTGATCTGCTTTATAAGCAGCAACCTGCGTTTGAGCGACTTTAACCGTCGCTTCGCAGCTCTTCGCTTCAACCACAGCATTGTTCTTCGTTAAGCTTGGAACAGCAATTAATAGCAACACCGAAATAATCATGATTACAATCATCATTTCAATTAGTGTAAAACCCTTTTCCTGTTGGAGCAAACAACGCAATTTACTAAGTTTCAAATTCATTCTCCTTCTAAATGGATTGTAAATAATAAAACATTGGCATTAAAATAGACATGAACATCAACATAACTACAAGTCCGACACCAACAAAGCTAACAGGTTGAAGAATCATAAATCCTTTCTTCACAAGCTCCTCAAATCGTTCACCGATCACCTCCCCATATAAAATAAGTTCCCTACCAAGATTCCCGCTCGCTTGACCATGCATTAAAATTTCTTTGAATTCAGGAACGTATAAACGCGAATGATCAAATAGGACCTCAAGGTTTTCGCCACGCATCAACGATCGGGAAACACGTTCCGCTTCTTCCTGAAAAAAGATAAAATGAGATTGTTTTTTAAGCAAGGCAAATGCTTCGGCTATAGAAAGACCGCTTTGAAGAAGAAGTCCAAGGTGCAGAGAAGTATGATGTGTAAGATACAGTGGAATAAAGAGGTGTACTAATGGAAGCTTACTGTAGAAAAGCATCTTATGAACAGCTGAGGTTCTTCTATTTTTCATTATGGATGAAAGATAGACACTCATACAGATAAGCCCGATAACAAGGAGGATAACCGGTGTAAAATGAACAAGCTCAATGAAAAGTCTCGATACGAGCGGAAGAGGAACATCAAGGGAATCATAGAGGGTATTGAACTGTGGCAATAAATACTTTCCAACAACAAACAACATGATGGCGGTCATCCAGAAAAGAAAGATTGGATAAGCTAATGTGCTTCTAAGCCTTTTTTGCCATTCACTTCTTGTTTTCATTAATTGTCCTGAAGCAGATATACCTGTTGCAAAATCACGCTGTTCAGACATGTACAAGTAAGAGAGAATATCAGGAGGAAACTTGAAATCTGACAAAACATCATGAAAAGAATCTCCCCCCTTCAGTCTCTGGATGATCGACTCGATATTTGCTCGAGTATGATCATTTTGATAAAGGGCGTATACTTCAAGACTTTTTGCTAAAGAATATCCTTCTTCGAGCATTTTTCCGATACGACATAAAAAATCTGCTTTGCGATCAAGCTTCCAATTGGATCGTTTCACGATTAAATAACCCCAGCTCCTTTTCTACTGTTTCTTTTTGAATAAAGCCAAGAGCATACGCCCGTAAAATTAAATCTTTAATGGTTGATTGACCCGGGATCGATAGAAGTTCTGGTTCATTGAGGGCTTTCTGGAGGTGGAGACCTGCGAGGATTTCAACGATCGCTAGCTTTCTGCGATTTCTTCGCTTCAAGCATTCCAGCGAGCAGACCTCACAATATGGACATTTAAGAGGAACAAGTCTCTGTGTAGCGACACCTTTAAGCGTCTGAGCGATATAGTGGAGGGGAATTCCAAATTCAAGAAGTCTTGGTATACATTCAAGCGTATTTCCAGTATGGAGTGTCGATACGACAAGATGACCTGTCATACTCGCTCTTATAGCAAGTTGTGCTGTTTGCTCATCACGAATTTCACCAACCACTAAGATGTCAGGATCGTGTCTGAGACCAGCTTTGAAACCTTCATAATATGATAAACCTGCTTTCTCATTCACTTCCATTTGGATAAAATCAGGATTTCTTTTTTCGATGGGGTCCTCAATCGTTAGAACGCGTCGATGCCGCTTAACACTAAGGGTCTGAAGAAGCGAGTACATCGTGGTTGTTTTACCAGATCCTGTTGGCCCAGTAATCATGAACAGTCCACTATTGCAACTTACAATTTGAAGAAGACGGTTAGCTGTAGAGGGATAAAGAAAAAGTTCTTTAAAAGAATGCGTTTCATCTTGAGGAAGAATTCGGACAACGAGGCTTTCGTGATACGGGGTGGGAATGGTGGAGAGTCGCAGATGAAGCCTCCTAGGATATAAAACCATATCCATCGCTCCATTTTGAGGACGCCGTTTTTCGCCAATGTCCATGCCGCTTAGAAATTTAAAATGAGACAGTACCTTTTCGGCAATAGTCATCGGAAGCCACATAGCATCGTAAAGACGGTTATCAACCCGAAATTGAATCAGCGCTCCTTTTTCTTTCGGGTGGAAATGCACATCAGATGCGCCAACTTCCATCGCTTGTTTAATAATATCCTTTCCTTTTTCTTCAATGTTCAGCAAATAGTCACCTTCCTTCCAGATCAGCTGACGGCAAAATCCGTCACGATTTTTACAACCGTAAGAAGAAAGATTCGCCGAGTAGAGAGCAAATCCTTCTTAAATGAAAAAAATATGCGATTCTACCCAATTTTATTCAAAAAGCGTTTAACCGTTTGATTAAAAACTTCTTCTTCTTCAAGAAATGGATAGTGATTGCTTTCGTTGAAGACAGCAAGAATCGCCCCAGGAATGCTTTCAGCCATTTCCCTAGAATATAACAGAGGACACTGAACATCGTGTTTGCCGCACACGATTAGAGATGGTGTCGGTACGTTTGGGAGCTGTTTCGTTACATCGAATTGGAGAATTTCTCTTGCAAAAAAATTCATTCGGTTTGTAGCCATTTTTTTATGTATAGGTTTAGAGAAGTAGTTTTCATAAAGTTCGGGGTTATAAAGCGAAAGTTTGGTTCGTTCTTTAACAATCCTCCTTCGCTCTTTCTCCATGAGTTCTGGATCTTTCAACGTTTCAATATAGTTTTGCATCAGGTGATAATTGGGGTGTTCTTGATGATAGATGCACTCAGAAGAATTGGATGCATATTCTCTTGCTGCCGCTCCAACAATGATAAGTGCTTCGAGTGAAGAAGAAGCATAGATGCCATAAACACATGCAAGCATTCCCCCTGTCGAATGGCCCGCAAAAACCCACCGGTCAATTTCTAATGCAGTTCGTATACTCTCAAGATCAAATACAGTTTCTACCATCAGGTACTCGTAAGGTTCCACTATCCTAGCAGACCGCCCTGCTTCCTTCAGGTTCACTAAGAAAACAGTATGGGAATCGACAAAAGATTCCGCGAAATAATCACCACTCTCGTTATACTCTGAATATAGATGCGTCACGCAAAGTGGCGGTCCGTTTCCTTTTGAAAAAACTTCAAAAACACCCCTGTCTGTATTAATATACTCTTGTTTCCACATCCTTAACGTCTCCCCTTTCCATGGGCTCTACTAATTTCACATTTGTTTCATTACTCAACGATCACTGCTGTTCCATATGCAATGATTTCAGACGCATTTGCCATAACAGCTGACGACTGCAATCTGAATCCGACAATCGCATTTGCGCCTTTGGACTCAGCGTCTTTTACCATTCGTGCAATCGCTCTCTGCCTCGCTTCCGTCAACATTTCTGTGTATTCGGTTATTTCACCACCAACGAGTGTTCGAAGACTAGCAAGTATATCTTTACCTATATTTTTGGATTGAACTGTACTCCCACGCACATACCCAACGACTTCTTTCACTTGCTTAGTGGCTATTCCATCAGTAGTTACGATCATCATCACTCTGTTCCTCCTCTTCCATTCTTCTTCGGTCCTTCACCAAATTAAAAATTAAGAAAACAAGTGAAACAGCATATACCACTGCTAATAACGGCACCCACCTCGTGTTTATAAAAAGCATCATTAGGATAAGAAGTTGTAAAACGGAAATACAAATAATCAAGAAGATCTTCGTCATACCATTCACCTGCAATTTTTCATTGCTTTCTAAATCAAGAATACCTGATTTCCAATGGAATGTATGTACATGAAATATAGTAAATCTTCTATTGACTGGGTTTTACGTCTCTTTAAGGATGAGAAAAACGAATAGGATTTTTAAACATACAAAAAAAGCGACACGCAGAAATTTTCCACATATCGCTGTGACATGGATTATGCTCCTATCTTATTCACTACCGTCTTTGGACATTCCTCATTTAATCATTTTCCAAAAAAAACAGGTTTATCAAACCTGTTTAGAATGAAAGTATATATTCACACAGCTCTGAACATACTATCAAAGAATTGAACTAATGGGCTATAGCCAAGCGGTAAGGCAACGGATTTTGATTCCGTCATGCGCTGGTTCGAATCCAGCTAGCCCAGCCACTTCAATTATGAAACAACGGCAAGTTTCTTTTTGCGTTGTTTTAAATTCTGTAACCCAGATTTGTTATATCCTACAATGAGCTTTTTTCCATTCGTCATAATCGGTCTCCTGAGCAGCTTTGGTTCATTATGCATAAGCTCAAGCATTTCTGTAAGAGAGAGATCTTCGATGTCAACATTCAATTTCTTGAATGAACTGCTTCTTCTAGCAAGAATTTCTTCAATTCCTTCAGTAGAAAGCGTAATAATTTCTTTCAGCTCTTCAATCGAAGGTGTCTCTTTAAATAAATGCCGTTCTTCAAACTCAACATCATTTTCTTTCAGCCATGCTTTCGTCTTTCGGCATGATGTGCAGCTTGGATACGTATAAAACAATAATTTCTCTTCCAATTTCAGTCCTCCCCGTTTCATTTTCCGATGTTGACTAACTTTACCCATATTATACAATACTTAAACAAAGGTTGTACAATAAAAAGATTTGTATTTTTGTGAACGATTTGGGATAATAAATTGGAACCCTTTTCAAAATGAAATCAGCGAAGACATTCATTTGCACTGAGACCAGTATTTACTTTTTCTCAACAACTCATATATAATACGATATGTATGGGAATGAACGAGCAAGGGAGGAATTTTTTATGCCTAGAATGTATCGAGTAATAGCTTTCTGGACCGGCGTTTTCTCACTGATGGGCTTTATTGGTGAAATGCCAGTATTAGGATTGCTGTTCCTTGGCCAGACCGGCATGTTTTTAGCGTTAAGTTACTTAAACTTAACAGAACGTACTTATTTGTATATCTTTGGAGCTTACTTAACTTTATTTATGGTCGGTTTTTCCTACTGGTCCGTGTTCATGATGACGCCTGGCTCAGGTGGGCATTAATCAGAACGTTAAAAAGACGATGCGATAACCGCATCGTCTTTTTAATCGCGACGTTTCTCCTGTACTATAACGTAAAATTGATTGGATTGAGAAAGCCAGTTCACCGCTCGGTTTCGCTTATGTTCGCTAGAAAACGGATCAGATGAACGTGTATTTTGTATAAAGTCCAACAGGCCATGCTTTATAAGAAATCTTCCTTGCGGCTCACAAGAAACCCACGTGAGACTGCATTGTTCACCTATCACCTTTAAAGCATCGATAGGGACATGTGTTGTCAAATCCATCTCACCCGGATATTGCAGAGGATTGTTGATCATCTGATGATTCCTGTATCCGCGCAAACTACCGTTCCACCTTGCAGGATTCCGCCATTCTTCATGGGTATAACCATAGTCGACAGTATACACTCTACCATCCACTAGCCACTCCCCTATTTCGTTCAGCCACTTCGTCATTTTCAATGGTATCTCCACTCGCTGATGATTTTCAATTTCAAAACCAAATTGGCTTAGCCAAGTAATGATTTTTTCGTCTGTACAGGGTTTGTAAAGCTCCATCAGGTTTCCATCCTCATCCAATCCTACGCATACTTCTAGTAATTCACTTTCATACTTTTCTACGATTCGTACTGGAAAAGCATCAAGAAGCTCATTTGAAAAAAGAATGCCCTGTAATTTCGGGAGCTGCTTTTTTAGTTCAAATAGAGAAGAAAAAATATGTATGTCATTAGAAGCTGTTCGTTCCTTAATGAGACGTTGATGATAGGGACTTGATTCAATAACATAATACGCGAGCTTTTCATATAAGTTTGCGTCTAGCATCTGAACTTCATTTAGAAAGGCATTGATGAAGCGACCATCACCTGACCCTACATCGACAATGACCGGTTGTATTTGTTCTATTTGAAAAGCATCAGTTAGAACTTTCGCCATCATACGGGCATAGATATCATGTACTCCAGTAGATGTAAAAAAATCACCTTGTTTCCCCGTTTTAGGTTGATCACGATTATAATATCCATAATCCCTATGATATAAAGCTAACGACATATAACGTTCAAACGTAATCGCACGTTCAGAACTTCCCAGGATCTCATTCGCAATTAGGTCCATTAGCTTCATCGTCTATAAAGAAAACCCATTTAGAAATGGATTTCCAGCCATTTCTTCTTCAACCGTGGTGACAGGACCGTGTCCTGAAGCCACAATCGTTTGTTCGGGTAAAGTTAGAAGACGATTGTGTATACTCTCTAAAAGTTGTTTTTGATTTCCACCTGGAAGATCTGTTCGACCTATGCTTCCAGAAAACAGTGCGTCTCCCGAAAACACAATCCTAGCATCCTTAAAATAAAAAGAGACGCTACCAGGGGAATGACCCGGAGTTTCAAGTACATCAAAATGAAATGAACCAATCGTCATTTCACCTTCATGGTCAATGAGGTAGTCGGCATCCTTCCCCTCAATGTTGTCAACTGCAGGGAAGAGCTTTGATCCGTTTAATGAAGCATCTGAAAGCCAATTTTCTTCATATTGATGAAGATAAACAGGGATTTGATACGTTTCACGCAAAATATCAACGGCTCCGATGTGATCAAAATGGGCGTGTGTTAAAAGAATCGCTATCGGTTTTAACTCAAGTTTCTCTATTTTTCTTTTAATTCTACCACCTTCAGCACCAGGATCGATCAGAAGTGCATCCTTATTTTCATTCCATAGTAATCCAGCATTCGCTTGTACTGGCCCAACAGCCATTTGCTTCCACTCCATTATATTCGCCTCCATTATTGAAACATTATAGTTCTTATTCTACACTATACGAAAGGTTGTACCAAAGGAGATGTTCGTATTGAATACCGTTTTTGGCGTAGAAATGAAACCGCCCCAAAATAAAAGACCAGGATTTACAGCACAGCTTGTTAAAAAAACTGCTGAACTTGCTAACGTAATGGATCGCGATAAACAATTAGTTATCATTTCTAATCGGTCAGAAGCAGAAGCGCTTAAAGAGTTCTATCAATCCAAGGGAGTTTTCGAAGAATTTTTTACACTTGTGCACTTATCAAAAAGCACAAAACTGACTGGTATCTTTGATGATTATGGTTTTGTTTCTCAGAATCAACAATTCTTCCTATATAAAAATATGGTCTCCGGGTTCACCATTAAACAGGGAGAGGAGAACGAGATCAAGATGGCTCTTCTCCAATTTAAAGAGCATTTAATTGCACGGGATCATGAACTTTATTACATCGATCGGATGCAGATCGAATTAATCGAAGGGATTGCTAGAGCATACAACCTTGAACTAACTTTTTGGGTCGAATAATACCTCGACAAAAGGCGTGAAAACGGTTAAAATAAGAAAGGACTTATCTTACATACCATGAAAGTTAAAAAATTTCAGATTTAACCATGCCTTAGCGTATATCTGGGTATACTGATAAAGAGTGCATGGATAGGGAGGTATTCCAAATGGGGTTAGCAATTATTTTTGCAATCGTTACGTTATTTTGCGTATGGGGCGTTTTCCGTTCTTTTCGTGAGAAAAACTTTATGGGCCTTGCCTTTGCGGGATTGACAGTTCTTGTCTTTGGCGCTTTTACTATTGCTACAGTAGTCGATATTCTTTTCGGATCTGGAGGCGGCGGAGGAGGCCACTAAAAAAACAGCCATATGGCTGTTTTTTTATTTCAAATGCCTTTTGACAGAGTCCAGCTTGTCATCCATTTTGACTTTTTTATCACGTCGATCATCAATCCGAATATTTGTCGCAACCCGTTCAATACCCGCTTGGAAAGGAGCCTCATGGATTGCCTGTACAACCTCAAGAAGATCAGAAAGTTCACCTTCAATTAGCGTACTCATTGGCGTTAGCCGATACGTAACACGATCAGTGTATGATTCAAGAATCTCCTGAACCTCAGCTACATACTTACTAACACTTGGGGTCTCTGTCCCAATTGGGATTACCGTAACATCTACAATTGCCATTAGTCATTTCCTCCTTCAACTGATACTAACTGCATGTTTTGATTAAAGAAAAAGCGATAAGTAACCAGTGAAATAATCATCGCGCATATGGATACAGATGAAAAGATACTGATTGATATCACAATTTGATATCGAATGGCTTCAATAGGAGAAGCACCACCAAGAATAAGACCCGTCATCATCCCTGGTAGCTGCACAAGCCCGATCGTCTTTAAACCATCCACATTCGGAATCATAGCAGCTTTAATCGTTTTTCTTATAATCATCTTTGAAGCCTGGGATGGGTTAGCTCCAAGAGAAAGCGCAGCCAATAATTTACCCCTGCTGTCATGAAACTCATTTTTCATACGTTCAAAAGCCAATCCTGATGCCACCATGCTATTCCCTATGATCATACCACTCATCGGAATAACCTGTTCGGATCGAAATGGAATAATATCAAACACGATCCATAGGGATAGAACAAACACTTCTATCAAAATGAGCGAACCTAATGAAAGCAAAAAAGCATAAGGTATACCTTTCCCTCTCTTTCTCGCTTGAGCTGAAGCAATCACTAACATGACAGCCACCCACAATCCTATTCCCTGCCAATCGGGCATCGAAAACAAAAAAGTGAGAATATAACCTATAAAGAATAATTGTACAACACCTCGAAGAGAAGACCAAATAGCAGACTTCTCAATCCCCAGTGAAAAAAAGTAAGAAAGCGAAACAGGTATCATGACAAATAGGATCATCGTCAACAGAGATAGATTAGAGATTTCAGTCATTAGCAGCTACGCCTCAAGAAAATGTTTAAGTGCATCCGAAGTCGGTTGCTGAAACATTTCATTGGTCTGTCCATGTTCTTCAAGGTGACCTTCATTCATAAACAGGGTATAGGTTCCAAGTCGTCTTGCTTGTTTTAAATCGTGAGTAATCATAAGAATAGTCTTCCCTTCCTCGTGCACTAATCTATGTAATAACTCTTCCATCCAATCAACCGTACGCATATCTAGAGCACTCGTAACCTCATCCAGTAAAAGAACCTCTGGATTATTAGCAAGAGTACGTGCGAACGCCACTCTTTGTTGCTCACCCCCAGAAAGATTTTCAACATTTTTCTTCAAAAATTCAATCGGAAGCTGTACCTTTTCTAGAAGTTCCGCTCCCTTCTCTTCTTGCCATTTGTTATTAAGCTCTGGACCGAATTTCAAATTATCTTTAACTGTTCCATCAAATAAATGTGCCTGCTGAAAGACCATCCCAACTTTTTGTCTTAACTCACTTATCGGATAATCTTCAATCTTTTTACTCTTGAAATAAATGGTGCCTTGCTCAGGATTTTCTAATCTGTTTAACAACATTAAAAGGCTACTCTTTCCAGCACCTGATGGGCCAATAATCGTCGTTAGTGTCGCTTCATTCAGATCAAAATCAATATCTCCTACCCGCTCACTTTTCACATTTTTTGCTTCAATAATTTTTATCATTATCCAACCCTTCTTTATGAATTTATCACTACCTCTTATATCATATCTTCTTTATCGTTACCAGGTTCTAGATCTTTAAGAGTCTCAAATCGAAAGATGTTTCATTAGTTTATGTACTTCTGACTATATAATCCTTAGCTCTGTAACTTATATGGTCAATTCCTCGAATGAACCTCACAGAAAAACCCTGCAAAAAATGCAGGGTTTTCATTTGAAAGTTGTCTAGATTAAAGAACGAAAGGCAGCATGGTTAGTGGGACCAATTCCTTTTCCAATTGGAAGAGAGTTCCTTATCGCTGCCGTAATAAATTCTTTTGCAGTGGTAACAGCGTCAGGAATCGTTTTTCCTTTCGCGAGCTCTGCTGCAATACAAGCAGATAAAGTACAGCCGGTTCCATGGGTATGCTTCGTATTGATTCGCTCCGATTCGAAATGATAAAAAGAATTGTCTACATACAGAACATCAATCGAACGCTCCCCTTGTAAATGACCACCTTTAATGAGAACAGCATTTGCACCTTTTTTGTTTAGCGCGGCAGCTGCTTCCTCCATCTCGTTGACTGTGGAAATAGTTTGCCCATTTAATAGTTCCTCTGCCTCCGGAAGATTAGGGGTAATAACTGTGCCAAGTGGCAGCAACTCTTGTTTCATAGCCAGAACAGCTTGTTTTTGAAGAAGAGAAGCCCCACCTTTCGCAATCATTACCGGATCGATAACCAAATTGGGCACATGATATTCTTTTATTTTCTCTGCCACTGCTAGAATAATTTCTTTTGAAAATAGCATGCCTGTTTTCGCCGAATCTGCACCTATATCTGAAAGAACGGCATCTAACTGAGATCGAACCGCTATAATAGACTGAGGAAAAACGTCATGGACCCCAAGAGTATTTTGTGCCGTAAGCGCAGTAATCACGCTCGTTCCGAATACTTCTCGTTCCTGGAATGTCTTTAAATCCGCCTGAATTCCAGCTCCTCCACCGCTGTCGGACCCTGCAATCGTTAATGCAGTATTCATATCTATCCACCCCTTCTCACATATGCTGAAAACGATCTGGTCGAAAATCTTCTATTGCTATGTCTTGTGAAATTCCTTCTATTTCATTCGCAATAATTTTTGCTGTAATGGGACTAAGTAATATGCCATTTCGGTAATGCCCCACAGCTAGTAAGAGTCTGGGGTTGCTATTCAATCTGCCTATGAGCGGGAAACCATCCTGAGTAGCTGGTCGCAACCCAGCCCATTTATGAAATGGCTGTTTTGCCTCAAGTGTAGGAATGACTCTCTTACTCCACTTCTCAAGTCGACCAATACCATGACCCGTCACATTCGTATCAAAGCCAGCAATATCTTCAGACGCACCAGCTACAAGAGAGCCGTTCTCTTTGGCAACGAGATACCCCTGACTTGTAAAAATAATGTGGTTAAGAGAGGTTCCTTCGTAAGCACAAATCTGACCTCGAATCGGATAAACAGGCAACTTGCATTTCACCTGCTCTTCCCAATTCATTGACCAAGCTCCCGTTGCAATAACTGTATAATCTCCCTTTATTTCTCGTTCGTTTGTGACGACGGTTTCACCATCAAATAGCTTCGCTTCCCCACAATGTTCCATGACAAGCACGCCACTATTTCGGCAAGCCTGTAGCAGCGCAGCAACATAATCTGGTGCATAGATATGCGATTCCTCAGGACACCATAATGCTGCGACCGTTTCTGATGATAGCACCGACTCTTTTTCCCTTGCTTTATCCCCACTCAAAATAGTTGAGTTTACACCGAATTCACTCTGCCATGCCTGTTTTGTTTCTAGAGAAAGGCGATCCGCCTCATGGAAAATGCAATAGAGACTTCCACTCTCACTATATTCAAAATCCATCTTAGAAACGAGCTTGATTTCTTCCTGCCATTCTGGAAATAACTGAAGACTCCCCTGACAAAGTCTAAAGAAGTCATCAGGATCTTCTTCGATTTCAGAATACGGTGCAAGCATACCTGCAGCTGCTCCAGAAGCCTGTCCCCCACATTCCCCTGCTTCCACTATGGTAACTTCATTTCCTCTCTTCTGGCACTCATATCCAATTGAGAGGCCAATAACTCCGCCTCCAACGATCGTTATTTTGGCCATGCATGACTTCCTTTCCTTAATACTTTAATGGGCTACTTGCAGTTGCATACTTTTTCTTAGGAATTCTACCTGCTGAATACGAGAGTCTTCCGGCTACAATAGCTTGCTTTACTGCCTCTGCCATCAAAACTGGGTTCCTCGCTTTCGCAATTGCTGTGTTGAGAAGGACTCCATCAGCACCTAGTTCCATAGCTCTCGTCACATCCGAGGCATTACCAAGACCTGCATCAACAATGACTGGCACCGTAAGCTTTTCCGTAATGAGTTGAATATTATAATGGTTCAAAATACCAAGTCCAGTCCCAATTGGTGATCCACCCGGCATCACTGCCGCTGCACCTGCCTCCTGAAGTCTATAACAAAGGGCAGGGTCATCAGAAGTATATGGCAATACGACAAAACCCTCATTTGCAAGAACTTCGGTTGCCTTTAACGTTTCAATCGGGTCAGGTAAAAGCGTTCGCTCATCTCTACTAACTTCTATTTTTATCCAATCACTAAGCCCTGAAGCTCTGGCTAGGCGAGCAATTCGAATTGCTTCTTCTGCTGTAGTTGCACCCGAAGTATTCGGCAAATATTGAAATGGCTCTCCATCAATATGTTGAAGAATAGCATCCTCATCAGGAGCATTTAAATTAACCCTGCGGATAGCAAATGTAAGAACTTGTGCCCCTGACGATTTTATCGCTTCATTTTGAACATACGGATTTGGGTATCTTCCCGTTCCAAGAAAAAGCCTCGATGATAACTCTTTTCCAGCGATCTTCAGTGTATCTCCCATCATTTCAACCTCCTCCTACAAAATGAACAAGTTCAATCGTCATACCTTCATTCACTTTTACGTCTGACCAGTTTGATCGATCAACAATTCTACCATCTACTTCTGTTACAACCAGACCTTCCTGCAGTTCAAAATGCGCGACAACTTCTTTTAATGTAGTCACATCAAGAACATGTGACTCTCCATTTATTCGCAATTCCATCACTTGTTCACCACTTTTCCTATTGTTTGTAATAGTGCTTCACACGTTCTCTTCACGTCTTCACTCCCAACAACTTCGCTAATGAGACAAATCCGACCCCCACCAGCATTAACTACTTCAGCAACGTTATGGAGTTTTATGCCTCCTATTGCAACAAATGGTATACTGATCTCTGAAGCCACTTCTTTTAAATAAGCTGTTGTCACTGGATCAACCACATCATTTTTGCTATTCGTAGGAAAAACCGGACCTGCTCCAATATAATCCGCTCCGCCTCTTTCAGCTTCACGCGCTTCCTGAATACGATGAGTGGAAATCCCGATTATTTTATCCTCACCAACTAGTTGTCTTGCAAGATCTAAGGGAAGGTCATCTTGACCCAAATGAATGCCATCTGCATCAACCGCAAGCGCTATGTCGATATGGTCGTTCACTATGAAAGGAATATCATATTTTCTAGTTAACTCTCGAAGTTTCCTAGCTTTCTCTAGAACAATTCGTTTTGAATTTGTCTTATCACGTAATTGAATGATATCCGCTCCGCCTAAAATCGCCTCTTCCATTACTTCAATGACATCACGACCTGGATGAAATTCCTCTCCGGTAATCACATACAATTGAAAATCTCTCATAAGTTATCCTCCTCAAGTAAAGTAGGTAAAACTGGCTATTGATCTACTATTGAAACGAACCACACAGCTGTTTTTATACGCTATTTCATTCACCAAAAATGGCTAAAGCACTAAAAACCCCCATTCCACGTATGGAATGGGGGTAGTATAAATACCGCTACCGACTTCCCTACGCTGGTATCAACCAGATCAGGTTCAAGGGTAAAAGAAATAACGGTTTCCTTTTCTCAGCCTCCCCAGATTATGAAGGCACCCCTAGTCATGAACATTATGAAGTTATATTTATTATTACAAAAAAAGCCTTGAAACACAAGCAAATCTACATATACAGTGAAGCAAGAAAGATCCCAATTGTATCCTGATAAATTTTGCTGAATTGGGAAAGGGGCAACGGACTTTCACCTTTTCCAATCTCTACAGTGAAGCCAGGCTTTCTAAATTCCTTTATAAACCAATCTTTATAACCAGCAAAACTGTCAACGTAACGAATTGCTTTATAACCACTTACTCTTGAAAATTCGTTTACAAGTCTTTCTGACTCAGGTGGCTCCAGCCCCTCAAATCCCCAATAAATCACTTCACCTTGAGAATGGAAGGCAAGAGCACGATCAAATTTCTTTCTCCTCGAAAGATCCGCTATCGCTATCGCTTCTGGCTCCGTCAACGGTTCTTTCCCTGGGTAATTTCTTGGAGATGGCTTTTTGGGTTTACGCTCTGCTTCAATTTCCCATTTAGCAGGATATTGGTTATTTAAATCCACGCCACGTATATTCGCTTTCCACCGATTAAACTGATCACTCCCTTTATTAATTCCGTTCACCATCGTTCGATATGGCTCTTCTTCTGGTAACCCATTGATGACAAGATTCACACCATCTGGATTCACCATCGGAACAAGTGAAAGCGTTGTTGATTCATAAAGTGAAGGGAGAGGAACACCACTCAATACTTGGGTGCTTGTGAGTTCACGAACATAATCACCTATAAATTTCATTAATAGAGAAGAGGTAAGCCATTCATTTGCATGAAAGGAGCCGTTCATGTGAATTTTCTTCTTTCCCTTTCCTATCACTAATTCAGGTAATGGCTTCCCCATAACAGATTCACCGACTACCGCTCGTTTGATAAAAGGATAGACTGCTAGAAGTTTACGAATGTCTTTTACAAGGGTGTCATAATCGTAATTTTGATTCGGATCAATAAGAGACCAGGTTACCCGAATAGGAATATTCACCTTTTCGCCTGGCATCAACGCAAAAGGGTTCGCATCGTTGATTAACAACACACCATCAAGTGGAGCACGATACCATCCAGCGATCTTCCATAACGTATCCCCTGGCTTAATCGTATAACTTTTCGTCACATATCCTGGAATTTTAATTTTTTCTCCAATCATCAGTTGATCCGGGTTTTCAAGATTATTGCTATCTAATATAAGACGAAGTGGCACTTGAAAAACCCGACTATATTTCCAGAGGGTGTCCCCACTTTTCACTCTTACTTCCATCTTGTCTCCCCCCGCTTTTATAGCTCTCATACTATGTTATGAAGTCAGGAGGCAACCATATGCAACTATTAGAAAAACGCGAGAAAATACTATTGATCATATCGAAACAATTTTGTCTTGCTCATACATCTTTTCACAGAGATTCGAGCCAGAAAAACCATGCCCTTTGATCTGGGCATGGTTCATTTACGTTATTCTATTAATCCTCGTTTGAGGAGTCTTGTTGATCTTCATGCTTTCCTAAGAAGCGAAGGAGATCTCCATATACGATTTTATCAGAATAGGATAGATCTGTTTTCGCTTTCTCCATGTATGGTTCACATGAAGCTTTATCAATTTCTTCTCCTGTTTCTTTATCATAGCAAGTATTGTTCGTATAAAGGTTATCTTCGGTAATAAAGCTTCCATCACGAAGTATTGTAAAGTTATCTTGCTCCTTCGCAAATAAATCGTTACCGAACTTTATCATATCCTTCGTATCAATTCCAAGAAGGTGCATAATTGTCGGCTTCAAATCAATCTGCCCACCTACTTGCTCCATCACTTTACCTTCTTGACCAGGAATATGAATGATCAAAGGCACTTTTTGAAGTTCAGTAGATTCAAATGGAGTAATTTCTTTTCCTAGAAACTCTTCCATTGCTTTGTTGTGATTCTCTGAAATTCCATAGTGATCTCCATACATTACGAAAATAGAGTCTTCGTATAACCCTTCATCTTTCATCCGTGCAAAGAATTTCTTAAGTGCTTCATCTTGATATCTAACAGTAGTGAAATATCTGTTTACAGTACCATCATCTGAAGTCCACTCAGGAATATATTCATCCTCAGCTTCCAAACTAAATGGAAAGTGATTGGTTAGCGTAATGTACTTGGCATAGTATGGTTCAGGTAGCGTTTCAAGATACTTAATCGATTGATCAAAGAAATACTCATCTTTCAATCCCCAACCGATTGAATTATCAGGTGTAACAGTAAAATCATCAATATCATAAAACTTATCGTATTTAAGCGAATCATACATCACATCGCGATTCCAAAAGCTCTTATTGTTCGCATGAAATACAGCATTATAATAGCCATTCTCACTCAAAATCTCAGGAGATGCATTATATTCGTTTCCAGAATGAGTGAAGAACACAGCACCACTTGGAAGTCCATAAAGAGAGTTCTCAAGTATAAATTCTGAGTCAGAAGTTTTTCCCTGTGCAGTTTGGTGGTAGAAGTTAGGGAAATAATAACTTTCCTCGATTAAATCGTTCAGGAATGGTGTGATTTCTTGCCCATCAACTTCCTCGTTCACAACAAAACTCTGTGTAGATTCTAATGAAACGAGAATGATGTTTTTTCCTTCAGCTTTACCAAACATTTCTGGATCTGGCTCAACGTGATTCGCTTTGACGTAATTCTCAATATCGACAATCTCACTTCCGTCAGCAAATGCGCGCTGCGCTTTCGCTTTCGACTGAAGAACTGCATCGTAAACATGGTAGTTGTATGTGCCGATGTATTTAATTAGCATTTCTCTGTCAAACGTTCGAGTTAAGAGCTGTGGACGCTCTGTTTCTGCGAGTCCCACATTAACCGCGAATAAGGCTATTGCAGCAGCAAATACAATCGCGATTTCTTTCTTTTTAACTGCATAAGCATTTGTTTTCCTAACGATCAAATAAACAGAAAGAACGATCACATCAAGGAACAATAGAAAGTCATAGCCACTAACAAGTTCAACAATGCTGCTTCCCAGTTCTCCCATATTATTTGATTGGAACAACAAGGGAATTGTAATGAAATCCGTAAATTCTCGATAGTAAACAACGTTTGCGAATAAGATGAATGAACCAATAAAATTTATCGTAAGTAGGACTCTGTTGCGATATTTTGGTGAGGCGAATAATGCAAAACCGAGGAATAGCAGAACAGAACTAATCGGGTTCAGGAAAAGGATAAACCCTTCCATTTTATTTTCAGGTTCAATGTTGAATGCGAACTCATAGACTAGATATGTTTTTAACCAGAGCATAAATGCGACGATTAAAAAGAATGAATATTTGTTTTGTAGCTTTTTCATATTTTTCTTATTACCTCCTTAGTCGGCTATAAGGAAAAGCTACCATTCTTTTCTAAGACCATACATATTCGCAATGATAGTATGGTTTAGAAATTTAATCAACAAACTTTTGTCCTTATTTTAGTATTTCTTTTCGTCTCGAATAAGATTCTGTCTTCCTTGTCCGTAACATATAACGATTAAGCGGGCTAAAAAGTTTCAAAAATGCGAGGTTTTCACAGAAAAAGAGGAGGTCAGTCGTAACTGACTTCCTCTTTACCCTTAGTATGATAGGCATCCACTTCCATGCATAGGACTATTTCATCAATTTTGTTTTCACTAGCCATGCCCCACCAATAACACCGGCATCATTACCTAGTGTAGCGATGGCAAAATCAGAACCTTCTTTGACTCTGGGGAGGGCGAATTTTTCAAATTGAGATTTTAAAGGGGTCAAGAGAGCTTCTCCAGCTTTTGAAACGCCTCCGCCAATAACAACCTTTGAGGGATTTAACGAATTGGAAAGATTTCCTATCGCAAGACCTAAGTGGAACGTAACCCGTTCAACAACCTCTACTGCATAGTCATCATTCGATTGTGCAGCTTCAAAGATATCACGAGACGTTAATTCATTTTGCTCTTTATATGTACGATAAAGAGAGCTGCTTTGGTGATTTTCAATGTCCTCCATTGCGATTCGTACGATTCCTGTAGCAGAAGCAACGGTCTCTAGGCACCCCGTTTTACCACAGTTACAAGGTGCTCCCCCTTCCGGAACGGATGTAATGTGACCGATTTCCCCCGCCATTCCATTCGTACCATGAATAATCGTACCATTCGTAATAATACCGCCACCAACGCCTGTTCCAAGAGTAACGCATAGCAAATCTCTAGCGCCATCGCCAGCACCTCGCCACATCTCACCGAGTGCTGCAATATTGGCATCATTATCAATGATGACAGGAAGACCCGTTTCGATCTCTAACTTATCTTTAAGTGGGAAGTTTTTCCACCCGATATTTACTGCATGGTAAATGAATCCTGTTTCCATCTCGATGAAACCAGGTGCTCCCATTCCGATACCAGCAAATTTCCCCTTCTCCACGCCAATCTCTTCTACTTTGTCATCAATCGAACGTGCAATATCCATCGTGATGTGACGTCCTTCTTCTGACTTATCTGTGGGTATTTCCCATTTATTTAGAATCTCTCCATAATAATCTAGGAAGGCAAGCTTAATCGTTGTCCCCCCCAAATCTACCCCTATCAACCATTTTTCTTCTTTCATCATCATCCACCCTTTAGCTAAAATATTGAATTTATTTCAAAGGAAAGCCTTTCTTCTCAAGAAACTTTTTCATATACGTTCTAACTGGGCTAGTTAATTTATTCGCCATAAGAGAAGACCATCCGGCAGTTCGCTGTCCACCAGTTCGATCAGTATAATATGAAGAAATGGCTTCATCATACTCTCTTAAACTATCTTTGAAAACATCTTGATCCTGCTCATATTCATCTACATGATAAATATTGCGAAGTGGTAGCCTTGGTTTAACATCCGGAGCCTGTTCAGGGTACCCCACACATAATCCAAATAGAGGGATGACATAATCAGGAAGGTTTAAAAGCTCACTAACTTCTTCAAGTGCATTTCGAATTCCTCCGATATAACAAATGCCAAGACCCATTGATTCAGCTGCGATGCTTGCATTTTGCGCTGCAAGAGCAGCGTCGATGAGCCCAACCATAAATTTCTCAGTCGTTTGGGTTGTTTCTGTAACATCTGTTCCATGCATATCTGCAGCAGCATGATGGCGATTATAATCTGCACAAAAAACGAAAAAGTGTCCGTTTTTCTCAACATAACTCTGGTCACCAGCAAGCTGGGCTATCTTTCTCTTTTTCGCGTCGTCCTTCACACCTATAATTGAATACGCTTGGATATAGCTCGACGTAGAAGCAGATTGCGCTGCTTTCACAAGTGTATGAACTTGTTCATCTGTTAATGGTTCATCTTTAAATGCTCTAATTGACTTATGAGCTAACATCGTTTCAATGGTTTGATTCATGTTTGTCTCTCTCCTTGCTGATTTCATTTCTTATTATCATTTTTGCTATAAGATAGCGTTCCTGTTCAAGCATTTTCATATCATATAGCTCCTGCAATTCTTCTTCCATCAATTCAAGATCACCTAATCGGTTACCTGTATAGACAATCATACCGAACCGCTTCAAAAGTTGTTGCACATCAAAAAATGTTTTCATTTGCTTCACCACCTCTATTATAGCAATCCAACACATTAAAAAAAATAAATACGCACAAACAGAATGCATTCTCCTTTAAACGGGAGAATGCATTCTGTTTTTATCGATCTGGATCTTTAGGATGAAGAACAGTTGGCCTTCTATTCTTGAGAGGCATTGGAGAGCGGAAAATAACATCGCGGAACGCTCGATAAGAAAATGGGATGAAGGGCCACAGATATGGGATATGAAACGATTTTGTACGAATGAGAAGAAACATCCACAGCGTAAAACCAACAACAAACCCTGTAACACCGAAAGCAGCGCTTAACACGAGTAACGCGAGACGGAAGATTCTGTTTGCGAGACTTAATTCATAAGAGGGAGTAGCAAATGTCCCCATCGCTGCTAAAGCGAGGTACAAAATTACCTCATTAATAAATAAACCTACTTCTACAGCGACTTGACCAATAAGAATAGCCGCAACTAAGCCTAGTGCTGTTGCTAATGACGTTGGAGTGTGAATGGTCGCCATCCTCAATATATCAATACCAAGTTCTATCAGAAAAAATTGAACAAATAAAGGCAGTGTACCGTTCTGATCTACCCCTATAAACTGCATATGTGAACCGAGTAAACGAGGATTTGTAGCGAACAAATACCAAAGAGGTAGAATGAAGATACCGATCCAAACAGCAATGAACCTCACGAGCCTCAAATATGCTCCAACCAAAGGCTTTTGACGGTATTCTTCTGCGTGCTGAAGATGATGCCAAAATGTTGTTGGTGTTATAAGTACACTTGGTGATCCATCAACATAGATCAACACGTGTCCTTCGTAAAGGTGAATCGCAGCAGTATCTGGCCTCTCTGTATAACGGACAAGTGGATATGGATTGAAATGGCGACCACAAATAAATTCCTCTATCGTTTTCTCTCCCATCGGCAATCCATCTGTATCAATTTTGCTTAATGAATTTTTAATTCTAGTAACGATTTCAGGATCTGCAATATCTTCAATATAGCTAATGCAAACGTCTGTTTTTGACCTTCTTCCCACTTGCATGTATTCCATTCGTAGCGTTTTATCCCTAACTCTTCTTCTTGTCAGGGAAGTATTAAAAACAATGGTTTCAACGAACCCATCACGTGCTCCTCTTGTCACTCGTTCTAAATCGGGCTCTTGAGGTCCTCTGACAGGATACGTTCTAGCGTCGATCATGATGACTTCATCTATACCCTCCACAACGAGAGCGGTTGGACCGGCAAGTACAAGATCCATTACCACATCAAGATCTTTTTGTCGGTCAATTTCGACATATGGGATATGAACTTTCATTAGTTTTTCTATTGGGTCTGGTTCGAGTTGCTCCGGTTCAAGTCTTGATAACAATTTCATGAGATAATGAAGAATATCGTCCTTAACAAAGCCATCTATAAGAAACATCGCCATTTTCCTGCCCGCATACTCAAGGTCAAGCTGAATGACGTCAAAGCTTTTACCAACTCCTAACTCAGTATGAAGGAAATCTATATTCTTCTCAAACGACTGATTCACTGGGTGAATGATTTTTTTAGCAGACATCGGTCCCCTCCTCACAACCATCATTCACCATTCTTTACCATTGCATACCTAATGAATAATTGGGCACAGAAAAGCCAGCCTCAATCTGAGGCTGGCTTTTGATATCAATCAATCATAGAAGATTGAAGGTAGTGATAAATCAAATTAGCAGTATGAAGCATGGAATCTTGATGGGTCCGCTCATAAGCATGAGATGCATCAATTCCTGGACCAATTAGTGCGTGCCGAACGTCTGCTCCAGCTCTGATAGCAGCAGATGCATCTGAGCCATAATAAGGGTAGATATCTAATTTGTATTCAATATCATTCTCTTCCGCTAGCTTCACTAGGTGTTCACGCAAGCGATAATGGTAGGGACCGCTCGAATCCTTTGCACAAATGGAAACCGTATATTCATCAGACATTTGACCGTCTCCAAGGGCACCCATATCGACTGCTATGTATTCAACGGTCTCTTCTGGAATATTCGAGTTCCCACCATAACCTATTTCTTCATTATTGGAGATTAAGAAATGTGTAGTATAAGGTAATGAAACACTATCTTCTTTCAGCTTCTTAATATTGGCAAGTAATAAAGCAACACTTGCTTTATCATCAAGATGTCTTGATTTAATAAATCCACTTTCAGTTAGCTGAACGCGCGGATCAAAAGCTGTGAAATCACCAACGCGAATCCCAAGATCTTTCACATCATCGGCAGAAAAAACGCGCTCATCTAGACGCACTTCCATGTTCTGCTCATCTCGTTTTACATTTCCGTTATCCTTATAAACATGTACGGATGTTTGATGCAACAGAATCGTTCCAGTGAAGCGCTTTCCACCTGCAGTAATAATTTCACAATACTCACCTTCAATGGCATTAAAACGAAAGCCGCCGATCAATGAAAGTTTAAGACGGCCGTCACTCTTAATTTCTTTTACCATTGCACCAAGAGTATCGACATGCGCAGTTAGCATCCTATGCTTGGAAGAATCGGCGCCTTCGATCGTGGCGATCAAACCACCTTTATTATTGCGATAAGTTGCTATTCCGAGTTCCTGCATTCTTCCCTCAACCCAGCTGATCACTTCATCTGTATAGCCGGATGGACTCGGAATACTAACCAATTCCTTTGTTGTGTCTAGAAGTTCTTTCGCACCAAAATTATCCTTCATTGCTTTCATCCTTTCTATAGCCTTGATTTACTGCATGATGGTTTCCCTCTTCATAAATCAGTCTTATCCATCATAAATATGATGACAAGCTTAATGATTTGGAGGTTTGGGATGATCAAAAAAATACACTACACCCTAATGCTAGGCATGATTGGAGTTTTTGCTCTCATCCTTGTTAACACAACTAGCAGTCCTGTTAGGGAATCTTTCACTTATTTCCCCCCTGATCCAGACGTCATGTTTGAATCAGCTAGTACTTCTCTCTCTATTCTAACGCAAGAAGATGAAGATGAATACAAGTTGAACTGGAAGTCAGAGTCTACATTGAGTGAAGTAGCTTATCTTCGCCAAGATATCGCACTTTTGTATGAAGAAGGGCGTCTCATCGATACAATGTCAACTTGGAAAGAAAATACTCGTACCATTCATCAAAAGAAAAAAATCATTAGTGAAGATAGCGGACACTATGAGACAATCAGCTATCATTATGGTGAAATTCACTACCCGAATGATGTCATTAAAAGTGCTCAAGCGATGAGCTATGATCAGCTTTACGTCATTGATTCACCAATGACTCCACTCGAATCATTCAAAAAAGCTTCGAATGATGAAGAAAAGGAATGGGAGAAAATTCTTGATCATGCTTTGATTCAACAATCACAATTAGTTTTTAAGAGTATGATGAACAAATATAAGCTTCACCCTGAAGATTACTATATTATCCCATTGACTTCACTCTATCATTACCAGAATAAACCTCTTCCAGGATTATCAATGAAACAGACGACCGATACAATCGGGGGGATATGGGAAGGGTTATATAAAAATTATTTTCTAGGTATTTCATATTCCGATGGGCAAACGGAGTTACCGATTGGTAGCACGGTTCCAATTATACTTTTACACAAGGAATCTCCTTACTTACTTGTCCTTTTCCAAAGTAAATCGGGTAGAAATACAGAACTCATTCAGTATCTGAATAAGCCTTTATTGGAACAATCCAATACTACTGAAAACAATAACGAATAAATGAAAGCTCTGCTCTTCTACTTACTTTATCCCTTACAATTCTAATAGGCTCATCAGTTCCTTATATGTAGACACTTCAGGTACACTGATGATGGATTGCTCAACATCCTCATTTCTAGAATTAAAATAAATGGCATCAAAGCCAGCTTCTATAGCTGGCTTGATGTCGTGGTCCCATGTATCACCTATGTAGAGAAAATTCCCTTTCCCTCTCATTACATATTTCAAAAAGTCGGGCTCTGGTTTCGACATTCCTACCGCCTCTGAAATGTAGATGTTCTCGCGAGGAATCCACTTCATTATCTTTAGAGCTTTAATCTTGGCCATTTGAATCTCTGTGCGGCCATTAGTAATAATGCCCAAAGTGATTTTATTCTCATAAAGTGCAGTTAGCAACAACTCAAGGTCATGATATAGTTTTGCAAAAGAGGCGACTTTTGATTGATATTCTTCTTGAAACGCTAATGCTTCTTCATTGGAACATGGTAAATGAAAATAATCATTCGTCCTACAATAACGATTGATTTGATAAGTTTCCCGACTCCATTGACCACTTTCATAATTATTCCAGTAGTGGTCACAATTCAACTTAAAAATTGAAAACCATTGGACAGTTGGAACAGACGCTCCTTTTCTTTTTAGCATCCTTTCTGCACAATGTTGAATGGTTTCTTTAAAAGCTTGCTCATGGTCATATAGCGTATTATCTAAATCAAAGTATATATGCGTCCAATTCAAAAGATCACCGCCCTTATTAAGCTCTAATCGTTTCTTTATTAACCTATTTTTCACTCTATTTTACCCTTTAACCGTTTTTTATGAAAGAAAAAACCTCTACCCAGAAAGTAGAGGTTCAAGACAAAAATGAAGAAAAAAGTTTTTTTCGAACTCCTGGCATTTTCAATGTATTTCCTACTACGAATCGTCGGATCACTGCAATGCCAAGCAGCCCGTTTAAAATACGGTAACGATACTCATAAACAACAACTAAAAACGATAAAATCACAATCAATCTCGAAAGTCTCATCATACTCCTCCTGAAAACAGTTCTATACTTCTACTCTTTACAGGAGAGGTTATTTTTATCCATTTTTGATTGTTGAACCTTTGCGAAATTTGAAATCATTCCAGTAGCCAATAACAATTGTAAAGATCGGAGACAACCACAAAAAGAGGGCAAATGGAACATAGTTCATGACTGATACCCCAAGAGTCTCTGCAAAGAAGGCACCTGATACCCCCCATGGAATAAGTGGGTTTACTAATGTTCCGGCATCTTCTAGAGTGCGTGATAAATATTTCCGATCAATTCCCGCTTTGTCATAGAAAGGTTCAAATGTTTGACCTGGTAAGAGGATAGATAAATACTGTTCACCTGTTAGTAAATTAACACCTATAGATGAGCCAGCCGTAGCAGCAACTAAGTGCCCTCTTCTATTAAGAAGTTTTGTTAATCCACTCATTAGTGATTGGATAATTCCCATTCCCTGAAGGACTCCTCCAAGAGCAAGGGCTAATATGATCAGTGAAACGCTCCACATCATTGATTGCAAACCGCCTCTATTCACAATTCCATTCACAAGATCACTCGAAGTTTCACTAACAAAACCGTTTTGCATGGTTGATAAAATATCGGTTGCAGACGTGACCCCTTGAGTGAAAACAGCAACGACAATACCAGCAAGTAATCCAGCGAATAGAGTCAAGAGAACCGGTACGCGACGTACAGCAAGCACAAGTACAACTAAAGGAGGAAATAAAGTCCAGATCGATAACGTAAATTCATTCTTTAGAACGGTGATCGCCTTTTGTATGTCTTCAGGATTGACAGATGCTGATAAGTTCCTACTCATAATAAAAAAGAAAATAACGGTGATGAGAATTGCCGGAATAGTCGTTCTCATCATGTGGCGAATATGTGTAAACAAATCTACTTTTGCAACTGCAGGTGCAAAGTTTGTTGTATCGGATAGGGGAGACATTTTGTCGCCAAAGCATGCCCCAGATATTATAGCTCCAGCCGCAAGTGCAGGATTAACATCCATAGCTGCCCCAATGCCCATCATTGCTATACCAATTGTACCGATTGTCGTAAACGAACTACCTGTAAAACTGGAAACGATAATTGTAACAAGAAGGGCGCTAATTAGGAACCATTCAGGCTGAATAAATTGAAGACCACCATACAGTAAAGTAGGTACTGTTCCACTCTGCATCCACACAGCTATCATCATCCCTACAATGAATAATATCAAAATAGGCTTTAAGCCAGTTGTTATACTATCAAGAAGACCTTTCTCAATTGACTCCCACTTCATTCCAAGAAGTAGCCCTAGAAGGCCCGTGCCTACTATCCCAGCTAGAAGTGGCATATGCGGTTCCACTTTTAACACAATGATACTGAATAACATCCAGCTCATTAAGAGTGCTATCACAATTAATGCTACTGGAAATGATAATTTCTTCATTTTCTTTCTCTCCCTTTATCTATGTTGTCTTTACCTTTAGTGTATCTTTAACTGTATTTCCCCATTAAAAAAAGCCCTTCATTACTTGAAGGGACGAATTTCATCGCGGTACCACCCTTATTGACAGTTTCTACTGCCCACTCGTTATCCTCTATATCGGAAGGACCCATCGCAAAAAGCTCTTCAGATGTATATTCACTTCTAGACGCCCTGATTCACACCATCCATCAGGTCTCTGCTTCTGCTCATCATAGAAGTTACTTCTCTGTCTCATCACTTAATACTTGGCTGTATTCGCAGACATTGTTGCTATAAGAGTCGGGCGGATGATTTTTTCTCCAATCACCGATGAAATGTAAATTTTTATACAAAATCCCTTTCAAAAACAACAATCTTTTAGAAAACAGCCTTATGCTTTTATACTTTTGTGCTTTTGTGCGTTCAAGTAATATTGTTATTCTATAATTGAACTGTACCTGTGTCAAGACTTACAGCTTATAAGAAAAAAAGCATCAACCGATAGGTTGATGCTTCGTTACATTCCAATATATCTAGCGTATAAGGCTTTGGCTCTTCCACTATCCTCGGTGCCCTGGATTAGAACACGTCCATCCGGAAACAAGACAAGCCTTTCCCCTTCTTCTAACTCTGCTTTAAGGAGAAATGGTGTCTTCTTTATTTTAGCCGTCTTCTCAAGCTTTGTAGCCCACTCCTTTAAATCAAACTGGTTTTCTAGCTGAATTTGGATCGTCTCTCTTCCACACAAAGAAGTAACTTCCTGTTTTGCACCTGCCTTCAATGCAGGATATTCATTTTTTTGACAGGTTGGACACTCTGCCTTTGGAGTAGAGAATTTCATAGCGTAACTGTGGTTGTTCCAAATATCCATCGTAAGAAGACTTCGATGAAGTTTGTCATGAGCTCCTGCCACGTATTTCATAATTTCTGTAACCTGGTAAGATGCAATAACGTCAACAATTGGCGAGATAACACCAATCGTGTCACAAGTCTCTCCGGTTGTTCCTTCCCCACTTTGAATAAAACAACGAAGGCATGGCGTCTCATTCGGAACAAATAACGCTGCCATACCTCTAGAACTTACAGCTCCCCCGTATACAAAAGGAATTTTCATTTTAAAACACGCATCATTGAGAAGAAAACGCGTGGAAAAGTTATCCGTTCCGTCCATCACGAAGTCGATTCCGTCTAAAAGCTCTACAATGTTGCTAGCATTCACATCTTTCGTAATGGCATCGATGGTAACAGACGAATTCATTTTCTCAAGTTTGTTCTTCGCTGCGACCGTTTTTGGTAACGCAGCCGCTACATCGGTTTCATCAAAGAGCATCTGCCTTTGAAGGTTGCTTTTCTCTACATAATCTCGATCTACAATTCTTATGTAACCAAAGCCTGCTCGCACAAGGTGATTGGCGATGGCTGTTCCGAGCGCACCCATTCCCACAATAAGAGCACAAGATTGACCAAATTTATTTTGCCCTTCTTCGCCAATAGGTGAAAAGAGCATTTGACGAGAATATCGTTTTAAGTCATCCATTTAATCTATCTCCCTCTGTACAATCTCATATTCTTCATTAGTATTAATGTTAACAAAATAATGTTGATCTGCATCAAAAGTAATGTAATGCACTTTAATCTCATCAAGTAAATCAGTCATTCGCTTATTGCCAAGTCGTAAATTGTCTTTGATAACATTACTACAGGAAGCATGATAAATCGCGCAGAGCGGCTGAATTCTACCATGATGAACGGGAACCACCGCCATTGCTTTAGGATGCTTTTTCATTTCTTCAAGTAATTTCATCAAGACCTCTTCTTTTACAAAAGGCATATCGCAGGCGACTATAACATAGTAATCCCCTTTTATTTCTTCCATTGCCGAGTATATACCCGCCAATGGCCCCATTCCTACATAAGATTCATGATCCAATAATAACGTAACGTGATCCGATGGGCACGTATAGAAATTTTCAATCAAATCCTTTTTTGTTACGATAGCAGTTTCGTTTACGATCGTTTGAAGTTGATTTAGTACAATTCGATAAAAGGGCATTCCATCGTACTTTGCAAAGGCTTTGGGAGAACCAAATCTTCTGGATTCTCCTCCAGCAAGAACAACACCAATCATTCTCATAGAAACCATACACTCCCAGCAAGGCCACCGATTATCGAAGAAACCAAATTCACTACGTCATTATTGAATCCAGATAGACCTTTTATTTTCACCGTTTCTTTTTGACAATGTTCATGACGTTCAGTTCTTTTCCCGCAAATGTGACAACGGAATTCTTCCTGTAGTGATGCACCAATAAGTGTATCAGCAAGACAACCTAAAAATCCTCCAAATGTAACGGCGAATACTACTTTGTACGATAGATCTGCAATCACAAAGCCCGACAGACCAATTAATAAAGCTCCAAGAAATGAGGCTATAAGCCCAAATAGACTAACCGCACCTGATGTCCCGGCGGGTACGAACTTTCTTTTCCTAATATGAAAAGGAGGTCGTTTAGCAAGTACGCCAAGCTCTGAAGCCCACGTATCTGAATTAGAGGTCGAAAGAGCTGATAAAAAAAGGATGATCCACCAGTTACTTGGAAAAAAAGCCATCATGATTCCAGCAAATGCAGCAACACCTCCATTTGCTAGCACCTGATCGTAATCTCTTGCGGACCCTTTTTCTACAATATCATCTACAGCTTCTTTTTTCTTTGATTTATATTTACTCCATATTGTTGAAGACAAAAAGAAAACGCCAAGAAGAAGCAGTCCTTTCCATTCAAAGCCAAATGCGATGGCACTCCCTATTATAGTAGCGGCAATCGCACCACTCGCAGAAAGGGCACGAACTCTATACCCTGCAAAAGCAGTTAGGGCACTTATTAGAAAGTAGAAGATAATCATTTAACGGTTACAATTCTCTCATTTGAAATAATCGTCTGAACAGGGATGTCAAAGGATTCCACAGGAACAGTCTCTACAACCTGGATTTCATAAGCAAGTGATACAGTTTCATTTGAATATGCTTGTAGATACCGATCGTAGTAGCCACCACCAAAACCAATTCTGAATCCCTTTCTATCGAAAATAAGTCCAGGTACTAGTAAAAGATCAATTTCTCCGCTAGGACATACTGGTGTTTTGTCTTCCTTTGGCTCCTTCAAGCCAAAATAAACCGTTTCAAGCTGATTCCAATTTGTTAAATAATGAAATGTCATTTGTTTCGATTCTGGATGACATTTTGGTACAGCTACTTTTTTTCCATCATTCCACGCTCGTTCTATAATTTTCGTCGTATTTATTTCGTCCTTCATTGCCACTGTCAATCCAATGGTATCAGCATTCAAATAGGGTTTGTATGTAACTAGTTTTTCTAGCACCTTGTTATCAAGGTGCTCCCTTTCTTCTGCAGAGATCTCACTTAATTGGGCTTTCATTTTTGTACGCCACTCATGTTTTAACTGCATCATCATTCCTCCTACTTCCTTCTTCTATTAGTTTAAGGGAAAATGAGCAAATAAAAAAGCAGTAGGAAATCCTACTGCTTACTTTGTTTCGCGATGTAACGTATGCTTTTTAAGTCTTGGGCTGTATTTTTTAAGTTCAAGACGATCAGGGTTAGTACGTTTGTTCTTCGTCGTGATGTAGTTACGATCGCCTGTTTCAGTGCAAGCCAATGTAATTTGTACGCGCATGAATATCCCTCCAAATCCTATCAAACTGTTCATTTAACAACATACTTCATTATGATAACAAACAAATCTCATTCAATCAAGTTGTTTTTCTCATAGTTGAAAGAGCTTCATACTTTTCAAGGTAATCCTTCACCACATCAACGTAAGTGGCATGTGACCAGGTAAGCGGGGCCACAGAAAGAGGCTTACCTGAATAAGGATGTACCTGCTCTGGTAGTATACCACTTGAGAGGGCCTGTTTACATACCCAATCGATATGAATCTTCGCTTCTTCTAGTTCTGGAAGCGATTGTGCGCGTGATATTTTCCATTTCGCAATCCATAGTGTACAAATCACCCATGGGTTCCCTGGCACTTCTTCAACATTTTGTGATTGTTGAAAATAATAGTCATTCACATAACGAGCGATACCGCCTATGCTTGTTTTAACAGTCAGTCGATTTTCTATTTCTTCCATCGTCCTAATGATTCTCGGATCATCTGCCGGAAGAACACCAAAGGCGAATAGTCCAAAAACACTGCTTTCGATTGTATAATCCTTTGTGACTTCTCCTGTTTCATTATTCTTGTAAAGTCCTCTAATGAAGCAGGCGCGGTCGCTATCATACAAGTGTGTTTCTATCCCTTTTTTAATGCGCTCCGCTCCTTCAAAGTAGCTGTCCGCACGATCGTCCTCTCCAAACAACCTGGCGAACGAATGGGCTGCCATCAATCCGCCATAGCAAGCCGCTGCAGTGAAACTGAAGATACCAAAACGCTCTTCCCAGAGATCATAAGACGGTAACGGTAAATGAAGATTTTCATCCATAAATTGAAGCAAAAATTTCGCACTCGGCCTTACAAGGAATTTATATAGGGATTGCGCAAATTCGATATCCCCCGTTGACTGATAATGCTCCCAGAAGGCCCATAGTACTAATCCAGTTTCATCTTCTTGGATCGGCAGCTGCGACCGTTTCGATTGATCAATATAAGGGTGCCAGCTCGATCCCACTGATCCATCAGGGTTGTATTTATGATGAAGATAGCCTTCTTTAGAGAGAAGTTCAGCACAGCAACGATAGAAATTAGACACCATACCATGATACCCTGCCTTAGACATAGCTGAAGCAATCAGTGCCCCATCCCGTGGCCACATATAACTATAGTGATCGCGATTATAGTGAAGAATATCTGAATCATTTGCTGCAATAATGGTCCCATTCTGATTGGTCTGTGTGCGTACAATTAACAGACTGCGCTTATAGAGAGAGAGGCTCTCGTGAGAAAGGTCTGAATCCGGAAGTACTGATTTATTGACCCATCGATTCCAGTACATCCTAATTTTCTCCACTGTTAACAGCGTTCCTATTTCACTCACATACTCATGAATACTACTTACTTCTTCTTTCGTTCTTCCAACCGTCATCCAATAATATGCCGTTTTCTTACTATTCGCGTCAAGCTTTGTTTCAAGCGAGAACGTACTATCAACTGATCCCTGAGCGATTGGATTGACGTGTAAGTGTCCATCTTCCGCATCGCGCCATGTTCCTTCGGCTGCCTGAAATCGTTTCACTCCAGTTGTGTATTGCTTAATTCCTGTTCCATCAATTTCTCCGTTAAATAGAAAATAACGATACCGCTTGTAATGGATTACAGACCTGGTATCCGGACAGTAGTAGGCGGTATCCCCAACTTCTGTTTCATATATATTTAAGTCTTGATGAAAAAAAAGCCTCACGTCGCGGCTCTGATCTTCTAAATTATGAATCGTAACTTTACGGATCATCAGCATCTCGCGTTGATGAACACCTTCTTCAAACACCAGCTTAATGCCTAGATGAGGATGATATGCTGTACTGTAAGTAACCAGAGTATCTTGATCATAATCAGGATTAATGTCCCATTCTGATGAATGCAGCCATGAGAATTTACCATCCACCCAAACACCAATATGATTGGCATGCCCCTGAACATGATTTTGCTGACCGACATACGGATAGTAAATATCACGAATTTGTAAAAACTGATCCATGTTGATAAGCAACTGTCCATTTCCTATAACTAAATGCCTTGGCATATAGCTCCCCCCTGTCGCTCTCCTATCTTAGTCTATTGCAATGATGGACAGGTCATTACTATTGGTTTGGAAATGGCCTTATTTAATAAAAAAACCACACTACTAGAGTGTGGTTTCCTTACTAAAAATTGAGCTTTCAAGTTTAATTAGTATCTGTTGTTGCCTTGTCTTTTCCGCTATAATCAGCGGGCTTTTTCGCTTCATCTTTCAAATCATAATACGCATCAAGGATACGCCCACCGATTTTCTTATTAACCAATCCAGCATGTGAATCGTTAACATCGGGTACAACAACTGCAAAGGCGACTTCAGGATTGTCACCGTAAGGGGCATAACCGACTAGAGTCAGATTGTATCCTCTACCGTTCCCTATTTGGGCAGTACCGGTTTTACCAGCTGCTACGTAGTCGTCGCTCTGGAAATAAGGGTAGCCAGTACCAGCAGTTCCCCCTGCTGTGTTCATAACCATCCACATCCCTTTTTGGACATGGTCAATCTCCCCGTCACTGTTCTTGATTCGATTCAATATTTTAGGTTCATCCTGATACAGAATGGTATTTGAGAGCCCATCTTCATGCGATGGTTCATGTACTTCTTTAAGAAGGTGTGGTTCAACACGGTAACCACCATTGGCAATCGTTGAAATATACTGAGCCATCTGCATTGGTGTATAGTTATCAAACTGACCGATCGCAAAGTCAAGGATGCTACCTACCTCACTAGCTTGTCCACCTAAGCCTGTCCCTTCACCCGGTAAGTCGATGCCCGTCTTTACTCCAAGCCCAAATTGAGAAAAGCCTTCTTTCAAATCATCATATCCAGAAGCATCGTAAGGTCTGCTTTCTCTCGGTACATAATCATAATTAGACATCATCATTGCTACTCTAAACATATACACGTTAGAAGATTTCTGCAACGCTCCGAGATCAGATATTGGTCCCATTCTACTTGTGAAATAAGAAGCTTTTCTTAAATAATCGCCATTTACTTTTGGAAAGTATAAGGGTTCATCGACTAGCACACTGCCAGGATGGATCACACCATACTGATAACCCGTTAAAACAGTTGCTCCCTTAACGGTAGATCCCATCGCATAAGCATCCCCGATGACACCAAAGGTGCGATCCTGATACTTTCCGTTACTGTATTCCTTCCCCGCAAGTGACAGAACCTCACCCGTTTCCGGATCCATCATCACGACGTAACCACGAGTAGCACCATATTGTCTTGCTGCGGTTAGCTCCTCTTCAAGAATATTTTCTACTTCTTGTTGAAGATCAATATCAAGGGAAAGAACGAGATCATTTCCTCGTTTCCCTTCGATCACTTCTGGCTCACCGATTGGCTCACCAGATTTATCGGTCACATAGGTCTGCTTTTCCTTTTGTCCTTTTAAGTATTCTTCATACTCCTTCTCAAGATAACTAATTCCAACCTGGTCATTCCGTTCATAGTTCCGTAAACCATAGTAATCCAGGTCTTCTCTGGGTATTGGTCCAACATTCCCAAAAATGGTTGAAAGTGTGTCTCCATAAGGATACTCCCGTGTTGCATCTGCCTGGATGTCTACCCCAGGAAGTTGTCCTAAATTCTCACTGACTTTTGCGATTTCATCTTCTGTTAAACCAACTTTAATCGTTTGTGAAGAAAGAGCGTAACCATTTTCCATTGCTCGTTTGATAGCTGCTACTTCTAATTCCTCAGGGTCGTCCTTGATTTTCTGAAGATCGCTATCCGAAATACGCTTAATTTGAAGCTGGTAAGCGTCACTTGAATCTAGCTCTTCCCATTCTTTGTCAGTTAATTTCGCTTTTGCTTCTTCAGGATTTGCAATGATCCAATAATCCTTAAGATCGCGATCAATGACATCGTCGGTGTCTTTTTCAATATATCCAGCCAATCTACGCGCTAAATCCAATCGCTCAGACTGTTTTGTGTTTTGAGTTCGAATATATGTGAGTGCAAACTCGGGGTTATTGTCGACGAGTACGCGACCGTAGCGATCATACATTTTCCCCCTTGGGGCTGTCGATTCTGCTGTTACCTTTTCGGTCTGTTCAGATACCCGTTGATATTCTTCACCATTTACAATTTGGATTACTCCGAGTCGAAGGATCAACGTGGAGAACAAGAGGAAAACGGATAAAAATAATATATTGAGCCTCAACGGCACATGGTTCTTCTTTTTTGTAGGTTTCACGATAAACTCCCTTCCCTCCAACACATATAGACACCTGTTCCAGACAGGTGTCTCTCTGATATCTCTGCTTCTAACTATACTTAGTGGTGATCCAAAAGTAAAGGGACTAATGAGCTATTGTAATACCTCAGGGGAAGGTTCTGGCTTAGGTGCAGATGTTGTTTGAAGTTTTCTAATAAACAAATAAATAAACGAATGGCCCGCCCCTACAATTAACAAAAGTATGGGGAGACTTTCAACATCGTTAAAAACAGACACAGCAATCAAGAAAAGCATGATCGAAACGATGCGCCCTAAATTAAGATAAACTTCTCTAACCACGATGTATTCAATCCGCATCTCAGCTGCATTCCACGCCTTACCGATCACATCATATGTGAGGGAAATATAAGGAACAAGTAACAGGGGATATGCAAGTGAAATACAAACGCCATATACAAGTAACCGCCCAAATGTTAAATCAGATACCAGAAGAAAAACAGATGCATACAAAATGATCCCACCGTACAAAATCGCTTTTTTTCTAAAACGTGGTTTGATCAGCCGCGTAGCCAGATAATAGGCAAGAAATGAAACGGCTGAATTAACAAGGCCAAATGTTCCGATTGCAAGTTCACTTTCCGTTGTAATGAAGACGAGAACAACGATGATAAATATAAAGGTTCCTTCCCTTATCCCCTGAAAGAAATGTGCGTGTAAAATATTCAACCAATCTGAATTGGCTTTCCTCTCATGTAATACCCGTTTAAAAGAGAAATTCCCTTTCGCTGAACGAGGTTTAAGAAAAAAACTTAAAATAACAGCTGCAAAAAAAAGAGTGAGTGAAACTCCAAAAATTACTTTATATCCTGTAAACGCTTCAAGACTGGAGATGATAACCCCAGCAAAAATGGGTCCGATCATACCCGCAAAAGAAGTCAGAAGTCCTAAAAATCCATTAAAAAAATCTCTCGTTTCCGGCTCCGTGATTTCAAAAGTCAAAACATTAAAGGCAAGCCAATAAAATCCAAATCCGATTCCAAGCAGAGCACCGAGAAGAACAAGTAAATGGCTAGCGTTCGGCCCAAGTGATAAAACTGTAATATAGAAAAGAGCTAAGAATATTACTCCAATTCGCAACACGATGACTCGATCCATTTTTTTTGCCCATCTTCCAGCGAGGATAAACGTTAACGGTTGGCTAATGACCGCAGCAAGGTTGTAGATACCGATATCAGTAAACTCCCCTGATTGTTTCCACAAATAGATATTGACGAATGTATTCGAGAGCGCAATGCTTAATGCGTAAAGTCCACCGATCGTCAGTAATATCAAGAGATCTTTTGTTACTTCTATCTCACCAATCATATGTTTCATTACCTTCATAGAAAAACTCCCCTTTTTTCATCCATCCTTATTTTGACTTAATTTGTGCTCGTTATGCGGACGATTAAAAAAGGATAGACTGAATTTTAAAAGGGGACTTATAGATGTATTGTTTTGTTTATAGACAGGATGAGAAGAAGAGTGGACTTCAAACTATGTTTCTTAAGCAAATTGAAATCGTTTTAAAGGAGTCTCAATTCCCAATATTTTCAACCTTACGTTCTGATTTTGTCTTCCTTACAAACGGAGTAGAGGAAGTAACGATTTACTTATCTTACAGACAAATTCTTCTATGTAGTGAAAATGATTTCGAAGATGGTTGTATTTTAACGGATCTTCTAGTTGATCAAATGTTGAACCTTTTAGGACCACTCTACACAAAAATTGAACAATAAAAGTCCCTGGCAAATGAATCGCCAGGGACTTTATGATTTCTAATTATTTAGCTGCTTCGTAGCGCTTCGCAACTTCATCCCAGTTTACAACATTCCAGAATGCGCTGATGTAATCAGGACGTTTGTTTTGATATTTAAGGTAATAAGCATGCTCCCAAACATCTAGTCCAAGAATTGGTGTAACACCTTCCATTACTGGAGTGTCTTGGTTAGGAGTGCTTGTTACTTCAAGCTGTCCGCCTTTAACTACTAGCCATGCCCAACCTGAACCGAAGCGGCCAGCAGCAGCATTAGCAAATTCTTCTTTAAAGCTTTCAAAGCTACCGAATTTCTTTTTAAGTGCTTCACTTAGATCACCTGATGGCTCTCCGCCGCCATTAGGGCTTAGCAGTTGCCAGAAAAGTGAGTGGTTAGCGTGACCGCCACCGTTGTTACGTACAGCAGTACGAATGCCTTCAGGTAAAGCATCAAGGTTACCAAGAAGGTCTTCAAGGCTCTTACTTGCATGCTCCTCATGACCTTCTAATGCACCGTTCAACTTTGTTACATATGCATTATGGTGTTTGTCATGGTGGATTTTCATTGTTTCTTCATCGATGTGTGGTTCTAGAGCGTTGTAATCGTAAGGTAGTTCTGGTAGTTCGAATTTAGCCATTGTGAATCTCCTCCTTGAATATAATATGTAACTTGCTGTCAGCACGGCGGTTGCCGTCGTGTGAACATGATATCGTCACAAGTTTACATTAGCAGATTTGTCATGCGTTTTCAAATAATAAACATTTGAATTGCCGCAACACATGTTGAGTTTCCCCGTTCCCTGACGATTTAAACATATTAGCTGAAATCCATAACAAAAAACCCGTCATCACTGACGGGTTGGGATCTTTGTTGAGTGGTGGCTCCGGACGGAATCGAACCGCCGACACGAGGATTTTCAGTCCTCTGCTCTACCGACTGAGCTACAGAGCCAAAATTTAGTATGTATATTAGAAGCGATTATGTTTGAAAGCAATAGGATCTAATTATGAGTTTAGGTTGCCCATAAAGGGACTACAAATAAATTTTAGTTAAGAAGCTGATTCGCGACGTAGTTAATTTTTTTAAATTGGTTGCCCCTAAAGGGACTCCTATTAAATTTTAACGAAGAAGATTGTTCGACCTAGTTAATTTTTTTAATTGGTTGCGGGGGCAGGATTTGAACCTGCGACCTTTGGGTTATGAGCCCAACGAGCTACCGAACTGCTCCACCCCGCGACGATATGAATGAAATAATTTCGTACATGCTTCTAAATGCTGTGCACTGTTTCTTCCTCTGCAAGATTATGCTCTGAGGCGTATCCGTCGAAACAACTCGTCGTTGATTCAATAGAAGTATCGCTCGTTGCTCCACCCCGCGACGATATGAATGAATTGAAGCTATTAAATCAAATGGAGGAGGAAGAGGGATTCGAACCCCCGCGGGCGGTTAAGCCCCTGTCGGTTTTCAAGACCGATCCCTTCAGCCAGACTTGGGTATTCCTCCGATATGCATTTGGTGGACCCTGCAGGACTCGAACCTGCGACCGGACGGTTATGAGCCGTCAGCTCTAACCAGCTGAGCTAAGGGTCCTTATGTATTAAGTGGGGCGGCTGATGGGAATTGAACCCACGAATGCCGGAATCACAATCCGGTGCGTTAACCACTTCGCCACAACCGCCATGTTATTTCGTTAAAAAATGGTAGCGGCGGAGGGGATCGAACCCCCGACCTCACGGGTATGAACCGTACGCTCTAGCCAGCTGAGCTACACCGCCATATGGCTCCACAGGTAGGATTCGAACCTACGACCGATCGGTTAACAGCCGATAGCTCTACCACTGAGCTACTGTGGAATATTTCTTAACGACAAGAACTAATATACCATATAACTAAATTAGCCGTCAATAACTATATCGGAATTATTTTTGCGATTTGAAATTCAGATATGAAAATACTATAGCATTCTTTTTTTTCGTCATCAAGAACTTATAGAACATAAATCAGAAAGACGATAATCATTAGTGCTTGCAGTACACCCTTCATGAGAGCACCACCGAGAAACCCAACTAATGACCCTACCCCTACCTGAACTGATTCTTTAAATGGTTTGCGATGAAAAATCAATTCCGCTCCGATTGCACCAATAAACGGTCCGAGGAGTATTCCTGCAAATGGGATAAGAAACGGCCCAACTAATAATCCAATCGTACTTCCCCAAATGGCTGCTCTAGAGCCTCCATATTTCTTAACTCCGAATAAATTACTAGCATAGTCTGCAACGAATAATAAGACAGTGAGTAAAATCTGAATAGTCCAAAACGAAATTGTCATCGAGCTAAACTGAAAAAACGCGCCATACAAGACAAAACCAATATAGATAAACAAAACCGCTGGAATGATTGGGTAAATAAGTCCCACAAAAGCTACGATAAACGAGATGATAATGAGACACCAGAATAGAAATTCCATGTTCTCCCTCCCTTCTTCCTTCTATTATATACATACAATTTTTCTGTTTCTATATACATGAAGCTCCCACAGTGCTCATCAATTGAAAAAATGGAAGAAGAGGAAAATCCTCTTCTTCCATTTTTCTAATCTTCACCAATAACCGCTTCTGCAATATTAACTGCGTGGTCACCAATACGTTCCAGATTACTGATGATATCGACAAATACGATTCCTGCACTACCAGAACATTCTCCTTCATTCAAACGGAGGATATGCTGTTTGCGGAGTGTTCTTTCCATTTTGTCAATCTTATCTTCTAGTTTCACCACTTCCTGTGCCTTTTCAATGTCCCATTTATCAAGAGCGTCAAAGGCTTCTTGGAGAGCAGAAAGCGTGAGGTTAAACATCTCATCGAGATCAGTCATAGCTACATTTGTCATTTTAACCTTGTTGCTAATTTGATAGTCAACGAGTTCGACGATATTCTCCATATGATCCCCGATTCGTTCAATATCTCGTACAGAATCCATCAACATACCGTGGCGAGTTGATTCATCACTTGACAGTGAAGTTGCTGATAACTGAATCAGATAATCAGTAATTTTATTGTCTAGATTATTGATCGCTTCTTCATACTGAGCTGTTTTCTCAGCACTCTTTTGGTTTTTTGAAGTCAAATAGTTCGAAGCTTCTTTTACACCCTTATAAGCAAATCCACTCATTCGAATAACTTCTTCCTTAGCCTGTCCTAACGCTACAGATGGAGATCGTTCGATGAAGACTGGATCAAGGTGCTTAGGTTTATACTCAATCGTCGCATCATCACCAGGAATAATTTTCGTAACGAGATAAGCAAGTCCTGCAATGAATGGAAATTGAATCACAGTATTTGTGATGTTGAATATTCCATGTCCAAATGCAATTGTCATCTCTGGCGTTAAATTTAATGCATCATGAAGATACTCTATAAACGGCGTATAAGCAAATAAGAAGATTAAGAATATTGCTGTACCGATTAAGTTGAAGATAACGTGAGTCAAAGCGGTGCGTCGTGCTGCCACCGATGCCCCGATCGAAGCAAGTACAGCTGTAATCGTTGTACCGATATTATCACCGAATAGAACTGGTAATGCTGCCTGAATATCAAGCGCATTTTGAGAATAGAGTCCTTGAAGTACGCCAATTGTCGCACTGGAACTCTGAACAATAACTGTAAAGACTGTTCCGATAACAACACCCAACAGAGGATTAGAACTCATGTTAACGGTTAGTTCCTGAAATGCCTCAAGACTTCTGAGTGGCTTCATTCCTGTGCTCATCAATTCAAGTCCAAAGAACAATGCACCGAATCCAAAGATAATTTGCCCTGCATAGGTAATTTTCTTATTCTTAAAGAAGAATATCAAGAGAGAACCGAGAGCTATGATTGGCAATGCGTAATCTTTAATAGGAAAACCAATAATGAATGCTGTAACAGTGGTCCCAATATTCGCCCCCATTACAACCCCGATCGCTTGTTTCAGCGTCATAAATCCTGCATTTACAAGACCAACTGTTAAGACCGTTGTACCTGAGCTACTCTGGATTAGAACGGTAACAATAACACCAGCCAGCACACCCATAAATGGATTAGTCGTAAAACGATCCAAGATGTCCCTTAAGCGATCACCCGCTGATCGTTGAAGGCCGTCTCCCATATACTTTAGTCCAAACAGGAAAATACCTAAACCTCCCAGAAACTGAAAGATCATCTCCTGAACGTTGAGTTCCATCATTTCAACTCCTTGCACCATGTTTTATTTTTTCGACAATACTCAACAAAGTCCCTTGTCTATTATCTACATCGTCCCTACCTTTGTAAAGAGTTTATATAGAATTGTAAAGATATTATTATTAAAACAAGAGTGTTTCAAAAAAATTTCGACGTCAGTATTGTTCACTTATCCTTATTTAGGCTAAACTGGTTTAGGGGATACCTCCATGAAGAGTTGAAAGGAGATTTTGATTTGAACGTTTTTAAACAACTATACTACAGCTTGTATTCTCCCAAAATGATGGCAAGATTTCGTTTTCAGAAACTGGGAAAACCAATTCTTTATGTATTCTTACTTATGATTCTAACATCTGTTCCAGTGGGAATCTTGACTGCCGTTTCATTTACAAATGCTTACGAAGAATTAAAGACGTACATGACAGATGTACCTGAGTTTACACTGGAGGATGGAACGCTCAATAGTGATCAATCTACACCTCTTGTACGTGAAGAGGATGGCAATACGTTCATATTCGATGCAACTGGTGAAACGAAACCCGATGATATTGATTCGTATGATTCAGCTATTGCCTTTCTAGAAGACCGCATCATTGTAAAAGAAGACGGTGCGAACCAGGAGTTTGATTATAGTAATTTCAGTTCGATGACGTTTACGAAACAAGACGTTATGGACCTTTCAGAAAACCTGGATAATCTCCTACCTATATTTATTCCATTGGTCATTTTTGTGGTCTATCTTTTCCAAACTGGATTAAAATTCATTGGGATTACCGTTCTTGCCACGATCGGTTTGCTAGTAAGAAGCATGACAAGAAGAAAAGTATCATATAAACAATTATGGGTGCTTTCCGTTTATGCTGTAACAATCCCTACTTTATTCTTTGCTATTATGGCATTGCTGAAAACAACAGTGCCATTTGGCTTCCTTCTATATTGGTTTATTTCTATTATGCTACTTTATTTAACCATCAAAGAAATCCCACTACCAAAGAAACGTGTAAAAAACGAAGTAGAGCACCACTAATCATAAATATAAAGAAGTTTCAGATTATTTGTTCTAAACACTTGCAATCCGCTTTAAAGTGATGTAGATTATTGAGATAGAACTTCCAAAACAATTTCATATTATTTGATTTCTTATCAAGAGAAGCTGAGGGACTGGCCCTATGAAGCTTCAGCAACCACCGGATTTATCCGGAAAGGTGCTAACTCCAGCAAGTTGAATTCAACTTGAAAGATAAGAAGAAGAGCAGCCAAAGTCTTCTTCTTATAGAGGGCTTTTTTTAATGCCCTTAATCAATGAAAAGGAGATTGATTATGTCAAAATATAATTATGAAACTTCACTTGTACAATTGGGAAACAAATCCGATCCAAAAACCGGAGCAATTAACCCCCCCGTATACTTCTCTACCTCTTATAGTCATGAAGGAATCGGTCAATCCACCGGATTTGATTACTCCAGAACCAAAAATCCAACTCGTTCCATTCTCGAAACAGCGATCGCAGAACTCGAACATGGAGATCAAGGGTTTGCATTCAGTTCTGGTATGGCTGCTATCCAGGCTGTCCTCTCTCTCTTTAAAAGCGGTGACCATATACTCGTATCAGACGATTTATACGGTGGCACTTACAGATTATTCTCGCATGCAGAAAGTCACTACGGAATTAAGTTCACATATTTCGATAGTCAACAAATCGACAGCATCCCTACCTTTATTAATGGAAAAACAAAAGCGATTTTCGTTGAGAATCCATCGAACCCCTTATTGAAGCTTACAGATCTTAAAGATATCGCGGACATCACTCATAAAAACAACCTGTTTTTCATCGTAGACAACACCCTATTCACACCATTATTGCAAAACCCGCTAGTTCTTGGAGCTGATATTGTCATCCACAGTGCCACGAAGTACCTTGGAGGACATAATGATGTTTTAGCTGGGCTTGTGGTAGCAAAAGGAGAGACACTGTGCACGAAGCTAGAGTTGTATCAGAATGGCGCCGGAGCCGTCCTCTCTCCATTTGATTCCTGGTTACTCATTCGTGGAATGAAAACTCTACCCCTTAGACTTAAACAACATGAAACAAATGCTAGGATTGTTGCTGATTATCTGAATCAACATGATGCAATTACAGATGTTTTCTATCCAGGTCAAGGAGGAATGCTTTCCTTCCGTCTACGTTCAGAGAATTGGGTCGACCATTTCCTTAGAAGTCTGAATATTATTTCTTTTGCAGAAAGTCTAGGAGGAGTTGAAAGCTTTATTACTTATCCCGCTACACAAACACATGCAGATATTCCTGAGAAAATTAGGCTACAAAAAGGAGTGTGTAACCGACTGCTTCGGTTTTCAGTTGGAATCGAACAAATCGATGATCTAGTAGAGGACCTGAATCATGCACTGGCTATATTTAAAGAGGAGGGCGTTCAAAATGAAGGATAGTTCATATACATTCCAAACAAGACTTCTTCACAACGACCATAAGTTTGATAAACAAACCGGAGCAGTGAGCGTTCCTATTCAACAAGCTTCAACTTTTCATCAAGTGGATTTTGATCAGCCGGGAAAATATGATTATAGTCGATCCGGCAATCCAACGCGTGAAGCACTCGAAGCAACAATTGCTACCCTGGAAAATGGGGTTCGGGGCTTTGCATTTGCTTCCGGAATGGCGGCAATCTCCACTTCCTTCATGCTCCTTTCTCAAAGTGATCATGTTCTCATTTCTGAAGACGTGTACGGTGGTACTTATCGTATGATCCATGACGTTCTTGGACGTTTTGGGATCGAGCATACATTTGTAGACATGACGGATTTAGAAAAAGTTGCTACAGCCATTCAAGCGAATACAAAACTCATTTATATAGAAACACCTTCAAACCCTCTACTCAAAATCACTGATATTCAAGCGGTTGTTAAATTAGCAAAAGCAAACGACTGTCTAACTTTCGTTGATAATACGTTTATGACCCCTGCCCTTCAACGCCCACTAGACTTTGGTGCTGACATTGTCCTCCATAGTGCAACTAAATTTATTGCTGGACATAGTGACGTTGTAGCTGGCCTTGCAGTCGTAAAGGATGAGCAATTAGGGGAGAAGTTAGCCTTTCTACAAAACTCCTTCGGTTCAATCTTAAGTGCGCATGACTCGTGGCTAGTTCTCAGAGGACTTAAGACGTTACATTGTCGACTTGAACAATCTTCTAGATCTGCTTTTCACATCGCACATGTCCTGACAAAACAATCGCTCGTTGAGGAGGTTTATTATCCAGGCTTTTCGTTTCATCCTGGAAACTCAACTCATTTATATCAAGCTGCAGGTCCTGGAGCAGTTCTTTCTTTCCGCCTTCCTGACGAACATGCAGTTCGATTGTTCACAAAATACATTCAAATTCCAGTATATGCGGTTAGTCTAGGTGCTGTTGAGTCAATCTTATCCTATCCTGCTAGAATGTCCCATGCATCAATGCCTCCCGAGGAACGCAGAAAACGAGGGATAACAGATGGTTTACTGCGACTTTCAGTAGGATTAGAAAATGCGGATGACTTGCTTGAGGACTTCAAAAAAGCTTTTGCGAAAATCAGCCAACAGTACACATTATCATCCGAGGGTATTCAATTATGAGTTTACTTAAAGACCTAGAAAACAACGTCCTAATCGGTGATGGAGCAATGGGAACCCTTTTATATTCTTACGGCATTGATCAATGTTTTGAAGAATTAAACCTTTCACATCCTAATCAGGTATTGAATGTTCATAAAGCTTATATTGCAGCAGGTTCAGATGTGATCCAAACGAACACATATGGAGCAAATTACAGTAAGTTAGCCCGATATGGACTTGAAGACTTGGTTAAAGAAATCAATACCGAAGCTGTTAGATTGGCTAGAAAAGCAGCAAAACATTCCGCCTATGTGCTTGGCACAATAGGCGGAATTAGAGGAATGAACACACGAGCAACACCTCTTGACGAAATAAAACGGAGTTTTCGTGAACAGCTGTATTGTTTTCTTCATGAAGGTGTCGATGGGATTTTATTAGAAACTTACTATGACCTTGAAGAACTGACCACCGTTCTAAGGATCGCAAAAAAATATACGGACCTCCCTCTTATCGCACAAGTTTCCATGCACGAGGCAGGAGTTTTACAGGATGGCACATCACTTCCCTCCGCTCTCAAACAGCTGGTAGCCTCAGGAGCTGATGTTACCGGAGTGAACTGCCGTCTTGGGCCTTATCATATGATTCAATCTTTCGAACAGGTTCCTTTGAATGGCCGATACCTATCTGCATACCCGAATGCAAGTTTGCCGGATTACGAGGATGGCCGCCTTGTTTATCCAACCGCACCAGAATACTTCAAAGAAAGCGCGGAAGCTCTCCATAAACAAGGAGTAAGATTAATTGGCGGTTGTTGTGGTACGACTCCTGAACATATTGCAGCGGTAGCCAGTGTCCTAAAAGGTGTGAAGCCAGTCACTTCCAAAAAGATCACGATTAGAGAGAACGATTCAATGATTGCAGAAACTGATAGCGAACGTCCCCCCCACCTTCACGAGATTGCTCAGAAGCAAAGGTCCATTATCGTGGAGCTTGACCCACCTAAGAAATTAAAGATAGATAAGTACCTCAAAGGAGCTAAGGCACTACAAGAGATGGGAGTCGATGCCATTACCCTTGCTGATAATTCACTTGCTTCACCGCGAATATGTAACACGGCAATGGCCTCAACCATTCAATCTCACTATAACGTCCGCCCACTCGTTCACATTGCTTGCCGAGATCGAAATATCATAGGGCTCCAATCTCACTTAATGGGACTTCATACGCTCGGTATCAATCAGGTTCTTGCAGTTACAGGAGACCCAACAAAAATTGGGGATTTCCCGGGTGCAACGTCGGTTTATGATGTCTCATCATTTGATCTCATTCACTTAATTAAACAGTTTAATAAAGGGATCTCCTATTCCGGTAAATCGCTTGGTATCAAAACATCCTTTTCGGTTGCGGCGGCTTTCAATCCAAATATACGCCACCTTGATCGCGCCGTTTTGAGACTTGAGAAAAAACTAACTTACGGAGCTGACTATTTCATTAGTCAACCCATTTATAGTGAGGAACAATTAATCCAAGTCTATGAAGCAACGAAACACTTACCGTGCCCGATTTATATAGGAGTTATGCCATTAACAAGCTCCCGAAACGCAGAATTCCTTCATAATGAAGTACCTGGTATTAAACTATCACAAACCATTCGTAACAGAATGGCCGCTGCTTCTAATGAAGAAGAAGCACGATCAGAAGGAATCGCTATTGCCAAATCGTTAATTGATGCGGCATATGATTTATTTAATGGTATTTACCTCATAACCCCATTTCTGCGCTATGAATTAACCGTAGAATTAACACGTTACATTAAAGAAAAAATTCGTTTGGAAGAGGAAAGGAAGATTCGTAATGGCCTACACATCGTTTGAAGATCTCCTAAAAAGGAGAATCCTAGTTCTCGACGGAGCGATGGGAACAATGATTCAACAAGCGAACCTGTCGGCTCCTGACTTTGGGGGTGAGGAATATGAAGGTTGTAACGAATACCTCTCTTTAACTAGACCGGACCTTATCTCCTCCATACACGACGACTATTTAGCAGCTGGTGCTGACATCATTGAAACGAATACGTTTGGTGCTACAGATCTTGTACTTGAAGAATATAATCTTGGTGAGCATGCCGAAAAACTCAATTATGCTTCTGCTCTTCTTGCAAAGGAAGCAGCAGCCAGGGTGTCTACCGCCGATAAACCGCGCTATGTAGCCGGTGCAATTGGCCCTACAACCAAAACATTATCTGTAACAGGTGGAACAACATTCGAAGCATTGTCCACTTCCTATGCTGCACAGGCTAAGGGGCTACTAAAAGGCGGCGTTGATCTCCTGCTTATTGAAACAAGTCAGGATATGTTGAATGTGAAGGCCGCCTATATTGGTATCACGAGAGCTTTTAAAGAACTAAACCAATCTGTGCCACTGATTATTTCCGGGACGATCGAGCCTATGGGAACAACTCTGGCAGGCCAGAGCATCGAAGCGTTCTATTTATCTCTTGAGCATATGAAACCTGCAGTTGTCGGACTAAACTGCGCTACTGGTCCTGAATTTATGAGAGATCATCTTCGCTCACTCTCAGACCTTGCAACATCTGCAGTGAGCTGTTATCCCAATGCAGGTCTTCCTGATGAAGATGGGAATTATCATGAAACTCCAGAAACACTCGCAGCAAAAATAAAAGGCTTCGCTGAAAAAGGATGGCTCAACCTGGTTGGAGGTTGTTGCGGCACAACTCCAGCTCATATTAAAGCGATCGCAGGTGCCGTCAAGCATCTCCAACCAAGATCAGCGCCACCTTCACATCCACATGCCATATCAGGAATTGAGCCTTTCATCTATGATGAGAGCACACGACCGATCCTCGTCGGTGAACGTACAAATGTAATCGGGTCACGTAAATTCAAACGACTTATCGCAGAAGAAAAATTTGAAGAGGCTTCAGAAATCGCACGATCACAAGTTAAAAAAGGTGCTCAGGTCATCGATATTTGCCTCGCTAATCCTGATAGTGATGAGTTAGCTGATATCGAGAATTTTATGAAATACGTGGTAAACAAAGTGAAAACACCCCTGATTATTGATTCAACAGATGACGCGGTAATTGAAAAAGCACTCTCCTATTCACAGGGAAAGACGATTATTAATTCAATTAATCTGGAAGATGGAGAGGAACGTTTTGAAGCTGTCGTTCCATTGATTCATCTCTACGGGGCAGCAATAGTGGTTGGAACTATAGATGAAACAGGTATGGCTATTACTGCAGAGCGTAAACTTGAAATTGCTAAAAGATCTCATGACATACTGGTTCATAAATACGGATTGAAATCATCAGATATTATCTTCGACCCCTTAGTTTTCCCTATCGGAACTGGAGATGCACAGTATATCGGTTCAGCAGCTGAAACGATTGAAGGAATCAGATTAATAAAATCCGAGCTACCTGATTGTCAGACGATTCTCGGAATAAGCAATGTCTCGTTCGGCCTCCCCCCTGTTGGAAGAGAGGTTCTGAATGCCTCTTACCTCTACCACTGTACAAAAGCGGGGCTTGATTATGCGATTGTTAATACAGAAAAACTCGAACGCTATGCGTCCATATCCGAAAAAGAAATTCAGCTCGCAGATGAACTACTGTTTAAAACCACAGACCAAACACTGGCAGACTTCACAGCCTTTTATAGAGGCAAAAAGAAAGAAAGCAAAGTACAGACATCAAATCTTACTCTTCAAGAACGGCTCGCGCTATATGTTGTAGAAGGAACAAAAGAAGGTTTACTTCCTGACCTTGAAAAAGCATTAATCGAGTACTCTTCTCCACTCCAAATAATTAATGGTCCCTTAATGACCGGGATGGCAGAGGTTGGAAAGCTATTCAATGACAATCAATTGATCGTTGCTGAAGTTCTTCAAAGCGCAGAAGTTATGAAAGCATCTGTTGCTTACTTAGAACCTCATATGGAAGTTGGAGATTCGTCTAGTTCCAAGGGAAAAGTATTATTGGCGACTGTCAAAGGGGATGTCCACGATATCGGTAAAAACCTGGTTGAAATTATTTTGAGCAATAATGGATTTGAGGTTCTTGATCTTGGTATCAAAGTAACGCCTACCGATTTGATTAAACAGATTGAAGAACACCACCCTGATTTTATTGGGCTATCTGGGTTACTTGTGAAATCCGCTCAACAAATGGTGTTAACAGCTCAGGATATGAAACAAGCAAATATTTCTATCCCGATTCTTGTTGGTGGTGCTGCCCTATCCCGTAAATTTACCGATAATAAAATTTCATCAGAATATGATGGACCAGTCTTTTATGCGAAAGATGCCATGTCCGGATTGTCTATCTCAAACCAGCTGAGTAATGAAGAAGAGAAACGAACTTTAGTGGAAGAGCACACTCGAAAAATGGCATCCCTTCCAACTAATATTCCATCCTCGTCATCTGGTGGAGGTACGGCCGTAGCCATTAAACCTGAATCTACCGTTTCATCAGCACCAGTATTTACGCCAAACGATCTCGCTCCACATATCTTAAAAAATTATTCAGTAGCCCATATTGAGCCTTATATCAATATGCAGATGTTAATCGGGCATCATTTAGGACTTAAAGGGAAGGTATCGAGACTACTTCACGAAAAGAATGATAAAGCCCTTCACTTAAAAGAAGTCGTAGACCATCTCTTAACTCAAGCAAAAAAAGAAAGCTGGATTCAGCCATCAGCCAAATACCAGTTCTTCCCCGCTCAGTCAGAAGGGAATGATGTCATTATTTATGATCCACTCGATAAACAAACGATTATCGAGCGATATACATTCCCCCGCCAATACAAAAAGCCGTTTTTATGTTTAGCGGACTACCTGCGTCCAGTTTCAAGCGGAGAAATGGATTATGTCGGATTCTTTGCTGTTACAGCAGGGAGAGGAATAAGGGAACGTTCTGTGGAACTAAAAAATAAGGGGCACTATCTTGAAAGTCACGCGTTACAGGCACTTGCACTCGAAACAGCCGAGGGACTTGCCGAGCATGTTCATCAGTTAATGCGTGATAAATGGGGGTTTCCAGATCCCACTGATTTTACCATGCAAAATCGTTTTTCAGCCAAATACCAGGGACAGCGTTTTTCATTTGGTTATCCCGCGTGTCCTGAATTAGACGATCAAAAAAAACTATTTGAACTCATTCACCCTGAAGAAATAGGTGTTGAACTTACTGATGGGTGTATGATGGAGCCTGAAGCTTCTGTCACGGCAATGGTTTTTGCTCATCCAGAAGGCAGATATTTTAATGTTCTTTAATTAAGAAAGGAAGGAGCATCAGATGCTCCTTCCTTTCTTAATCTTCTATCATCACCCTCCAACACTTTATTGCTGACAAAGGGTATCCGAAGCTTTCGACGCAAAATAAGAATCGTATCAAACGCACTTAAGGAACGGATGAGGATAAATTTCAAAATTGCTAAAATTCTAGAAATTCCTTTTTAGTTCATTTTCTAGAATCTTTTTTCTTTCACTTTCATTTAAGTCCATTTTTTTGATCTCGACCCTTAACTGATACAGTCTCTCTACATACTCTCTGTATGTATCATCATATGTCAAAGCGAGCTCGTCTCTAATTTCCTTTGCTAGAAGAGGACTAGCTCCACCAGTTGAGACAGAAATCGTCAATCTTCCTTGTCTGAAATTTGCAGGGAACGAAACATTTCCACTACCATTATCGTGTGCAGCGTTGACAAGCTGTTGTTCTCCAGCATGTTTGACAACAAAATCATTTACTTCACTTGAATTGGTAGATGTAATAATTAGAAAGGCCTTACTTAAGTCATCAACCATAACTTCACGCTCAATAAGTATCAGTGAATGCTGATTTGCCAGACGTCTTATTTCATCGTTAATAACTGGGCTTACAACAGTAATTGTAGCGCCACTTCCTAATAAACCTTTCATTTTCCGTTCAGCAATTCGTCCACCACCCACAATTACAACATGTTTTCCAGTTAAATTTAGCATAACAGGCAACTCATTCATGGACTAGCCACCGCTGCAACCGTTTCGTTAACTCTTTGTCTCAAGATCTCTTTTAGTTTGGAATGATAACCGAGATAATGACAAAGTACTATTTCTTGTTCGTCAGGCTTTAATTCATTGATTTTCTGTTCCATTTCCCCCATTAAGATACCAGTGAATAAAAGATAAGGAATAACAAATACCTGACTGTACCCACTTGAAGTTGCCATTTTCAATCCACTCTCAAAAGAAGGATTAGCCGCTGCTAAAAAACAAACAGACACCTTCTTAAATGACATGTTATCATTTAACAACTTTGCAATTCGTAACATCTCCTGTTTGATTTCAGGATCACTGCTCCCTCTTCCCACAAGAAGCGCCATTGCATCAGAATGGATTGGTTTGTTTGTTTCGTGAATCCGATCTGATAGAACTCCTACGACATTTTCATGAACACCAATCGGATCACCAAGTTGAAAAACCACTTCTGGAAAGTCTTTTCGTGCTTTTCCAATCTCTTCTGGAATATCTTTCTTCACATGTGTCGCTGCTAGCAACAATACTGGGATGACAGCAACCTTTGTAGCCCCTTTTCGAATACAGGATGCAATCCCTTCTCGAATTGTTGGCTCAGCAAGCTCAAGAAAACATGTTTCTTGAATTGGAAACGGGAACTCTGATTTACATTTCTCCACAAAATTCGCAGCCTGCTTTCTTCCTTCTTCCACACGACTTCCGTGGCAAATATAAAGAATAGCTTGCATAAATAATACCTCCTAAAGAGCACGAACTGCGATCGATGATTTTTGTTGATCCTCTGATAAATTCTCAAACCAGCTCAATTTAGATCGCAGATTCACGACTTCTCCTACAACAATCATGCTCGGATTTTGAATTTCTGCTTTCTCTACTTCTTCTATTATATTCTCAAGCGTTCCCGTAACAGTTTGTTGAGTTTGTGTCGTTCCCCAGTGGATAAGTGCAACCGGTGTGTCTTTCTTTTTACCGTGTTTTTTGAGCATCGAACAAATATAAGGCAAATTCTTCACACCCATGTAAATAGCAAGGGTGTCTATTCCTTTTGCAAGACTTTCCCACTTTAATTCCTCTTCCTCCCCATCTTTACGATGACCTGTAACAAATGCGAACGTTGAGCTAAGCTCTCTGTGAGTAACTGGAATCCCAGCATAGGCGGGTGCAGCAATACCAGATGTAATTCCTGGAACAACTTCAAATGGAATACCGTGATTGGCTAGCGCTTCTGCCTCCTCACCGCCTCGTCCATACACAAAGGGGTCACCACCCTTTAACCGCGTTACAACTTTTCCCTTTAACGCATGCTTCACTAAAAAGCGATTAATTGTATCTTGTTTGAGTGTGTGATAGTTAGGTAATTTTCCACAATAGATTAATTCAACATCTTTTTTTGCATAGTTCAGGAGATCTTTATTAATTAATCGGTCATACAAAATGATATCTGCTTTTTCAATACACTTTAGTCCTTTTACCGTGATCAGATCAATGTCACCTGGTCCAGCTCCTACTAAATATACTTTTCCCATTCTGTCTCCTCCTCTGAGCATGAGCCTATCCTTTAACCTTTCAAACGTTCTTTGAAATAAGACCTCTGTCCACTAAGTAATTGACTAATTTCTCGGCACATATTTCCGGCGTATCATGATAGGAATCTAATGTGATTTCAGGATCCTGAGGTTCTTCATATGGTGAAGACACCCCAGTGAAGTTCAGAATTTCACCGTTTCGAGCCTTTTTATATAGCCCTTTAGGATCTCTTTGTTCACATTCATTAATAGGACAATTTACAAATACTTCGATAAATTCGTCTTGATCAAGTAATTCTCTTACCAGTTGGCGATCGCTTCGAAATGGAGAAATAAATGCAGCAATTGCAAATTGTCCACTATCCACAAATAGTTTTGACACCTCGCCGATTCTCCTTATATTTTCTTTACGGTCCTGTTCATTGAAACCGAGATCTTTATTAAGTCCCTGACGTATGTTGTCACCATCAAGCACATAGCTCCGAACACTGACTTCATGAAGTTTAAGTGAAACCGCATTAGCGATTGTTGATTTACCTGACCCAGATAATCCTGTAAAAAAAAGCACAGCACTTTTATGCTTATTTTTCTGTTGCCTCACTTCTTTCGTAATCACTGTATCGTGCCATGTTAAATTATGATTTACGCTCATCTCTCTCTCCTCCTATGCGTTTACTTGGTTTTGGCTCATTCCTCTAATCAGAACTTCTATCACTTCAGGACGACTAAAGGTTTCTGGTGGTTGCTCACCATTTCGGAGAAGAGCACGAACCTTCGTGCCTGAAAGAATGACATGGTGCTCTTTACTGTGTGGACATGTTTTGGCAGAAGCCATACTGCCACATTTCTCACAATAGAAACTGTGTTCAAAAAACAGTGGTGTAATGCCCAATTCTTCCTTCGTAAATCGACTGAAAATCTTCTGTGCATCATACGTACCATAGTAATCTCCTACTCCAGCATGATCTCTTCCTACGATAAAGTGTGTACAACCGAAATTCTTTCGAACAATCGCATGGAAGATGGCTTCTCTTGGTCCAGCATAGCGCATCGCTGCTGGAAATACCCCGAGATGAACACGGTCAGCTGGATAGTACTTCTCTAACAAGACTTCGTAGCTTTCCATTCGTATTCCTGCAGGAATATCATCTGATTTCGTTTCACCAACCAGTGGATTTAGGAATAGGCCATCAACCGTTTCAAGCGCTGTTTTCTGAATGTATTCGTGAGCGCGGTGAACAGGATTCCTTGTTTGAAACCCTACGACCGTTTTCCAACCCTGATTTTCAAAGTACTTCCTTGTTTCTGAAGGATCAAAATGGTATTTATTGAATTGGCCCTTGTCACTTCTTTTAATCAGCTCAATTGTGCCTCCAATATATACATCCGGCCGATTATAAACTTTTTTTACCCCCGGATGCTTTTCGTCTTCAGTCAAGTAAACATGACGAGCCTCTTCTTTCTTATCAGGTGAATAGATGGATTCAATTTGAATCGAACCGTAAACAACACCCTCATTCGTAAGTTTTACTTTTTCTCCAATTTCAAGATCGTTAGCTACTTCAGGTGTCACGGGCAATGTAATTGGAATACTCCAGGGTAATCCATTTGTGAGCTTAAGATGATGCACAACTGACTCATATTCGTTTTCATTTAAAAACCCTTCTAGAGGACTGTAAGCACCATTCCCAATGAGCTCAAGATCACTTAATGCTGTTTTGTCTAATTCAATTGCATTTTTAATATCCTTTACTTCAGCCAGCGGTTTATAGAGATCAATCAACTTTCCGCCATGTGGGTTAATCGTTGTCATATGAATACCTCCAATAGTTTCATAAATGTTACAAACTTCCTTCATCTTGAACGGCTCGCTTCTGCGTTCGAATCGTTTTAATGAGACTTCCTGAACCAATCGTTGCAAGAATGACACTGCCAATCGCAATTAACGTATACAAGTCACTTTCTAGAAATAACTTAATCATGCTGTAAGAAATCACTAATGAGAAGAGAGGTGACACTGCCCATACCTTCAACATTTTCGTAATGACATCTTTCTGCCAGAGTTGAAAACCATCTTTAGCTGTTCCGATTCCAATAATAGAAGAGGTTGTGATTTGCGTAAGAGGCACGGGAATACCGAACAGAGATGCACCGATCACAAGACCGGCGCTTGTTCCTGAAACGGCAAAACCTTCTCCAAGAGAGAAGCTCGTAATACGATAGGCATTGGTTTCAATAACCCGTTTCCCAAAAACAAAGGCACCGAGCGCAACGAAGGCTCCCCCTAACCAACCCCCAGTGGATAGGGTCAGGATTCCTGCTCCAACAAGAGGACCTACTGCGTTTGCCACATTGTTCATTCCAGCAGAAAAAGCTTCAAGAACACCTGCCCCAATGAGAAGCCACCCCAAGACTCGTTGCCATCGGGAAGGTAAGGTTCTTTGCCTTTTTAAAAATAAAACAAGCTTACCCGCGAAAAGTGCCAATACAAAGGCGATAATAGGAATCACGATCCAGAGCAACATAATCACGATGATATTGGAGAAAAAAAGAGCTTTATAGGCAATTCCTACTCCAACCACTGCTCCTACAGTAACTTCACTTGTCGATAACGGAATTCCCATCACGTTTGCTAAAAACAGGGCAGTCGTTGCTGCGATAAAGATGATGAGAATCACTTTTACGGTTAGTACTGAAGAAGGAATAATCCCGCTTCCCATCGTTTTAATGACATTCCCTCCACCAAAAATCGCTCCTGTAAGGATGCCTATCGCACATAAGAGTAATGCGATACTTCTTTTCTTAATAGCCCCCGCTCCATACGCCACCCCCATCGATGAAGCTGCCCCGCTTGCCCCGATATTCATGGCGAAAAACATGGCAACAACAATCACTACAATGCTCATCATGGTCACCTATTTGGTGGAGAATCAAGATGCAATCCACATTCCGTTTTCTCCTGATTTGCCCATCTACCTGACCTCGACTCGTCACCATCCAGCACTTTCGCAGTACAAACTTCACATCCAATGCTAGGATATCCCTTATCATGTAGAGGGTTATAAGGTAAATCATTCTCATACACATAGCGCCAGACGTCTTTCCAAGTCCAGTGAATGAGGGGACAAACTTTTATCGCTTCAAACTTAGAATCTTTGTTCAAGTATTCTGTAGATTGCCGGAGTGGTGATTGTTCTCTTCGTAGCCCTGAAATCCAGGCATCGACTCCCTGCAATTCTTCATTAAGCGGAATGATTTTCCTAAGGTTGCAACACTGTGTGGGATTTCTTTCCCAAAGGGCATCCCCATAAGTACCTGCCTGCTCATCAACTGACTGCTCAGGCTTCTTCATTTTTATTCTCAAATTGGGGTATTTTTCTTCCACACTTTTAATGAGGGCATACGTTTCATCGAAATGCAGTCCTGTATCCAGAAAAACAATCTCAGCCTTCTCGTTTACTTTTGAAATTAAATCAATCAGCACAACACCTTCTACTCCAAAGCTACATGCATATACGATTTCATCTTGATATGTGGCATATGCCCAATCAAGAACTTCAAGAGCTCCTTTGGTTTTTGAGTTACTGTTAAAGCTGGGCATTTCCCCCGACCAATTTTCATATAACCATTCCATGCCAAAACCTCCTTATGAAACATATAAAAAGACGATTCTAACGAAAATCGTTAGAACCGCCTCTAGTTTTTCTAGTCAGCGCTATTATTATAGACGTTCCTTTTCCTGTCGCTCTAACTGTATAACTTTCCCATCTTGTACCACGAGAGTAATGGACCCATACTTCAGTGTACTTAACATCTTCTCAATTCGTTCTGCTACATCGTTAAAATTTTGTTTTTCATTTTTCATATTCAAACCTCCCTTAGATAAAAATGATCAGTCGGAGAGGCTTAATAACTAAAAAAGCCTTCCCAAATTGGAAAGACAGATTAGGCTACCTTGATTCACCTTATCTTCCAAAATGGACTCCATTTTGCTGGAAGTAGCACCTTGCACAACGGCAGGTTGCTGGACGTCATCGGGCCAGTCCCTCGGTCTCTCTTGATAAGTTATTTTCTAAATCTTAACTATTATCTAACAATATGTCAACCCTAGTTTAGAGATCGGGATAAACGGATTAGAAAACAGTTCAAAAAAAACCCCGAATCTATGACTCGGGGATCATGTCATATTAGACGGGATGTCTTTTACTATTCTCTTGTTTCTCTTCAATGACAATGCGTGTTCCATCCACAGACGTAATCAAGACGTGGACATCTTTATCAATCCAGTTTCCTGCTGAAATAGCACTATATTTCTTTTCATTCAATCGAATCGTACCACTTGGTCGGAATGGCGTAAGAGTTATTGCTGGTTTACCGATTAACTCCTTATACTCTTCGTTCATTGAATTATAGCCCATTTCGCTACTCAATCGATCTTTCAACGTCATCTTAGTCCACATTGACCGCGCTTTGAACACTCGTAGAAAGAGAAACGAAGCTGCAGTCCCCATTAAAAATCCACTCGAAACAAGTAGACCATATAGAAAAGTAGGGGAAGGAATCGCAACAGCGGTTACCATCATGAGTAGACCAATCAACCCAAACGTTCCGTCATTCAATAACTTCCCATCTAGAATGACAAGACCAAGACCGACTGCAAATACAAGCCCCATCCAGAGCATCGATGATATTGAAGTGAGATGATAACTAAAATAGAACGTTAACATCAGAATTCCGATTAATCCAAAGATCCCTTTGACACGTACAAGCAATTCACCAAATAAGAAAAGAACACTAAGAAGCACAACAAGAAACCCAACTGCTGGCAACGATAGAATTTCCACCCTCGCTCCCTCCTTTTCCTTCTCTTCATATACGAGTAGGAGTGAAAAAAGTTTCAGTTTAATGTCACTTTACGATTGGAATACCCCTTTTATTCCATCTATAAGCGCGATAAAGAAATCGATTATTTTTTTAATAAATGATTGTGTTTCTTCTTTATTTAAAAATTCATCAAGATTTTCACGAGCATTTTCCAACTGACTCTGCATTTGTTCCCAGTCGATATCAAGATTCTTCATACGATTAAATAGCGAAACAAGTCCATCGAGTTCTTCCTGTGTGAGTTCAATTCCTGAGTCACTTGCAATTCGTTTAATGAGATCTCTAAGATCTTCTTTCGTCTCTGGAGGATCGGTCGCAATCTCATCTTTAATCTTAGTCATTAATTCGGTTGCTTTGTCAGCGCCAATGCTATCACTTAATTTTGCAGTGGTCACTAGCTCTTCATTCGCTACCTGCTTCTGTTCTTCAGGAATGACTTCATCTGAGCTAAGTTCGTATGCTTTAATAAGACCCGTTAGCGCAGCAGTTCCAGATACTTCCGTCGGTGCTGTTACATAGATATCCGCGTCTTTTACACCTGCTGTAATAAGAGCATTGGCATACATTTCATCTGTTACCCAGTTTATATTTTGAGTCTCAACGCTTAATCCGGCATCTTTTTCTCCAATTGTAATAGAAGAAGAAGATAATGCACGCGTTCCTATTAATGCATTACTTATATAGTCCCCTAGATACTTATGTTCTTCTTCGTTCGAGACAGTAACCGTTAGTGCATCTTTGGGAGCTTCCATTTCTTCAAGCAAGTTCTGTTTTTGTTTTTCAGATAAATCTTCTCCAAGAGTAACAATAACATCTCCAACACTCGCATCTGCTAGCGCAACAATCGGGACAATTGACATAAGCAACAACACTGATAAGAAAAATGGCATTACTTTTTTAAACATGTTTTGATCTCCTTTTACCTTAAGGCTTACTTGATAGAGAACATATTCCAAATGTCTCCATCTCTCTGCTATTTTACTCGACCCGATGGCGAATGAAAAGATAATTTCAAATAGATACCGGTTATATCACAGTTGGACAAGCATAGATTAGAACGAATAGAATCTTTTTAAGGAAAGCGGTGGAAGATATGCGTAAGCTCTTAATTCTATCACTTTTTCTACTTGTCCTTCATACAACGTATTACGATTTAACAACGGGGACTCTCGCTTCCAAAAGAGTTATAACTGAAGTTTCAAAACCTATTGAAGAAGATTCATCTCCATTTGTTATGATTGAAGTAAATGCTGGAGATACAGTTCTTTCTTTAGTCGAAAAAGCAAATGGAACGATACCGGTTTCTATCGATACAATTGTTGACGACTTCGAAACATTAAACAAAATTACTCCTACTCATATACAAATCGGAGAGCAATATAAGATCCCAACTTATCCAAAGACAGCTTCCCAGTGACTATTTCTTGTCAATTGCTCTCTAAAGTTGCTACAATGGGAGAGTATGAAAGATGAGTCTTATTCCCTATCAGGGAGTTTATACAAAGCGATCTAAATCATGAGGCAAGCAATCCTACATGTAAAAGGAGCGATTTTCGCATGAATGAAATTATCCACCGTAGTCAAACAAGACCTGTTAAAGTAGGTCCTTTAACAATAGGCGGTAACGATGAAGTTATTATTCAAAGCATGACCACAACAAAAACACACGATGTCGAAGCTACTGTTGCTGAAATCAATCGTCTTGAAGAAGCAGGTTGTCAGATTGTACGTGTCGCCTGTCCAGATGACCGCGCTGCGGATGCCATTCCAGAAATAAAAAAGCGAATCAATATCCCACTTGTCGTTGACATTCATTTCAATTATAAGCTTGCACTTAAAGCAATTGAAGGTGGAGCTGACAAGATTCGAATTAACCCTGGAAACATTGGTCGTCGTGAAAAAGTGGAGGCAGTTGTAAAGGCAGCTAAAGCAAAAGGAATTCCAATTCGCATCGGAGTAAACGCAGGTTCACTTGAGCGTAAAATCCTTGAGAAATATGGTTATCCAACAGCAGAAGGTATGCTTGAAAGTGCTTTACATCACATTAAAATTCTTGAAGACCTTGATTTCTACGATATCATCGTCTCGATGAAAGCTTCTGATGTACAACTTGCTACAGAAGCTTATGAGCTCGCAGCTCGCTCATTTAATTATCCATTACACCTTGGAATTACAGAGTCCGGTACGCTATTCGCTGGTACAGTTAAAAGTGCCGCTGGTCTGGGCGTTATTCTTTCTAAAGGCATTGGAAATACTGCTCGAATTTCTCTTAGCGCCGATCCAGTGGAAGAAGTTAAAGTAGCAAGAGAACTTCTTAAATCATTTGGATTAGCTGCGAATGCAGCAACTCTCATCTCTTGTCCAACATGCGGACGTATCGAAATTGATCTCATTTCGATTGCTAACGAAGTGGAAGAATATATTTCGACGATCAAAGCGCCAATTAAAGTAGCCGTGCTTGGTTGTGCTGTAAATGGTCCTGGTGAAGCACGTGAGGCAGATATCGGTATTGCCGGTGCGCGTGGTGAAGGATTACTTTTCCGACATGGAGAGATCATCCGTAAGGTTCCTGAAGAGACAATGGTTGAAGAATTAAAAAAAGAAGTCGACAAGATTGCTGAAGAGCACTACAAGAAAATGGCAGAGGAAAAAGAGAAAGCTGAAGCGAACTCCTGAACACTTTTTCCATTCCTTACTACAAAAGCCTGACATCATTAAGATGTCAGGCTTTTTTTAAATTTATCCGCTAAAAGAACGGCGCGAAGAATAAGCTGATGATCATCGAAGCGGCACCGACACCAATTGCCCAAGATCCAAGCGTTGTCAGTCCCTTTCTCCTAGCAACAAATCCTACGATAATTCCCGCTGCTCCCAAAATAACGGGAAGGATAAACAGGGAGAGTACGGATAAAGCAAGTGCCGCTACACCTACGCCTACTCCAGTCGTCTCCTGTTCTTTCCTTTTAGCTTCAAAATGTTCGTTATGCTCCTCAGCAGTTGGACGTTCATTTTCAGGCGACTGTAAATAAGGACGGTCCATTACACCAGGAGCCACCTCAGCTGCAGCTTCTTCAAGGTATTCCTCTTCGGATTCACTGCGATAGGGGCGCTCTTCGATGAAGTCCAGATCCTCATCATGTCTGTCTTCTGTCATATACATCCCTCACTTTTACTTGTTGTGGAGCATGATTAGTATTCGTAAGTAACTTTAAGAATATGTTCTTTTCATCAGTAAGATCCTACCATTTTATCTAATCGGTTTCTGTATCTGTGATATGATGAAATTAGAGCAAAAGATAAAGGGGTTTTACTATGACAATCAAAAGACTCGGACTCGATATTGACGGCACTGTTACAAGCCCAAAGACATTTCTTCCTTACTTAAACTCGTCATTTAATAAAAAATTATCATTAGCAGATATTACCCAATACAACCTTGCGAACCTGCTTGATATTCCTCAGGATGAATTTTACTTGTGGCTGAAAAGCAACGAAGAGAAGATCTATGCAAATGCAATGATCGCTGACGAGGCCCATCCAATTTTAGAGCGCTGGGTCGGTCAGTTTGAACTATTCTATATTAGCGCAAGGGGTGATCACCTTCTCGACACAACAAAGAATTGGTTTAGTGAGAATTCGGTGCCATACCACCACATTGAGCTCATTGGAAAACATGATAAAATTGATGCGATTCAAGAGCATAGAGTGGATATATTCTTTGAAGACAAGCATGATAATGCTTGTGCTATCGCTGAAGAATGCAACATCCCAGTTATCCTCTTCGATACACCGTATAATCAAGGGGCTATCCCTAAAGGGGTTGCTAGGCTCAACTCGTGGTCAGAAGCTAAAGAATGGGTTCACCACTATAACAAAAACGGAAGAGCTTAAGCTCTTCCGTTCCTATTCATGGGCAAGGCATTCGCCACATCTTCCATATACTTCAAATTTATGACCGGTTACTTCAAATCCAGTGTCGCTAACTGGAATATCTTCCATCGGACACGATTCAATTTGTTTCGTCCTCCCGCAATCAAGGCAAATCAAATGATGGTGATGATTTCTTGTTGAACAGCTCAGTCGATACCGTTTCTCGCCGTTCCATTCTGTTTCCTCAAGTATTTCAAGCTCTTTAAATAGTGTTAAGTTACGATAAATCGTATCAACACTCATGCCTGGATAGCTTTTTTGCATATGGACCAATACATCTCTTGCAGACAGATATCTTTTTTCCTTAGCAAATAGTGTAACAAGGTCCTCGCGCTTTTCAGTGTATTTAAATCCTTCGTCTTTTAGAATCCGCAATGCAGTAGATACATTCATACTTCCACCTCATTATGTTAAGATTTCATTTGTTTTAACCGTTTGAAAAAGAGTACAGCTACAAGGATTAGCGCAGATAAAAGGACGATGGTACCACCCGGAGCGATATCGAGGTAATAAGCCAGAACGAGTCCACCTAACACTGCAATCTCTCCTAATAAGATGGAAAGGCCAATTGTTTGCTTAAACCCTTTAGCAATTCGAATGCTCGCTGCTACAGGTAACGTCATGAGAGCAGAAACTAATAACACTCCCACAATTTGCATAGATACTGCGATCACAAATGCAACAAGTAAAATAAAGATGAAGTGAATCCACTTTCCTCTTATTCCTGAAACAATTGCCTGCTCTTCATCAAACGATAGAAAGAACAGTTCTTTATACAATAATATGACCACCAGAACAACAATTACGGTTATAACTGCCACCGACATTAAATCACTACGGCTAATCGCAATGACACTCCCAAATAGATAATTGAATAAATCTGAATTAAAACCATCTGCGAGCGATAAGAAAACCACACCAAGACCAATACCACCTGATAATGTAATCGGAATAGCAAGTTCTTCAAATTGCTTATATACTTTTCGGAGCTGTTCAATAAATAAAGAACCTGCAGCCGAAAAACCCATTCCCATATATACTGGATTTACGCCTTGCCAAAAGGTGAAATACTTACCAAGAAGCAGACTAGCTGCGATTCCCGCCAATGTAATATGAGAAAGGGCATCAGCAATCAAAGCCTGCCTTCGCACAACAATAAACACCCCTAGAAGAGGCGCGATAATACCGATTAATATTCCTGCCATAAAGGCATTCTGTAAAAATTCAAATTTCCATAGAGCCTCAATCATCTTTTAAATTCCCCCGTGATCATGATCGTGACTTAAAGTATGAACATGATGTCCATAAAATCCTGATAATTCACGATCATTAAACTGTTCGAATTCATCCGTTTCCCCATGAAAATGAAGTGTTTTATTTAAGCATGCAACATGAGTAACCTTATCCGTAATCGTTCCGATATCATGAGTGACAAGAAGTAGTGTTATTCCATTGTCTTTGTTAAGCTTACCAAGAAGTTGATAGAACTCACTCGTTGAATTTGCATCAACACCAACTGTTGGTTCATCTAGAATTAAAATTTCCGGTTCACTCACAAGTGCTCTTGCAATAAATACTCGCTGTTGTTGACCACCAGAAAGCTCACCAATATTACTTGATGCATAATCCGTCATTCCAACTAATCGGAGTGCATCCATAACTGCAGCTTTATGTTCAGCTTTCATGAACTTGAAAAGACCAAGTTTACTTGTGAGTCCCATTGAAACAACTTCAAAAACAGACGCAGGAAAACCCGAATTAAAACTGTTAGCTTTTTGAGAAACGTAACCGATTTTGCTCCACTCATGAAACTTATTCATTCTTTTATTGAAGATGTGAACTTGCCCTTTCTGAGGTTTTAAAAGACCGAAAATGATTTTAATTAATGTCGATTTGCCAGATCCATTCGGCCCAACAAGACCTACAAACGCTCCTTTGGGGATTGAAAGTGTGATGTCTTCTAACACATAGCCATCACCATAGTGAAATGAAATATTTTGAAGATCTATAATATTATTAGAATTCGCCATCATTATAACCTACCATCTATAAGAATCATTACGATTTACATTAAGTAGTATACCGTACTTGATACTCATTTGTAAATTTCATAAGCTGACTTCGACCCACCTGTGTTTTCATGTATAATTAAGACAAAATTTCGACGCAGAGAGGATTTTACTTTTGCCTGAGCAACCATACTATGCAGTGATTGATATGGGATCAAATACAATACGACTCGTCATATACAAAATGAATGCTTTCAATGAATTAAGCGAGGAACAGAATCTAAAATATACAGCAAGACTGCGCTCCTATCTTGAGAATGACAATACGATTAATAAAAAAGGAATTAACGTAATTTTAACAACTCTAAAAATGTTCCAACCTATTACGCGCTCTTATAACCTCACTTCTACTACCGTTATCGCCACAGCTGCAGTAAGACAGGCTAAGAATAAAGATGAGATAATAAAAATCGTAGAGAGTAAAACGGATTATAATATGACCATTTTAACTGAAAAAGAAGAAGCCTATTTTGGTTACTTATCAGTGATTCAATCCACTAACCTCGAGAACGGTTACACAATTGATATAGGAGGCGGAAGTACAGAAATTACATATATGGAAAATCGCAAAATGAAGCATTCTCACAGCTTCCCATTCGGTGCCCTTACGCTCCAAAAGGAGTTTATCCATAATGAGAAGCCTACTTCCAAAGAATTGGATAAATTAAACAGCTATGTGTGTGATCAATTTAGTCAAATCAGTTGGATTAAAAAGAGAAATTTACGCGTTGCTGGTATTGGTGGTAGCGCACGAAATCTATCTTTAATTCATCAGAAACGCTTTAAGTACCCGTTATCTGGCATCCATCATTACGAATTCCCTTCTGAAGAAATAGAGGTTGTAATGGATTCACTTCGAGAGTTGCCACTTCAGAACCGAAAAAAGGTAGATGGGTTATCAAAGGAACGAGCAGATATCATTATTCCAGCGATTCAAGCCATCCTCTCTTTTACTCAATTCGTCAAAGCTCCTTCCTTCTTAATGTGCCGTAAAGGGTTACGTGAAGGGTATATGTACGAAACGCTAATCTCAAATGAAGTAACTGATCGATTCCCAAACATTACTGAGAAAAATATTGACGCATTAAGTAGAAAATATAATATTAACAAAACAAGAGTAGCTTCCCTCGAAAGAACAGCTTTCTTACTTGCTGAACAGTTCAGTCAAGCTGATTATTTAACGCTAGAAGGTTGGAATTATTTGTTACAACAGGCGGCACAGCTAAATTATATGGGAGATCATATCGAGAGTGAATCGGTCAGCCAACACACTTTCTATATTCTTTCAAACACTGCACTAAATGGGATGAATCATAAGGAACGAATCATTCTTGCGTTACTTGCTTCATATAAGAATAAATCAACTTTCAAAGATTTTGTTTCCCCTTATTTGTCCTGGTTTACAGTAGATGAGTTGGTTCAAATAGAGAGGCTTGGCGCCATACTAAAGGTGGCCTACTTTCTCAATACAACAAACCGCAATATTGTTGAAGAAATTAAATTATTAAACGTAAAACAAGAAAACAGAATCACATTACAAATAGGTTGCACTAAGGATTTTGAGTTTGAAAAAGTGAAATGTGAAAAGCATATTAAACATTTGGAAAAAACACTTGGTATAGCTATTGATCTTCATTTCCTTCTAACCTGATCATTCTTTACAAAATCATTACAAACTAACATCTATTCAATAAATACTCGTTTGTTAGAATAATAGTAAGAGATTTAAAAAGGAAGGTATTTCTATGGAGCAGTCAAAAAGCAATGTTAACGAACTCAATATTTCATCACCCCCTTACTATAATAATCGTGAACTAAGCTGGCTAGGCTTTAATGAAAGAGTCCTTGAAGAAGCATTCGATATTCGAAACCCCATACTCGAGCGATTAAAGTTTCTTGCAATCTTTAGCTCCAACCTTGATGAATTCTTTATGGTAAGGGTGGCTGGCTTAAAAGATCAAGTTGCTGCTGGATTCGATAAGCCAGAGAACAAAGCAGGGTTAACTCCGAAAGGGCAGCTCTCTGAAATTTTCCGTATCAATCACAATCTCGTGAATCGTCAATACGAAATATTTACGCATATGGTGTTACCAGCACTAAAGGAAGAGAAAGCACACCTATTGAAAATCAATGAGCTTTCTAATGAGCAACTTACCTTTGTAAGTGAACATTTTGATCATCAACTCTACCCCAGTCTAACACCGATGGCGATTGATGCTTATCGCCCATTCCCAGTTATTCCAAATAGGGCTTTAAACCTAGCAGTCATGCTCGAGAAAGAGCAACTTGATGATTCAGAGCGTTACCTTGCAATTGTCAGAATTCCTCCTTCACTTGATCGTTTTATTGAACTTCCCTCATCAGATGATGAGCGATGTTTTATTCTTCTTGAAGATGTCATTAGTCACAAATGTTACAAATTATTTGAAGGATATCGCGTTATTTCAACATCTCAATTTCGGATCACTCGTAACGCAGACCTATCAATTCATGAAGAAGGAGCTAGGGATCTTCTTGAAGTAATTGAAGAAGAGTTAAAGAAACGAAAATGGGGTGCAGCAGTTCGCCTTGAAATTAGACGAGACTGGAATGACGAAGAAGCGACCAAATATTTAATTGAAAAGTTAGAACTTCACGAAAAAGATGTCTATGTTGTAGACGGCCCAATCGACTTGACCTTTCTTTTTGGTTTTCATAAAACACTTGCTTCTACGCATGAGAACCTATTGTTTGAAAACCTCCATCCCAAAATCCCAAGGGCTCTAAACAACAGCAAGACTATTTTCAACACCCTTTTGGAGAAAGACATTTTGCTTCATCATCCATTTGAATCTTTTGATCCGATTATCGAATTTATTACTCAAGCATCAAATGATCCAAAAGTACTGGCCATTAAGCAGACGCTCTACCGAGTAAGTGACGACTCTCCTATTATTAATGCTCTCGCAAAAGCTTCAGAGAACGGTAAACTCGTCACAGTTCTTGTTGAATTAAAAGCTCGTTTTGACGAAGAAAATAATATTCATTGGGCAAAAAAACTTGAGAAATCAGGCGTGAACGTGATTTACGGAATGACTTCTTTGAAAACCCATAGCAAAATCACGCTCGTCGTACGCAAAGATCGAAACGTCATCCAACGTTTCGTCCATCTTGGTACAGGTAATTATAATGACACTACCGCTAAAATTTATACGGATATGGGGCTACTAACATCGGATCAAAAGCTCGGCATAGACGCTACTAACTTCTTTAATTACTTAAGTGGTTACAGAACCAAACCAGATTGGTATTACTTCTCGATCTCCCCTGGCGAAATCAAACAAACATTCTTAGATTTAATTGAGAAAGAGATAGTCCATCACAAAAGAACTGGCAGAGGAAGAATCATCGCAAAAATGAACTCACTAACGGATAAAGATTTAATTATCGCGTTTTATAAAGCCTCTCAGGCAGGTGTAAAGATTGACCTAATCGTTCGAGGTATCTGTTGCCTTCGCCCACAGATCGATGGCGTAAGTAGTACTATACGTGTTCGAAGTATCGTTGGCCAATTCCTAGAGCACACTCGTATATTCTATTTTCATCACAGTGGCGAAGAAAAATTATTCCTTTCCTCTGCTGACATGATGACTAGGAACATGGACAAACGAATTGAAATTCTTTATCCTATTCTTCAAGAAAATTTAAAAAAGAAAATTATGCTAACTCTCGATTTGATTTTAAAAGACAATGTTAAAGCTCGAGAGCAGGATTCAAATGGAATTTATCATTACGTTAAAAAAAAGCCAAACCAAAGTCTCATTAACAGCCAAAAAAAATTAATGCAAAATCCTTTTTCAAGTTTGTAAGCTATCTGATCTCACAACCTATTCTAATAGATTTTAAAATCCCCGCCGGTCCAAAAACCAGCGGGGATTTCTTTACGCTTCTAACTAAGAAGCGAAGGTGCTATTATGTTGCTTTTACATATCGTGAAGGCTGGCCATTTCCTGAATTTTTTCTGAATAGCCACTTTTAGATGTACCCTCTTCAGATACGTAAGTCTCCAAACCGCCAATGCCTCGGTTATAAGCCGTAAGAGCTTCGTCCCAGTTTTCATACTTATCATACAGATAATCTAGATAAGTGACTGAGAGTGTCATCGAAAAATAAGGATCAAATAACTTTTCCTCCGAATAATCGACACCAGCCATATCAGCTATCCATGGCGCAGTGTTAGTCATAAACTGTGCCATTCCATAAGCATGTCCATATTTCGTTTCCGGCCCAATGAGCTCTGGGTCAAATGTGTTTCCTGTTTCTACTTTAAGAAGTTCATATGCGATCGCAGGATCAATGTCCGCTTTCATGGACTGATACGATAAAAACAGTCCCCACTTCTTGCTAAATTTACCGTCACTATCCTTATAGAATTCTTCAGAGTAAGCTTTTGCTTCTTTCCAATTTTCTACACTGATTGATTCCGGCTCCAACGAATAGCCTGTTTCGTTTTCTAATCTAGTTAACGCTGTCTGAGATTTCATCTGATCGTTCTTGGATGATGATTTTTGATCCAAATTTCCCACTCTAGTTTTAGCATCGGCTACTTGCTCGGTAAACAAGTTAGATTGTACGATAAACATTGCTAGAACAAGGACTAGAACAATTGCAGTGATCATTGACAGAGATTTTTTGAAATGTTTTTGAATAAAATTAATAGTCTTGCACTCCTTTTCAACTGGTATTAATTAAGCTGGAGAGCACCAGTTAAGTTTATACCCTATCATTTTATTCTCAAACCTTTCTACTATTTTGCTTGTTTGATTACTTATTTCGCCTAAGAAAAAAGACCCCTTTCGAAAGGTAGTCTAATGAATCGGCGATTTGAATTTTGCTCCTCTTGTTTCCTGGGTATTCATAATCGTTATAAAAGCTTGAGTATCAATATCATAAATCACGCTTTTAAGCTTCGTAACTTCAAGCCGAGTAATAACGACGTAAATAACTTCTTTCTCCTCGTCTGTATATCCTCCTTTACCAACCAGCTTCGTTGTCCCTCTCCCAAGACGATCCAGGATAGCATTTGAAATCTCTTCATAATGATCAGAAACGATGAGAACAGCTTTTGTTTCATCAAGTCCCTGAATCACAGTATCGATTGTCTTAAAAGCAATATAGTATGCCATGACCGAATACATCGCATTTTCCCAACTAAATACAAAGCCCGCCCACGTGAATATAAAGATATTTGTGAACATAACAAATTCACCAATTGAAAATGGTATTTTCTTTGTCAACAAAATACCCAAAATTTCTGTTCCATCCATCGAACCACCATGGCGGATGACTAAACCCACTCCAAGCCCGAGTGTAAGACCACCAAATACCGTTCCAAGAATAGGCTCTGTTGTAAATGGAGCAGTATGATGTAGGAACGTCTCAAAGGCTGCCAAACCAATGATTCCAAATAACGTTGAAAAGGCAAATGTCTTACCAATTTGTTTGTAGCCATAGTACATAAAAGGAAGATTTAAAACGATAACAAGAATCGCGAAATTGAAAGGAGTTAAATGATCCAGAATTAGTGAAACACCAATAATTCCCCCATCAATCAACTGATTAGGCACAAGAAACAATTCAATTGCCGCCGCGGCAAGAAAAGATCCAATCATGATCATTAACAACCGGTAAATCAGATGCGTTTTACTTTCTTTCCTATGCTGTTTTTTTTGCATTACATCCTCCTATGCAAAATATGTATGTTTTTTTATATTATATAAGAAATAAAAGTGTTCTTAAAGTCATTCAATACATAGAATGCAATTCTTAACACCTAACAGTATGGTCTGCATAGTATGAGATAGGCAAAGGGGGCATCGTGATGAATCCAATACAGCTTCAACTTGTTAATTTTAAATTAAACCGTTTAACAACGGATGAATTGCTTCAGCTTTCTAAACAATATAGCATTACACTATCTGAAAAAGATGCAAAAGAAATTGTTCAGATATTAAAACAAGAGAATATTGACATCTCAAATAAAACGCAAAGAAAGCGGATTTTAATGAAAATTAGCCGGGAAGTAAGTCCTGCTGTGGCATCAAGAGTAAACAAGTTGATTCTTTCATTTCTTAACGAATAACAAAAAACCGCCGCAGCGGTTTTTTGTTAGATAGTAGTTAATTTATTCTTCAAATCTTCATCAAATTTCTGATTGGCCAGCATCTCGATTTCGAGCTTGTATGGCGCTTTTTTGTTCTTTTTATCTTCCCCTACATAAGGTGTTTCTAGTATTTTGGGTATTTCTTTCAACTGTTCATGATGAATTACTTTATTTAACGCATCAAAACCAATATAACCAAACCCAATGTTCTCATGTCGGTCTTTTGATGCTCCACGTTCGTTCTTGCTGTCATTGACATGAAGAACTTTCAAACGATTGATTCCCACAATACGATCAAATTGATCCAATACACCGTCGAAGTCATTTACAATATCATAACCCGCATCATGGGTATGGCAAGTGTCGAAACAGACTGAGAGCTTATCATTATGTGTGACACCATCGATAATTTGCGCGAGTTCCTCGAAGCTTCTTCCACACTCTGACCCTTTTCCTGCCATTGTTTCCAATGCAATTTGCACCTCTTGATCAGCTGTTAGAACTTCATTAAGTCCTTCGATGATTTTCTTAATTCCTTTATCAGCCCCAGCGCCTACGTGAGCACCAGGGTGAAGGACAATTTGACGAGCACCTAGAGCATGAGTCCGTGAAATTTCAGAACGAAGAAAATCTACTCCAAGTTGGAACGTTTCAGGCTTGGTCGTGTTACCAATATTAATGATATATGGAGCATGGACGACGATATCATTGATACCATTTTCCTTCATATGTTCAGTACCCTTTTCAATGTTCAGCTTATCGATCGCTTTTCGTCTCGTGTTTTGTGGTGCCCCTGTGTATATCATAAAAGTTGTTGCACCGTAGGAAACAGCTTCTTCACTAGCTCCAAGGAGCATTTTATCTCCACTCATTGATACGTGAGATCCTATTTTTAACATTTCCTTCATTCCTTTCTTTTTAGCTACTACTTGTAGCACAAGAATAAAAACAAGATAAAGCAGATAAAAACCCTCTTACGTGAGAGGGTTTTTTGAATTATTTTCTTCCACGCTTCTGTTGAATACGGTCTCGCTCCTGTTGCATTTTCTTCTTATATCCTGGTTTGACTTTCTTAGGTTTCGGTACAAATACTTCTGGTTTTGACGAAGTAGGCTTTTTACGAGGTGTTACTGGTTTCGCTTCTACCCATTCTCCGTTTTTAACTTCTTTGTATTCAATTTGGATGCCCTTTGCTGCTAACTTTTGGACAGCTTGCTGGTCAGAAGGTTCTGCAAGAGTATAAGCAATGCCGTCTTGCCCAGCGCGAGCAGTACGTCCCACGCGGTGGATATAGAAGTCTAGATCTTTCGGGAGCTCAAAGTTAATAACATGAGAGATCCCCTTAATATCGATTCCTCTTGATGCGAGATCTGTCGCGACCACATACTGGCATTCTGCTTCCTGGATTTTTTTCATGATTTGCTTACGCTGCCTTGCCTGTACACCACCGTGCAAACGTTCCACGTTATGGCCGTTTTCGATTAAGAAATCGGCTACCTCGTCGGCTGTTTGTTTCGTATTAGTGAAAACAAGAGCTAAATATGGATTAATCGCTTTTGTGACATTTAGTAGCAGCTCTTTTTTCTCACGATAACGTGCAGGTATAAAAATATTTTCTACTTTGTCAGCAGTCACCTGTTCAGCGTTCACTTCGACGAATTTGGGGTTGTCCATGTACTTTTTCAAAAATGGCTGTAGGCTTTTAGGTATTGTTGCCGAAAAAACAAGCATTTGTAGTTCTTTCGCCATTCTTGAAGCAATATAATCAACATCTTCAATGAATCCCATGTCAAGCATTTGATCAGCTTCATCGACGACCAGCATTGTCGCAGGAAACACGCTCAATGCCTGTTCTTCTACTAAATCCTTAATACGTCCAGGTGTTCCAATGACGATATGAGGGGTATTCTTCATTCGACTAATCATCCGTTTGCGATCTGTACCACCAACTGCTTTTTTAATCGAAATCGCTTCTTCTTCAGGTAAAGTCGCAATTAATTTAAGAGCTTCATTGTAAATTTGATCTGCGAGCTCTCGAGTTGGCGCTGTGATGACAGCTTGACATTCGCTTTTCTCGCGTTCAACACGATGAATCAACGGTAATAAGAAAGCGAGTGTCTTACCTGATCCTGTCTGAGATTGACCGATTGCACTTTCACCATTGCGAATAGCTGGTACCAGTCTTTCCTGGATTTCCGTAGGTCTTGTAAATTTCTGTTCTTCAAGAGCTTCAATTAAAAAAGGTTTCAGCCCTAATCTATCAAAATGTTTCATTATCATTGTTCCTCCATCCATTAATCCACCTTGTATTATAGACCAAAATAGCCAAAAGCGCCATACGTCAAAATAGACCATTCTCTCATTGTAATGCCCAAAATTCATTATTCTCACACCTTCGATTTTTTCCGCATACCTTACTAGTAACAACAGCATAAATGGTCAAGTTATGAAAAGGAGGGCAACACATGAACCAATATCCTCCCTCCCCTCAAGGTGGACCTGGTCCCGGCATGGGAGGCATGGGCTTTCCATTCTCTGGCGGAGGTTTTCAAGGGCCTCCACAGGGGTTCGCACAGCCGCCCCAAACAGGAACAGGCGGTCTACTCTCCAGAATTCTCGGTGGAGGCGGAGGCTCTACTCAATCTCTACCTATGCCCCCAGGTTCTTTTCCAGCTCTACAGCGAGGCGTTATGCCTGGTGTCCCTCAACAAGCAGGTGGCATGTTATCCAGACTAATTCCTGGAGCTGGTCAAGGTGGTATGGACATGATGGGCATGATACAAAATGTTCAAAAGGTGATGCAGGCAGCCGACACAATTAAACCGATGGTCCAGCAATATGGGCCTATGGTTAAACAGCTTCCAGAAATGATTGCTCTTTTCAAAGAGTATCAGAAGTCTTCTGGGTCTGACGATGACGAGGAAGAGGACGTTTCCGAAACAGAAGATAAAGCGACTAAGGTTAAGATTAAAGAAAAAAAGAAAAAAACTTCCAAAAAGCCAACTTCCTCTTCGGTGAAGAGCAAAAAGAGCCCTAAATCAGATGAAGACATTAAGAAATCAACACCAAAGCTGTATGTTTAAACGTCCCGATTCATTGAGTTATCACGCCATCTCCTTTATAATTGATTAAGATCAGCTATACAACAGTCCTTTGAAGGATTGAGGAGGTACTCGATGAATGTAACTAAAATATCACCTAGAGGTTATTGCTATGGCGTCGTGGATGCTATGGTCATTGCACGCAATGCTGCCCTTGATAAAACATTACCACGCCCGATTTTCATACTTGGGATGATCGTTCATAATAAACACGTTACAGATGCTTTTGAAGACGACGGTATTATTACACTTGATGGCCCTAATCGTATGGAAATCCTTGAAAAAGTTGATTCCGGCACAGTCATTTTCACCGCACATGGGGTTTCACCTCAAGTGCGAGAACTAGCAGAAAATAAAGGGCTTACTGTACTTGATGCAACATGTCCTGATGTGACAGTCACACATGATCTAATTCGCGAAAAACAAAAAGAAGGCTATCACGTTATTTACATTGGCAAAAAAGGACACCCAGAGCCAGAAGGTGCAATGGGAATTGCGCCTGATATCGTTCACCTTGTAGAAAAGCCAGAAGAAGTGGATGAGCTTTCGATTGATTCTGAACGCATCATTATTACAAACCAAACTACAATGAGCCAGTGGGATGTTCAAGAAATTATAGAGAGATCCATGGAACGCTATCCTCATGCAGTTATCCATAATGAAATCTGTAATGCTACTCAGGTTCGTCAGGAAGCTGTTGCACAGCAAGCTGGTGACACAGACCTTCTTCTCGTAGTCGGAGACCCTAAGAGCAACAATTCAAACCGACTTGCACAGGTGTCAATTGAAGTTGCAGGAACGCCTGCATACCGAATTGCTGACGTCTCTGAGATTGAGCTCGAATGGCTGGAAGGTGTCGAGACAGTCGGCGTTACAGCTGGTGCCTCTACACCAACACCAATTACCAAAGAAGTCATTCGTTTCCTTGATCAGTATGATACTGAAAATCCAGAAACCTGGACGCGCGAGCGAAAAGTTCCAGCTTCCAAAATACTCCCTAAAGTAAAAGTTAAAAAGTAATCAAAAACCCCTCTTTATAAAGAGGGGTTTTTGATTATTTAAATTGAAATGGATCCGTTTTTTCAGTGGATGCTATAATTTCTGTCTCGTAACGTTTATCCTGTACGAATGTCTGTAGCTTCTTACGTACCCCTTCAATCATGACTTTCTCAATATTATGACCTGCATCGATAATCTGAAGGCCTTCCATCATTGCGTCATGCGCCACGTGATAGTAAATATCACCTGAAACAAAAACGTCAGCGCCACTAAATCGCGCAGCATGAATGAACTTATTTCCATCTCCACCGAGTACCGCTACTTTTTTAACGGTTGAATGAAGATCACCAACAATACGAACGCCACTCGCTCCAAGCTTCAGTTTAACAAAATCCGCAAATTTTCCCAGTGACATCTCGGTTTCTAAATGACCAACTTTTCCGAGTCCAAGCATCTCTGGTTCATTGTCCAGTTGATAAATATCGTAAGCCACTTCTTCATATGGATGAGCTTTGATGATCGCTCGAACTATTTTAGCTTTTTGATCGGCAGGAAAGATGCTTTCGATTTTAACTTCTTCAACAGCTTCTAATTTCCCTTTCTCCCCTAGATACGGGTCCGCTCCATCAATTGGTTTAAAGCGCCCCATTCCGTCTGAGCTAAAAGAACAATCGCTATAAGCCCCAATGCTCCCTGCTCCGGCGCTAGCTAGAGCATCTCTCACCTGCTGCTGGTGTGTAACTGGGACAAAAACAGCAATTTTTTTAAAATCAATTTGATGTGTCCCAACAAGGACACTCGTTTCTTTCAAACCAAGAGCATCTGCTAGCATATCATTTACGCCACCCGGTGCTACATCTAAATTGGTATGTGCTGCATAGACTGTAATGTCGTTCTTGATTAATGTTTCAATCATTTTTCCTTGTTCCGTATCTAAATTGATTTTTTTAAGTGGCTTATAGAGAATGGGATGATGGGCAATAATCAAATCTACCCCTTCTCGAACTGCCTCATCTACCACGTTTGGAAGAACATCAAGCGCCGTCATCACTTTACTTATTTTCTTGTTTAAACTGCCTACCTGTAATCCAATTGGATCTCCATCTTCGGCATATTTCTTTTTAGACCACGATTCAAATTCTTGGATCAGAGCTTGACCCGAAGCTAACTTACTCATGAAAGAACCTCCTTAATTAAGTCTCGTTCGTTCTTTACCTGCTCTTCTTTTGAAGAAATACTCTCTGCTTGTTCCAGAGAAAGAAGAATACGCTCACGTTTTTGGAGTTCGTTTTGCCACTTTTTCTTGAAGGCTTCATTTTGCTCTTTTATTAGCATTGGACCTACAAGAATATTTTTCAGAAGTTCTCTATTGTCAAGACCTTCATATGGACGTTCACCATTCCCTATATCAAAAACGAGCACTTCGTATATTTTGTTATCTTCTTCAAGAATCCGTTCATCTACAAGCTCCCAATCTAACTCAGCGAGCCGCTCACGAAGAAGATGGGCAGCGACGTTAGGCTGTAATACGAGGCGCTTTACGTTCTCTAATTTATCTCGTCCTTCAATCAAAATATCTCGTATAAGTTGTCCTCCCATTCCGGCGATCGTAATGACGTCAACTTCACCAGAAGAAATGACTTCAAGTCCATTTCCCTTTCGTACCGTTATTTCATTTGTGAAACCACTCCGCTTCACTTGATTAATTGCCGATTGGTATGGCCCCTCATTCACTTCTCCTGCAACCGCACCAGAGATTCGATTATGATTCATTAAATAACATGGCAAATAGGCATGATCTGATCCAATGTCTGCAACCCGACTTCCTTCTGGAACAAAACTTGCTACCATTTTAAGACGTTCTGATAATAATTTATCGTTCATTTTTTCACCACTATTTATATTATATTCTTCTCCCTAGTTTACCCTCTTACGTTTTTCGTTAACATGGAGAACATTAACGAGATCGATTAAAACCTACAAATAGAAAAGCCTTCTGTTCACACAGAAAGCTCTTTTCGCTTCTTATTTTTTCTCAGATAACCATTTAGCTACAGCCTCAGCCTGTTCTCCTTGAATAACTCCAGCGGGCATTCCGCCACTTTTACCATTCTTAATAATTCCGAGAATTTCATCTTTGGAATACTTTCCACCGATTGCATTTAGAGCTGGTCCTACCTGGCCACCAAGATCGCCACCGTGGCAGGAAGCACAGTTCTGAGAGTAAATGTCTTCAGGTGCTGCTGCTTTAGCTTGTTCTTGCTTTTCACCTTCACCTTTAGCACTTTCTTCACCGCCCTGTTGCAATGCCCAGAAAGAAACACCAATAATGAGAATTAATCCGATAACTGCTGTCCATGCAAATGGAATAAGCGGATTCTTTTTCATTTCTTTTCCTCCTTGTACCGATTCGCTGATGTCGTTTTCCCCAATTATGTAAGAGTAAACAAATCATAACTTATTTTACTTGAAAACGCTATGAAAAGGAAGGGGAAGCGAGGCGAATCACATATTTGTCACTGTTTTTCAATCTATTACTATCATAGCAAATTTTTCCGGTAAAACAAAATGGCATCAGTAAGACTGATGCCTCATAAGGAACATTATGTTCGTGACGTACCTGACTTGTTTCGAGTCCATTCAACTGCTGATTCCCTCAGTCTATACTTTTGGATTTTTCCCGAAGCTGTCATAGGATATTCTGCTATAAAAAAGACATGGGCAGGAATTTTAAAATGAGCTATTTTACCTTTACAGTAAGAAAGAATGTCACTTTCAGAAACTGACTCACCATCTTTTAGCTGAACACAAGCTACGACTTTTTCACCGTATTTCTCATCTGGAACTCCAATAACTTGAACGTCTTGTACAGAAGGATAAGTATACAAAAACTCCTCTATTTCACGAGGATAAACATTCTCCCCTCCTCTTATAATCATATCCTTCAACCGTCCTGTTATTTGAACATAACCTTGAGAATCCATTTTCGCTAGATCGCCCGTATGGAGCCATCCATTCTTGTCGATCGCTTCTTTAGTCGCATCTTCCATATTAAAGTAGCCTTTCATCACATGATAACCCTTTGTACACAATTCACCCGTCCCACCATCTACAACACGCTTTCCAGTTACCGGGTCGATGATTTTCACTTCAACCCCAGGCAATGCCTTACCTACGGTATTTACCCTATATTCAATTGGGTCATCTGTTCTTGTCTGAGTAATGACTGGAGAAGATTCCGTTTGGCCATAAGCAATCGTAATCTCAGACATATTCATACGCTTCATCACGTTTTTCATTACTTCGATAGGACACGGACTACCTGCCATAATCCCTGTACGAAGTGAACTTAAATCGTAGGTTGCAAATGTTGAAAGATTTAACTCAGAAATAAACATGGTGGGTACTCCATGTAAAGCTGTACATTTCTCATTTTCGACAGTTCTTAGAATAAGTTCAGGCTCAAATTCGATGATTGGGAAAATGGATGCACCAGCTGTAAATGCAGCGAGTGTTCCCAGAACACATCCAAAACAATGAAAAAAGGGTACCGGGATACAAAGACGATCCTGCTCTGATAATTTCATACATTGTCCGATTTGATACCCATTATTCAATATATTAATGTGCGTTAGCATAACGCCTTTTGGAAATCCCGTCGTGCCCGATGTATACTGCATATTAATAACATCTTCTGGTAGTAGTTCACCTTTTCTATTTAATAACTCACTATCAAGCACATCACTACCATCTTTTATAAACTCACCCCAGCCTTTAAATGAAGGATGGGGGGTTTGTCCAATGAAGATAGCGTCTTTAAGATGAGGCAGGCTATGAATAGCACACTTTCCCCCATCGACTCGATCGCCACTCTTTTGTAGTTGTAAAAATGTTTCAGGATATGAAGTTCCTTTAAAACCATCAATTAAAAACAAGCGGGTTGCTTCTGACTGTTTCAATACATACTCAAGTTCGGTTGACTGATAATTAGTGTTGACCGTTACTAAAATCGCTCCTATTTTCGCAGTAGCAAATTGCAACAGCAGCCACTCCGGGACATTTGTTGCCCAAATAGCGATAGACTCCCCTTTTGCAACCCCGATGTGCAATAATGCTTTAGACACACGATTAACTTCTTCATTAAATTCATTGAAGGTATACCGGATATCTTCTTTGGAGTATACGACTGCTTCTTTCTCTCCAAATCGATGGACTTGTCTTTCAAGCATTGAACCTATCGTTTCATGAAGTAGTTGCGTCATAACCACACCCCTTATCCTCTACATAACTAATCGAGCGCTCGTTCAGTTTAACAGCCAATTTCACGTGCGATAACCATGCGTTGGATCTCTGAAGTGCCTTCTCCAATTTCAAGCAATTTCGCATCTCTGAAATAACGTTCGACATGGTAGTCTCGCATATATCCATTACCACCATGAATTTGTACAGCCTGATTACAAACTTCCATACAAATTTCCGATGCATACAGTTTGCAAATCGACGCTTCTTTCGTAAACTTTCGACCTTGATCTTTTAACCAAGCTGCTTTATAAACCATTGTGCGGGCAAGTTCAATCTTCATCGCCATGTCAGCTAACTTAAATTGTATCGCCTGGAAACGTGAAATAGCACGACCGAACTGTTTACGCTCATTCGCATATTGTAGCGCCTTCTCATAAGCCGCCTGAGCGATTCCAACACCCATAGCCCCTATACCTATCCGACCACCATCAAGTGTTATGAGGAACTGTCTGAAGCCATCTCCACGTTTACCAAGGAGGTTCTCTTCCGGAACAACGACATCCTCCATCACTAGCTCTGTTGTATTCGAGGAATGAAGACCAAGTTTTTCATAATTATCAACAACTCGAAATCCTGGCGCATCGGTTGGCGCTATGATCGCACTAATTTCTTTATCGCCATTTTTCCGATCGGTTATTGCTGTTAGTGCTAAATGATCTGCATAAGAAGCATTCGTAATATAGCATTTACTACCATTAATAACCCATTGTCCATTATCAAGAACCGCTTCTGTTTCAGTTCCTCCCGCATCTGATCCAGCGTTAGGTTCTGTTAAACCAAATGCCCCAAGGGATTCTCCTGAACAAATTGGTGCTAGATATTTTTGTTTCTGTTCTTCAGTACCAAACAAGTGAAGTGGTGCTCCTCCAAGTGATACATGAGCTGAATATGTAATTCCGGTCGATCCACACGCACGACTGAGTTCTTCTACAACGATTGCAAAGCTCACTGTATCTGCTCCACCGCCACCGTACTCTTCTGGAAACGGAAGTCCCATTATACCGAGTTCACCTAGCTGTTGAAATATTTCCTTTGGAAACTTTTTTTCTTTGTCCCGTTGTTCGGCATCAGGAGCTACTTTTTCATCAGCAAACTCCCGAATCATCTTCTGAATCATTTTTTGTTCTTTCGTTAAATCAAAATTCATTTGTTACAAACCTCCCGTTAATAAAATGCCATTCACTTGAATGCGCTTACATTTCATTATCTCTTCTTATGCGAATTTTTTCAACATTTTAGAAAATAAAAATAATTACATATATTATTTTTTTATTAACTTATTTAGTAAACCCTATAACATCAAGTATCGATAGGTTTTACGCGAAATAGCCTATTTGCAAAACGAGAGAAAAATCAGTAAAATAAATGACAGGAAATGTATTCTTTTTTAAAAGGGTTTGTTTCTATGTAATCCTACAAGAGATAACGCTTTCTTATATCATTTTTTATCTATAAATATGCTCTCATATAAGTCACTAATAAAAAAAACTCTCTACCCGCATAAGCAGACAGAGAGTTTCATCAATCTATTCAAGGAAATCTTTCAGTCGTTTACTTCGGCTAGGGTGACGAAGTTTACGAAGAGCTTTGGCTTCGATTTGACGAATTCGTTCGCGTGTGACACCAAATACACGACCTACTTCTTCAAGTGTTCTAGTCCGTCCATCATCTAGCCCAAAGCGCAATCGAAGAACATTTTCTTCTCGATCTGTAAGAGTATCGAGTACGTCTTCCAGTTGTTCTTTGAGTAATTCATAGGCTGCCGCATCTGAAGGTGCAAGAGCATCCTGATCCTCAATGAAATCACCTAGATGAGAATCATCTTCTTCACCAATAGGGGTTTCCAGCGATACAGGCTCCTGTGCAATTTTCAGAATTTCACGGACTTTTTCTGGAGAAAGATCCATTTCCTTACCAATTTCTTCAGGAGAAGGCTCGCGACCGAGATCTTGAAGAAGTTGACGCTGAACTCGGATTAATTTATTAATGGTTTCGACCATATGAACTGGAATACGAATCGTTCTAGCCTGGTCAGCGATCGCACGAGTAATAGCCTGACGAATCCACCATGTGGCATACGTACTAAATTTGTAACCTTTACGGTAATCAAATTTCTCAACAGCTTTTATTAGCCCCATGTTACCTTCCTGAATAAGGTCTAGGAAAAGCATACCACGCCCGACATACCGCTTAGCAATACTGACAACAAGGCGAAGGTTTGCTTCTGCGAGACGACGCTTAGCTTCTTCGTCTCCTTCTTCGATACGTTGTGCTAGACTAATCTCTTCCTTTGCAGAAAGAAGATCTACACGACCAATCTCTTTAAGGTACATACGAACCGGATCATTTATTTTGACACCCGGAGGAACACTTAAGTCGTTCAAATCAAATTCTTCTTCTTTATTAACTTCTTGAGGCGAAGGGTTATCAGAATTATCTTCGATGACTTCAACACCTTGTTCCTCTAGATATTCAAAGAATTCATCCATTTGATCGGAATCCTGTTCAAACGGGGACAACCGTTCTACGATCGTAGAGTAAGTAATTAAGCTTGTTTTCTTTCCAAGCTCTACTAACTGCTCTTTCACTTGATCGATGGTTAATTCACCTTCCGCCGGTTGGCGAGTTGGTTTTTCAGCCATTCGATCCCCTCCTTCCATACATCTCAACAATAAAAATCATTCATTATTTCAAAATGAATTTTTTAAGTTCTTTTTCATTTCGAGAATTTCCATAGCAATCTTAGCCGCCTGGACAAAATCTTGCTTCATTTCCGCTTCTTTTTTCTCTTTTTCTCTCTCTTCTATCTTTATCCATTCTGGATAATTTAACACCTGTCGGATGTAATCATGCAATTCCTTTTCCGACACATCTTCATTTAAATCCATCATGGCCAGTTCAGAAGCAATTTTGACTAGGTTAGGATCAGTAAGCTGCTCCATAAATTGACTAACATCGGCCTCATGACCGTTAGCATAAAAGCTATACAAGTACGCAGCAATCGCACTATGCTCGTCAATATTAAACGATCCGCCAACTTCTTCCTGCACTTTCTCTGCTACCTCCAGATCACGCATCATATAAGCAAGCAATATCCGTTCAGCATTATGGAAGGCAGGTAGGAGCTTTTTCTTCACATAGAAATTTTTCCTAGCATTATTATTCCTATTTAGAGGAGCATTATCCTTACTATTGTTGCTCTTCTTATGAACTTGGAATACCTGCTGCTTTAAAGCATCAAGTGAAAGAGAGAATTCTTCTGATAGCTGCCTGAGGTAGTGATCCCTTTCAACAGCGTTAGAAAGTGCGCTAATTTCTTTAAGTACTTCTTCGATATAGCGGATTCGTTCTCCTTCATCTGATAGGTTTTTTCCTGATCTGAAAACCTCCATTTTAAAAGCCATTACCGTTGGCGCTGCCCCTATTACATCCTTTTCAAAACGTTCTGCTCCGTATGTTCGGATATAGTCATCGGGATCAAGTCCGTTAGGCATTTTTGCGATTCTTACGTAACAACCTGCATTAAGTAATTCATCAGCTGCTCTGGTTGCGGCACTAATGCCTGCTTTATCTGAGTCATAACAGATGACCACAGATTCCGTTTGTCTTCTGATCAACTTTGCCTGGTCTTTCGTTAAAGCAGTACCAAGACTTGCTACAACGTTTTGTACCCCATTCCCGTATGCTGTAATCACATCAACATATCCTTCAAGAAGAATTGCCTGATCTTTCATGCGAATCGCTGAGCGTGTTAGATGGAAGCCATACAGAAACTTTCCTTTATGAAATAGCTTTGTCTCTGGACTATTCAAATACTTCGGTTCGCCTTCGCCAATTATTCTGCCACCGAATGCTACTGGCCTACCTTTAGGATCCCAAATCGGGAACATGATCCGATTTCGAAAGCGATCGAAGTACTTACCATCAAACTCTCTTTTTGCAAGGAGTCCTGCTTCAGCAACCGTTGGAAGTGGGTAATTTCTCTTTTGCAAATAGTTCGTAGCATACTCCCAGGAATCAGGTGCAAAACCTAGCTGAAACTGTTCGATCATCTCATCTGTGAAGCCTCTCTCATTTAAATACTCGCGAGCCTTCGTGCCATCCGTTGTCTTAACCATACAATGGTTATATAACTTGGTGAGAAAATCATGCGCTTTGTAAATCACATCACTATCTTGTGATGATTTAGATCCAACATTCTGGTTATCTTCGACTTCTGGAAGTTCAACACCAGCTTTTTGTCCAAGAGTCTGAACAGCTTCTATAAAGTTATAACCTTCTATTTCCATTAAGAAGGAAAATGCGTTACCACCTGTTCCGCATCCAAAGCAATGATAGATTTGTTTATCCGGCGCTACCGAAAATGATGGTGTGCTTTCACCGTGAAAAGGACAAAGTCCAAAGAAATTTCTTCCTTGTTTCTTAAGCTGTACATAATCACTAATCACATCAACAATATCGGTGGATTTGCGAATCGCTTCAATTTTCTCTTCGGGGATCCTACCACTCATAGTTTATCACCAACAGGTTTTATAATTTCGACAAATAAAAATAATCTCCTTCATAATTCGACAATAAATTTATTAATTCTTTTCGAAATTGGAGGCGATCATCACCAGTGAACTTACGAGGACCTTTAGTATGCTTACCTGACCTTCTACTCTTAGATGCAAGATAACGCGTATGTAGAAGAGTTGAAATGTTCTCTTCAGTGTATCTTTTCCCTCTAGGTGACAGTACGAATACACCCTTTGGAAGCAGCAGGCTAGCAAGTCCATAATCCTGAGTTATCGCAAGGTCGCCTTTTTTTGAGTAGCGATGAATATAAAGGTCTGCTTCTTCCTTCTCAGAGTCTACCATAACCCACTTCGCTTCACGGAATGTCGTGCTCATGTGAGCATATGATGCTACAAAAATGATCTCAACGTCTGTGAGTGCCGGCCGAAAGGACATAATTTCTTCTTTAATTGGAACAGGACATGCATCTGCATCGACAAAAAGCGTCAGTTTCTTTTTCGTCATAATTCTCTATTCTACATCTCCCTGTGTTATCCTTCTTTTCAATTTTATGTTTTAACTTTCAGAATTTTAGTTGCTACTCATTTAGATAACCTAATTATTCCACTGAAAGCCTTACTTTATGATTATAGACAAATTTTATTGACAATATTTGATTATATACTAAAATTATTAAATTGAACAGATATTTGGCACAAAAAATCCATCATCGCAGCATATTTTTTTGCAATACGATGATGGATTTGCCATGAAGTTTGTAAATTAAGCTATGTTAGTAGACAGGTTGTATTTTGACTCTTTTTTGCGATGTGTGTATCAACCTTAAACGAGGAACCATCAGCAGTAACAAACTGAGCCAATAATTAAGAAGAATGTTTGCCTTTATGTAAACTCAATATTAAATTCGCCGTTTCTTCTACAGCTCGATTCGAAACATCGATGACTTGACAGTTCATCTTATTAATAATGGTATCAAAATATTCCAATTCGTCTTTAATACGTGACATGTTTGCATAGCTAGCTTCTGCGTTAAGTCCAAGAGCAATTAAACGTTCTTTACGGATGTTATTTAATTTCTCAGGACTGATTTTAAGGGCATAGCACTTTCCTTCTGCAACACTGTACAACTCTTCAGGCGGATCTACCTCAGGTACGATTGGAACATTTGCTACCTTAAGTCTTTTATGAGCAAGATATTGCGATAACGGAGTTTTGGATGTTCGTGAAACACCGACTAAAACAATATCAGCAAGAGCGATTCCACGTGGATCTCGACCATCGTCATACTTGACTGCAAACTCAATCGCTTCTACTCTACGGAAGTAATCCTCGTCGAGTTTATGTACGAGACCAGGTTCATTTCGCGGATCTTTTCCAATGACCGCCTGCATATGATCAATCATTGGACCGATAATATCTACTGCTTGCACGTTTTCTTTAGCTGCTACATCTAGAAGAAATTCTCTTAGTTCAGGTACAACAAGGGTGAAAGCAACAATCGCTTTTGTTTCTTTTGCTAGCGTCATTACTTCCAATATTGTTGCTGTATCTTCTACATAAGGCACTCTGCGTACATCAAAGTCAGTAGGATCAAACTGGCTTGCTGCAGCTTTCACAACTAGTTCTGCTGTTTCACCGACTGAATCTGATATGACATATACAATTGCGCGATTAGTTGGATTCGTCATATAAACCTCCTATGCTAAATGATTTCATCTTTCGCTAAATCTACCAAAGCTCTCGTGATATTTGTTTTGGTTATTCTCCCAATTACTTCAATACCCTCTTCTGTTTCTTTTACGATTGGCAAGGCATCGATTTGCTTCTCTATTAGTTGATTGGCAACTTCAATTAAGAGATCATCTCTAGCACAAACCGTGATATTTGGCATCCTTGTCATAATGATCGTTACAGGAACACTCTCTAGATTCTGCTTACCTAGAGCCGCTCTTAACAGGTCTTTTCTAGATAAAACTCCAACGAGATGCGCTCGCTCATTCACAACAAAAAGAGTACCAACATCCTCTAGAAACATCGAACAAATAGCATCATAGACGCTGGCATTCTCCTGAACGACGACTGGAATGGATTTATAATCTTCCACTTTTATCTTTCTGATTTTTTCTGTAAGAAGTTGAGAACCTGTTTTCCCGGTATAAAAATACCCGACCCTTGGCCTAGCATCAAGGTAACCTGCCATTGTTAGTATTGCAAGGTCAGGTCTTAAAGTTGCTCTAGTTAAACTAAGTTTATCAGCAATATGTTCACCTGTAATCGGTCCCTCATTTTTGACAATCTGAAGAATAGTCTCCTGACGCTTATTAAGTTGGATATGACTCACCACCTTTTCCAAAATGTCATACTTTATTTTCATTATTATATACGATTATACCATCCTCATGATAGTACTCAGCATTATTTTAGAAATAGCAAGGTAATGTTCGCCTGAAGAATGAAAATTGACTTTATTAATCACAGATGAAAACGTTTGATCATGAATAGACAAAAAGAATAAAAAGCCCACGAAATTTCTCTCAGGGCTAATCATTCCAGCTTAAATCGATCTAATTGATCCAAAAATCGTTTTGATTTCAAGTACAATCCTGAATAAGCATCAAAATACATGTTCAGTATCTGCCTAATTTCTTTTTTCGTTTCTTCCTTTAAGGAAATATTCCCTAACCTACCAAGATCTAGATGAGCAAACAAATGCAATAATTCAGCCGTTCGCTTCATCATAGGGATATTGTATTGATCCACAGACAGACATCGATGACAAAGTAAGCCTCCTTCATTAATAGAGAAATGAAATTTCCCCTCAGCTAATCCACAATTCACACAACGATCTAATTCAGGAGTAATGCCTGCGATTCGAAGCATTTTTAATTCGAATATGAAAAGGACAACTTCTGGGTCTTTTTCTTCATCTAGTGCATGTAGTACTTGATAAAGCATTTCGAACAAGTATGGATTGGATTTTCCTTCTTCTGTTAATTTATCAACAAGCTCTGCTGCATAAGCTGCATAAGATGTTAAAAAGAGATCATTGCGTATGGAACGAAAAGAATCTATAATCTCCCCCTGATTCAATCCTCCAAGGCCAGAAGTATGTTGAAAAAGATATTGACCATAAACAAAAAGTTGAGAAATAGCAGAAAGACGGCTTTTTGGTTTTTTTGCGCCTCTTGCCATGACGCCAACCTTACCCGTCTCTCTTGTATAAAGCGTTATTATTTTATTTGTTTCACCATAGTCCACTGTGCGAATCACAATTCCTTCAACCTTCTTTAACAAGAACTTTCACCAACCGTTTCCTGTTAACATTCCTATAAAAGGTCAAGTGAGGCGAGTTACTTCTTCCACATCGGGCAGAGAATCATATTCTTCATCATTCGGCGTTTCCATTTCTTTCAATAGAAGATAAGTATCAATGTTTCCTGTTTCACAAAATATTTTCCAGGTAAACTCTAACACCTTAGATCCCACCTTTCATTTTGTAAAAGCTTTTCTCTTACCTCTAGCTTGACCTTACATTTCCTTGTTTATGTGAAGGAATATTTAACAAAATTTCTTTTAATAGTCATCCTCACGATAACCATAATCACGTAAAGAAGAAGGTTTGTTACGCCAGTCCTTCACAACTTTCACCCATATCTCCATAAACACACGAGAGCCAAGAAGAGCTTCGATATCTTGTCTTGCTCGCTTACCAACTTCTTTCAGCATTTTCCCTTGCTTCCCAATAATGATGCCCTTTTGAGAAGAACGTTCAACGACAACAGTTACATGAATATCAATGACATCAGATCCTTCTCTTTTCACCATCTGTTCCGTTACGACCGTTACTGAATGTGGAATCTCTTCTCTTGTTAGATGAAGCACTTTCTCGCGAACAAGTTCTGCTACAATGAATCGTTCAGGATGATCTGTCACATGATCACTTGGATAATATTGTGGACCTTCTTCAAGATAGTCAATAACTTGTTCAAGAAGCGTGTTAACATTATTTCCCTGCAAGGCAGAAATCGGTACAATTTCAGCAAAGGAGTACTTGTCTTTATAGAAGTTGATCATCGGAAACAATTGTTCTGGGTGAACTTGATCAATCTTATTAATTACAAGAAAAACTGGACTCTCAACATTTTGAAGACGATCGATAATGTACTGATCGCCTGCACCGTAACCTTCTTCAGCATTGATCACAAACAAAATTAAATCAACTTCATTTAATGAGCTTTGTGCCATTTTAATCATGAAGTCCCCAAGTTTATGCTTAGGCTTATGGATACCTGGCGTATCGATAAAGACAACCTGTGCCTCATCCGTTGTATAAACACCCTGGACTTTGTTTCGAGTAGTTTGGGCTTTATCACTCATGATTGCAATCTTTTGACCAATAACCTCATTCAATAATGTGGATTTCCCTACATTAGGTCTACCCACGATCGATACAAATCCTGACTTAAATACTTCTTTACTCATTCAAATCCTCCGGTGAAAATGCGCCAGGAAGTAGCTCACTGACGGTTAATTCGTGTATTTTTCCATCTAAGTTCGTTAAAATAACTTTCATACTGGGGTCACATAGCTCTGAGATAACTTGCCTGCATGCTCCACAAGGGGGGACAGGTCGTTTCGTATCAGCTACTACTGCAATAGCTTTATAAGATTTATGACCTTCAGAGTATGCTTTAAATAAAGCAGTGCGCTCTGCACAATTACACATACTGTAAGCAGCATTCTCGATGTTACAACCGCCAAAAACGGTACCGTCTTCTGAGAGTAATGCTGCACCAACCTTAAACTTTGAATAAGGGACATAAGCCCTTTCCCTAGCTTTTTTAGCTTCTTCTATCAACATTTGATTATCCATAACAATTCCTCCTTATGACTGAAACAAGTGAGTAATCGGTTCGAAAAAGAGAAGGATACCGATTATAACTGAAATAATTGCAAAAAGGAAGACAGCTGCGGCTGACACATCCTTAGCTACTTTCGCTATAGGGTGTTCTTCTTCCGTTATTAAGTCAATCGTCCTCTCGATTCCGGTGTTTAATGCTTCGAGACTTAACATGGTACCGATTACAGTTAATAATATTGTGATCTTTATAATGGATAGGTCGAGTAATACTCCGGCTAAAAGAACAAATCCTCCTGCGATAAGGTGAAATAGAAAATTTTGTTCGTTACGAATTAAATACCGAAATCCATATGACGCGTATTGAAAGCTGTGTAGAAACCTGGAGAGGCGTGATCGATTACCTCGTGAGTCCATATTGCTCCAATAGTACTTTTTGTTTTCCAAACATTTCTTTTTCATCTTCTTCTGTCATATGGTCATATCCAAGTAGATGAAGGAAACCATGCACAGTTAGGAATCCAAGTTCCCGTTCAAAGCTATGTCCATATTCAGCTGCTTGATCTGCAATCTTTTGAACCGAGATCACAATCTCACCAAGTAAGTGAGGGACTTGATCACCGAAAATAAGTGGGTCATCTCCGTCCTCTTCATCATCCAAAGCAAATGATATGACATCTGTGGGCTGATCTTTCCCACGATAATCTCGGTTAATTTCCTTGATACGGCTGTTGTCTACAAACATGATTGAAACTTCACTTTCTGGCTCGACCCCTTCTGCTCTACCTACATGATCAACGAGTTCTTCAAGCATGTGAAGCTGTTTTTCCGTGATCGAATTTGTTTCATCATTAAAGTAAATTGTCAGATTCATGATGTCACCTTCTTTTTAATTTCTGTTGGATATTCGATTCGACTATGAAAAATGCCATTTAATGTTTCGAGAATCGTTTTTGCTACAAGATCCAATTCTCTTAGCGATAAATCACATTCGTCAAATTGCCCATCTTCTAATCTCTCTGTAATAATCTTTCTAACAAGCGATTCTATTGCTGTCGGTTTGGGCTTGGTCATGGATCTAACGGCAGCTTCAATACAATCTGCAATGCCGACAACCGCTGCTTCTTTCGTCTGCGCCCGTGGACCTGGATAGCGAAATTCCTCTTCCAAAATAGGCTGATCTGCTTGCTCACTGGCTTTATAATAAAAAAACTTGAGAAGTGTCGTACCATGATGTTGCTCAGCAATATCAACAATTTCCTTGGGTAAACGATGCTTTCTTAACATTTCAGCTCCATCAATAGCATGGGAGATAATAATCGTTTTACTTAACTGCGGTGAAATTTTATCATGCGGATTTTCCATATTCATCTGATTTTCAATAAAGAAATGTGGTCGTTTGGTCTTACCAATATCATGGTAGTACGCTCCTACTCGAGCAAGAAGTCCATTTGCTCCAATCGCTTCACATGCTGCTTCAGATAAGTTAGCCACCATGACACTGTGATGATAAGTTCCTGGTGTCTCCACAAGAATTTTCCTCAGAAGTGGATGATTCGGATTAGAAAGTTCAATCAACCGCGTTGTTGAAATAATTCTAAATCCTGCCTCAAAGAACGGCATTAAACCGAGTGTTAACATCGATGAAAGAAAGCCCGATAGAAAAGCGAAACCAAAATGATAAGCAAGTTCCATACCACTGTATTGTCCGTTCTTCAACATTAATAATATAGCCACTGAGACGATGTTTATCAACGATACTAGTAAACCAGCTTTCAAAATGTTAGAGCGATGATTGCGCCTCCCAAGAAAAAACACACCAGATAAAGAACTCATCAGCACATAAAACCCAAGTGAAGCATTCAATGGCCCTGTAATTTCACCATTAAAAAACACGCCAGCACAGACGCCAAAAAGTAAACTTGAAGCGATTGCAATCTGCTCATTAAACAACATTTTAATGAGCATTGAACCGACAGCAGCAGGAACAATGTAAGCAATCCCTGGAAGTTCTATCCCCTGGAGTAGACTTGATAATTTAAGCACCAAAAGTGTACTGAAGTATATCAATACGAGGATCAACAAATTTGTATTGGATGTACGTACATGTGACTTTATATCCTGAAAGAAATAGGATAAGTATCCTGTTAAAAGTATAACAAGAAGTGCAAGTCCAATATAGGGAACTGCATCAAAGCCATCATCAAGTAATCCAGCTAGACGAAGCTGCTCCATTACTTCTCGATTGATCATCGCTCCTTCTTCCACAATAATCTGCCCTTCACGGATCATCACCGGCTGTACTGCCTCTATCGCTTCTTGCCGGCTTTGTTCAGTTTGCTCAGGGTCGAGAAAAAAATTTGGCACGATGCTTTGTTGCGCTACTGTAATCATCGCCTGTTTTTGATTATTCGGAAGAGAGGTAAGGGATAAACGGTCCTCTACTGCACTCTTAGCTTTCTCTAAATTGTCAATCGACACTCTTTCAGTCATAACTTCCATTACTTCAGAGAGGGTTAGCTCTTTGATTAAGCTTACTTGAGATAGTTCCGCCTCTAATAAGGGAATGAGAGTTTCATCGGACAATTCATCAGCCATAGAGACAGATAAAAGGGTTTTTAACTGCTTTAAGTGCTCCTCAGTCGAAGCAGAAGCATCTTCCTTTTCACTTGTCTTCTTGACTTTCTCAATCCCAGAAAATAAGTCATTAAGTTTATCGACTTGAGACTGGGAGACTTCGTCACGGTATACATATTTAGCATCAACCTGAGCAGCTTTTGACCGTTCATCTTCGGTTGCTGTTTTATTTTCAATGGTAATTGGCGAAGCAATATCGTGATCAGCACGAGAATAAAGAGAGACATCAAGGGATTCAGGGATAACGTTGGAAAGCATCGTCAAATACATAATGAGCGCTACTAATCCATATAGAGACCACTTTACTAGTTTGATCCGTTCAATGTTACGAAGATTTTCTTGCAGGGTACGCTTAAACTTTGCAACCATCTATTGCTTCACCTCACAAGTTCAGGCCTCAATTATTCTACTTCATATTTTATCAGAATTTCCTAATAAAAGGAGTAAATTCTTGTAATAAGTTCGTTACTAGAGAAAAAGAAGACCCGTTTTAAAAACGGGTCTTCACATCATTATTTTGTTTCATGTTCATAAGCATCAATAATTCTTTGAACAAGTGGATGACGCACGACGTCAGTCTGCTGCAAATAAATAAATGAAACATCTTTCACTCGCTTAAGAATTTTCTCTGCCGCGGCGAGACCTGATTCTTTTCCTTTTGGAAGATCTATTTGCGTGATATCACCTGTGATAACCATTTTGGATCCAAAACCAAGTCGAGTGAGGAACATTTTCATTTGTTGAGATGTCGTATTTTGTGCTTCATCCAGGATAACGTAGCTATCATCGAGCGTTCTTCCCCTCATATAGGCGAGCGGTGCAATTTCGATTGTTCCACGTTCAATCAATCGCGTAGTCTGTTCAACACCAAGAACATCATGGAGAGCATCATATAAGGGACGTAGATACGGATCTACTTTTTCCTTAAGATCACCCGGAAGGAATCCCAGGCTCTCCCCTGCTTCAACCGCTGGTCGGGTGAGAACAATTTTTTTCACCTGATTGTATTTCAGAGCAGCTACCGCCATCACAACAGCAAGATAAGTCTTACCAGTTCCGGCTGGCCCAATTCCAAATACCAGATCCGTTTTCTTCATAGCGGAAACATAATGCCGCTGACCAAGTGTTTTAACTTTAATAGGTTTACCTTTTGCATTCGTTGTGATTTCTTCTTGGTAGAGCTCAAGAAGTTGATCAAGCATACCCTGCTGAACAAGTTGACAGGCATAAACAACATCTCTTCCTGATATACTTGCTCCACGTTTTATAAGTGAATGAAGAGTATTGATGACATCTCTCACCATCGAAATCGACTCATCATCACCTCGAACGGATATGCCTTCACCACGAGTAACAAGTGACACATGTAGTGCTTCTTCAATTATTTTTAAATGCTCATCACCTGGCCCAAATAGGGTTTGAGCTTCATTCGAATTCTCTAACTGCAATGTAAGATCAACATAACGTTCTGCCAATAGACCTCAATCTCCTTGAATAATTGGTATGTCTTTCCCAATTTCCTCAACCACTTCAAAGTGTATCTTTACGTTTACTTTACCATTCTCTACCTCCTGGTGCAAAATCTTTTCTTTTTTAATTTCTACTTCTTTAGAAGTTTTGCTCAATATGTCGTCCCTCGCCACTGAGCGCGCCACATCAAGAGCTTCACTTTTCGTGTATGTCCTTGTTACCTCATCAATTTCAAGTCTCTTTTTTGTTTGAAATGAAATAGGAAGTTCCCACTTCAGAAATCGTAAATTCGTCTCATGCGTGATCGTTTCAAACTTCTTGAATTCAGGTTTAACAAATCCCCAAATCGGTATGTGGATCCTAAATATCCCGATTGAATAAGCGTTTTTTCCCAAACCAGTATTTGTATGGAACTCTGACCTAAGTGGAATTGACACCGTCGACACATACCATGTCCTTCCAAACACTTCCCCTCTTGCTGGAACAAGCTGACTCTTGTCCTCTTTTCCAATAAAGCCAGAGATAAGAAGTTGACCCGGTTTAACGTAGTCATTTTCTTCCACTTGCGCTTGCCCTTCTTCAACATACATTTTTGTAACAATGGCCTTCTTCTTTGCTACAATGTGTCTTGGACTTAGCGCTGGTTCCTTTTCAGGCAGTTGCTTTTGAACAACCTCAAAATGATACGTTGTACCACTTCTTTTCACACCGACCCATGTGATTTCTTCTAAACTCTCCGTTATTTGTCGCTGTAGCTCTTGATTTGAGGGAAGTTGAAAAATAAATTTCCCTTTCTTCACCCCAATATCAATTGCAGCCTGCTTCAGCTTATGTTCCACTTCAGGAGTCGCTCCATTCACAGTAACAGACCACACCATATTAGATAAAATAAAAATTAATAATAAACTACTAATTGCGCCAGTGAGAAGTCCCCTAGAATAAATGATCCTCTTAAGAAGAAACGGAAACCCTTTTCGTTCATGAATTCTTAATTTGCACCTTGTCCGCTTTAAATGCGGCCTGATTTTTTTAATATCGGCTATATAGAGAGATAGGATGATTGTCTCCTTATCAACTCGTACAATGTCCCAAATCGGTATATTGTATTCAATACAGCGATTAATAAAAAGCTCTGAATAAGAACCAATGACTTTCAAACGAACGTATCCTGAAAAAAGCTCTCGAATATACTCCTTCATAACAGCCTCCTGTATAGTTAGCCCCTGGCATCAAAAAGGCATTTAGTTAGCTATCAGGTCTTTCAAGATATGAAACATGTTCAATTTTTCCTTCTAGTAAAATTTCTTCGGGCAGAATTGTCTTAAGAATGAAGTCTTTTCCTTGTATAAGAAGTTGCCCCTGTTTGAGCAAAAGTCGAACTTCTTCATTAGAGAATTTCAATACCCCTTGATGGTTCTCTATGTATATGTGAAGCTGCCCGACGATCGTAATCCGCGGTAGATCCATGACGGCATCTGCAGGAAGCTCTAATCTTCGGGTTAACCAATTTGTTAGATTTTGCTTCCACTTTGCCATGGATATCCCCCCTCTCCTCTCATCTTTATGAAAGAAAGCAAAAAACTATCCCTGTTTCATAAAAGATAAAGATGAGAATCAGCCCGCCCGTATATCAGCAGTTTGGAACAAAAAAATCCCCTATAGATACGAACGCAGAAAAATTCCGCTTTCGTATCTATAGGGGATTTGCACTACTGTAAAAATTAATCATTCAAATCGTAAGAGACACCTTTAACCAAATAGAAAATGCTCTCGCCAATATTCGTGATGTGATCTGCATAACGCTCAATATATCTTGAGGTAAAAGCCATCTGCATAATATGCTGTATTTGTTCAGGATTATTAGCCGTCTCTTCTAATAATTTTCTCGTTACTTCACCATATTTACCGTCAATAATATCATCATTTGTTGCCAATTCCTTAGCAAGCGTAATATCTTCTGTTTCAAAGGCTTTTCGGGCAATATCAACCATTTTTATTGCAATATTAGCCATTTCTTCAATTTCAGGATTGACCGTAATATTATGATCAGCTCCAAGCCGTTTTGTTGATTTCGCAATATTTTTTGCATGATCAGCCATTCTTTCTAAATCAGCAGAAATTTTAATCGCTATGATTAAGCGGCGAAGATCAGTTGCTACAGGCTGTTGCTTGGCAATTAAAATCATAGCTGTTTCATTTATCACTTGCTCTTTCTGATTAAAAAAATGATCATTATCTATAATGGATTGAGCTGATTCGATATCCTTGTTAAACAGGGCATCGACAGATTGCTTCAAAACATTCTTGGTATCTTCAGCTAATTCATCAATTTTTACCTGTAATCCATTTAATTCCTCTGTAAAAAAACGCCGAGTCGTCATTCCTAATTCCTCCTATTAACCGAATTTACCGCTAATGTAATCTTCTGTTCGCTTGTCTTTGGGATTCGAGAAAATCTTATCCGTTTTATCAAATTCTACTAGTTCACCATTTAAGAAGAAGGCTGTTTGATCTGAAATTCGCGAAGCTTGTTGCATGTTGTGGGTTACCACAATAATAGTATACTGATCCTTTAATTCGTGTATCAATTCTTCTACTTTAAGCGTTGAAATCGGATCAAGAGCAGACGTTGGCTCATCCATTAAAATAACGTCTGGTTCAACAGCAAGGGCACGAGCAATGCAAATCCGCTGCTGTTGTCCACCGGAAAGGCCAGTCGCACTCGTATGCAGACGATCCTTCACTTCATCCCAAATGGCAGCTTGCTTCAAACTTTTTTCTACGATATCATCCAGTTTTTTCTTATTTCTAATGCCCTGTATTCTCGCTCCATAAATGACGTTCTCATATATTGATTTAGGAAATGGATTAGGGTGTTGAAATACCATACCTACGCTCGTTCTTAGCTGTTCTGGTCGATAGTTCTCGAGAATGCTATTTCCGTTATATTTAATTTTCCCAGATACTCTTACCTTAGGGATCATTTCCACCATTCGGTTTAACATTTTCAAAAATGTTGATTTCCCGCATCCTGATGGACCAATGATCGCCGTTACTTCTCGCTCAGGAACCTTCATATTTATTTCAAACAGCGCCTGGTTATCTCCGTACCAGAGGTTTAAATTCTCTACCTCATAAGAATAATTCCCCATATGATTTCATTCCTTTACATATTCCTAAGAATTTTTTCATCAATGTACTTTATAATCAATGCATGAGTTGCATTCTTTTCAAAAAATAGTATAGATAGCTATTTATATTCAATAGTTAACTGAATTTCCCTGTTAAGTACTCTTCAGTTCTTTGTTCCTTCGGATTCGTGAATAACTGAGAAGTCTCTCCATACTCAACTAATTCTCCGTTGTACATAAACGTCGTATAATCTGAAATTCTCGCTGCTTGCTCCATATTGTGTGTCACAATCGCTATCGTATAATGCTGTTTTAATTCAATAATTAAATCTTCTACTTTTGCACTCGATATTGGATCCAAGGCAGATGTTGGCTCATCTAGCAGAAGGACTTGTGGTTTCAGTGCAAGAGCTCTTGCAATACAAAGACGCTGTTGCTGACCACCAGAAAGTGAGTGAGCAGAACTATTCAAACGATTTTTCACTTCGTCCCATAAAGCAGCCTGCTTCAAAGCATTTTCAACGATTCCTTCTATTTCGCTCTTCTTAGTCCGATAGAATTTCAGTGCATGAGTAAGGTTTGTAATAATCGGTTTTGGAAATGGATTTGGCTCCTGAAAAACCATACCTATTTCTTTTCTCAGTGTAACAACATCTATTTTCTTATCGAGAAGGTTAACGCCATCATACATGATTTCACCTTTGTAATGAGCACTATCGATTTGGTCATTCATCCGGTTAATCGTCCTCAACAAAGTCGATTTCCCACATCCTGAGGGACCAATAAAAGCAGTCACTTTGTTACCTTCGATCGGCATTGTGACATTTTTCACTGCTTCTTTTTCTCCATAATAAACACTTAAGTTTTTTATATCCATCAACGGTGAAGCTGAATTATTATTTCCATTCATCTTTTTATCCGCATAGCTTGCTTGCACGACACTTCAACTCCTATTTTTTACCAGATATTTTAGCGAATATAACTCCGCCGATAATCCTCGCTGATAAATTAAAGATTAATACAAAAATGATCAATACTGCAGCCGAACCGTTAGCGATTTCGAGAACATCAGGCATGATTCCCTGCGAATTAACTTTCCAAATGTGAACTGACAGGGTTTCTGCCGAACGAAATGGATTAAGTGGAGAAGTCGAGTTAAATGGGTTCCAGTTCGCAAAGTTCAAGTTAGGTGTAGACAGACCCGCTGTAAACAATAACGCAGCTGCTTCACCGAATACACGTCCAGCCGAAAGAATAACACCTGTCAGAATACCTGGAAATGCAGCAGGAACAAGAATTGTTTTGACAGTATGCCAATGCGTAATGCCTAAAGCCAAACTCGCATTTTTTTGTTTTAGTGGAATCGATCGAATCGAGTCTTCCGTAACACGCACAATGACTGGTAAATTAAAAACGGTTAACGCAAGAGCACCAGCGATAATAGAGTAACCTAAATTTAAATATTGTACAAAAACGAGTAAACCAAACATACCTACTACGATAGAAGGAAGTGAAGAAAGCACCTCGACACTCGTTCTAATTACATTCGTAATTTTACCCGGCTTAGAATATTCAGCTAAGTAGATTCCGCCAAGAACTCCAAGGGGTACCGAGAATAACATCGTCATCATCAGAATATAAAACGAGTTCCAGAGCTGATTTTTAATCCCTCCACCTTCCTGAAAAGAACTTGAATTAGAGGTCAAGAAAGACCAATCTATTTCTGCAAAACCATTTGTGAGAATATAGCCTAATAAATAAACCAATGTCGCTATCATAACAACAGCACATAGAATGAATACTGAAGTCGCAATGTTATTAGTTATACGCCTGTTCATTTAAACTTTCCTCCTTGAGGATATGAAACGAATAATAATGATAAATACATAAGACATCACTAACAGGATTAATCCTAAAGACCAAAGCAAGTTATTGTGTAAACTTCCATAAGTCGTGTGCCCCATACTAAGAGTAATAATGGAAGTTAACGTAGCAGCCTGATCAGTAATAGATTCCGGTAGTGCTTTCGAGTTACCGATAACCATCTGTACGGCTAAAGCTTCACCAAACGCTCTTGCCATCCCAAGAACAACCGCAGTTGCAAGAGAAGGCATTGCTGCTGGAAGAATAACTTTATAGATGGTTTGCCATCTTGTAGCACCCAAACCGTACGAAGCATCTTTGATGTCCTGTGGGATAGATTTTAGTGCATCTGCAGAAATACTAGTGACAGTAGGTAAGATCATAACACCTACGACAATCATCCCTGCTAATAAACTAAAGCCTATTCCACTGGAATGATCTCTTATTAATGGAACAATAACCGTTAAACCGATAAGTCCATAAACAACAGATGGAATCCCAACTAATATTTCAATAACAGGTTGTAAAACTTTTTGGCCCCAGGTTTTAGCGATTTCAGTCATAAATATCGCACTACCGATACCAAGTGGTGCAGCAAATATTGCAGCAAGAAACGTTACTGAAAAAGAACCAAAAATAAATGGAAATGCTCCGTAGGCAACGTCACCTTCACCAGAGGGGCTCCAAGTAAGACCCGTTAAAAACTCCCCTACATTTACACCGTTTACGATAAATGATTGCAATCCTTTTACTGTAAGAAACAATGTAATTGCGATCGTTGCAATAATAATTAGAGCAGCACAAGAATATACAACAACTTTCCCTCTTAACTCATTTCTTTTTACTGAACCATTTTTGCTCTTGATCAGTCGATGAGTTGAGCTGGAGGTTGAAGAATGATTTGCATTTGACATAGCAATCCTCCTAGTTATCATGGGAAACGGGCTGACCCCATCACTGGAATTTTATGAAAAATCCCAGTAATAAAGAGTCAACCCTACTAATGTTTCCTATTTAAATCTACTTAATTAAATTACATATCTGATTGATTACCTTCAGCGTCACGTTCAACTTTCATTTCACTTGCAGCGATGTACCCTTGATCAGGTACAAGAGAAGTTTGAATTTCGTCGCTCATCATGTAATCAAGAAATGCTTTCTCAAGGCCTTCAGGGTCGCCTTTTGTATACATGTGCTCGTATGCCCAGATTGGGAAGTCACCTGTTTTTACATTATCATCAGTTGCTTCAACGCCATCGACCGCCATTTTTTTAACATTTGAGTCTGAGCTATCATCGAAGTAAGAAAATGCTAGGTAGCCTACAGCTCCTGAAGTATCGTTAACAATCTTTTTTACTGTATTAGAAGAATCTTCTGTAATCCCTTCAGCTGGAGTAGCTCCATCAAGTGCAAATTCGTTGAATGTTGCACGAGTACCAGAACCATCAGGACGGTTTACAAGTGTGATTTCCACATCGTCACCACCAACTTCTTTCCAGTTAGTGACTTCACCAGTGAATACTTTGATAAGATCTTCTTTAGAAAGGTCAGTAACGCCAGCATCAGCATTAACTGCTGCAGTCATACCAACAACTGCTACTTTGTGGTCAACAAGTTCACTTGCTTCAATACCTTCTTTTGATTCAGCGAAGTAGTCTGCGTTACCGATATCGAAATTACCAGCTGCAACTTCAGAAAGGCCTGTTCCACTACCGCCACCCTGAACGTCGATTTGAGCATCTGGGTTATTTTGTTGAAATTGTTCAACTGCTGCTGCTGCTAGTGGTTGAAGTGCACTTGATCCACCTACAACAATTGTGCCTGATGCCGCGTCTGATGATCCTTCTCCACCACCGTTACCATTAGATGAATTAGAAGAATTTTCATTTCCGCCGCCACACGCAGCAAGTACTCCCATTACTAGAACGAAAGTAAACATAATTGCTAAGCTTTTGAACTTTTTCATTTCTTTGTACCCCCATTTATTCTGAAATTATTATCAGCTGGCTTGACCAACTCACAAATACTATACTAACTGAAGAGTTTTAACTCTATGTGAATCGAATGTTAAGGTTTTGTAAATTGACGGATTTTGTAGTTTAAAATAGAAATTCGCCACTTTACAACCTTCAATTATTGAATAATAGTACTCTCAGTTCATTGATTGTATTGTGCGCATATACCTGTTGAGATAACCATAATCTTTTTTCCTTTTTTATCCTCAGATTCCTATTCAATCGTATTCTAGGTATACAAAAAAACAGGCTATAAGGGGATCCCTTACAACCTGCTTCAAATAACTTTCAACTACTTCCTTGGATATCTCGCAAAATGATTGAACGAATGGGGCTTTTTAGACCTAGGTGAACCGAGAATCTCAGACCAAAGCACACCATTTCTTACATCTCGTTTACTCATGGATAATCTTTTATGTTTCTTGTAAGTTTGTTTTTGAAGTGGTCGCTGGACTTTGAGTTCATACTGAGGATCATCCCGATCCGATATTCGCTCCAAAGCTTCTTGATAAGCAGTAACCGGCTTCAAGCTCTCCTGAGTTTCTTCGCTTTGTTTAGTAGTCCTATTGACTTCAGAACGATGTTGATTTCTTTGTGCTGATGGTCGACCAGACTTCCGGGGTTTCTGATTTTGGTCCTCCTCGTTTCCCATGCGTTTAAAGAAACTTACAATGCCTCCGATCGCAATAATAACGAACACTATATTGTTGAGGAGCAAGTCAATGAGATTATCCAATACCTTCACCACCCCTACAAAAGTTAGTTACGAAATTAACGATCATCCTCGTCTTCTTCCTGATCAGGCTTACCAAGCATATCTCGCATGTCTGTATCTGCTTCAATATTCTTAAGGTTCATGTAGTCCATGACACCAATGTTTCCAGAACGAAGTGCTTCAGCCATCGCCATAGGTACTTCAGCTTCAGCTTCTACTACTTTCGCTCTCATTTCTTCTACGCGAGCACGCATTTCTTGTTCTTGAGCGACCGCCATCGCGCGACGTTCTTCAGCTTTTGCCTGTGCAATGTTTTTATCAGCTTCAGCCTGGTCAGTTTGAAGAACTGCACCGATGTTTTTACCGATATCAATATCCGCAATATCAATCGAAAGAATTTCAAAAGCCGTGCCTGCGTCGAGGCCTTTTGAAAGAACCGTTTGTGAAATCATATCTGGGTTTTCAAGTACTTTTTTATGATTTTGTGAAGAACCTATCGTGCTTACAATACCTTCCCCTACTCGAGCGATAACAGTATCTTCCCCTGCTCCCCCTACTAGACGGTCGATATTTGCACGAACTGTAATTCTTGCCTTCGCTTTTACTTCAATTCCGTCCATCGCAACACCCGCAATGAATGGAGTTTCAATAACTTTAGGGTTAACACTCATTTGAACGGCATCAAGCACATCTCTTCCCGCAAGGTCAATTGCCGCACAGCGCTCAAAACTAAGTTCGATATTAGCTCGGTGAGCCGCAATCAGTGCATTAACAACGCGGTCTACATTACCACCCGCAAGATAATGACTTTCCAACTGATTTGTATTCAGTTCAAGACCCGCCTTAACCGCTTTTATCAACGGGTTGATAACGCGTGACGGTATAACACGACGTAGCCTCATTCCAACAAGATTAAAAATACTTACTCGCACACCAGCAGCAAGTGCTGAAATCCAGAGCATAACAGGTACGAATGTGAAAAGAATAGCAAGCCCAATAATTACTAAACCAATGATCACTAACAATCCTAAAGTTCCAGTATCCATAATTTCCTCCTTATTTATCTCTTATTATTTTGCCCTTACAACCACTCTTGAACCGTTTGTTTTTACAATTTTCACCTCAATCCCTGAAGATATATATCCCCCTTCAGTAACGACGTCAAGACGTTCATCTCCGAAATCTGCTATTCCAGATGGACGAAGCGGGGTAACAGCTATTCCTTCTAAACCTACAAGTTCATTCCTTGTGTCATTCGAGGTATAGCCTTGATCTGACCTAGTAGAATCAGAAAGAATAATTTTCTTAAAAAATCCTCTGTATCCAAAAATTCTTATAAACAGATACGAACCGCCTATGGTAACGGCTACGGCTATAAGCACAGCGAGAAGCACATATTGCATAGACTGTCCGGATGCTAAAACAATACTCGCAACAACTCCTACTGCTCCAAGTATTCCGAATATACCGAAGCCAGGGATGAAAATTTCCACTATGATAAGTACAACGCCAACAACTAACAAGAGGAGAGACTCCCAGCCGGCAAATCCTGCTATCATATGACCGAAGAAAAACAATAGCAATGCTCCCGCTCCCATGAAACCTGGAACGCCGAATCCCGGAGAATAAAGTTCGAGCACTAACCCAAGGCTACCAATTGATAATAAAATAGGTATGATAATTGGATTTGTTACAAAGCGAGCAATTCTTTCGGCAATGCTTACTTCCGCATCACTGACGGTTGCATCTTCAAGATTCAAAGCACTTAAGAGTTCTGTTCTGTCTTCAGCTGTGCCTTCAGCGTATCCCACTTCAACCGCTTCCTGATCATTAAGCGTTAACAATTCACCTTTGGATGCATTGTATTTAGGGAGATCTACGTCAGGGTCTGCCATTGCAAGTGCGTATTTTGGATCGCGATTATTCAATTCTGCTGCGGACTTCATAGCAGCATGCCAGAATGACTCAGCTTTTTTACCAGCTGTGTTTCCAGACTGATCAATAACCGCAGCTGATCCCATTAACCCACCAGGCTCCATAAAAATCTGGTCTGCATTCAGAGCAATATAAGCACCAGCAGATAGAGCTCGATTCGATACATATGCTGTTATTGGCACCTCAGAGTTCTTGATAATCTTCGCTATATTATCCGCTGCATTCACTGCTCCACCTGGAGTATCAATTTCTAATACGATATGGTCTGCACCTTGATCCTCAGCATCCTGAATGGACCTTTTTAGAAAAGCTTCTAATCCACGTTCTACTTCTTGCTCTACAGGTATAAAGGACACTAACTTTCCCTCCCCTGCACTCGAAGCATCCTTTCCTATAAACGGAAGAAATGCCATCATCAAACAGATAGACACCAAAAGTCTGATCGTATTTCTTCTGATCTCGATCCCTCCCTCCAGCTTCATATCTATACGAATGAGATCATGGTAAGGTTTCATTTTATGTAGATGAATTAATTTTAGTATGACAAATTACTCAATTAATTACTAGCTTGTAGGTGTTTATAAAATCAAATGCCTCATGTAAACAATCTTATTTAAGTACCATACGGCATTTAAATAGAAGGCTCTTTTCATAAACATTGTTGCTATAGCGAGTTAATTTCCGCTCCAGGATGCTCGCTTTCCGCGGGGCAGGCGGTGAGCCTCCTTCCGCTCCAATCACAAAGTGTAGTTTTTTTAAATCATTTCAAAAGCAACAATCTTTTAGAAAAGAGCCAAATAGAAAAACACGCCCTGTGGAAACAGGACGTGTTTGCGCTTGATCATATTTATCCCACACTTAAGTTGCAGTGAGACCATTGTTCCCGGATTAAGAGAAGTAAAATGGAACCAGCTGCTCCTTAAGGTCTGATTGGTTCAACTTTTCACCACTAGAAGATAAGATGTCCTCTCATGATAAAAGCATCACTTTTATGATAAGTTCTTTTGTACAATACGATTCACAAGTCCGCCGTCCGCTTTGCCTTTTACACGAGGCATAAGCGCACCCATTACCTTGCCCATTTCTTTCTTTGAAGAAGCACCGGTTTCAGAAATTACTTCCTGAACAATTTGTTCCACTTCCTCTTCAGAGAGCTGTTTCGGCAGGTAGACAGATAATATCGACAACTCTTCATCGAGGTTCTGTACAAGATCACTTCGGCCAGCTTTTTCAAATTCAAGGAGGGAGTCTTTGCGTTGCTTGACTTCGCGAGTGAGAACGGTAAGTTCTTCCTCTTCAGTTAAATCATGACCCAATTTAATGGACTCATTCTGAATTGAAGATTTCACCATCCGAATAACAGATAGCTTGTTTTTTTCTTTGTTCTTCATCGCTACTTTCATATCTGCTGTTAAACGGTCATTTAGACTCACTGACCTAACACCCTCTCTTAGAACTTACGCTTTTTCCTTGCTGCCTCAGATTTCTTTTTACGCTTAACACTTGGCTTTTCATAGTGCTTGCGCTTCTTTACTTCAGCCATAGTGCCTTCTTTAGAAACCGTTCTCTTGAAGCGACGAAGAGCATCATCGATCGACTCGTTCTTACGCACGCGAGTTTCCGCCATCTCTATCCCTCCCTCCAAAACATAGACAATCATAACACATGACTTTCTAACAAAGACATGTCACCTGCAATTATAATACATCACGTCCACTTTATCAACATTTCTTTCATGAATTTCATTTCAATACAAAAAACAAGCATGTGCATCCTTTTCTGTCCATAAACTTTCTATGGAAAGGGGTTGCCCAGGAGAATGAGTCCATACATCGTTTCATTCATCGTTTTCATTAGTATCTTTTTATTTGGGATGGCCGTCCTTCGTATCGGTTTAAAATCGCTATCAACAAATAGGATGCAACAGCTTCTTTATCATGCTTCTTCCACACCAATTCGTGGACTAGTTACTGGGATCCTTGTAACCGCGCTCTTACAAAGCAGCTCTGCAGTTATGGTCATTACCATTGGGTTAATTACTGCTCGCTTACTTACGTTCAGACAATCCATCGGTATTATCCTTGGGGCTAATATCGGCACAACCGTTACAGCTGAATTGATGACATTAAATCCAGACCAGTTCACCATCCCGCTATTGTTAGTGGGGTTTTTATTGCTACAGCTAAATAAACCATATATTTTTAGTATAGGAACGGTGCTTTTCGGTCTTGGCTGTATTTTTGTTGCGATGCATGGGCTTGAAGCAATGGCCGGCCCACTTTCAACTCTTACATTTTTTGATCACATTATCACTGAAACGAATTCTAGCCTGTTTTATGGTATTGGCATTGGTACATTACTTACAGCAGTCATTCAATCAAGTACAGCTACCACAGGAATTACAATGAGTTTCATTAACCAGGATCTCCTTACACTTCCATCCGCTATCGCTATTCTGTATGGGGCTAATATTGGCACGTGTATTACCGCGTTGATCGCAAGTATTGCAGGTAGTCGTGAAGCAAAGCTCGCTGCATATGCGCATGTCTGGATCAATGTAATTGGAGTGGTATTGTTTTTCCCGATGATTGAATCTTTCGGAAAAATGGCGGCATTCGTCACAACTCTTCCAGATGTCCAACTCGCACATGTATCAATCTTATTCAATGTGTTATCTTCTCTCTTGTTTTTACCTTTAACCGGAGTACTCGCAATTGTGATTGAAAAAATTCATATGAAGAAAATTCAAGCATAAAAACAACCGCTTCCGTATAGGAAAGCGGTTGTTTCATCATCTTAATAATCTGTATCAGCTGTTTCACCTTGTACAATTTTCACTCCAGCACTCGCACCAATACGCGTCGCCCCAGCATCAATCATAGCCTTGGAACCTTCAAGGTCGCGAACACCACCAGAAGCTTTTACGCCAATGTCAGGTCCCACAGTCTTTCTCATCAATTTGATATCTTCAACTGTAGCCCCACCAGTTGAGAAACCAGTCGATGTTTTCACATAGTCAGCACCTGCTTTCACAGAAAGCTCGCATGCTCGTGTCTTCTCTTCATCTGTCAGAAGGCAAGTTTCAATAATTACTTTGACAAGCGCTTTGTCTTTGGCAGCTTCAACGACAGCTTTGATATCTCGTTCAACAAGATTATTATCACCGTCTTTTAAGGCACCAATGTTAATGACCATATCAACTTCAGTTGCGCCCTTCTCGATCGCATCCTTTGTTTCGAATGCTTTTGTTTCTGTTGTGACAGCTCCAAGTGGGAAGCCAATGACTGTACATACCTTTGCTTCAGCACCCTTTAGTTTCTCGGCTGCAAGTGAAACCCAAGTAGGATTAACGCAGACAGAAGCAAAATTAAATTCTCTTGCTTCTTCACAAAGTTTTTCAATTTGCTCTTTGCTTGTATCAGGTTTAAGCGCTGTATGGTCAATCATGCTCGCTAATTCTTTATTCATTATTTTCATCCTTCCAATTCTGTGTTATGTATGCCGGGCGTAAAAGCACCCGACAAATCTTTTCTAAAATGATGCAACTGCCGTAGTTGGCTCATCCTCATTCATGACACGGACAAACTGTCCCTCGTTATAAGGATATCCAGCTTTCGTAATTTTCACTTTAACAATACTACCAACCATTGCTTCAGATGCTTCGAAAATCACTTTCATATAGTTGGCCGTATACCCTACATATAAATTTGAGTTAGGTGCATCCTTGAACTTTTCTTCTGGAATAACCTCGAGAACTTCTCCTTCATAATGAGAAGCATACTCTTTGGCAAGCTGATTCGATAGCTCAATGAGACGATGGACGCGCTTGTTCTTAACTTCATCATCAACCTGATCTTCCATACGGGCAGCAGGTGTACCAGTTCGTTTGGAAAACGGAAAGACGTGAAGTTCAGAAAATTTATGTCTCGCTATAAAATCAAATGTTTGCTGGAATTCTTCATCCGTTTCACCCGGGAATCCGACGATGACGTCTGAAGTTATAGCGAGACCGGGAAGTGCTTCTTTTAATCGATCCAGACGCTCTCCAAACATTTCCATCGTATACTTTCTTCTCATACGCTGAAGAACTGTATTTGATCCAGATTGAAGCGGAATATGAAGATGTGGGACTACTTTATCTGATTGATTCAACACTTCAATAACTTCATCTGTAACTTGACTAGCTTCGATTGAAGAGATACGAATACGCTTTAGACCACTCACTTTAGCATCAAGATCACGAAGAAGCTGAGCAAAGTTATAGTCTTTTAGATCCTCTCCATATCCAGCTGTATGAATACCAGTTAGTACGATTTCTTTGTACCCTGCATCAACAAGCTGCTGAGCTTGCTTAATGACAGCTTCTGGTTCACGAGATCTTAGAAGTCCTCTTGCCCATGGAATAATACAGAAGGTACAGAAATTGTTACATCCTTCTTGAATTTTCAATGAAGCTCGAGTCCGATCTGTAAAGGCCGGAACTTCAAGTTCTTCATAAACACGCGCTTTCATAATATTGCCAACACCGTTAACTGGCTCTCTTTCACGCTTGTATTGTTCGATGTAGTCTAGCATCTTAACACGGTCTTGTGTACCAACAACAACATCTACACCAGGAATCGCCATTATTTCGGCAGGAGACGTTTGAGCGTAGCAGCCTGTTACACAAATAACAGCATCAGGATTTTTTCGAATCGCACGACGAATGACCTGTCTACTTTTCTTATCACCTGTATTCGTTACTGTGCACGTATTAATTACATATACATCAGATGCATGATCGAACTCGACGCGCTCATAATCATGATCTTTAAACAACTGCCAAATCGCTTCTGTTTCGTAATGGTTCACCTTACAACCTAAAGTGTGGAAAGCAACTGAAGGCATATAATCACCTCATTAATTCAAAATGATAAGAAATTGCTGCCAGCACATACATGGCAGCCGTTTCCGTTCGTAAAATTCTCGGTCCAAGACCACATGAAGAAAAACCAGCATCTTTTAGGATAGCTACCTCTTTCTCTGATAGTCCGCCCTCTGGTCCAAATATTATCATGATGCGGTCATTCAAGTTTGCCTCGTGAAGCGCTTGAACTAGCCCAGCAGACTCTCCTGCTTTCGCTTCTTCTTCATAAGCAATTAATTTATGTTCATATGACTCACTTACTTCGATAAGTGAAGAAATAGAATGGGGCATCTCAATTTCTGGGATTGTTGTTCGATGAGATTGCTCTGCTGCTTCTTTTGCAATCTTCTTTAGCCTCTGAATCTTTTTAGCGCTTTTTTGCTCATCCCATTTTACAACAGAACGCTCTGCTTTAAAAGGTATAAACTGATCTGCACCAAGTTCTGTTCCCTTTTGAATGACAGTTTCAAGTTTGTCGCCCTTCGGCATTCCTTGAACAATTGTAACATGAACGGGCATTTTCTTATGCTCATTCAGCCATTCTTCAGGTATAGCTTTGACGAAATCAGATTCAATTTCTTCAATGCGACACAATGCTGATTTGCCATGCTCTGTACAACATATGATACGGTCTCCAACCGTCATTCTCATAACTCTGGAGATGTGCTTCACATCTTCACCTTCAATGATCACATGGTTTTCATCAATACTGGATGGAGGAATAAAGTATCGTTGCATCAGAATACCTCCTTATGCGTGGGGCTTTCTAGCAATAAAAGCAACCCAATCTTCCATTTGAAGTGTCTCTTCAATTTCAAGACCTTGTTCAATAATGGACTGTTTCACTTCTTGTTTTTTTGCAGTAATAATACCGGAAGTAATGAAAGCACCTCCTGGCTTCAACACACGCGCCACATCATCAGTGAAACGGATAATAATTTCTGAGAGAAGATTAGCTACAATGACATCGTAGGTTTCTTCAACACCTTCCAGAAGATTATTCTGGCTCACATTGATCTTGTGATTTACTTTATTTAACTTGGTGTTGAGATAAGCACTTTTCACAGCTATTTCATCCAAGTCAAGAGCATCCACTAAATCAGCACCAAGACTTGCAGCTGCGATACTTAACACTCCTGATCCAGTACCAACATCAATCACCCGCTGCCCAGGTTCAATTATTTTTTCAAGTGCTTGTACACACAATACCGTTGTTGGATGTGTACCCGTACCGAATGCCATACCAGGGTCAAGCTCAATAATAATCTCATCCGTAGTAACAGGCTGATACTCTTCCCAAGTTGGCGTAATGGTAATACGCTCAGATATTTTCACAGGCTTATAGTATTTCTTCCATGCTGTTGCCCATTCTTCTTCATTCACTTCACTTATTTGTACGGTGTTATGCCCTAAATCAATATCATAAACGAGTAGCCCGTTAATTGCTTCTTTAATTTGTTCAACCGTTTCACCAAGAAAACTATTCACAGGTATGTATGCTTTCAGCACAACGCCTTCTTCAGGATAATCATCTGGATTAAGCTGATAAACCTCTCCGAAAGTAGTATCCCATGCTTTCACAAGATCCATTGGGTCTTCAATAACTACCCCACTTGCACCTGCTTCATGCAGAATGTTCGATACTGCTTCAATCGCCTCATTTGTTGTATGAATGCTTATTTCAGACCATTTCATTCATTGCCCACTCCTCTTTGGATCCTTTTTTTCGGAAAGGAAACAGGCAGGCCCCGCCTTTGGGCCTGCAATCTGTTACCAGCTTTCACCTAATTTAATCTCCTTTAAATGCCTTTTTCACTTTAGAGAAAAAGTTTTCGTGCTGTTCATCAGGGATCTGTCCAGAGATTTCACTAAATTCACGAAGAAGATCTTTTTGACGTTCAGTCAAATGCTTCGGTGTAATCACTTGAATCTTAACATGCTGATCTCCCTGGCCATATCCTCTAACATTCTGAATTCCTTTGCCTTTTAAGCGGAAATTCGTTCCACTTTGTGTACCAGCAGGGACTTTAAGCTTCACTTTGCCATGGAGAGTAGGTACTTCAATCTCGTCTCCTAATCCAGCTTGAGAGAAAGTAATCGGCATCTGACATAATACATCATCGCCACTGCGTTCATAAAAGTCATGCGACTTCACATAAACGACTACGAATAGGTCTCCTGGAGGCCCGCCGTTGACACCCGCTTCTCCCTTACCTGAAATACGAATTTGTTGACCTTCGTCAATCCCAGCTGGAAGCTTCACATGAATCTTCTTCTTCACTTCAACTTTGCCTTTTCCTCGGCACGTTTTACATTTGTCTTTAATCAGTTTACCGGTACCCTCACAGTGGTGACAAACGCGACGGTTCACGACACGGCCAAATGGCGTATTCTGTTCTACGTTCAATTGGCCTGCCCCACCACAGTGCGAACAAGTTTCTGGTGACGTTCCTGGCTTTGCTCCAGATCCATCACACGTCGAACATTCTTCTTCTTTCGGAATAAAAATGTCCGTTTCTTTACCAAAAGCCGCTTCCTCAAATGTAAGTTCCATGGAATATTGAAGGTCAGCACCCTGTCTTGGCGCATTTGGATTACGACGACCACCGCCGCCAAAGAACATATCAAAAATATCGCCAAATCCACCAAAGTCAGCGCCACCGCCGCCAAACCCTTGATTCGGATCTGTATGACCAAATTGATCATACTGAGCTTTTTTCTGAGAGTCACTTAATACTTCATAAGCTTCTGTTACTTCTTTAAATTTCTCATCCGCACCAGGCTCCTGATTGATATCCGGATGATATTGTTTAGCAAGCTTTCGATAAGCCTTTTTCATTTCGGCTTCAGAAGCATCTTTGCTAACGCCTAATACTTCATAATAATCTCGTTTACTCATCGCATTCACTCCCGATTCTCTTCACATAACGTTTATCATATCATTGAGTTTATACGCTCTGCAATACTATATCGTTAGCACCAGTGAACGTTGAACAGCAAACCTTAGAAATACTCAATTTTTCTTACACTTCTTTCCAACAAAAGGTTGGATGACTATATAGGATCAACTGCTTATGATTACTTCATATAACTATTCACTCTTAATGCCTATGTTCACTCAGCAGCTTAATTAACATCCTCTATACAAACGAAAAAGTCAAAGCCAAGATACGCCTGACTTTGACTTTTTTTCGTATCATCTTCTTACTTTTTGTCGTCGTCGTTTACTTCTTCGTATTCTGCATCAACGACGTTATCGTCTTCTTGTTCTGCTCCGCCTTCTTCACCAGCTTGAGCTTGTTGAGCTTGAGCAGCCTGCTCATAGACCTTCATTGATAGAGCTTGAACAATTTCTTGAAGCTCATCTTTCGCAGTGCGAATTGCTTCGATGTCATCATTCTCAAGAGCAGCTTTCACCTTATCTTTTGCTTCATTAGCTTTCGTAACTTCTTCTTCCTCTACCTGACCTTCAAGGTCTTTTAGAGTCTTTTCAGTAGTAAAGACAAGCTGATCAGCTTCGTTACGAGTTTCAACATCTTCGCGACGCTTTTTATCTTCTTCAGCGTTTGCTTCAGCGTCTTTTACCATGTTTTCAATCTCATCATCTGAAAGACCGCTGGAAGACTTAATCGTAATAGATTGCTCTTTATTCGTACCAAGATCTTTCGCACGAACGTTAACGATACCGTTTTTGTCGATATCAAATGAAACTTCGATTTGTGGCGTTCCACGTGGAGCTGGAGGAATATCCGTTAACTGGAAACGACCTAGCGTTTTGTTATATTGGGACATTTCACGCTCACCTTGAAGTACGTGGATATCAACTGAAGGTTGGTTATCAGCTGCAGTTGAGAACGTTTGTGACTTACTTGTCGGAATCGTTGTGTTACGTTCGATCAGTTTCGTAAATACGCCACCCATCGTTTCGATACCAAGAGAAAGTGGAGTTACGTCAAGAAGAACAACGTCTTTCACATCACCAGTAATAACACCAGCTTGGATAGCTGCACCAAGAGCAACAACTTCATCCGGGTTTACGCCTTTATGTGGATCTTGTCCAGTTTCTTTTTTAATCGCACTCTGCACAGCTGGAATACGAGTAGACCCACCAACAAGAATAACTTTGTCTAGATCAGATGGTGACATACCAGCATCTTTAAGAGCTTGACGAGTAGGTCCCATTGTACGTTCTACAAGGTTTGCAGAAAGTTCTTCGAATTTAGCACGAGTCAAGTTAAGTTCAAGGTGTTTAGGACCAGAAGCATCTGCTGTGATAAATGGAAGAGAGATTTGAGTTTGTGCTACTCCGGAAAGGTCCTTCTTCGCTTTTTCAGCAGCATCTTTCAAACGTTGAAGTGCCATTTTGTCCTGACCAAGATCAACGCCAGTGTCTTTCTTGAATTCAGCAACAAGATGATCAATAATAACCTGGTCAAAATCATCCCCACCAAGACGGTTGTCACCAGCAGTAGACTTAACTTCAAAAACGCCTCCGCCGAGTTCTAGAATGGATACGTCAAAAGTACCGCCACCAAGGTCAAAAACAAGGATCGTTTGGTCTTCATCTTCTTTATCAAGACCATATGCAAGTGCTGCTGCAGTTGGCTCGTTCACAATACGCTCAACTTCAAGTCCAGCAATTTTACCTGCGTCTTTTGTTGCTTGACGCTCAGCATCGTTAAAGTAAGCAGGTACTGTAATAACTGCTTTCTCTACGCCTTCGCCTAGATAATCTTCTGCATATGACTTCAACTTTTGAAGAATGATTGCAGAAATTTCCTGAGGTGAAAATGAACTACCTTCAACATCCACCTTATGATCTGTACCCATATGACGCTTGATCGATTGAATTGTGTTTGGGTTAGTGATTGCTTGACGCTTCGCAACCTCACCTACTAGACGTTCTTCATCTTTAAACGCAACGACCGATGGAGTTGTGCGACTGCCTTCCGGGTTAGGGATAACAGTAGCTTCTCCGCCTTCCATTACTGCAATACAAGAGTTTGTTGTACCTAAGTCAATACCAATAATTTTACTCATTACATTCTACCTCCTATTTCTTAATATGTAGTTAAGAGCTTACTTTCACCATTGCTGGTCGAAGGACGCGATCGTTAAGCTGATAGCCTTTTTGTAAGACCTCTACAACCACATCTGAGTCATGTTCCTCTGATTCAACCTGCATAACTGCCTGATGAAGATGAGGGTTGAATGCGTCACCCACGGTGCCGATTTCCTCTACACCTTCGTTGGCAAGTGCTTCTTTCAACTGACGATACACCATTTCCATTCCAGTAAGCAATGACGTTACTTGCTCATTATCACTTTCAACAGCTAACGCCCGTTCAAAATTATCGATTGCCGGAAGGAGACCTTCAGCTAGTTTCTGGGAACGGTATTTCGCATCTGCACTACGTTCTTCGCGCGTTCTGCGGCGGAAGTTATCGTATTCTGCCTGAGTACGCATATATTTATTCTCAAGCTCTTCTACTTGCTGTTGCAAGCTCTCAAGCTCATCATGTTCATTGGTTTCAGATACTTCAATCACTTCAGGTTCTTCATTCTCTTCAGCATTCTGCTCAAGGTTCTCTTCCTCTTCAGTTAGAAGTTCTTCTTCCTCTTGATGACTGTTTTGCTTTTCCACGAATTTCACCTCCCTAACGAAATATACCAAATATTCTTCTTATATTGCTAGTTCATAATAGATGATAAAAAGGGTTAATCATTTTATCAAGCTTTTTGAACATCTTCTCATAGAAAAGGATGGAAGAAGTAATTTCTCCCACCTTCTTCACTATTACCAAATTACCAGCGTTTGAAACTTTGATAGCGATCGGTAAGTGTTTGAGTTAGATCACTTGCCAGAAACCCAAGAATACTCATCGATCGATGATATTCCATTCTCGTCGGTCCAAGTAAAGCGATGGATCCCATGCGTTTACCTTCTATGAAGTAATCTGCAGTAACAATACTGCAATGTTGCATCGCTTCGAGATCATTCTCTTGACCAATCTTCACCTCGATGCCATTTTTCTCAGGTCGAAGTACATTATACATGACATCATCCTGTTCAAAGGTATTCAGCAACAGCCTAACCTTATCTATATCTTTAAATTCTGGCTGAGTGAGAATATTGGTTTTACCGCCGTAATATACTTTTTCTGCATTGGTATAGAGAAAAAGATTTTCAAGCATTGTATTAACCTGATTATAATTTTCAATATGTTTCTTAAGTACAGTCGCCATTTCTTTCATCATAGTGGACTTTAAGGAAATCAAGGGAACATCCTTTAAGCGCTCATTCATGATATTAACAACTTTTTCAATATCAGACATGCTCACAGATGGCGGAATCTTCATCGTACGATTCTCAACATGCCCACTGTCAGCTACTAAAATAACAACAGCAGTATCTTTTGAAAGCGGAATTATTTGTATTTGTCTTAGTTTAGTCTCAAATACTTCTGGCCCAAGTATAATCGACGTATACTGAGTAAGTTCAGAAAGAATTCCAGCCGACTGTTGAATCACCTTTTCTACCTCTACCATTCTCTCTGCGAAAAGCGAGTGAATATTATTCACATCATTTTTTGAAAGAACTGGTGGTGATAGAAGATGATCGACGTAGAATCGATAGCCTTTTTCAGATGGAATACGACCTGATGAGCTATGAGTTTTCTCGATATAACCCATTTCTTCAAGTTCCGCAAATTCATTCCGAATCGTTGCAGAACTAAAGGTAACATCGTCGCGCTTGGAAATCGTTCGCGATCCAACTGGCTCAGCAGTTTGAATATAGTCGTTAATTAACACCTGTAAAATGAATAGTTGACGTTCTGTTAACATCTCCTCATCACCTCTGTTAGCACTCTGTTGTACTGAGTGCTAAATCTAATAATAAGGTAACAGAAACTTATTTTGCTTGTCAATCATTACGTTATATTTAGAAAAGCGTAAGTGCCTCGTTTATCCCCGACAAGCTTAAGGCAAATCTCAATGTGGTGCCTTTTACCACAATGAGATTGGACTTAAGACCTCGAGGGGATAGGCACTGAAGCTAGACATTCAATAAGCGTAAGTGCCTTGTATACCCCTGAGAAACTTAAATCAAACCACAATGTAAAATTCATTACCATAATAAAAAAATAAACCTGATTAAGGGTGGGTTGCTATTGCTCAAAATGTTCATGAACAACCCAGCCTTCTCTTAGATAAGTCTTAGCTTTCTCTAAGATACAGATAAAACAACACTAAATACCAAGAAACTCTTGGAACACTTCATTTCCAAGAAAAAAGCCCTGTTCCGTTAAGGTAATATGCGTTCCTGTATCTCTCAATAGATTTTGGTTAATTAGTTTCTCTATTTGTTCTCTAAATACAGCATACATCGGTTGACCAAATTTTTTCTCAAAGATATCTTTAGAAACTCCCTCCCTCATGCGAAGTCCCATAAACATCTCTTCTTCCATTCTCTCCGTCTCCGTTAAAACATTATCTTCCATATAAGGGAAACCAGTTTCATCAATTCGTACCATGTATTGCTTTAATGGGCCTGCATTTGCTCTTCTTATGCCCTCTATATAGCTATGGGCTCCTGCTCCAATTCCGAAATACTCATCGTTTTTCCAATACGTGATGTTGTGCTTACTTTCATAACCTTTTTTAGCGAAATTACTAATTTCGTATTGTGAAAACCCAGCTTCTTCTAAGCGACTAATAAGAAGAGCATACATATCTGCTTCAGCTTCCTCCGTAGGAAGCGGCAATTCACCTTTGCGCCATTTATTATAAAAGACGGTTTTCTTCTCAACTTGAAGCGAATAAGAAGAGACATGGGTAATCCCCAACTCAACAGCTTTTGAGATTGATTCTGAGAACTGTTCAATCGTTTGATTAGGTAGACCGAACATCAAGTCGAGAGAAAGATTCACAAAACCAGCCTCTTGTGCCATTTTGACGATTTCACCAATTTCTTCTACAGAGTGACCTCGTCCAAGAGTTTTCAGAAGAGAATCTTGAAAAGCTTGCGCTCCAATGCTCAAGCGATTGACACCATATGCTTTCATGATACGCAGCTTTTCGGGAGTCACACTTCCAGGGTTGGCTTCCATTGAGAATTCCAAATCTTCGGTAACGTAAGGACCAAATCGCCGCTGGACGTCTTTTAGAAAACGTTCAAGCTGGTTTTCACTTAATGCTGTAGGTGTGCCACCACCAACAAAAATTGTATCAATTCTGTTTGTTGGAAATCGATCGAGCGTGTTTTTCATTTCTACGTCCATGTGTTCTAAATAATCATCAACAGGCTGTCCCTGCATGAACACTTTATTAAAATCACAATAGTGACAAATATAATCACAGAATGGGATGTGTAAATAAACAGCGTTTACCATTTCGATCACTGCTTTCTAACATAATGTAAAGACCGCAGAAACGTTCTGCGGCCTTCTAACCTACATCGTATAAAAATTGAATCGCGCATTCAACTTTCGCGCTTTAATTATTATTCTTGGTATTATCCTGACGAAGAACAGCCATAAATGCTTCTTGAGGAACTTCTACTTTACCAACGGTTTTCATACGTTTTTTACCTTCTTTTTGTTTTTCAAGAAGTTTTCTTTTTCGAGAAATGTCTCCACCATAACATTTAGCTAGCACGTTTTTACGCATCGCCTTAATGGTCGAACGAGCGACAATCTTTTGTCCGATAGAAGCTTGGATCGGTACTTCAAATTGCTGTCTCGGTATTAAATCTTTCAATGTCTCTGTAATATCTTTACCCCGGTCATAGGCGAAATCTCTATGAACAATAATAGAAAGCGCATCGATCTTCTCAGCGTTTAACAAGATATCCATCTTAACAAGGTTAGATTCCCTATAACCGATAAGTTCATAATCAAAAGAAGCGTAACCTTTTGTGCTCGACTTCAACTGATCGAAGAAATCATAAACTATTTCAGAGAGCGGGATATGATAAACAATATTCACACGGCTTTCATCCATATATTGCATATCTACGAAATCGCCACGTTTCCCCTGACAAAGCTCCATAATTGCTCCTACATAGTCATTAGGAGCCATGATCGTCGCTTTCACATAAGGCTCTTGAACTTCTGTAATGGATTGAGCATCTGGCATCATCGCTGGATTATCAATAATCACTTCTTCTCCATCAGTAAGCTTCACTTGATAAATTACGCTGGGAGCCGTTGTGATTAAGTCAATATTAAATTCACGTTCAATCCGCTCCTGAACAATTTCCATATGAAGCAAACCAAGAAAACCACATCGGAAACCAAATCCGAGTGCCTGTGAAGTTTCTGCTTCGTATTGAAGAGACGAATCGTTCAGCTCAAGACGTTCAAGTGCCTCACGAAGGTCGTTGTATTGAGCAGAGTCAACTGGATAAAGACCACAGTATACCATTGGGTTCATGCGGCGATACCCTGGAAGCGGGTTTGCTGCAGGATTTTTAGCTAGAGTAATCGTATCTCCTACTCGAGAATCTCCTACATTTTTGATAGCCGCAGTAAGGAATCCAACATCACCGACTGAAAGCTCTTTCTTAGCGACTGGCTTTGGATTAAACACCCCAAGCTCGTTCACCTCAAATTCCTTCCCAGTTGCCATCATGCGAATCTTATCACCAACTTTAACAGATCCTTCAGTAATTCGGATGTACGCTACAACACCTCTATAAGGATCATACAAGGAGTCAAATATCAAAGCCTGCAATGGGGCATCAGGGTCTCCCTGCGGCGCAGGAACCTTCTCTACAATTTGCTCAAGAATGTCTTCAATTCCAATCCCAGACTTTGCAGACGCAAGCACAGCATCAGATGCATCAAGTCCAATGACATCTTCTACTTCCTGGCGAACGCGTTCTGGTTCAGCGCTAGGTAAATCAATTTTATTGATTACTGGTAAAATTTCCAAATCGTTATCAAGAGCGAGATAAACGTTCGCAAGCGTTTGTGCTTCAATTCCCTGTGCAGCATCTACAATAAGTAGTGCCCCTTCACAAGCAGCGAGACTTCTTGATACTTCATAGGTGAAGTCGACGTGTCCAGGTGTATCGATTAAATGAAAAATATACTCTTCGCCATCTTTCGCTGTATAAGTAAGCTGAACAGAATTCAGTTTAATCGTAATTCCTCGTTCACGTTCCAGATCCATCGCATCAAGCGTTTGATCCTTCATTTCACGGTCAGTCAATGCGCCTGTCCGTTCTAAAATTCGATCAGCCAGAGTCGATTTCCCATGGTCTATATGTGCGATAATGGAAAAATTTCGAATTCTGGATTGTCTTTCTAATTTTTCTTCAAGGTTCATCTACAATCACTCCTAAGGCGAAACTACGCTAGTATAGATTATAGCAATACCGCTGTCCATATTCAATCCGCAATCCGCCTATCTATTGAACCTGATGCAAGATTAGGCATCTCATGTGATGTTACACTACCCAACTTTTCACTCACACATAAAAAAAGAGGCCGCCAAACGGCGACCGATCATCATTAAAAAAAAGAAAGAAATGTTGTAATCAGAGTAAATACAAATGATAAAACAGCTTGTATACCAGATGACACCCAGCTACTTATCGTTGCGCCCAATTCACCAAGAACGTTAAATTCATTTGCATGATCGAGGGTTTCTTGTTTGTTTTTCAAATCCTCATGAGTAATAGAGGTACCTAGAATCTCTGCTTCTACTCCTGTAGAAGCCGTTTTTATTTGAAACGCTCCAGTATTTTCACTGGCCTGCATCTGATTCATATTTTTTGAAGCCTGTTCCATACCTAGAAGCACCCCAAATAGAAGTAATGAAACCAGCAGAAAACATTTCAGAAAAAAACGCGCCATACCTCCATACTCCTTTCGAACTAAGCTTGTCCTTGCTCTATTATTATGCGTTAAAAAATCACACTATACCTTAATGTGTATACATTCCACTATTCTTTTGGTCTACGTCCCCGTGAAGTGCACTATTCAGCCCACCGGATATCACATTCGCCATATCTTCTATAAACACATCAACTTCCTTCGGTGTGACCATTAAATTATGCCCCATTGGTGCAAGAACCTCACGAATTAAATTCCGCTTCTCCCCATCTTCTAGCGTTCCTACCATACCAAGAAAGGTTTGCCGCTTTTCTTCATCCGGTAAGTCTTCTTCCGTATAAGTTTTTTTCTCACCGAATGTCATACCAGCTGGTGCAAGTGATTTAGACGGTTTCCCCTTTTCCTTCAATTCTCTTCCAAAATGCTTCAAAATAAAATCAATCGTATCACTTGTAATCGATACGGCATCTACAACTGTAGGAATCCCAATCGCGATCACAGGAATTCCTAAAGTATTGTAACTTAATTCCTTACGTTTATTTCCTACACCCGAACCAGGATGAATCCCAGTATCAGAAATTTGAATCGTTGTATTCACCCGTTCGATTGACCTCGAAGCAAGAGCATCTATTGCAACAACAAAATCAGGTTGAGCTTTTTCAATGACACCATGAATAATATCGCTCGTCTCGATACCAGTTATGCCCATGACACCTGGTGTAATAGCACTTACAGGACGAAATCCTTCTGATACTGTTTCTGGCTGTAGCTCGAATAAATGATTAGTAATGAGCAAATTCGACACGACTAATGGTCCAAGTGAGTCGGGTGTAACATTCCAATTTCCAAGTCCTACAATAAGACAACTTGCTTTTTTACTAATCCCTTGTTGCTTTAAGAAAGCTGCAAATTCATGCGCAAAAACATCCTGAACGGTTTGTTGAAGAGCTGAATCCTTCCTCCGTATTCCCTGCACTTCAAAAGTTAAGTAATGTCCTGCTTTCTTTCCGATTTCCTGTTCACCTTGTTCTGTAACTTCAACAGTGGTAATCAAAACGCCTTTCTCATCTCTCTCTTTTACGATAACACCCTGCAGCTCTTCAGGTGTTTCCTGCTTCACACTTTTCGCTTTCTTTTCCTTCACCATTTCTTGTGCTTCAATAGCAAGATCTGTCCTAACCTGATATTTTTCCATATCCACGTGTCCCATGAAAATCACCTCGTATTCTATCTGTTACCTGTTAGGGTAACCGTGAAATGTGGTTTTCATTCTCTATTGCATTTCATTGACGTATTTGATAGAATGTTTCTTGTTCTATGCACGGATATGACATGGAATTGTTAAGCCTTGCAAGGAGGTGAAAGGTATGCCAAATATTAAATCTGCGGTTAAACGCGTTAGAACTCAATCTGATCGTCGCGCTAACAACCTAGCTTTTAAATCTGAAATGCGTTCTGCAATCAAGACTTTTGAAGCTAAAGTTGAAGCAAAAGACGTTGAAGCTGCGAAAACAGCTCTTAACCAAGCTTCTAAGCGCATCGACAAAGCTGCTGATAAAGGAATCATTCATAGAAACACAGTAGCACGTAAAAAATCTCGTCTAACTAAAATGTACAACGAGATTTCAGCGTAATTCCTTAAAATGCTAAAAGCTGTTGGGGTAACCCCAACAGCTTTTTTTATGTGTTTTTAATTTTTGTTAACAATAACTCCAGTATAAGCTTCTTATCCATTCGACCTGTTTTCATTTCATAATCAGACTCTGCTATTTGGTCCAGAATAAAAATGAGCTTCTCTTCTTCAAAGCTCCTACTTTGCTGCTGTGCAATCTTAACGGCGTATGGGTGCAATTTAAGTGCCGAAGCCGTTTGCTTTTGGCCATACCCTCGTTTTGACAATTCACTAACTTGATAAATAATTCGAAACTGCCGTCCGATTAACGAAAGAATCTTGATAGGCTCTTCATTAATTTTTAGGAGATCATATAGAATACGAAATGCCTTATTAAGATCTTTTCTTACAATTCGATCAATGAGTGCAAAAATATCGTTCTCAAGCGTCCTCGCTACCAGAAGATCTACGACATCTTCATTAACTACACCATTCACCCCTACGTAGAGTGCCATTTTGTCAATTTCTTGTTGAAGCAGCAACAAATGACTACCAGTGAGTTGAACTAGCCGTTCTTCTCCAGCTTTATCAAGTGTAACGTTCAGTTCCTTTGCACGCTGCTGTAACCAATCACCAAGATGACTTTCCTGAAGTGCTTCAGCTTTTACAAATGAACCTGTTTTCTTAATGGTTTTCACCAATTTTTTACGTTCATCTAATTTCTCATATGGCGCTTCAATAATGAGAATAGTAAAAGGAGAAGGATCTTCAGCATATCGTAAAAGTGCATCCAAATCATGCTCAACTTTGCTCTTGTCTTTTGCAGCAGTTAAGAAAAGAGGGTTTTTTAGAATAATGACCCGTTTTTCGCCAAGAAATGGCATCGTTTCTGCATCTTCCACTGCAGATTGAATTGGTGTTTCATTTAAATCATAATAAGCAACACCAAATTCTCTCTCTTCTTTCGGGAGCGCCTTGTCAATGATCATTTTCTGTAGCTCATCAATAAGAAATGCTTCGGTGCCAGTTATTAGGTAAAGCAGATCTAGCTTGTCCTGCTTAATTTTCTTTTTTAATTCTGAAATGGACATCTATGTACACCTCGATTTTATTCGTCCATTCCTATCCTAATGGTAGACCGCTTTGTTGGCAAGTAGAAAAGGGAAGCCGGCTGCTTCAACCAGCCTCCCATTTATAGTAAACGCCCCTGGATAAGGCCTAGGACTCTCACCCAGTGACGATGTTCGGTGTGTAGTAGATAGGATATCCTATGCAAAGATAAAGTATGGGTGACAACTCTTTACAAGAAAGGGAGCTGAATTATTGAATAAATTTTCTTCTTCAAATCGTTAACAGTTCATTGAGATTAAAGACAAGAGTAACAATAAATGGTACAATGTTGTTTGAAATTCACTTTTAAAGGAAATCCCCTACATAGAGACTACTTATGTAGTGAACAGTGAATACTAACGGGGAAGCAGGAGGGAAAGTAAATGAATGAGTTTGAAAAAGATGTCCAAGCTAAGTCAAATGATGCTGTTCAATCAGCTGTTGGCTTCGGTGTACCATTTCTATTCTTTTCCATCATTTTCTTCACAGCCGTAATCATTAAAGCACTTGGCTAAATAGACTGCCTTAGGCAGTCTATTTTCCATTTAGCATAACGTGCCACTTTCCTGTTTGGTGCCACAAATATCGGTAAGTAATCGTCCCGTTTAGGTCTGTTCTGATCATCTTGATTCCAAGATCTTCATACCTTTTCACTACTTCTGGATTTGGATGACCATATCGATTCCCTACACCTGCAGAGATGATTGATATTGATGGGTTTAACTTTTCAAGAAAAACTTGAGAACTTGATGAAGCGCTCCCATGATGGCCAGCTTTTAAAACATCGATTCTAGGAACAACCTTGTTTCCAAGGAGTTCTCGTTCACCCGCCTCTTCGAGATCCCCAGTGAAAAGCCATTTATACCCACCGATATGCGCATAGAGGATGATGCTTCCATCATTTTCTTCCTCCACTTCCAAAGCTTGAAGAATGGTGAAAAAATAATGGTCTCCGCCCCACGATTGACCAGCTCGTGCATTAATCACTTTTGTTCCCTTTCCAACCGCTATCCTTATTAATCGTGATTCAAGTTCTGTTTGCACCAAACTTCTATCAAGCATCAGCTGCTTCACTTTCATTTCAGCTAAAATCCCCGATGCACCCCCAGCATGATCGTAGTCACCGTGAGTAAGGATGAGCACATCAATCGAACGAATACCTCTTGATTTTAAATAAGGCACCACGATATCCGTGCCGACATCAAATGCTGCATCTCGCTCTTGCCAAACTTCTCTTTCGCCAAATACAGGTCGACCACCAGAATCAATTAATATGATCTTTTTTTGGAATGGCAACCGTATAAGGATACAGTCCCCCTGTCCTACATCAATGAATGTCACTTCCCCATATGGATTTAAATAAGGCAGTAAGTACAAGAACGCACAAAAAGCTAACCAAATCAACATCCCTTTAAAAGGATTACCCTGCTCCCATATGACTAGAACGGTCAAACACAGTCCAATTGAAGCTAAAAACAACACCCAATGCAACTTACCAAATATGAGGATATGGTTGAAATCAGCTAAATAAAGAAGTAATTCGTGAAAGAGATGAACGAATTCTGATAATGGTATTGCTAATAATTTAAAACAGAAAGTAAAATGTATGGCCTGAAGGAAAGAAAGAAATAGAAGGAGGGGCAATACGATCACAGAAATGGTCGGAACATAGATAAGGTTAACCGGAAGACTTAGAAATGAAATTTGATGAAAGTGATAAATAACGGTAGAAAAAGAAACCACTTGAGCAAGGATCGATACTGCTAGAAGCTGTGTCATCGATGTTTGGTACCGTTGTATGATTGAAACCGAGGAAACGATTAAGGAAAATGCGATGAGGAAAGACAGTTGAAAACCAATATGAAAGGCATAATACGGATTATAGATTAAGATAAGTAGGCATGTGAGTGAAATCCCGTCGATCGGGTTAATCTTCCATCTCAGACGCAAACTTAACGCAACTAGAATAGCCATGAATGATGCTCGTACAACCGAAGGAGCACTGCCGGTTATCATCATATATACAGGAAAGAAAATCATTAGTATCAAATAGGTGCTTTCCCTTGTAACACCACACCGAATCAATACCCAAAATAATAATCCACTTGTAACACCTACGTGTAATCCAGAAACAGCCAGAACATGACTCAAGCCAAGCTCTTGATATGCCTTTTCTAATTCAGATGGGATGAGACTTCTATCTCCAATTAAAAGAGAAGCCGCTATACCTTGAAGATCACCTGGATAGTCATCAATGATATTCGTCAGCACCTCCTGACGAAACTGCTGAAACTTCATAGATAAAGAAATTGGAATCTGCTCACAATCAGGCTTCTTTCTTAACTCATAGATCCAATGAATTTTCTTGTAATAGAGGTACCGTTCATAATCGAATAACGAAGGAACACGAAGCGGGGATGGAGATTCGAGCGAACCAGTGAATCGACACATAAGACCTACTTGCAATCGTTGAACTTCCTGCTTCTCTGCTTCCGACGTGATGAAATAGTTCACTTTAAGTTTCTCCTTATCAGTCTTCACTTCAAACGAGAGATGATCACCATCGATAGTTGGAATCAATGAGATAACTCCTTCAAGATCCACCCTCCCCTCCTCCATCACTGTTTTATTTGCATTGTCAACTGAGAAAGTATAGAGAAAGAAGATAAGAAATATGAGAATCGATTGTATGATTAGTCGTCGATTATACTTAATCATCCAGAATATCAAAAGTATCTCTAGAAAAATAGCGTGGAAAGTAACTACACTTGCCACGCTAATTAATGCCGAAACGGCGAGAATCCAAAGCTTCCCTTTCATTACATCTTACTATAAAGTTTTGAAGCTTTTTCGTATAATGGCTTAACCTCTGATGGGTCCAAACCTGAATTCGCCAGTTTTTCTAACAAATTTGCCGTTAAATCAAGCTTTTCTTGACTATTCGTATCCAGAATCATTTCTTCTAATTCTACCTGACGAACTTTTACCCCAGCATCTTCGAATAGTTCAATCGCATAAGGATGATTTTTATAATCTGCTGCATAGATGACTGTTTTGATACCTGCTTGGATAATCGCTTTGCAGCAATTGATACAAGGAAAATGAGTTACGTATATTTCTGCGTCCGTTGTTTGAACACCAAATTTCGCGCATTGAATAATCGCATTCATCTCTGCATGAATAGTTCGTACGCAGTGATTGTCAATGACATAGCATCCCTCGTCAATACAGTGAACGCCGCCGGAAACCGAACCATTGTATCCTCCTGCAATCATCCGCTTATCTCTAACAATCGTCGCCCCTACTGTCAAACGAGTACAAGTGCTTCTTAGTGAAAGCAGATGACTTTGTGCCATAAAGTATTGATCCCACGAGATTCGTTCCATGGATTTCCCTCCAATTTTTTATCTACTATTAGTTTGATCGAAACATGACTTCTCGTCAATCTCTCTTAATCGACTGTAATTAAATCCTTTAATTTCTCAAATGTTTTCTCACCAATCCCACTGATGTTCTGCAAATCTTCAATCGTGTTAAATTCTCCATTCTCTTCACGATATTGAATAATGGCTTCCGCTTTAGATGGCCCAATCCCTGGGAGCTCTTGAAGTTGAGTTAAATCGGCGCGATTGATGGAAATGAAATTTGATTCTGCAGGGAGACTACCGAGTGGCTCAGCAGAGTTTTCACCGATAATGGGGACATAAATCACCATTTCGTCCCCTACTTTACTAGCAAGATTAAGCTGTGTTTGATCAGCCTCTTTAAGAAAGCCACCAGCACGTGCAATGACATCTTTCACTCGTCCACTTCCTTCAATCTCATATACCCCTGGCGCTTTAACAGCTCCCTTTACATCCACCATGACAAATTCCATTTCATTCTTTAATGGTTTTTCATCATCATTTTGTTCTGCCAGTTCTGTATTTTCTTCTACAACCTCACTTTCAAATCCCTCATGATTAAAAAACGACTCTTCTTCTCCGCCTCTAATAGACCCGAAATAAAAAAACAAACACGCGACGAAGCACGAAATACTAAGTCCTAAAAGGACTTTTTCTCTCACACTGAAGTTTCGTATGTACTTCATTTAACAATCCTCTCTTTCGAATGTTTCAACGTGTGAAACATATAATGCGATTTTCTTACATATCTTGTAGGAGAAATGAGTATGGAAGGAGGGGAAGAAGTTTGAAAATCGGTGTAATTGGTACCGGCAATATGGGGACAATTCTAATTGCTGCCTTTATTGATTCATGCGCCGTTATACCTTCCCATCTCACTATTGTAAATCGATCAAGAGAAAAAGCAGCCTTACTGAAGAAACAATATCCTGCAATCCGTCTTGCAGCGAGTGGGGAAGAAGTTGTTAAAAGCTCTGACATCATTTTCATTTGTGTGAAACCACATGAATATTTCCCATTGTTAAAGAAAGTACGTCCGTTTTTAAAACAGAGACATTTGATTGTTTCCATAACTAGCCCCATTAAAGTAAGCGAACTTGAATCCTTTGTTTCATGTGATGTGGCAAGAGCCATTCCAAGTATTACAAATCGAGCGCTAAGTGGCGCTTCCCTTGTTACATTTAGTAGTCAATGTTCTGAGGCAAACAAGGAAAAATTACTTTACCTCATGTCTCAAATTTCTACTCCCATTGAAACGGATGAGGAAGTAACAAGAGTGTCATCTGACATTGTTAGCTGTGGTCCAGCTTTTCTTAGTTATTTAATTCAGCGATTCATAGAAGGAGCGGTTGCCGAAACTGAACTATCTGCTGAGCAAGCAACCATTCTTGCAACTGAAATGTTGATCGGAATGGGTAAATTACTTGAAAAAGATTATTTTTCACTAGAAACTCTGCAAAGGAAAGTAAGCGTAAAAGGAGGTGTAACTGGAGAGGGATTAAACGTTCTTGAAACAGAAACAGGAGAGATGTTTCATCATTTGATTCAGAGGACTCATAAAAAATTTGATGAAGACAGGAAAGGTATTAAAGTGCAATTTAAAGAAGAGTCGAAGCAAAAGTAAGGGGATAAATAACTGATTCGCTATCGAAACACAATAACCTTTTATAAAATAAAAAATTTCACCCAAAGTGAATTACTGTCTTTTTAGATAGAATCAAATAACAAAAAGGTTGATTTCAATTGAAATCAACCTTTTTGTGGCTTAACCGCTCTAAAGAAGAGCCTCTCTGCTTTATCGGTTGGTGCAAGTTCAGTGAAATCTGCTGAAACCGAGCAATCCTCAAATCCTGCCTCCGATAACCATGCCATATACTCAGCAATTTGGAATGTACGTTGAAAATGGACTTCGTCAAACCGTTCATAAAGATCTTCTTCATTTTGAACAAAAAAACTAAGCTCATGCTCAACTTCTCCAACTTCGTCTCCTGCAAAACTATTCCAAATGTAAGAGACATCATCTTCGTTACTAGCAAAAGTATGACCGATAAATAACTCAGTCATTTTATAAAGTGAATGCACATCAAACAAGAGTACGCCATCAGGTTTTAAATGTGTATATACGCTCTTAAGGACACTTTGCACCCCTTCACGGTCAGTAACGTAGTTCAACGAATCACAAAAGATTGTAATAACATCATACAACTCTCCAGTTTCAAGCTCCCTCATATCCTGTTGAAGAAACTTAAGAGAGAGTTTGTTTTGTATCGCTTTGTTCTGCGCAACTGAAAGCATATGTTCTGAAAGATCAACAGCGGTTACATCAAAACCTGCATCGGCTAATCGAAGAGAACACTCTCCTGTGCCTGATCCAAGATCCAGTATGCTCCCCGTGGATGTCTCTTTTATTACAAGTTTTGCCCATTCATCATAAGGAGCGTCTTCCATTAGACGATCATAAACATAGGAAAAACGTTCGTATGAGTGCATATTAAGCTAAAATCTCATCTAGAGCAAGATGTGGCGCGTCGCCCCATAGCTTCTCAAGGTTATAATAGTTACGCTCATCCTTATGGAAAATATGCACGATGACGGATCCTAAGTCTACTAGTACCCAACGTGCCTGGTCATATCCTTCGAGACGCTTTACGTCCATCCCCTGCTCGAGCGCCTGATCTTTAATCTCTTTCGCGATAGCTTGAACTTGCTTCTCAGAATTTCCGTGACAGATTAAAAAATAATCCGAAATAAGCGAAACACCATTCATATCGAGTACGACGATGTCTTCTGCTCGTTTATCATCAGCTGCCTTTGCAGCAAGGTTAATCAATTGCTTTTCTTCCATATTTTTTCCTCCATTTCTTCTCAGGTGTTGAGTTCTTTTACTATGCTATTATACGTATAGAATGTAGCCGGATAAACTGGCTGATTCTTTTTCATAAGAAACTGAACGGTATTCCTGAGAGATAACGCTATTGCTTTATTTAGATCTTTTTGTACAACTTCTCTAACCTCATCAACACCGGGAAAAGAACGGCCAGGTTCAATATAGTCAGCAATAAACACACATTTCTCCATCAAAGTCATTTCAGGACGTCCAGAAGTATGATACTTGATGGCATTAAGAATTTCATCGTCGTTTATTCCAATTTCTTCACGAACTAGATAAGCCCCAACCGGAGCGTGCCAAAGTTCAGATGAATACTCGAGTAAATCGACTGAAAAAGCTTGATCAATAATGATTTGGCGCATTTCATCTTTTGGACGAAATTTTGCGTAATCATGAAAAATCGCAGCGAGCTCTGTTCTCTTTGAATCCGCTCCATATATTTCAGCAAGTTCAACCGCCGTATCTGTTACTCCGATCGTATGAACATAGCGATGCTCAGTCAAATGCGGTTTAACAACCTTTAACGCTTCAGCTCTATTCATATAACCCCTTCTCTTCAATAAAAGTACGGACTGATTCTGGAAGTAAGTACCTTCCGCTTCTTCCTAGATTTAAGTCTTTTCTTATCTCACTGGAAGAAACATCGATTTGAGGTACATCGATTAATGATACTTTGTATCGTTCTTTATCAGGGTCATATCCAGGTCGGTTAACTCCGATAAAAGATATCAAATCAGACAGCTCATCAATTCGATGCCAGTTCGGAAGATCTTCAATCATATCTCCGCCTATAATAAAATAAAAATCGAAATGTGGATAATTTGCCTTCAATATTTCAATCGTATCAATTGTGAACGAACGTCCATTCCTTTCGAATTCGATTAACGAAATCTTAAAGTCCGGATTCCCAGCAATGGCTAGCTGCACCATATCCACACGATAGTGATTATCAGTAATGTCATTCCCGTTTTTGTGAGGAGGGCGGTGGCTTGGCATAAACCAAACCTCATCAAGTTGACATGCTTCTAATACCCCCTGGGCCAAAGTTAGATGCCCCAGATGAGGTGGGTCAAATGTTCCACCAAGTAGACCGACTTTCATGCGCTTTTGACCAGTCATTACGGAAGTATAATTTCTTTGTTCTCGTCTGATTCTTTGTACAACACAATCATGTTCCCGATAATTTGTACCAATTCTGCATCTGTTTCACTTGATAACTGTTCTCCTACTGTATTCCGATCTTCATCGCAGTTTTGAAGAATACTCACCTTAATCAATTCGCGTGCTTCTAGAGCTTCTTTTATTTGTGTGGTCATATTCTCATTTACGCCACCTTTTCCTACTTGAAAAATAGGATTCAGACGATTTGCTTTTGCGCGTAAAAAGCGCTTTTGTTTTCCTGTTAACATTCATATCCTCCTAACTCTTTTAAAACCGTTTTCCTCATTCGATTACGATCTGGTGAAACGCTTGTCCATCTTTCAAATGCAAGCGCTCCTTGCTCAACAAACATCGAAATACCATTATCGGTGACAGCACCTTTTTGTTTGCCACTCTTCAACCACTCTGTTTCAAGTGGATTATAGATTAGGTCACTCAATACCGTACCTTCTTTCAACGAATCTAGTGAGATTGGCATATGGTCTAAATATGGACTCATCCCGATTGAGGTTGTATTGATCACGATGTCAAAGGTACCAAGTGTTGTTTCTGCTTCCCTAAGCGTAATTGCGGATGTTTGTGCATACTTATTACACACTTCGCTTAACCCTTCTGCTTTCTCAAGAGTTCGATTTGCAATAACAAGCGATGATACGCCTGAGCGAGAAATCGAAACAGCGACCGCTCTAGCCGCACCTCCAGCACCAATTACGAGAATGTTTTTCGCTTGAAGACTCTTCTCTCCGAGCAACGAGAGTAATGACATCGAATATCCCTTACCATCCGTATTGGTTCCGATATATTTGCTACCTCTTTTATACACTGTATTGACTGCTCCGATGTCGATCGCTTCCTGCTCTACTTCATCTAGTAATGGCATGATGGCAACTTTGTGTGGAATCGTAACATTGAACCCCTGTATATCGAGCATTTTCATTGCTTCAACACCATCTTCAAGTTGCTCCGCTGATAAATCGAATGCCTGATAGTGATGAGAGAAGCCAAGCTCTCTAAATTCACGGTTATGCATAATTGGTGACATCGAATGACCTACAGGATGACCAATGAGTCCGTATAGTTTCCCCATGACCTGCCTCCTAGATTAATGATTTTCTAATCGATACACCTACACCCTCAGGCGCGTATGCTTTAACAGTCGTTCCATTACCTGAAACTGTGACCCATCCTAATCCTGAGAATACAATATCCATTTTATCTTCTTTAATTCTAAGTTCGTGCCCAATTAGCTTTGGCAGTTCTTTTTTTGTTTGATCTCCAGGTGGATATAGAAGTTCGCCAAGGTGTTCGCTGTAAAGCTCATCAGCTTTCTCAATTTTTGTACGGTGAATATAGAGATCATTGGAAACATGACAAATAAAGGACTGACGTCCACCTTCTACAAAATCAAGGCGCGATAGTCCTCCGAAGAAAAGGGTTTGGCCCTCATTCAACTGGAATACTTTTGGCTTAATTTCTTTCTTAGGACTGATCATCTTTAGTTCTTCTGCATTTACAAAATGCGCCATTTGGTGGTGATTAATAATCCCTGGTGTATCATATAACGTATTTCCATCATCAAGTGGAATATCGATCAAGTCAAGTGTGGTACCTGGGAATTGACTCGTCGTAATCATTTGCTCTTCATCTCCGCCAAACTCTTGAATAAGACGGTTTACAAATGTCGATTTCCCAACGTTGGTACAACCGATGATATATACATCTCTACCCTCTCTCATCCGATCGATTTGAGAAGCTACTTCCATTACTCCATCACCTTTTGTTGCACTCATCAACATGACATCAGCTGGCTTTAAGCCGTTTTCTTTAGCACTAGTCTGCATCCACTTTACAAGCTTTGACTGGTTGACAGACTTTGGCAGAAGGTCTACCTTGTTTCCCACAAGTAATACGGGATTATTTCCTGCAAATCTTTGAATCCCCGGAAGCCAGCTACCATTAAAATCAAAGATATCCACGATTTTAACAACTAAAGCGTCAGTTTGACCAATTTCATTTAATATTTTCAAAAAGTCGTCATCCGTTAGGGAGACATCCTGAATTTCATTATAGTGCTTTAAGCGAAAGCAGCGCTGGCAAATGATCACATCGCGTTTGAGCGCCGATGGTGGCGCATAGCCAAGTGCGTTTTTATCTTTTGTTTGAATGTGCACGCCGCATCCGGCGCATATGATTTGTTCGTTGTCCAAACCTATTCCTCCCAATTTATCTTCCCTTTTCGTTTCATCCAGGCTAGGAAAACACTTTCTATTCTACGATTGAATTTCGTAAATATTCCATCCGTCTTAGCCACAGGAACAACAAGAATTGTATGAAGCCCCATTCGATTTCCACCTACGACATCCGTGAATATTTGGTCTCCAATCACAACAGCGTCATCAGCACTGATCTTCATATCTTTCAGAGCTTTACGAAAAGCCTTCGTCATTGGTTTTCGAGCTTCATATATATATGGGACATCGACTGGGGAAGCAAATTTCTCAACCCTTGTCCTATTATTATTCGAAACAATCGTGACGAGAATGCCTTCATCCCTCATGTGTTTAAACCATTTCATGAGTTCTGGAGTGGCATCGGCCCTATCCCATTCTACTAGAGTATTATCTAAATCAGTTATAATCCCTTTTACTCCTCTTTCTTTAAGCAAGTCGGGACTTATTTGAAAGATATTTTGTACATGTTCGTTTGGCAAAAACGTATTTAGCAAAAAGCAACACTCCTACTGTTAGTGACATTCCTATTGTATCAATAAATTCTCGACGTACAACAATTAACTTCATAACGAATTATGTGAATTCGAGGAACATAATTAAAATTTTTCGACAAATTATGGTGTTCTCAGAAAATGTGGATAACATTATTAACATTTGCAAACCATTAAATCATTGTAAATATGAAAGATATAAACAATTTACCCACAAATTATCCACTTTTAACTGTGGATAACAGAACGGTTGTTCTAGGAACCTTTCCATGGTAAGCTAACTGCAAATAAAAGATCCACATACACAATATGCGGAATTAACGGAGAATAGAACCTTATTCAGGAGGTGCTTGATCATGGAAAAGTTATCCGACGACTTGTTGATTGAATCTTTTTATAAGGCAAAGGAACTAAAGCTAAGTAATGATTTTATTGGATTAATTCACCGGGAAATTAAAAGACGAAGGCTTGATAAACAAGTTACTCTTATCGGGATTTAATACGCCAACCTTGATTGTATCCAGGGTTGGCCTTTTTTACTTACTCCACCTCAAAATATTTTCCCCACACGCTGTTCCATTCCCCACTGCTCACTTCTTCTATCTCCTTCATTTCTTTCGCTTTGCGATATAGACCGGGTTCAGTAAAGAGGACCGCAGTCATTCCTTCTTCCTTGAATGTTTCCCGATATTCCTTAAGTAAACGATCAATGTCCATTCTCTTATAAGCAAAGGGTTTCAACGCAACAACTGTTTGATTGTCCTTCGTTAAAATAACGACATCCTTAATCGCTGTTTCATTCTTAATTTTATTCTTTATTCCATCTAATGTAGAGACTCCTTCATTTTCTTCTAAAATCGTCTTTCCAATTGGTTCAACCTCAATCGCACGGAAATATTCCCTTGGTGCAAACGGAGAGTCATTTTCACTTTGGTAAATCGACTGACAGGCTGTTAAACAAATCAAAACTGGCAAAAGTATAGAAGTGGATTTTATCATGTGCATCCTCCTTTCGCAAATAGAATCGACGTGGATTGGTAAACTTATACGGGAAAGTTATTTTTTCAAACATGAAAAGTTGATAAATGATACAGTTTTTGATTACAATTAGGATATTACAATATGAGTTCATTTGAACTTTTATCATATTGAGCTATAGTGGGGAGGTTTTTGTAGAATGCTTCATGCAGCTGTCTTGCTACCTTTTCTGGCAGCGTTTTTCATCCCGTTTATTTACCGGGGCGTCAAACAAGTCCATTTGGGATGGTTTGTGCTATTAGTTCCAATTGTATTATTTGGGTATTTTATTACTTTCATAGAAGATGTTTTACGGGGGGTACATACACTAAAAACGTTTGAGTGGATTCCATCGCTCGGCGTAAACGTCACATTCTATATTGATGGTCTTGGCCTATTTTTCGCGCTTTTGATCACAGGAATCGGATCGCTTGTTGTTCTGTATTCCATCTATTACTTAAGCAAAGCCGAGAAACTTGGCCATTTTTATGTTTACCTCCTTTTATTTATGGGGGCTATGCTTGGAGTTGTGTTATCCGATAACCTTTTTGTACTATACACATTCTGGGAACTTACGAGTATTTCATCGTTCCTTCTTATCGGATACTGGTATCAAAGGGAGAAATCAACTTCTGGTGCTCTTAAATCGATGATGATTACGGTTTTCGGTGGCCTTGCCATGCTAGGTGGTTTCTTGCTTATGGCTGATATTACAGGGTCCACAAGCATTCGAGGGATTATTGAAAATGCTGAATTGATTAGTGAATCATCTCTGTTCCCTTTTATTCTAGTCATGGTTCTACTAGGGGCATTTACGAAATCTGCTCAGTTCCCGTTTCATACCTGGTTGCCTGATGCAATGGAAGCACCAACACCAGTTAGTGCCTTCCTTCACTCAGCAACTATGGTTAAAGCAGGAATATATCTGGTAGCTAGATTGAGTCTTGTATTTGCAGGAACAGATCTCTTCTTCCTGATCGTTAGTGGATTTGGTTTACTGACCCTTTGTTGGGGCTCTTATATGGCTGTTAGACAAACCGATCTTAAAGCAATTCTAGCTTATTCAACCATTAGTCAGCTCGGAATGATCATGGCTATGCTAGGATTTGGCACAGAAGTCGCCATTTTAGCTGCTGTTTTCCATATCCTAAACCACGCCACTTTTAAAGGAAGCTTGTTCATGGTTGCCGGTATCATCGATCACGAAACCGGTACCCGTGATATTAGAAAACTTGGGGGTCTCTTTACCTTTATGCCCATCACAGCCACACTTGCGTTCTTTGGAACATTCTCGATGGCTGGTTTTCCCCTTCCGTTTCTAAACGGCTTTCTAAGTAAAGAGATGTTTTTTAAATCTTCTCTTGAATTTGAACATGGATCAACCATTATACACGCTGTTTCACCCTTCTTTCCTTATTTAGCGGTCGGAGGAAGTATCTTTACATTTGTCTATTCCATCTTGCTATTCTTCCGTACGTTCACCGGAAAGCAACGGGATACGCTGACAAAGCAGCCGCACGAAGCACCGATTGGGATGCTGCTTTCACCAATCGTTCTTGTCCTTCTAATCATTATTATTGCATTTGTTCCAAATATTTTTGGTCATGCGCTCCTTTCCCCAATGGTCGACTCTATCACTGGAGTAGCAGGGAAAACTCATATAGAGTTCTGGCACGGATTCGGCCCTGAATTGTATATGAGTTTAGCGGTCCTTGGACTAGGTACTGCCTTCTATTTAACTCGAACAAAATGGGAGCACGTTTATAAAGTGCTCCCAGGTAAACTTTCTGCAGCCACAGCCTATGATGGAATGATTAACGGCTTACTTAGCGGATCGAAGAAACTAACAACTTTCTATATGACTGGCTCTCTAAGGCATTATATGATCTACATTTTCGTCTTTTTTGTGGCTCTTGTAGGCATAACCATGAGCATCACTGATGGTTTTCGGATTTCATTTGATGATCTTGCTCCACTTGCAGCACCTGAAATACTTATTGCATTTGTAATGGCCGTTTCAGCTTTTGGGACGATCTTCATGAAAAATCGAATTGCCGCCATCCTGGTACTCGGAATTGTTGGCTATGGATTATCACTTCTATTTGTATTCTTCCGAGCCCCAGACCTTGCGCTAACACAACTTATTGTAGAAACTGTAACAGTTGCCCTATTCTTGCTTTGCTTCTATCACCTTCCTAATTTCGAGAAAAAGAAGGAATCAAAGCGGACGAATGCAGTCAACTGGGTGATTTCTATTTCAGTTGGAGTTCTTGTGACAATGGTTGGTATCGCTTCTCATAGTACAAAACTATTTGAGCCAGTATCGGATTATTTCCTGAAAAATTCCTATAAATTGGGTGGAGGAGATAACGTTGTTAACGTCATTCTTGTTGACTTCCGTGGACTGGATACGATGCTTGAAATCCTTGTGTTGGGACTCGCTGCTATAGGAATTTATACCATGATTAAATTACGTCCTGGCAAGAAGGAGGGAAATGACTAATGGAAATTATCATGTCAGTGCTTGCAGGTCTTCTCTTTACGGCCGGCGTCTATATGATCCTTCAAAAACAAATTCTTAAGATTATCATTGGAACCGCACTGTTGTCTCACGGGGCGCACCTTTTTATCATTACGATGGGAAAGCTGAATCGCGGCAAACCTCCTATCCTTGCTGAAGACGTATCTAACTATGTTGATCCGCTACCACAGGCCCTAATCCTAACTTCCATCGTCATTAGTTTCGGTGTGACTTCATTTCTTCTTGTGCTAGCGTATCGGACATATCAAACCAATGGTACCGATAATATGGAGAAGTTGAGGGGTAACGAAAATGAGTAATCTAGCTATACTACCAATCCTATTACCACTGCTAACAGGGATCATTCTTGTCTTTCTGAATAAGAGGTTGCCCCTTGTAAGACTGATCACGCGCATAATGGTGATGATTAATCTTGGGGTGGTCTCACTAATCGCCTATAACGTTATTCAAAATGGCACGATTGTTATGAAAGCTGGCGATTGGACAGTCCCTTATGGAATCGTACTTGTAGCAGATCCACTCGCCATGCTTCTTGTTCTAACAACGAATATCATTTCTGTTGCATGCGCATTCTATGCATTTAATTCTCTTGATGAACAGCGTGAACGATATTATTTCTATCCTCTTTTTCAACTACTAATTGCAGGGGTTAGCGGAGCTTTTCTAACAGGAGATCTTTTCAACTTATTTGTTTTCTTTGAAGTTCTATTGATTGCATCCTATGGATTGATCGTACTGGGTGGGACAAAAGAGCAATTTAGAGAATCATTTAAATACATCATCATCAATTTGTTTTCTTCAATGCTTTTTGTTACAACTGTCTCGTTTCTGTATGCCGTCGTAGGGACAGTGAACATGGCACAGCTTGCCGAACGCGTCGGAGAAGTTCATCAGGATGGTGTCTTAACAACGATTGCTATACTCTTACTTATCGTTTTTGCGACAAAGGGAGCTCTTTTTCCATTGTACTTCTGGCTACCTAAGTCCTACACGGTTCCTCCTACTGTCATTTCAGCACTATTCGGAGCTTTACTGACCAAAGTTGGGGTATATTCAATAGTAAGAGTGTTCTCATTGATTTTCGTATACAACCTGTCCGTTACACATCAAATCTTACTTATCCTGGCAGGTTTCACACTTGTCTTTGGTGTGATTGGTGCGCTATCTACCAATAATGTCCAACTTATTATTGCGTACAATATCATTCCAGCCGTAGGCTATATGATGCTTGGAATTGGTGTCTTCTCAGCCACAGCACTAGCTGGAACGATTTATTATTTGCTACACGATATGATTATCAAAGCAGCTCTATTCTTCCTTATTGGAGCGATGGTCTCCTATTCGGGAACGTCGGATCTAAGAAAAATGGGAGGGATTATTAAGAATCAGCCTTTACTAGGATGGCTATTTTTCATTGCCGCACTTGCACTTGCAGGACTTCCTCCATTCAGTGGGTTTATCGGTAAGCTCTTAATTCTTCGAGGCGCATTTGAAGAAGGTCATTATGTACTTGCTGTTATTGGACTAATTACTAGCCTTCTCATTCTCCTATCCGTCGTCCGCATCTTCATCAATGGATTCTGGGGAGAATCTAAACAAGAGCAGTCACTAGAACATAACCCGACCAAAGGAAAAATAATGCCTGCTGCCTTTCTTCTTGTTTTTACAGTTCTACTTGGATTAGGTGCAGAATTTATTTATCCAACTGTGCAAATGATCGCTGATCAAATGATTGATCCAGCAAACTACATCGATTCAGTCATGAAGGAGTAGATGGCATGCCAATACAAATTATTATCAATCTTATAATTGCCGTTCTCTGGATGTTTCTTTTTGAAAGTTACTCGTTTAGTACATTCTTTGTAGGCTACTTATTTGGGATTGTATTGCTCCTTTTGATGGAGCGATTTATCCCAGATCGGTTTTACTTCTATCGCCTCTGGTCAATCATTAAACTGCTATTTCTTTTCATAAAAGAACTGATTATGGCAAATATACAAGTTGTTAAGCTAGTCTACAGTCCCAAACTCAATATGGAGCCAGGTATCATAGCTGTTCCAATTGATGTTCGAACAAATTGGGAAATTACGATGCTTGCAAACCTCATCACATTAACACCAGGGACACTTACGGTTTCAGTTGCTCCAGATAATATGCATATCTATATCCATGCAATGGATGCACCTGATGCAGATGAGGTCATTAAAGAAATCAAAGGCACTTTTGAGAAAGCTATTATGGAGGTGACGAGATGACATCCCTTTTATCAACCGTATCTACCATTTGTATCGTCGTCATTGCCATCTCCACCCTCTTTCTCCTCTATCGTGCAATCAAAGGTCCATCAAATCCGGACCGAGCGGTCGCACTTGATACGATCGGGATTAACCTGATGGCAATAGCAGGTATTCTAGCAATCAAGCTAGAGACAGAGTATTTCAATGACATTATCCTACTCATTGGTATTCTTGCTTTTATAGGTACAGTAGCTATTGCTAAATTTCTAGAAAAGGGTGTTATCATTGAAAGAAGTCGTGATTAGTATCATCATGCTTATCGGAACATTTTTCCTTTTTTCTGGGGCACTCGGGATTTTCCGACTTCCTGACGTCTATACGCGACTTCACGCAGCTTCAAAGAGCGCAACGCTTGGAGTGGCTGGCATTCTCATTGCTGCCTTCCTTTACTTTATTTTTGAACAACAAATGATCAGCGGAAAACTCATTCTCGGTATTATCTTTATTTTGATGACCGCACCTGTTTCAGGGCATATGATTTCAAGAGCAGCCTATCAAAGAGGTGTTCCTTTATGGGAGAAGACAACAAGAGATGATCTAGATCGAGCGAAACAAAAAAAAACAAGCACGAAGGGATAACCTTCTCGTGCTTGTTTTTTTATAAGCATCGACCCCAAATATGAATGTGTCCCATATGGTGCCTTAGCAATTACGATAGTGGTTAGCATAATAATAGTATCCGCCACCTATTACAAGCAATAACACAAGTAAGACAACAATCAATGCAAAATACCCACCGCCATAACCTGGATATGGGTATGGCGGATAAGGATAACCACAACCAGGGTTTCCGTAGCCATAGCCGTAACTCATATGCCCCCTCCTTCTATCCTGTAGACATCCTTCTAGTAGATAGTATAGTCTATGACAAAGTAGCGAACTTCGTATGGGGATTGGCGGAGTTTTCTAAATTTATGACTTGAGCTGTTCATCCTATTCTAGATGTTCTACAATTATGTAAGGTGAAAGCCGTTTACTTACATAAAGGGGTCGATGATGATGACAACAACAAAGAAGACTATTACGCCCACATATGACCCGTGGGAAGCTTATATGGATGTTGAAGATCACGGGAACTTGGTTCTATCAAATATAGAACTGACTACAACTACGCTATGTAATATGAGATGTGAGCACTGTGCAGTGGGCTATACTCTTCAACCCAAAGATCCTGACCCACTCCCAATGGAGCTTCTGACTATGCGACTAGAAGAAGTAGAGAAGCTTAGAGCACTGAGCATTACTGGTGGTGAACCGATGCTTTCAATGAAATCGGTTAAACAATATGTGGTACCGCTTTTAAAGTATGCTCATGAACGAGGCGCAAGGACACAGATTAATTCCAACTTAACGCTGGATCGGAAACGGTACGACTTAATATTACCTTACCTTGATGTTTTGCATATTTCTCACAACTATGGGAGTATCGAAGACTTCACGGATATCGGCTTTGCCGTTATGGATCGAAAACCATCATTAGAACAACGTGAAGCATATTTCCATCGTATGGTCGACAATGCAAAGAATTTAACAGCAAGAGGCGTCATTGTATCTGCAGAAACCATGATAAACCGAAGGACTATTCCAAACATTGTTAACATCCATCAACAAATTGCTGAAATGGGATGCCAGCGACATGAAATTCATCCCATGTACCCTTCTGATTTCGCTTCAGATTTAGATATCGCTACCTTAGATGAAATCCGCGAAGGTATTCACCGTCTTCTGGACCATCGTGATCCAAATGTCTGGTTATTGTTTGGTACACTTCCTTTCTATCCATGTAGTTCAAATCCGGAGGATCTAAGACTTCTCAAACGATTATATGAAGAACCAAATGTAACCGTTAGAAACGACCCTGATGGGCGCTCTCGTTTAAATATGAATATTTTTGACGGTGATATCATTGTGACGGATTTCGGTGACACTCCTCCACTTGGAAATATTAAAGATACAAACTTGAACGATGCCTATCGAAGATGGCAAAACAGCAACATAGCTAAGAGCATAAGCTGTCATTGTCCTGCAGTTAAATGCCTTGGACCGAACCTTCTTGTTAAGGATGCTTACTACAAGGACATCGATTTCTTACAGAAGAAAACAAACATATCCCTCTAAATTTTCTATTTCGGGGGTTTTTTACTCATTTTTTGTAATGAAAAGCATTTTCACCTTTCACTCTAAGAAAGATAGGGTATAATACCTATCGTAATCTATAGGAGTGTGATTGTGTTGAAAAGAAGGACTTGGATATTAGTAATTGTAGCTGGTTCGCTAGCTATTCTGCTTGCGCTTGCGGAAAATCAAACAGATTTCTTAAGAACAAATGCAGATGAAATGCCTGAGAACGACTCAGAATCTCAGAAGAAAAATATTACCTATTACACAAAATATTATCAAACTAAGAAGAGTATATATGAATCCTATACTCATAAAAGTAGTGAAACGATTTTCCTCGGTGATAGCCTGACTGATTATTATGAGTGGGGAGAAGCACTCAGCGATTATGAGGTCTTGAACAGAGGCATCGCCGGTGACACGACGACTGGTGTGCTCAATCGAATCGATGAAGTCGTAAAAGCTAAACCAGATCGTATCTATTTATTGATTGGAATCAACGATTTGATTGCCGGTCAATCCGTAAACAAAATTGAGACAAACTACAAACAGATACTTGATACACTCAAAACACGTTCGCCCCATACTAAGGTATATGTGCAAAGTCTGTTTCCTGTTAATACGGCCTTGACGAGCCATCCTCTCAAGAACGCTACGATAAAAGAACTTAACAAGCGTCTTAAAGATCTCGCTAACCTTTATAATTATCGATTTATAGACATTTATCCAGACCTCGTCGAATTTGGACAGCTAAATAAAGACTTTACTTTTGATGGAATCCACCTTAATGGCGAAGGTTATCGAATTTGGACTCGTAAAGTACTCTCTACTTACAATACGAATGAAAAACCAGAAAAATAAAAGATGACCTAAAATTTTAGTCTCCGTATGAAAGAGTAAAACTTTATATCAATTTTTCACCCTTTATTGCTTTTTTGCTTTTGTGTGTTAAACTAAAGTAGACCAACCTTAAAATAGGCTTCGGAGGGAGACCTCCGGAGCTATTTTTTTTGATTTGTGCAAACGGACTTATCCATTTAATGAAATACTTTTCACCGATTCTTTTAATGGATATACAGACAATATACGTTCCAACTTAAATGTTCGTACGCTTCTTCTTAAGTGACAGAACCCTCTTACTTCATCTTCTTTTATATCCAATAACGTAACTCTTCTTTGTGAAATTGTACTGTTTTTAGATAAGTAAATCATTTCAATCGCCTCTTTATTAAGCAGGCTTTTTTTCATCAATCTCATCATCGGACAACGCTCCTTATACGATCGTTTGTTCTTATTATATTACGAACAAACGTTCTTTACCACTTAAAAACAAAGGGAATTTGGTATTCATCACAACTCAAACAAGCTTTGCCTGTTTTGTCCGAGTCAAGTCCAATCTTAACCAATAATTCACAGCAAAAAACCCGCCATTAGGCAGGTTTAAAGGCCACTCTCTTTTTCTTTCCGGTTCCGATAAAACTCATGAAACAGCTTCATCAATGCCCTTTTTTCAATCCTCGATACATAGCTTCTAGAAATGCCAAGCTGTCTTGCGATTTCTCGTTGAGTCAATTCTTTTTCAAGACTCAGACCAAACCTTCCAACGATTACTTCCTTTTCTCGGTCGTCTAGAATATGAATGTATTCATAGATTTTCTTTTTCTCCATATTAAGCTGGATCAATTCAACAATATCTTCAGTTTCTGCCTTTAAAACATCAATAAGTGAAATTTCATTCCCTTCTTTATCCTGCCCAATCGGGTCGTGAAGAGACACATCTTTTTTCGTTTTCTTTAAAGCTCGCAGATGCATTAATATTTCATTTTCAATACACCTCGCTGCGTATGTTGCTAACTTTGTTCCCTTGTCTGTTGAATAGCTTTCAATCGCTTTAATTAATCCGATTGTACCAATAGAAATAAGATCTTCTGGATCCTCTCCTGTATTCTCAAATTTCTTGACAATGTGTGCAACAAGACGAAGATTATGTTCTATGAGGCGATTTCTTGCATCTTCATCTCCTTCTGCCATCAGATCTAAATATTTTCTTTCATCTTTACGAGAAAGAGGCTGAGGAAAAGCGTTGTTTTTTACGAACGAGACAAAGAAAAGAACTTCCTTACACACGTAAGCAAGCGCTGCCAGTAACGACACATACTCACCTCCCAATTATGGGCTGTTACTATATCTTAAGTTTATGTATATGCCTACTCGGTTGTGTCTGTCCTTCACCATTTCTTATTTAAAATTAAAAAAACGCTTCGGAAGATCCGGAGCGTCTACTTATATTTCATGATCTCTATTCTTTTCTCTTTGCCACTTTTCTGACATAAATTCTTCTCTTAAATAGCGATGATGAGCAGAATTCCGCCCATATTTCAATCTAATAAATGCAAGTGCCAAGATGATTCCGCCAACTCCAGTTAGTTCAAACCACTCCATTTCTGCCACACTCCTTCAGTAGCAGTGTATTCAAAAATGTAAGGAGTGGTACGTTATCTCGACGTGAGTAGCTGACGTAAGGTTTGATCATTTATAATTAAATCAGCAAGTGTATAACCATCCAGTACTTCGAAGTAAGCTGAAAGTGCATCGTGAAGAACATGCTTTAATCGACAAGCAGGACTAATGATACAAGTATTATTTTCCTTATCAAAGCATTCAACAAGGTTAAAATCTTCTTCCGTACTTCTTACGATTTTACCAATGTTTATTTCCTCAGGATTCATTGCAAGTCGAAGACCTCCATTTCTCCCACGAATCGTATCGATATAGCCTTTTTTCCCAAGTTCATGAGTCACTTTCATTAAGTGGTTTTTTGAAATTTGATAGGCATTTGCAATTTCCTGGATACTTGCTAATTTTTCTTCTTTCATACTACCAAGGTAAATTAACATTCGTAATGAGTAATCTGTATAGTTTGTTAAGCGCACTGGACTCATCCCCATTTCAATCCGATTTTCATAGATCTATTTTATCACAACCACTCTATGCAATTGTTTTAGAATGCTTTCACAAAGATGTGAACATTTCTTTAAAGATGTATTTATAATATTGCTTTTAATTACCATCGCATATACTATAAAGATATATCCAAAATGCATCTTTATTAAAATGGAGGTTTATTCTCATGCTTACACCAAAAACAATTGCTACAATTAAATCCACTGTGCCCGTTTTAGAAATACATGGCACTAAAATTACAAAACGTTTCTATGAAATGCTTTTCACTAATCATCCAGAACTCTTAAATATCTTTAATCATGCAAACCAAAAACAAGGACGCCAACAGCAGGCACTTGCTAACGCTGTTTATGCCGCCGCTAAAAATATTGATCAGTTAGAAACTATTCTCCCTGTAGTGAAGCAAGTAGCACATAAGCATAGGAGTCTTGGTGTTAAACCAGAACACTATCCAATTGTTGGAGAGCATCTATTGCTAGCGATTAAAGAAGTGCTAGGAGATGCTGCTACTGAAGAAATTCTAACTGCATGGGAAGAAGCATATGGAGTGATTGCGGGTGTGTTCATCGATGTCGAAGATGATATGTATAATGAAGCTGTTCAACAGCCAGGTGGTTGGGATAATGAAAGGACGTTTATGGTCAAACATAAAGTAAAAGAAAGTGACGTTATCACTTCCTTCTATTTACTACCTGCTGACGGTAAACCAATCGCTTCGTTTAAATCTGGACAATATATCAGTGTAAAAGTAGAAATTCCAGGAGACGAATTTACTCATATTCGTCAATACAGTCTTTCTGATTTACCAGGAAAACCCTATTACCGAATTTCGGTAAAAAAGGAAGAAAATCTTTTAAAACCTGATGGCGTCGTATCTAATTACTTACACAACTATGTAAATGAGAACGATACACTCAGCATTACAGCACCAGCAGGCGATTTCTATTTGGAAGATGATTCTAACCCAATTGTTTTGCTAAGCGGTGGTGTTGGTATTACACCGATGCTCAGTATGCTGAAAAGCAGCTTAGATCAAAATAGAGAAACGACTTTCATTCATGCTGCACTTAATGGAAATGTACACGCCTTTCATAATGAAGTGAATGCAATAAATCATCCATCTCTCAAGTATCATCTATGCTATGAATCTCCAACTCAAGAAGATCGTAACCGAGGAAAATATGATAAAGTAGGCTTTGTTAATAAAGAGTGGCTGAAAGAAATCCTTTCTTTAAACCCTGAAACGCATTATTATTTCTGCGGTCCACTCCCTTTCATGAACGCTATTAAGGAAGCGCTAGAACAACTAAACGTTAAAAAAGAACAGATGCATTTTGAATTCTTTGGACCTGCTGTGGCCCTTGAACCAGCTATGAAGTAAGTGAATGAGCGCCTATCATAAACCATTTAAAGAAGCTCCTCTCAAGAGGAGCTTCTTTAAATGGTTATAACGACGGTTTGATTACGTTCCTTAATATAAGAACTTATTTCATCCCAGTCTTTCTCAAAAGGAATATAAGGAACAAAAATCAATTTGTGGTTATTTCGATTTTCGATCGCTACAACCGGCGAACCATTTATTTTTCCAAAGGTGACTTTCTTAACAGAGGTAAAAGCAACACTTCGACATCTCATACCAAATAACTTGTGTTCGATTCTGTATTCAGTCAATTCAATCCGCTGAGTCCTAATACATAAGCTTAAGATTATACAAAACAACACGTAGATCAAACCAATTAACATGAAGGTCCGCCACCTAACAGCCGTCAACTCACCATGCGACCATAGTAACAGGGTGCCAAAGCAAACTACAATACCATACACCAAAAACATGAACAGTTCGATTGCTTTCACTTTCGGGTAATACGTTTTGATTACCTTCATGACCTCACACCTTTACATAAAATGAACCTTCCATCATAGGATGGTTTTCTTCATTCTTCTGATGGTGGAAAGAAATGGCTGCGAGTCAGGTTTTTATTCATTTTAACAAGGTCATCGAACTTTGTATATATTTTTTGAAAATTGTTTCTTTTCATCCTCACATAATCTATACATATCAAGAGACCGTTCCTTAACAATCATTAACAAAGGATGCAGATCTGGAATAAGTCTAGTGGCATAATTCCAGGCGTTTTCTTCTAGTTTTATCGAAATCTGATTCCTCCTTTTCACATCAGACGTAGATGTCCTAAGATCAGCCAATTCCTTAAGATTCTGATCTGCTGCATGGCCAAGCTCATGAGCAAGTATGACTGTGAAATAATCCAACATATATTCATCCGATCCGAAGAGGAGCATGCATTGCATCCTTACTTCTTTCAAATAAATTGTAATGACATGCCTTTCAAGTGAATACTTTCCACCTATGATTCGTTCCTCGGGAAAATGATCCTCTAAGATTATTGGCACATCTACTCCCGATACTTGTCGTAGCTTATGAATGATTGCTTGAAAATGAAATTCTTGTTCCCTCACATGTCATTTCCCCTTCATTATAACGAAATGAAAAAGTTTACTATATCTATTCATACGCAAAAAAAAGAGACCTTATTCAGGTCTCTTCATGACTTATTTCCACCAAACATCAAAAATCGTAGCTGCCATATTACGTTTATGCCTCGTCTTTAAGAAGTGGCTTTCAATTGTCATCGCAGCATTTTCTGGAACTTCTTTTCCTTCAAGAAAGTCATCTATATGATCATAGCTAACTCCAAGTGCTTCTTCGTCAGGAAGTGCAGGACGATCATCCTCCAAATCTGCCGTTGGAACCTTTTCGACAAGATGCTCAGGCATCCCTATATGTTCGAGAATGGCACGGCCCTGCCTTTTGTTTAAACCAAATAGTGGTGTAAGGTCACAAGCTCCATCTCCATGTTTCGTATAAAAACCTGTCACAGCTTCTGCAGCATGATCGGTTCCAATGACCAGCTTCTTCTCATCTCCAGCAATGTTATACTGTGCAATCATCCGCTCCCTTGCTTTGTTGTTTCCTTTCGTAAAGTCCGTTAACTCATTCCCAGTTGCTTCAAGGTATGTAGCAACGGAAGCGTCTACAGCCGGTTTAATATTTATCGTTACCGTTTGATCCGGTTTAATAAACTTCAATGCTGCCTGCGCGTCGTCCTCATCTTTTTGCTCACCATATGGCAGTCTAACTGCAATAAAGGATGCATTTGTTCCTTCTTTACGTAGCTGTTCTACAGCAAGCTGAGCCAAATGACCAGCAAGAGAGGAATCCTGCCCCCCTGATATGCCAAGTACAAAACCAGTAGTTCCACTTTTCTTAAGATACGCTTTTAGAAAGCCAACCCGTTTATTAATTTCCTCTTCTACATCAATCGTAGGTTGGACGCCAAGCTCATCAATAATTTCTTTTTGTATTTCTCTCAATTTCTGTCACTCCTTTTTTATACCACTTCTCTTATTTTTATACATTCTGCTCTAGTTATCAATACCCATTCACTTTATTTTAAAAACAGTGAACAAACAGCAGTTTTCACAGCAATCATACTGCTACGATAAGACATTCTTATGATACTTTTCTCTTCTTCTCTTATTACCCTCCAATATGAAATTTCAAAATATAAAAAGACAGGGGATCCCCTGTCTTTCGATTAATGATGGATATAGAAGCTTTGTTTGTATTGATTTGTTTCAATCAGGTCTTTTCTTCTCATACCGTCCAACTCTTGATCAAGCGACTTCCGATTACGCTTGATTGAAACCGTGATTGTGGCAAATAATAGGTTTAAAGTCAATCCAATCCACTCCTTTCTCTTAAATTCCCTTCAGGTCAAACCTTTCTCTACTGTCATCCATTTTTGAATCGCTAGTTGATATGATTCTTTCATCATCTTCATCATCCTTTCTTTCTACTCCATGGTTTAAGACTGCCAGTGCTGACTTTCGCTTATGCGCACAGCACGGTGATTCATTTCACTTTTCACCTTCAAATAATGTTCCTCTTCTTCCAAAGTTCTTTCATGAACGCGGATACCAATAGTTACGAATACTAAATGAATCGTTAACATGATCATCTCTCCTTACTGGTTTGTATTAGGATAGCCACATCGAAGCTCGGTATCGTTTGGTTTCTACTTCTGCCAAACGATGATGAATAGAGCGCTGATGCAGTTCGGAAGATAAGCTTCTATTGAAGATTCTCTTCACTCTGGTTATGATCACTAAATGGAATGGCAACATGTTAACGACCTCCTTTCCTTTAACTCATTTCAGGGGACCCATTTTCTCCTTTGATACTGCTTTTCCTTGCTTTTTCTCCCGTTTTTCATTATCTTTCCTCCTCTCAAAAATTGGACGCAAAAAGCCGCAGGCGTGTGCCTGCGGCGAAAAAAGCATAGAAATACCGCAGGCGTCGACCTGCGGCTTTTCAATCCGTTAATAAAAAAGGATACCTCTTAACGAGGGGCTGGTCGAACAGGCTGTTCATATTCAGTTGCAATTGAAACATTAGATTTCATTGAATTCTTCATCATTCTGTTCGACCTCCTTTTTTCAATAGTGTTTTCATAGGTAAGTATATCCATGAACTTCTATTTTGTAAACCTTTTTTACTAAATTTCCTAAATAGTTTATATAAAACAATTTTTCCGACAATTTTCAATATCTCTCGCTTCACTCACGCCATTGTCCTAGAAAGGATGAAAGTTCTGTTGAAAAGGACATACATATATACAAAGCGGAGGTGATCACATGCTGAATGTCACAACAATTGTCCTCTTCCTCATCGGATTTTTAGCTATTTTTGGTATCACAGCTACCATACAGATCAGTCTTCAAATGAAACAGTGGTTAAGGGATATTGAAAATGCTGAAATTCAGAACGATTCAACTGCCCATACTGCTCCATGGATTCAAAATGTTATGAAAGAATACAAAACATATCATCTTGCAGGAGTATCTCAAGTTAATACACAGGCACTAATAGAAAAACACTTTTTCAAAGAATCTGTTCCACTATTCGGTTTTGCACGCGTACCTGCTGGCGGAATGATGCGATTTATGCAGCAGCTTCCTCCAACATCTATTATTATTGGAATACTCGGGACGTTTATCGGGCTTACTATGGCGATTTCTTCTATGCAAGAAACGCTTATGTTTCTTTCTCAAAAGCCAGAAGATGCAAATTTAAACCTTGCTTCTGTTATAGAAGCCATCTCTAGTCCGTTTCAAGGAATGAGCGTCGCATTCATCACAAGTATTGCAGGTATAGGTAACGCCTTATTTCTTACGCTCATTCAAAATGGTGTTTTAACTGGTGGACGTACGACCGCTTATTATTTAGAGAAGATCATATCGGACTGTGAGTCACTACTCGATCATAATTTGAATGCAAGCTTAACACAGGAGAAACCGCACGATGAGATGGAGCGAATTCTGGATCGCCTTGCCGGAAGAATTCAAGATAGTTTTCAAGAAACGCTCGGAGATTTTTCCAATAATATGATTCATTTCACAGCTGGACTGAACGACGCGATGAATGACGTTCAAGGAATCCTATCTTCTCAGCGCCAATATACAGAACAATTTTCATCTAGCACTTCAATATTAGAAGCATTCGGTGTAAAACTTCAAGAGTCATTTACACAACTTGATGGCGTTCAAGAGAAGGCAACCAATGGCATCATAGAGCTTGGGAATAAATTGAAGACCCTTGAAAGCCAGCTTCAAGCACTTTCAAGACACCATGAGACGGGACAACGTAAATTTGAGCAACTCGTGCAGCGTTCTGATCAACTCATCAAGGAAACACAGAAAAAAGCCGAGGAAACGGGACAGAATTACTTAAGAGGACTTGATGAACAAATGCAACGTTACCAGGGCTCACAGGAAGAACTAGAGAGACGCGTCCATCAAATGCAAGATGAATGGTATTATCGCTATCAAGATAAGCAAAACCAATATGGCAGAGCCTCACAAGATTTTGCAGAATCTGTTTCTCAACTTGAGAAAGCATGGTATTCAACACTTGATAAAATCAAACGTGAAGCTCTTGAACCAATCATACACAAAATGGATCGAGATCAGCGTGATCAGCCACTTCAGCATGAAATGAGGACAATTGCACACAGTCTCGATTCTTTATATCAAGGTCTTGCAAGAGAATTGAAGGATATCCAACACCAATTATCAGAATCTCATCAAATCCAATTGCGCTTATATGAAGAGCAAATGCGGAGGCAATCGATGTCACAGCAACACGTCCAATCCAGGATGATTGGTGATAATCGATGAAAAGTCGAAAACGACGATTTCAGATCGAGAACGATGAAGAACATTACTGGCCCAGTTTCGCCGACATGATGGCGATGATTGTTCTCGTGATGTTATTTATTGCGATCATTGCCTTTGTTCAAATGATCTATGATGCATATGATCAAACAGTAATGAAGCAAGAGCTTGCAAAAGTTGCCGATGTAAAAAAACAGATTAGTGATCTTATTGAAAAACAGCTGGAAGAAAACGTGGGAAAAGATAAAGTTGTTCGTGGGCCAAATAATACAATCTCAGTTGAAGGAGATATTCTCTTTGACACGGGAAGTGCGGAAATTAGTCCAGAAGGGAAAAAAGTACTGGATGATTTAGCTGATGTGTTTGCTAACTTGATCGATGAAAAAGATATTAGTCAATATCTCTATATTATTCTCATTGAAGGCCATACCGACAAGGTCCCCTATGATAACTGGAAGCTTTCAACCGATCGTTCAGTTGCAGTCGTAAAGGAATTAATGAAGGCGAATCCTAAGCTTGCTACTCCTGATTACGCAAAGTATCTTGCTGCTACAGGTTATTCAGAATACAAGCCAGTAGTTGATGAAGATTCTAAGGAGGCATATAAGAAAAACAGACGAATTTCTTTTCAAATCATTCTAGATGATGAGAAGTGGCAAGGTCGCTTGAAAGAAATTATGACCTATTAAGGAATTATCACACTTTCAAACATATCTACTCTCAACATATTTGATAGTTGAACAACTAAACGTATACGAAAAGCCATTTCCTAATGGAAATGGCTTTTCGACGTTCGCTCGTTTTTTCATTCTGATAACGTGATAAGGTGAAAATTGTTATCAATCTATGCTTTATTTACTTATATCTTCATGCTCATTTAATTTTTTCTGAATGGCAATCGCCCGGGAATAGAAAAACAGCGCAATTCCAACAAGAAGAAAGCCTCCACCTGTCAAAATCAATGTTCCACCATCAGACTTCCCTTCAACTGGAAGAAAAGAGCCGATATATAAGAACACACTAAGGCTAAGCAGCACAAACGCAAAACGTTTGTAATCCGTCATTTTATCTTGAAGTTGTTTCATAACGCGCTCACCTCTCTTGTCTCTTATTCTATCATACAAGAGATGCCTCTAAGAGATGTAACTATTTCCAGTAAATTGTAAGCCCCCTCTTCATAAAAGAAGAGGGGCTTAACATTATCCTAATGCGTTAGCGAGATCTTCAATAAGGTCATCAGCATCTTCAAGTCCTACAGAGATGCGTACTAGCCCCTCTGTAATACCCAGTTCATCCCTGCGAGCTTTTGGAATAGAAGCATGCGTCATGCGTGCAGGTACTGAAATTAAACTTTCAACAGCACCTAAACTTTCAGCAAGGGTAAAGTATTTTACTTTACTTAATAGCTCATCTGCCTTCTCAGCACTTCCGATATCAAAGGAAATCATACCACCAAAACCTCTAGACTGATTAACCGCAATATCATTTCCAGGATGTGTACTTAATCCAGGATAATAAATGTTCTCAACAGCATCGTGGTCACTAAGAAATTGAACGATTTTGGAGGTGTTTTTCTCGTGTTCTTCCATACGTACGCCTAGAGTTTTCAACCCGCGAATCAATAGCCAAGAATCTTGTGGCCCTAGAATAGCTCCTGCGGAATTCTGAACAAAATGAACTTCTTCTGCCAGCTCTCTAGAATTCACAACAACAAGACCAGCCACTACATCACTGTGTCCACCTAGATATTTGGTGGCTGAGTGAAGGACAATATCAGCACCATGATCGATTGGATTCTGCCAGTATGGTGTGTTAAACGTATTATCGACGATCGAAAGAAGCTCATGTTCTTTTGCAAGCTTCGAAATCGCTCGGATATCTGTTACCTTCAATAGAGGATTTGTTGGAGTTTCTACATAAATTGCTTTCGTGTTTTCTTGGATCGCATCTTTGACTAAATCAAGGTTCGTCGTATCAACAAATGTTGACTCGATTCCAAGACGATTTAGCACTTTCGTCATCACACGATAAGTTCCACCATATACATCGTCCGTCATAACAATATGATCGCCAGAATGAAACATCATCATTACTGAAGAAATAGCAGCCATACCCGAACCGAATGCAAATCCAGCCACACCGTTTTCAAGATCTTTAATAAGTTCCTCAAGCGCATGACGAGTTGGATTCCCTGTACGCGAATACTCATAGCCATTGAACTTACCAACTGCTTCTTGCTTATAAGTACTAACTTGATAAATCGGCACAGACACCGCTCCAGTTTGTGGATCGCCTGTAATGCCTCCGTGAATAAGTTTTGTTTTTGGCTTCATTGTTTACATGCCTCCCTGATAAATCTTCTTACTTAAATATCGTTCACTACTATCTGGAAAAATAGTAGCAATATTCGTTCCTGGTTTTGCTTTCTTTGCCTCGATAAGCGCAGCCTCGAGCGCTGCACCGGAAGAGCTTCCAACTAGAAGTCCCTCCTTTTCAGCGAGTTCTTTTACACGCCTAAAGGCAACCTCATCAGTCACCGTATGAATACTATTGAAATAGGCACGATCCATGTAATCAGGTAGAAATTCCATTCCGATCCCCTCTGTCTTATGAGGCCCTGATTGTCCACCGTTAAGAATAGAGCCTTCAGGTTCAACGATGACCGTTTTCACCTTGGAATTCTGCTCCTTCAAATACCGTGCTGTACCCATAAAAGTCCCACCGGTTCCGGCACCCGCTACAAAAACATCAAGATCGCCATCTAGCTGCTTCCAAAGCTCTGGACCAAGAGTTTTGTAATAAGTCAGTGGGTTTGCTGGATTTCCAAATTGTCGGGGGATATAAGAGTTAGGAATTTCTTTATGAAGCTCTTCTGCTCGAGCAATCGCACCTTTCATACCGAGTTCAGTGGGAGTATTCACGATTTTAGCACCGAGAGCTCTCATTAAATCCTGTTTCTCCATACTAAATTTTTCGGGAACGACGAACATTACCGTATAACCACGGTTTACCGCAGCAAGAGCAAGACCAATACCGGTATTGCCGGCTGTAGGTTCAATAAACGTTCCACCTGGAGATACTCGATTATGATCAATTGCTTCTTGAAGTAATTCTTGTCCTAAGCGGTCCTTAATACTTCCACCAGGGTTGTAGAACTCGAGTTTCGCAAACAAGCGGACCCCTTCAGGTAAATCAAAATGATTGAGCTCGATGACCGGAGTCCGGCCGACGAGCTCATGCACATTATTAAAGATTTCCATAGCGTGAAATCCTTTCTATTCAGCGAAAACGATATGCCATTCGTCACGATGCGTAAGCATTTCGTCAGCGATTTCTTTTGCTCCTTCTAAACTATGGTTCGCAGCCCAACCGCATTGTACTTCGTTACAAGCTGGAACTTCGTCTGCATTCAGAACGTCTTGAAGGGTTTTCTCAAGTACTTCTAAAATTTCATCGTAATTGGAATGGTTTAATACCGCTAAGTAGAATCCAGTTTGGCACCCCATTGGTCCAATATCCACCACGTTTTCCATGTGATTACGAATATTTTCAGCCATTAAATGTTCAATGGAGTGTAGCCCCGCCATTTCCATATGTTCTTTGTTTGGTTGCTTAAAGCGAATATCATACTTGTAAATTTCATCACCGTTTGGTCCTTTTGTTACACCTACAAGACGCACATATGGGGCAGCGACTTTTGTATGATCAAGATTAAAGCTTTCTACATTCATTTTTTTAGACATTCTTTCTCAACTCCTCAACTAGATTTAAGATAAGATTTGCCGAATTGATCGAAGCGGTTTCTAAAAACTCATCAAACGAGATGTTAGATTCTTTACCCGCGATATCTGATAATGAACGGATAATCACAAAAGGCGTACTAAATTGATAGCAAACCTGAGCGATCGCTCCCGCTTCCATCTCCGCAGCATCAAGATTTGCAAGTTTTGACTTCACATATTCGACTCTTTCAGGATCGTTCATAAATGAATCACCGGTAGCAATCAATCCTTTGATTACCTGATGTTCTGTTACTTTCTCTGCACTTCGCTCAGCAGCTGCTACAAGCATACTGTCCGGTTCATAAAGAGCCGGCATTTGTGGAACCTGGCCGTATTCGTAACCAAAGATGGTTGCATCAACGTCATGGTAACGAACTTCAGCAGAAATGACGATGTCGCCAACTTTTAGTTCAGGGTTAAATCCACCAGCAGAACCTGTGTTAAGAATATAATCTGGTTTAAAGATTTGATTCATTAACGTCGTCCCGATAGCAGCGTTCACCTTTCCAATTCCCGATTTCAAGAGAACGATTTCCTGACCATCGATGGTTCCTGTAGTGAATTCTGATCCTGCAATCACCTGCTCTTCGCGATGATCCAGGCGATCCCGCAAAATTCTAACCTCTTCTTCCATAGCTCCAATAATACCGATCTTCATGATGTACTCCTTTACTTGATCAATTTTTAACTGCTTCCATCAACCATACAAATTCATTAAGCTGAGTAAAAGCAACTTGAAACCCGTGCTTTTGAAACAATTCTTCTAGCACTGGAATCGTGGTGTAATATTCTGTTTGTAAATCCTGAAGCAAATTCAAAAATCCTTTTGCTTTTACTTTTTCATGCATTTGTAATCTGGCACTCTCATCTTTAAATGCCGTGTCCGCAAATACAATTTTATCATTTTGAGTCAGTAGTTGGCTATAATTGTGAATGGCCGTCTCTTTCTCAGAATCCGTGAGATGGTGAAATGCATAACTACTCACGATCGTTTGCACAGGTTGAGCTGGTGTTGGAAAGTTCATGAAATCACCATCATGAATGGTTAAGGAAGGTAATCGTTCACTTGCTTTCTCCCTCATTGCCTTTGAAGGCTCCACTCCTGTTACACCCAACCCTCTCTTAAGTAAAAGGGAAGTCAGATTCCCTGTACCAACACCAAATTCAAGAACGTGCCCCGAGGAAGCTTGAGCTACTGCTGACAGAATGCCATCATAGCCGTTAAATACATCCCGGTATTCTTCGTCCTGCCCTGATACAGTCGTATCGTATGAGTCAGCCCAGCGCTCAAATAAATCAATAAACTCTCTTCCCATTACTGTCACATCGCTTTCGTGTTTTTAATTCATACTATTAAGGTATGAATAATATGCATTGTGGTTCTAATTTATCACATTCTTTTTTTAATATCAATTTGTCTGATTAAATAATTATGTGTAAACTATTAGCTGGGCACTAAATAAGGAGGAAATAGATATGAGCTTTTCACTCGAAAGGATCGATGATAAAGTGGAATTTTTTGAAGGATTCTCACTTGAAGAAATAGAAAACAAGATCCAAACACAGATTGATAATAACCGCGCTTTGCTTTTGCAGGTTCACTCTGTTCAACACCATGCATTAACACACGAGAAAACAGGAAGACCTTATTATTCTGCTGTAGTTCATTTTAAGGCAAAATAAATAAAAACAGACAAAAAGGAAGCCTTCCACACGGAAGGCTTCCTTTTTGTCTGTTTTTCTATTCTTTTGTTACACTTACAGGCTTCCACCCTTTTCCATCAATCCACTTGAGTTCGATGAAATATTTTGGGTTTCCTGGTCCCTTTTTGCTTACTCTTGCAAATGACTGTTGTGGTCCACCATTTCCACCGATCTTCCAAATCGTCATTTCATCTTCAGATAAGCCCATCACCGATTCAGCTGCTTTGATTTTCTCTTTCCAGTCATCTGTCCCAAATTCATATTTTGAAACGTGCTTACCTGTTTGTACTGTTCCAACAGGCTCCCAGGGTCCATCAAGGTTCTGCTCTCCTGGAATTTCCTGATCAGACTCTTTTTCTTTCTTTTGATCTTCTTTATCTTTATCTTTATCTTTATCTTTGTCTACTTCCTCACTCTTCTCATCGTCTGTAGCATCTTTATTCGAACTATCTTCATCAGCGTTTTCTTTATCCGCATCTGTAGACTCTGAATCTTTGGAATCAGCTTCATCAGACGTTACGGCATCGTCGCTGCTGCTATTCGCTTTCTCGTTTGTGTTTGATTGTGCTGTTTGCTGTTCTTCACCTGCTGTTTGCTGTGGGTCATCTCCGAAAAAGACAATGTTCGCCACAAGGACTAGAATGACTACAAGAACAAGCCCAATCAAACTATTTAATACGATATTTTGTTTTCTCTTTGAATGACGATCCCCATATCGCGATCTCACGCCGATCCACTCCTCTATTTAACTGTTGTTTTTATTCTACCATCTCTAGAGGATTCGTAGAAGGCTTGACTTTTGTTTCGTTATTCCCTCTTTGTTTCGTATAAATCCTTTACGATCTTAGCAAATGATTCATATGCTTTATTTTCTTTTTCTTCCCTCTCAAGGTCTACGACTACTAGTGCATATTTGGGGGATTCGTAAGGGAAATAACCCGCAAACCACTGATGATCAAAAGAGGTTTCATTACCTAGCTCCGCAGTACCAGATTTACCTGCAACGGCAACAGGAAGGTCACTTAAATACGTTCGTCCGGTTCCACTTACAACCACTTCTCGCAGTGATTCTTGTAATGACTTCATAACTTGATTTGATAACTGACTTTCCCCTGCACTTTTTTCCTTAAAGGTTAAAAATGTCGTCTGATTTCGATAGAGGATATCACTTACAACTCTCACCTGCTTGGAATCTCCATTCCTAGCAATTGTAGCCATCATATTGGCGATAGCAAGAGGACTTAATTTTACATTTAATTGACCAATCACGGTTTGATCGATTGCTTTCTTTACACGTTTGTCTTTGTCATCTATGAAGAAAACCGGTTCTGACTCTTCAGGAAACTGTTTAAACTCCTCATAATGATAAAGTGAATCACTCCACCCTACGGTTGAACTAATGCCAAGATTCGCTGCTGTTTTTTCAATAATATCAGAATCTTTCTGAATTAACTCTTCCCCAAGCTCAGTGAATGCCGCATTACAGCTTAGAGCAAAGCTCTGCTTAAGGTCTATTGTACCAAGCTTCCGATTGCCGGGTCCATCTCTGTATACGTTTTGGTCACAGTCAAACGTTCGATTATTTTTTATTCCTTCTTCATAAGCAGCAGCTAGAATAACTGTTTTGAAGACAGATCCTGGGAAATGTCCAGTGGTCATCTGGTTTACTCCTCCAACTCCAAGCGGATCATCTTTCTTGAATAAGGGACGGCTGACCATTCCAATAAGATTACTGGCTTCTATATCAAGTAAGACCGCCCCCCCATTTGTAATGCCTGAATCATCAATCGCTTTCTCAAGCAGCTTTTGTATTTCCATATCGACCGTTGTCTTAATCTGGAGGGGGTAGAAGGAATCCGAATTAGAGAACATTTTTACATCAAGTCCTAGCAGTGGGTTACCCTGTCGATCAGCATGATAAAGAAGTGTTGTATCTCCTTCCGACAGGAGAAATGGATCAAAAGCTAACTGAAGTCCAGAGATCCCCATTTTTGTTTTCTCATCGATTAGCCCTTCTGCCCACTTCTCAGGATATTTAGACTTAAGACGATCAGGATTTGTTCTTACGCTGCCGATTAAATGTTCGGCAAGCTTGTCGTTAGTTTCACCTTTAAAAACTGCATAAACCCCCGGGATACTTAATTCGTTGATTTTCTTCATCTCATCTATCGATAAATTTTTCTTGAAAGTAAAAGGTTGTTTCTTACCTTCAAATGCTTGTTCGATTTCCTCTGGTGATTTATTTATTACCTTCGCCAACGTTTCAATCGGCCATTCTCTCTCTTTTAGAAAGGGAAAGAGAACAAGAGAAGGAATCGTATGACTCATTGTCACGCCATTGTTATCAAGCATGGTTCCTCTTCCTTCGTCAAGAACATAAGACTGTGTACGCTGACTAATGCTTGCTTCAATAAGGTTAATATTGTGTTTGGAATAGGATTCTGTTTCAATTAATTGAAGTTGAACTAGTCGAGCTATAAGCAGGAGAAATCCAAACAAAAAAAGCGTACCTAATCCAATTACCCGTTTCCTTCTCATACCGTTCACCTCTGTATGAGTTTCGACCGATATTTCTATTTTCAAACTCATTAGAAGTGCATCTCGTCATGTGCTTAATTGCGCAAGCTAAAAAAGAGACAGCCACAAATTGACTGTCTCTTTCGTCTACTTCTCTTTATTTAACCTCTATAATTTCAACTCGAATTTCTCCACCTGGTGTTTGCACATTGACTTTTTCACCAATTTGGCGACCTAAAAGACTTCTAGCCATTGGAGAATCATTTGAGATCTTTCCTTCAAATGGATCTGCTTCCGCACTACCGACAATGATATATTCTTCTTCATCACCATCAGGAATCTCAACAAATTTAACGCGCTTACCAATCGACACAACGTTGGAAGCACTATTATCTTCCTCAATAATTTCAGCGTTACGAACCATATTCTCAACGCTTTGAATTCTTGCTTCAACGAACGCTTGCTCATCTTTCGCTGCATCATATTCAGAGTTCTCGGAAAGATCACCAAAACTACGAGCGATCTTTATACGTTCTACTACTTCTTTTCTTTTTTCAGTTTTAAGAAGGTCAAGTTCTTTCTCTAGCTTCTCTTTCCCTTCCTGGGTCATATAATACTTTTTATCCTCTGCCATTTCTTTCACTCCTTCATCAATTAAGGGCATCAATCGTAATAAACTGTATGAAAAAAAGAGGTAATTATACCTCGTTTTATCGTTATAGCATTGCTTTTTCTTCTAGTATCGTGTGAATCTTAGTAACCATAAGATCAATGGCCACTCTATTCTGGCCACCTTCTGGAACAATGATATCTGCATAGCGCTTTGTAGGCTCAATAAATTGCAAATGCATCGGACGAACGACTGACGTGTATTGTTCTACGACAGAATCTAACGTCCTTCCTCTGTCTCGAATATCACGAACCATTCTTCTCAAAATGCGCAAATCAGCATCGGTATCAACAAATAATTTGATATCCATTAAATCACGAAGTCTCTCATCTTCAAGAATTAGGATACCTTCCAAAATAATGACATCTTTAGCTTCGACAGGGATAATTTTATCAGATCTTGTGTGAACTGTATAGTCATAGACAGGTTTTTGAATAGAGTTATATAACATTAACTCCTTTACGTGTTCAATTAGCAGGTCATTATCAAATGCAAGTGGATGGTCATAGTTTGTACCAAGACGTTCAGACATTGATTTCTCACTCTGATCTTTGTAATAAGAGTCTTGTTCAATGACTAATACAGACTGATCAGCAAACTGTTTAAATATCTCTCTTGTTACCGTGGTTTTGCCTGATCCTGATCCCCCGGCAACACCAATTACTACGGGTCTATTAACCATAATTCTTCCCCTTCTATTTATAGAAAAACCGCTCGCACAACAGTACGCCGGTTTTCCTTCATCATGAGTTTTTACGCTGACTAACAGCTAGTCCATCGCCAACAGGATAAATTGTTGTCCTAAGCTCAGGATGTGAAATCAAAAATTCATTATAAAGACGGATCTTCTTAACCATCGATCGAAATCGCTTCTCTTCGATTTCATCTTCCGCAACCATGCCTCTAAACAATATATTATCAGAAAAAATAACACCTTGCGCTTCAATTACGCTATAAAATTCATTAAAAAATTTCTGATATTGTCCCTTTGCTGCATCGATAAAAAGCGCTTCATATGGCCCTTGCTGCTTAAGTTCTTCTGCCAGCTCAAACGCATCTCCAAAAAAAACTGTTATCCGATCTGAGTATCCTGATTTTTCAATATTTGATAAAGCTTCTCTATAACGTATTTCATCACGTTCTACAGTCATAATCACTGTCTCTGGCAACTGTTCTGCCATGCGAATGGCGGAGTAGCCAATAGCTGTTCCAATTTCTAGAATACGCTTCGGATTCAGAAAAGAAAGCAGCTGCAACAAGATCTCAAGGCTCGTTTGCTCCATGATTGGAACATGATTCTCACTCGCATATATTTCCATCTCTTTTATTAAACCTTCCCGTGTTGGACGCAAAGATTCAAGATATTGTTCAACATGATCGGATATCATGATCGCTCCTCCTTCATGTAACCCGAATAATTTTATCATAATTGAAAGGGGAATGGTAGTCTAACTCTCCCATTCCCCAAAATTCCTTATTCTTCTTTGGCTTTCTCTTTTTTCTTCTTATAGTATTCTTTCCATTCGTCTTTGTATTTAGCAACTTTTTTATTATGCTCTTCATTCGTCTTTGAGAATAACGTTTCTCCGTTTGGTCGTGCATAGAAATATAAGTCGTCCGTATCAGCAGGTTCGATCGCAGCTACAATCGATGATTCACCCGGGTTAGCGATTGGTCCTACTGGAAGTCCTTTTTGTTTATAAGTGTTATATGGAGACTCTGCGTCAAGGTCGTCTTGTGTAATCTCTCCTGATTGCTCTCCTCTTGCATAAACAACCGTCGGATCAGTTTGTAAAATCATATCTTTTTCAAGTCGATTGTAGAACACTTCAGAAATTTTGGTCCGATCTGCTTTCGAAGATGCTTCTTCTTCAATGATTGAAGCTAACGTCATCATTTCATGAATAGAATTCTCGCTATCTTCTAGTTCTGAACGATATTTCTTTAGAACACTATCTGTTTTATCCAACATATCCTTCACAACTAATTCAACTGTCGGCTCTTCTTCAAAATCATAAGTTGCTGGGAAAAGGTATCCTTCAAGTGGATGTCTAATGTCTTCTTGTAAAATATCATCTGTTAAGAACCAATATTCATTAATTAATGATTTAACATACTTTTCATCATCTATTTTCTTCAAAACTTCTTCTTGCTTCATGTCTAATTCCTTAGCAATTCGAGCAGAAATGTCTTCAACCCAGATGCCTTCAGGTACAGAAATCGTTGCTACGGCATCTTTCATGACTTTCCCACTTTTCATGATGGCAATGATCTCATCCATGGTCATAGAAGGAGAAAGCTCATAATCACCTGCTTGAAACCCACTTTCATTCTTGTATTTAACATAATAACGAAAAGCAGTACCATCTTTAATAATCCCTTTATCTTCAAGTGTTTTTCCAATTGAAGAAGTGGAAGATCCAATCGGTATCGTAACGGCTGTTTTCTGATCACTATCAGGATCAACTGGCTCAAGGATATTTTTTATGTAAAAATAACCACCGGTAATAACGGCAGCCACCGTTATGGTTAAAAGCAATAAAATAATAATTACAATTTTTCTTACTTTTTGATTTTCATTCTGGCGCTTAACCAGCTTCTCTTTGTACATGTCTTTAAAATCTGACAATGCCGTTTCCCCCTTTCGCTCTTTTCCTATTATACTATAAGTCGACATATTGTCAGCTGGAATGCCAACCTTCGCCAATTTTTCTCCATTATGTATTATACAAGGTAACCGATAAGGTTTGTAGTCATTTCCTAAAATCAGTAATCGAAATCTCAGATGTATTGAAAAAAGCTACCGATGATTTCACCGGTAGCTTCATAATTCGATTATTCGTCTTCTTCGTCTTCCTCTTCAGAGAAAGTGTTGAGCATTTCTTCAACCATTTCCCATTCCTTATCTGATTCGATCGGGAATAGTTTGTAATCACGCTCTTCATTATCTTCTTCTTCATAACGGAAAGCATACACTTCTACTTCTTCTTCGCTTTCAGCTTGATCTGCTGGAACAACTGTCATATAAGATTGTCCATTCTCTTCTACATCAAATGTGAAGAGAACTTCAAATAAATGTTCGTCGCCGTTCTCATCTGGAATGATAATACGTTCTTTTTCCTCCATGTTTTCACCTCATTAATTTTGCTTGCTGTCTAAGTATCCTTGCAGAATCATAACAGCAGCCATTTTGTCAATCACTTTCTTACGCTTTTTACGGCTCACGTCAGCACTGATTAACATGCGTTCCGCTGCAACTGTTGTTAGTCGTTCGTCCCACATTTCGACAGGTAAATTGGTATTCGTCCCAAGTAAATCAGCGAAAGCCATGCAGGCTTCACCACTTGGGCCAATTGAGCCATTCATATTCTTTGGAAGTCCAACAACAATCTTGCTGACATCATTCCCATTAATGATTTCCATTAAACGATCAGGAATAATATCCTGCGCTTCGGGATTGCGTTTCACCGTTTCTAACCCTTGTGCCGTCCAACCCATCGCATCGCTTAGGGCGACGCCGATTGTTTTTGTGCCGACATCCAAACCAAGTGTTTTCATGCTGTCTCCTTATCCTTGATGATGAGTAAGATACGATTTTACAAGCTCTTCTATTAATTCGTCACGTTCAAGTTTCCGAATTAGGCTCCTCGCATCATTGTGTCTCGGAATGTAAGCCGGATCTCCAGAAAGGAGGTAACCCACGATCTGGTTAATCGGATTATAGCCCTTTTCTTGAAGAGCACTATAAACGGTGAGCAACACTTCCTGGACATCATGATTGTATGCGTCGTCTGGAAAATTAAATTTCATTGTCTTGTCCATTGAACTCATTCCTTACACCTCTTTCTCCGACCCCATCTAGAATCGTTACTAGTCAACTAATTCTTATTGTACACTACTGAAACCAAATTAGGAAATGGATTTCACCCAATCAGTCGTATAGGCAAGTGCGTCATCCAACTTCTCAGGATTTTTGCCACCAGCTTGCGCCATGTCTGGGCGTCCACCTCCACCTCCTCCACAACGTGAAGCAAGTTCTTTAATCAGTTTTCCTGCATGATAACCTTCTTTTACAAGGTCATCTGTGATTCCTGCCGCCAGCTGAACTTTTCCATCAGAACCACTACCAAGGACAACAATAACGCTACCAAGTTGTGCTTTCAAGTCGTCTACAATGCTACGTAGATTGTTCATGTCTGTGTCAATTCGTTTTGCTACAACTTTAACGCCATCCACTTCTTGAACATCACTCGACATTTGTTTTGCTTCCACGTTGGCAAGCTTCGAAGTGAGTGAGTCATTTTGTCGCTGTAAATCACGAATCTGACCGAGCAATGCTTCTGTCCTTGACGGAACATCCTTCACATTTGATTTTAACAAGTCAGCTGTGTTTTTCAAAATCGATACTTGCTGATTTAAAACTTGATAAGCACCCTCACTTGTCACAGCTTCGATCCGACGTGTACCTGCACCGATACCTGACTCTGAAACAATTTTGAAAAGACCAATTTCAGCCGTATTTTGAACATGTGTACCACCACATAGCTCGAGGCTATAATCGCCAACGCGAACAACGCGCACCGTATCACCATACTTCTCACCAAACAGTGCCATCGCTCCCATTGCTTTCGCTTCATCGATTGGTTTAACCATCGTATTCACAGGAATATTCGCCCAGATCTGATCATTTACTCTCTTCTCAATTTCCTCAAGTTCATCAGAGGAGATTTGCCCGAAGTGAGAGAAGTCAAATCGTAAACGTTCAGAACCTACAAGAGAACCTGCCTGGTTAACGTGATCACCTAACACATCTTTTAATGCCTGGTGAAGCAAGTGTGTCGCTGTATGATTCTTTACAATCGCAGAACGATTCGTACGGTTTATCTCAGCCGTTACTTTCGCACCAGTTTTAATAGATCCTGATTCCACAACAGCCGTATGAACATGCTGACCATTCGGTGCTTTCTGTACATCCGTTACGCGAAGCTGAACACCTTCACCCAAAATCACGCCTGGATCGGCAACCTGTCCGCCACTTTCAGCATAGAAAGGCGTACTCTGTAAAATAATCTGAATTTCGTCACCTTCTGTTGCTTCTTCCGTCAGCTCTTTGTCTTTCACGATTGCAACGACTTCGGTATCAACAGATCGTTCTTCGTAACCGACAAAATCACTCGCGACGGAAATATCACCGAGAGCTCCACCTTGAACTTGCATCGATCCGACGTCCTGACGAGCATCACGAGCACGTTTACGCTGCATCCCCATCTCTTGTTCAAATCCGGTACGATCGATTTCCATACCTTCTTCTTCAGCATATTCTTCCGTTAATTCTACTGGGAAACCATACGTATCATAGAGACGGAATACATCACTACCTGAAATGACTTTATTGCCTGCTGCTTTCTCTTTTCTAATGATCTCAGAAAGAATAGAAAGACCTTCGTTTAAGGTTTCATAAAAACGATCTTCTTCATTTTTGATGACCTTCTGAATAAAATCTTTCTTCTCCTTCACTTCAGGATAGAATTCCACCATAATATCTCCAACTACCGGTACAAGCTCGTACATAAAAGGACGATTGATTCCAATTTGCTTTGCAAATCGAACAGCTCGGCGAAGCAGCCTTCTTAATACGTATCCACGTCCTTCGTTCGATGGAAGAGCACCATCACCTATTGCGAACGTTACAGTACGAATATGATCAGCAACAACCTTAAACGCCGTATCACCTTCTCTTGAATCACCATACTTAGCTTCCGCCATCCGTTCGGTCTCACGAATCGTTGGCATAAACAGATCTGTATCATAATTCGTTCTAGCATCCTGTATAACAGATACCATACGTTCTAGTCCCATTCCAGTATCAATGTTTTTCTTTGGTAGTGGTGTATACGTACCATCCGGATTATGATTAAACTGCGAGAATACAAGGTTCCAGATTTCGAGGTATCGCTCATTTTCACCACCTGGGTATAGTTCTTCCTTTGGATCTTCTAGACCATAATCTTCTCCACGGTCATAGAAAATCTCTGTATTTGGTCCGCTTGGTCCTTCTCCGATATCCCAGAAGTTTCCTTCAAGACGGATGATTCTCTCTTCTGGAAGTCCAATCTTTTCCTTCCAGATTGAATAAGCTTCTTCGTCCTCAGGATGGATCGTTACTGATAATTTATCAGCTTCAAATCCAATCCAATCTTGACTTGTTAGGAATTCCCAGCCCCATTCAATTGCTTCTTCTTTGAAGTAATCTCCAATGGAGAAATTTCCCAGCATTTCGAAAAATGTATGATGACGCGCCGTTTTACCAACATTTTCGATGTCGTTTGTACGTATCGATTTTTGTGCATTTACAATCCTTGGATTACCGGGAGTCACTCGGCCATCGAAGTACTTTTTAAGCGTTGCAACTCCGCTGTTGATCCAGAGTAGTGTCGGATCCTCATGTGGTACAAGGGAAGCACTTGGTTCAACAGAATGATTTTTTTCTTTGAAGAAATCGATAAACATTTGTCTCACGTCAGCTGAAGTTAGCTTTTTCATTAGAAAATCCTCCTTAGAATGGTAGTTAAACTTATAGGCGGCAAGAAATTTTTCCATACAAAAAACTCCCACCCCTGAATAAATCAGGGACGAGAGTTTGGTTCATATGCTCACGCGGTACCACCCTGGTTATAGGCAAAAATCGCCTATCACCTCAAGCGACCGTAACGAGGTCGAGACGGCGGGGATTAATCCGCACTCAGGATTAGCGTTCTGCTGGCCTTGTTCCTAAAGCTCTTTCAGCCATGGAGCTTCTCTCTATTAAATACGTCTGTATTCAGGAATTGGTTTCAGCATACTCGTTCCGTCAATGTGTTCATTTCTTAATCTCTGCGATTATTATAGTCAGAGGAGCAAGCGTTTGTCAATCGCTTCCCTCTCGTTCATTGCGGTAAAGAATCAGCGCCTTTAGGACAGCAAGAACGGGAACTGCAAGAATCAGACCTATGACACCTGCAATTTCTCCCCCTGCTAAAAGTCCAAATATAATGATCACTGGGTGAATATGAAGGCTTTTACCAACAATATAAGGCGAAAGAATGTTACTTTCGATAAATTGTAGCACAACAATAACGACTACCGTAATGATGGCCATCTTAACCGAAACAGTCGATGCAATTAATAACGCAGGCGCTGCGCCAAGGAAGGGGCCAAAATAAGGAATTATATCCGTTACACCTACGATCAATCCAAGCAGAATAGCATAAGGCAGCTTAATGAGCCAAAAACCAAGAGCCGCAAGTACACCCAGTATCGTAATGACAAAAAACTGCCCTCTAATGTAGTTTCCGAGTGATTCATCAATTCGAACGAGTAGTTCTTTACCAGGCTCTCTCCACTTCGGAGGTGTGATCTTCCAGGTTGTTTTCTTTAAGTTTTCAAAATCTTTTAGAAGATAGAAAACAATGAATGGAATAATCATGATGACAAAAAATGAACTTAACAGTTTTTTTGCAAGCAGCACAGCAAGTGTTAGTGTATGATTCACACTGTTTTCCACATCTTGAAAAACCTGATCGATCTTTTCTTGAAGAGCAGGCGGTAAATTAGATGTATAGTCGTACGTATGATGAACAGCGTCACGATACATATCCATGAACATCGGTACATTCTCCATCAACTCTTGAGACTGCTTCACAATATGAGGAACACCCTTAAAAATGGCATAACCTGCCCCACCAAAAAACAGAAAATAGATTAAAAGAACGGCGATCGCTCGCGGAAGTCCTTCCTTATGGATCTTTTCAATTATCGGATGAAGTAAATAGGTTATAAGGGAAGCGATGAGAAAAGGAACGATTAAAACCGTTAAAATCTCTAATAAAGGTTTCCAGATTGGCGAAAGTTTCAGAAGTAAATAGATGCATAGAAACACAAGCAGAAGGGTCGTTAAGTAAATGAGCCAGTTAAGGTTCCACTCTCGTTTCACATTCTATCCCTCCAGCTATAAACAGGTAGTCTACAATTCAACTCGCATATCATAATCTTCAAATAAATCATCTAGTGATGTGAGAGATCCATCCTCTTCTACCTGATGAAGGGAAAGTGTTCCTTTCACAATCGACATCTCCACAAAGCAGTTCCAACAATAGAACTGATTCGCTCCGATTTTTCCTATGTTTTTACTTTTACAATTTGGACATTGCATCTCCGAATGCCTCCTAATCCAGCTATTTAAGAAGATATACTCAAGCCTGCCCAAATTGAATTTATTCTATACTGATACGAAAGTGGCAAGACATCCCGTTCCTGCTTTTTGCCACGAACAATTATTTTGCATAATAAAAAGCCAGAGTATGCCTCTGGCTTCTAAATGGAGTCTTCAATTGTCGCTTGGTCTCCGATCATTTCTTGCAACTTCTCTGTTAACCGCGTATTTCGAACTTGATCATCTTCTGTTTGAATCGCAAGCTTAATGGAATCTTCCTCACCACAAAGAATTAAGAAATCTTTACTTCTCGTAACAGCGGTATAGAGAAGATTTTTGCGCAACATCCGATAATAACCCCTTACGATTGGAAGAACGACGATCGGAAACTCACTTCCCTGTGATTTGTGTATCGAACAACAATAAGCATGTGTTAATTGATTAAAGTCAGGGCGATCATAAACCACTTCTTGTCCTTCGAATGACACAACAAGCTGATCTTGTTTCTCTACGTTTTCTTTTGCGAAGAAAACAGAAACCACTTCTCCCATATCACCATTAAAGACGTTATCTTCAGGATTGTTGACAAGCTGAAGAACTTTATCCCCCACCCGATAAACAAGGTCACCGTGCGGAAGCTCTCTTCGCTGCTCTGAAGGTGGATTGAAAAGCTTTTGAAGTTCCTGGTTCAAACGATCAACGCCGGCAGAACCCCTATACATCGGAGCTAGAACCTGTATATCTCTTGGGGAATACCCCTTCCTCAAAGCATTACCACACACTTGAGAAATAACATCCACAATTTGTGGCTGTGAACAGGGGAAAAACCTCCGGTCAGGTGTAGGCTTTCGAAACTCTTCCGGCAATTTACCTTCCTTAATCGAATGAGCGAGATCAATAATTGAGGAACCTTCTGCCTGGCGATAGATATCTGTTAAGTGGCTAACCGGAACAGCTTCAGAATCAATCATATCTTTAAGTACTTGACCTGGACCAACTGAAGGTAGCTGATCTTCATCTCCTACAACAATCACTTGGATCTGAGATGGAAGTGATTTAAAGAGTTGGTTAGCAAGCCATACATCTACCATCGACACCTCATCTACGATCAGAAGGCGGCCTTCAATCGGATTGTCCTCATCGTGTTCGAAACCAGCTTCCCCTTTCCAACCAAGTAATCTATGTATTGTAAAAGCAGGAAGACCTGTCGCTTCGCTCATTCGTTTTGCGGCTCTACCCGTTGGTGCTACAAGGAGTACTGGAAAGGGGTTGTCCTTTGAATAGTCTTTAGGCTCAAGTGAGAGACCATTCAACTCAGCATAAAGCTCAACGATTCCTTTAATCACAGTCGTTTTCCCTGTACCCGGCCCTCCTGTAAGGATCATGAACGGGGAAGCAATCGCTTTTTGCACCGCTTCTCTTTGTGAAGGAGCATATTGAATTCCGAGACGTTCTTCAAGTTCCCCAAGCGCTCGATAAAATTCAGACTCTGGAAAAGAATCAGCATACTCGGTTTGTGACATTATTTTATTTAACCCTGTTACGAGACCCTTCTCAGCATAATAAAGGGAGTGCAAATAGATTCGCTCTCGATCAAGAATCAGTTTATCATCTTCATAAAGTGCAATTAGTTCACGAGAAATATCCGCCTCATCAAGAACATCTCCAAGCAATTCATTGACCGACTGAACAAGTGCATCATACTCAAGGTACACATGCCCTTCCTGCAATGTCTGCTCATTTAACGTATGAAGACATGCCGCTCTAATTCGATCAGGATGCTTTCCTTCGATACCGATAGACCTCCCGAGGTCATCAGCTCGTCTGAAACCAATTCCTTCTACATCCTGAATGAGTTGATACGGATTCGATTCGACTACTTCGAGCGTTCCCTGTTTATATGCTTTAAAAATTTTCATCGATAGCTTTGGACCGAATCCAAGCTCAGTCAAGCGAATCATGATTTGATCAAGGCCTTGATGCTCCATAAGAGAGTCGTAGAGCCCCTTCGCCTTTTCTTCAGAAAGTTTAGGGACTTTACTGAGAACAGATGGATCACGCATGATTTTAGCAATAGCTCGCTCTCCTAACGTATCGACGATCCCTTCGGCTGTTTTCTCTCCAATACCGTGAAATAAGTCACTCGATAAATACTGGACCAGCCCCGGTCTTGATTCAGGTAGTTCTCTCTCAAATGACTCAACAGCATACTGCTTTCCATAGCGTGGATGGTCAGTAAATCGGCCATAGAAAATATACGTCTCATCTTCAAGAAGTCTTGGGATCATCCCATTTACGACAACTTCACGCTCATCATAGGCTTCATTTGTTTTTGAAATACGTAATCTTGCTACCCCATACAAACTCTCTTCATTAAAGAAAATCATTTGGATCGGTCTTCCTTTGATGTAACCTTTTTGCGGCTCAACCATAAGATCTTCTCTCCAATAACTTAAAATTTAATCGTTATTGTTCAATGCTTGCTCCATCTGCTTCTTGCCGTTTCCTGCTAGGAGATGATCTGGTTGAATAGCAAGTGCACTGTCAAAGCAACTGATCGCTTTTGTTAGATCTTCCTGATAAGCATAGCTAACACCAAGGTTAAACCAGGCATCAGCATGATCAGGGTCTTCCTCTACAACCCGTTCGAATTGAGGGAGCGCGACATCTACAGCACCTTCCTGCGCAAGGCAAAGGGCATACTGAAAGCGAGCTTCCGTATCTTCCTCGTTAAGTTCAACAGCGCGCTGGAAAAATGGAAGAGCAAGACGCATGGCGTCCTGCATAACGAAGCACTGCCCAATCATGAAATGAACATCGCTTTGGTCTAGACCATTCTGAATCGAACTCTGATACATGTCTGCTGCATCTTTATATTGTTCAAGTTCGAAGAAGGCATTTCCAGCACCGTAATAGGCTGTCCCTTGAGACTCATCAAGATCGATAGCTTTCTCAAAATACACGATCGCTTGCTTGACTTCTCCAGCTTGTGCAAGTAAATTCCCGATGTTTGTATAAGCAATCGGATCTTCAGGGTTTTCTTCAATCGCCTCATAAAGAAGCGTAACTGCTTTTTCTAATTCGCCATTATTCATTGCTTGTATCGCTAATTCATTTTTATTACTCATCTTAAAAACTCCTTATATCTTTTGCTTAACCTCTAGTTTAGCATAACTTAGCGCCGGTTTCTTCACCTCATAAAACAGCCTCATTTCATTGCGAAATGAGGCTTCAAGTTAAACGTATGTGAGTTCACTTGCATTTTTGAAAACCTGATCAATCGTGGCACCACCCAGGCATTCATCGCCATCATAAAATACAACAGCCTGTCCTGGAGTGATCGCACGTACCGGTTCATCAAATGTAACAAGCAAACGATCTTCGTCCATTTTCTTAACGGTGACGCCTGAATCCTTTTGACGATAGCGGAATTTCGCTGTACATGACATTTCCTCCTGAATAGGAAGATTTGAAACCCAACTTGAATTCACTGCAATAAGCGAATCGGAATAAAGGAGTTCATTATGGAAACCTTGATCAACATAAAGCACGTTATCTTCAAGATTTTTCCCGACAACGAACCACGGTTCACCATCTCCACCAATGCCAAGCCCATGGCGTTGACCGATCGTATAGTACATGAGGCCATCATGAGACCCTTTTTCTTCTCCATCAAGAGTCATCATCTTACCCGGTTGAGCAGGAAGATACTGACCAAGAAATTCTTTGAAATTCCTTTCACCGATGAAGCAAATTCCTGTGCTATCTTTTTTCTTAGCAGTCGCAAGTCCAGCTTCTTCAGCAATCTCACGAACTTTCTTCTTTTCAATGCCACCGAGAGGAAACATCACTTTAGAAAGTTGTTCTTGCGTGAGCTGATTCAAAAAGTAGGTTTGATCTTTGTTGTCATCAACGCCACGGAGCATTTTCACTTCTCCATTACGTTCCACAACTTGAGCATAATGACCTGTTGCAAGGTAATCAGCACCAAGAGTTAACGCATGCTCAAGAAAAGCCTTGAATTTGATTTCTTTGTTACACATCACATCTGGATTCGGTGTACGACCACCTTTATATTCTTCAAGGAAATAAGTAAATACCTTATCCCAGTATTGTTTCTCAAAATTAACTGCGTAGTACGGAATGCCGATCTGGTTGCATACACGAATGACATCATTATAATCTTCCGTCGCTGTGCATACGCCGTTCTCGTCGGTGTCGTCCCAGTTTTTCATGAAGATACCGATCACATCAAAGCCCTGTTCTTTCAACATTAAGGCTGCAACTGATGAATCAACACCTCCGGACATTCCAACCACGACGCGTGTATCTGCATTCTTTTGAGCTGTCATGGTTGCACCTCCTCTTCATTAACACACATTGTGTCCTGACTATTTTATAACTTCTTTAATCGATTGACAATCTTAACGACTTCCTGCGCAGCCGTTTTCGCATCCTCTATGGAATTTCCGTATCCGAAGCTGAAGCGAATTGCCGTCTGCGTGCGCTCATTATCTCCCAACATCGCTGTCAAAACGTGTGATGGTTCGTGTGACCCTGCTGTGCAAGCTGATCCGCTCGATACGGCAATTCCTGCAAGATCTAGATTCATTAACATAGGCTCAACTCCCGCACCTGGGAAGCTTACATTGAACACATGGGGCAGCACGTTGCTCTGGTCTCCATTAACGTGATAGTCGATATTTTCATCTTCAAAAATAGTAGACATTGCTTTTTTCATTTTATGATAGAGCACTACTTTCTCTTCACGATCAACATGAAACAACTCTGCTGCCTTCTGCAATCCCACAATTCCTGCAACGTTTTCAGTTCCAGCCCGTCGCTTCCGCTCTTGTTCTCCACCATGAGAATAGGGAACGAGCTTTGTACCATCCTTCACATATAAAAAACCAACGCCTTTTGGACCGTTAATTTTATGGGCAGAAACCGATAGCATATCAACACCTAGTTCGCTCACATCTAGTTCAACTAATCCATACGCCTGAACAGCATCCGTATGGAAGATGATTTGATGTTCTTTGGCAATTTGAGCGATTTTCTCAATCGGTTGAATCGTTCCAACTTCATTGTTTCCGAACATGACAGTTAGTAAGATCGTTTCTGGGCGAATGGCTCTTTGAAGAGTGTCAATTGATATTCTTCCAGTCTCATCAACAGGCAAGTACGTCACTTCAAAACCTTCATTTTCAAGATCTTTACACGCATTTAAAGCTGCATGATGTTCAATCACTGTAGTGATAATATGATGTCCTTTATGACGATTGGCTTTCGCTGTACCAATAATAGCTAAGTTATCTGCTTCTGTTCCGCCACTTGTAAAAATAATTTCATTCGGATGAGCATTGATACTTACTGCTATGCTGCTTCTTGCCTCATCAAGAGCATGGCGCGTTTTACGCCCGAATTGATGAATGCTTGAAGGGTTTCCAAAATCACTTCGCAGCGAACTCATCATCGCTTCAATCACTTGAGGATGAACCGGTGATGTTGCAGCGTGGTCCATATAGATTGCTTTCATACTTTCTCACCTCTTAACACCAGCTTTTCGCCGGGTAGCTAAATATAGAACATGTAGCTATCTTGTTCACCTTCACCTTCATATGTTGCAAGATCTTCAAGGGTAGTTGAATCCAATACATCTTTAACAGCATCTCTTATTTTCAACCATAAGTCACGCTTCGCCGGTTCTTCATCATCCAATACTTCAACTGGGCTGATCGGCCCCTCAAGAACACGAATGATATCTCCGGCTGTAATTGTGCTAGCATCCTGTGCCAATATATAACCGCCATATGCGCCACGGACACTTTTTACGAGACCGGCATTTCTCAGGGGAGCTACGAGCTGCTCGAGATAGTGCTCTGATAAATCTTTACTTCTTGCAATGGATTTAAGCGAAATCGGACCTTCACCGTGCTTTTTTGCTAACTCCATCATAATTGTTAATCCGTATCTTCCTTTTGTTGATATTTTCATTTCTTCCACCTCTTTCTATCAATCGACCCACAAGCTTCTTGCATTGAGGTAATGAATAGCCAACGATGGGACCTATTGTAACGCAAAACAATAGCGTACCAATATTAACTGGCCCATCCAATAACCAACCTAGCGAAAGAACAACCATTTCCATTGAAAGTCGAATATGCTGAACTTTCCACCCTGTTCGCTCAGTTAATACAAGCATAAGACTATCCCGCGGCCCGGCCCCTCTATCTGCCGCAATATACAACCCAATTCCATAACCCATTATGAGAATACCACTAATCAACATCCCTAGTTTCCCAATGAACTGATCAGGAGTCTTAAGAATAGGAAGCCATAAATAGAAATCAATAAACACTCCGACCAGCAGCATATTTAGAAATGCACCGGGTTTTGGCCATGCGCGATCCATTAATGATGTAGAACCAATTATCACTAAACCTACGATAATGGACCAAGTACCGATCGTTAATCCAAATTGCTGATAAAGACCAATATGAAAAACATCCCACGGAGCACTACCTGCCTCCGCACGTATCATAAGTGCTATTCCAAAGGACATCACTAGAAGACCAACTGTGAAAATCCCCCAGTTCATCCAGAAGCTTGACATCTTCCTATTCGCTTGTGTCATATTATCCCTCTCAACTTAAACGTAACTCATCTATTTAACCACTACTATTGTTAGTAAACCTTCGTTATTATAGCATGAACCGGTTTTTCTTGCATTTCCAAAACTCCTATAGTATGTTTCAACTATCTATGAAAGGACGGGTGTTTTATGGATTTATTTGATTATTCCCCTGACAAAAGCAACGCTTCTTCTGGACCACTCGCAAGCAGAATGCGTCCGAGATCCATTGAAGAGTTCATTGGACAAGATCATATTATTGGTGATGGTAAACTGCTAAGAAGAGCCATTCAAGCGGATCAGCTAACACCAATGATTTTTTTCGGTCCTCCTGGTACGGGTAAAACAACACTCGCACGCATTATAGCTAATACGACCTCTGCACATTTTGAACAGTTAAATGCCGTTACTTCAGGTATTGCAGATATAAGAAAATTCACATCTGAAGCGAATGAAAGACTAAAGCTCGATGACAAAAGAACAGTGCTTTTTATTGATGAGATTCATCGTTTCAATAAGTCACAGCAGGATGCACTTTTACCATTTGTTGAAGACGGAACAATCGTCTTAATTGGAGCAACAACTGAGAGTCCAATGTTTGAAATTAATGCTGCCCTTCTTTCCCGTTCAAGATTATTCCGATTTGAACACCTCAACGAAACTACGATTAAAAATATTCTTTATCAGGCTATCGATGACAGTGACCGCGGCTTCGGTAAATATGATATTGAAATTCTTGATCCTGCAATCGAACATTTAATCGATGTTTCTAATGGAGATGCAAGGACCGCACTTAATGCACTAGAGCTTGCCGTATTAACAACAACTCCAGATGAAAACGGTAAGCTCGTCATTACCCTGGCTATTGCTGAAGAATCTATTCAACAGCGCGTTCTACAATACGATAAAGATAGTGACAATCACTACGATACCGTTTCTGCCTTTATTAAAAGTATACGAGGATCTGATGCCGACGCTACTCTATACTGGTTAGCAAAAATGATTTATGCAGGTGAAGACCCTCGCTTCATAGCAAGAAGGTTATACGTACACGCTGCAGAAGATGTTGGACTAGCTGACCCAAATGCTCTGCTCGTAGCCCATGCAGCGAGTTATGCTGTGGAATTCATCGGCATGCCAGAGGCTAGGATACCATTGGCCGAAGCTGCGCTATACATTGCCACCGCCCCCAAAAGCAACGCCGTTATCAAAGGCATCGATTCAGCACTTGCCGCTGTAAAGAAAGAAAAGAGCGGCACCGTTCCTGTTCATTTACGGGACGCTCATTACAAAGGAGCATCCGAGCTCGGACACGGAATTGATTATCGATATCCACATGATTACCCCGGTGGTTACGTTCCACAACAATATCTCCCCGATCATATGGTTCGAAAATCGTTCTATAAACCTACTGAGCGCGGTCATGAACGCACAGTACAAAAACGGCTCGACTATTTCGCAGAACGGATTAAATCAGATAATAAGAAAGGGTAACAGCAGTGCACTCGCACTGCTGTTTTTTTATCTATTCTTTCAATCTATCTCATTTTTACAAGACTTCTGTATAAATTCTTCCATACTGGCAAAGCTATGATTACTTCAAAACGATATAAAGTTAAAAAGATAAAGGAGCTGGGTGAAAATGAAAGTCAGACAGGATGCATGGTCTCACGAAGATGATTTAATGTTAGCTGAAACAGTGCTGCGACATGTGAGAGAAGGTAGTACACAGTTAAAGGCTTTTGATGAAGTTGGCGATCGTCTCAGTCGCACCTCTGCAGCAGTTGGATTCCGCTGGAACGCTATCGTTCGTGATCGTTACGAACAAGCCTTAAAGTTAGCAAAAAAACAGAGGAAAGAAATGAAACGAGCAGAACGTAGACAACCAGACTATACCGAAAAAGAAAATTACAAACCTATCATCAAAGAAGAACGACCAATGTCACAACCAGCACTTGATCCACCAATGTCTCAAAGTAATCACGTATCAATTCAACATAAAGAACACATAACAATGAGAGAAGTTATTTCATTCTTATCAAATCTAGAACAATCCGCATCATCAACAAGCAGACTCAGAACAAATCTTGAGAAACTAGAATTGGAGAATCAACATCTAACAGAAGAAAACACCCTTCTCCACCAAAGAATCAAAAATCTTGAAAACGAACAACAAGTCATGAAAGAAGATTACCAATCCCTCATCCAAATCATGGACAGAGCCAGAAGAATGGTCGTCCTAAACGACAACGAAGAACAAAATGTCCCAGCCTTCAAAATGGACAAAAACGGAAACCTAGAAAAAATGGCGAGGTAAACCGAAAAGCGAAAGTGGCCGGTTAGACTCGACAAGCGCTGGAGCCAAACAAAAAGAACACGCCCTTTGTGTTCATTTTGTTTGGTGAAGCGATCGAGAGTCTGGCCACTGCAGCTGGATCTCACGAAAAGTGAAGACGAGCGTTTAGAAACGGAGATATTGGAACTCTTGAACTAGAACACGCTTTTTGTGTTCTCGTGAAAGAGTGAAATATCGAAGTTTCTGCGAGTCGCAGCTGGATCACGAAAAGCGGAAGTGGCCGGTTAGGTCCGACAAGCGCTGGAAGGATTTCATTTGAACACGTCTTTTGTGTTCGAATGAAATTCTGAAGCGACTCGAGGACCTGGCCGCTGCAGCTGGATCACGAAAAGCGGAAGTGGTCGTTTAGACTCGACAAGCGCTGGAGCCAAACAAAAAGAACACGCCCTTTGTGTTCATTTTGTTTGGTGAAGCGATCGAGAGTCTGGCCGCTGTAGCTGGATCTCACGAAAAGCGAAGACGAGCGCTTAGAAACGGAGATATTAGAACTCTTGAACTAGAACACGCTTTTTTTCCTGCGATTTGAAAACAGCCTATAAATCCCTAATAAATCCATATACAGAAAAAGCATCAGTTCAATGAACTGATGCTTTGTTAATTGTAATAAAAAGAAAAGAGCCCCAACTGTGCCGTCCTTTCCATAATTGTTGAACCTGCATTGGCAGGTGGGTGCCCTATTCCGTTCTCTGTAAGTCCTCAGCTACCGAGGCATGTACTTTGAACGGAAAGAATCAGGCTCCCGATGTAAAAGTGTTGGCTCAAATTATTATGGAAGTAAACGAACACTTCAGGACTCTTCGTTAACTTGTAATTGAATTATAGCAGACCTTCAAACCGATTTCAATCATCGTGTATTAGGTCCTTTTTATTATTTCTTTACTCTTTCTCAGCTCCAACTGGCTTCTTAGCTAGCTCAAGGTGTAGCTCTTTAAGCTGATCTTCACTAACAGGAGACGGCGCTTCTGTTAGTAAGCAGCTCGCGCTCGCTGTTTTAGGGAAAGCAATCGTGTCGCGAAGGTTCGTTCTTCCTGCTAGCAACATTACGAGACGGTCAAGACCAAAGGCGATTCCACCATGTGGTGGGGTACCATAATCGAACGCTTCAAGAAGGAAACCAAATTCCGCCTCTGCTTCTTCTTTTGTAAAGCCTAGTGCTTTAAACATTTTTTCCTGAATATCACGCTGGAAGATACGTTGCGAGCCGCCTCCTAACTCATAACCATTAAGAACAAGGTCATAAGCGTCTGCCCGCACCTTCCCTGGATCTTCTTCAAGAAGATGAAGGTCTTCTTTTAATGGCATGGTGAATGGATGATGTTCAGCAAAATAACGATCTGCTTCTTCATCGTAACTCATCAGCGGGAAGTCCATAATCCAAAGGAAATTAAATTTAGAATAGTCGATCAGATCAAGGTCTTTTCCAAGTTTTGATCGAAGAGCACCAAGACTATCTGCTACAACTGATTTACTGTCAGCTACGAAAAGAAGAAGGTCACCTGCTTCTGCATCGAAAGCTTCTTTCAGTTGAGAAGCAAGGGCTTCGTCAAAGAACTTAGAAATAGGACCTTTCAAACCATCTTCCTCTACTTTTAACCACGCAAGACCTTTTGCTTTGTACGTTTTCACAAACTCTGTCAAAGCGTCAATATCTTTACGTGAGTACTTACTTGCTGCACCTTTGGCATTGATGCCTTTTACGGCTCCACCAGAAGAAACGGCACCAGAGAATACTTTAAAGTCAGAGTCCTTCACAAGGTCAGACACCTCTACAAATTCCATTTCAAAACGGGTATCAGGTTTATCTGATCCATAACGATTCATTGCTTCAGCATGAGTCATGCGCTGGAACGGCTTATTAATTTCTACGCCCTTCGTTTCCTTCAATACTGCACTCATCATTTCTTCCATCATGGCAATTAAATCTTCTTTTGGAAGGAAAGATGTTTCAATGTCGACCTGAGTAAACTCTGGCTGACGGTCAGCTCTTAGATCCTCATCACGGAAACAACGAACGACCTGATAATAGCGCTCAAATCCAGAAACCATCAGTAACTGTTTAAACAGCTGAGGAGACTGCGGTAGTGCGTAAAATTCTCCTTCGTGCACACGGCTGGGTACTAGATAGTCACGAGCACCTTCAGGGGTACTTTTCGTTAGCATCGGTGTTTCAATTTCCAGAAATTCATTTTGATCTAGGAAATCACGAATGACTTTCGTTGTACGGTGACGAAGCTTGAACGTCTCCTGCATGATCGGACGTCGCAGATCTAGATATCGATATTTCAAGCGAATATCTTCTCCAACCTCTACATCGTTTGCAATGCTAATAGGAGGGTTCTTTGCGGCATTAAGAATTTCAAGTGATTCAGCATGTACCTCAATCGCCCCTGTTGGAAGATTTGCATTAACAGTCCCTTCTGCACGAGCTATTACTTTTCCAGTTATGCCTAAAACGTATTCACTTCTAACTTTTTCAGCAAGCTCAAGCGCTTCTTTGGAAAGGTCTGGATTGAAAACAACCTGTACAATGCCTGAGCGGTCTCTAAAATCAATGAAGATTAACCCACCAAGATCACGTCTTTTTTGAACCCAACCTTTTAATTCTACTGTTTGCCCAATCTCACTTTCACGAATCTTACCGCATGCATGACTTCTTCCGATCATTCTCCAACTTCCTCCTTTAATTTCTCTTTAAGATAAGAATCAACGTGTGTAAGGTTGACGGCTTCTTGCTCACCTGTGTTCATATCTTTTATGTTAATTTCATTTTTTTCGATTTCTTCATCACCTAGAATAGCGACGTACTTAGCGTTGAGCCGATTAGCCGCTTTAAACTGGCCCTTCATCTTCTTATCCAAGTAGTCCCGTTCTGTTGAAATACCAGCTTTTCTAAGCTCCTGAACAAGACCGTTAGAAACTTTTTGAGCTTCCTCGCCCATTGTGACAACATAACAATCAATCGTCTTTTCAATCGGGAGCTGAACACCCTCTGCTTCTAACGCCATTAGCAAACGTTCAATACTCATCGCAAAACCAATTCCAGGTGTGGATGGACCACCCATTTCTTCAACAAGGCCATTGTAACGACCGCCACCACTTAATGTTGTGATGGCTCCAAACCCATCAGCATCACTCATAATCTCAAATGCCGTATGATTGTAATAATCTAATCCACGGACGAGGCGATCGTCGAGAACATACTCGATTCCCATTTGATCGAGCGCTTCTTTTACTTTTCCAAAGTAAGTTGTGGACTCCTCATTTAAATAATCGATGATTGAAGGTGCGGTTCCCATTAATTCATGGTCACGGTCCTTTTTACAATCTAGAATGCGGAGAGGGTTTTTCTCTAAACGACTTTGGCAATCACTACAAAACTCTCCAATTCTTGGCTCAAAATGATTGATTAATGCTTGGCGGTGTGCCTCACGACTTTCTTTATCACCGAGACTGTTCAAATAGAGTTTCAGCTTTTTAAGACCTAATTCTTGATACAAGCTCATCGCAAGTGCAATTACTTCCGCATCAATAGAAGGATCATTACTACCAAGAGCCTCAATACCAAACTGAACAAACTGTCTCATACGCCCGGATTGAGGACGTTCATATCGGAACATCGGGCCGATGTAATACAGTTTGACCGGCTGCTCAGGTAATCCGTACATTTTATTATTTACATAAGCTCTAACCGCTGAAGCTGTTCCTTCAGGACGAAGCGTTAAGCTACGGTTACCGCGGTCTTCAAATGTATACATTTCTTTTTGAACGATATCTGTTGTATCTCCTACGCCTCGTTGAAATAACTCGGTATGTTCAAAGATTGGTGTGCGAAGTTCGTGATAATTGTATCTGCTGCAAATATCTCTCGCCTTACTTTCAATGTATTGCCATAACTCCGATGTACCAGGAACAATATCCTGAGTACCCCTAGGAATTTGAAAACTCATGTCTATATCCTCCTTTATTCACTAGCAAGAAGCCTGTAGAAGCGTTGAAGCTGATTGGTAGTCAGCGCGTTCATTCTTTTTTGAGTACAAAAAAACTCCCATCCCTGAATCGAAATTCAGGGACGAGAGTTACCCGCGGTGCCACCCTAATGGAAGGACGAGTCCTTCCGCTTAAAACAGTTAACGCCTGTCTACGTCGCCCCCTACTGAGTTACCTGTTCGGAGACGATCCTTGGAAGTGTCTTTCAAAAAAGTGGTATCGAGAAATGCTCTCAGCCTAACGGCATTTCCTCTCTGATCAACCCGGAATTTTTTTACTTTTCTTCCTCATCGGAGCTTCGTATCGATTTACTGAATTGTTTTCTATCATACGAGTCAGCGTTTTTTTTGTCAAGTCCATTTGGCGTCCTTTAGAAAACTTAATCCTTACTTCTGGACAGTATGACTCCCGCTTATGGAAGTGTCACACTACCGTTTCATTTTTTCTTTCATAACTTTAACACTTTTTAGAGATAGTCCAAATTCTTCAGCTAGTTCCATATTTGACAAACACTGCTCTTTTTGTAGAAAATCATGAAAGTCCACACCAAATTCCGGCTGCGAAAGATTGTAACTCATCATTTCTTTATTTGTTGATCTCAACAGAACTCATCCTTTTTATTTGAAGTGTTTTACTAGTTTCACCAAAAAGAATGCGATTTACTACTTAACGAAGGATTCTTTTGATCCGATAAAGAAATTATCTTGTGCAAACATAGCATCATGAGTAACTGAAAGGAGTCTTCACTTGAAAACGATAACGAGCCTTATCTTATTATCTATCCTACTAACATTACTTCCAGGAAAAGCCCTCGCTGAAAAAAAAGTTAAATTCGATCAAACCGTTAACGTGAGATCTTCTCCATCCCTATCTTCGTCCGTCTTAACCCAGGTGTACCGTGGCGATACGCTTCCAGTAATCAAAGAAGGTGATGAGTGGATTAAGGTACAAATAGAAAATGGTGAAAGCGGATGGGTGGCAAGCAGGCTTACTTCCCCCTCGTCAGATCATGACAGCTTAGAAAAGATTGAGGCGACAGTATCAAATCTTCAAGTTCGCTCTGGGCCAGGTAAAGAACACAATGTTCTAGGAAGCATCGATCAAGGTACAGAGTGGATTGTGACAGAAAAAGAAAATGACTGGGTCGCGATTGATTTTAAAGGTAAACAAGGCTGGGTTGCTTCGTGGCTGGTGGATCCGGTAAACAAACAATCATCAAGCGCCTCATCCTCAAAGGAAGTCACGGCACGTTTACTAAACGTTCGTGAATCTCCTGGTATGAATTCCGGCATCGTTGCTCAATTGTCTGCAGGTTCTGTTGTAGAAGAAATTAGAAAGGAAGACGACTGGAGCCTCATACGTTATAACGATGGGCAAACAGGATGGGTAGATCAAACTTATTTACAAGAAACGACCAAAACTAGTGCAGCTAGTTATTTATCGATTCTATATCAAGCTACAAACTTACGGAGTGGGCCAGGAATGGAATACGACATCATAAAGCAGGCATCGATCCATGAACGATACAAAATTTCAGATAAGGAGGGAAAATGGTATCGAATCATACTTTCTGACGGAACAACTGCCTATGTAGCTGATTGGGTCGTAACTACCGCTTCTCCACTTTCGATCACGCCAGAGGTATCATCTGGTAAAACCGTTGTCCTTGATGCTGGCCACGGCGGGCATGATAGTGGTGCACTAGGCATTACGACATTGGAAAAAATACTCACGCTCAAAACGACAACAACCATCGCCGAGAAACTCAAAAACGCTGGTGTGCAGGTGATTTTAACAAGAGACAACGATACATTTATCTCCTTGTCTGATCGAACAGCTCTCTCAGACCGCTATCACGCTGATGCATTTGTTAGTATTCATTTCGATAGTACAGTCGATCCAACAGCAAATGGGACAACCACTTATTATTATGAGGATAGTGATATGTCTCTTGCTAAAGCGATTCATCGCAAAATTGGTGATGATGCTTCCTTGAGAGATCGAGGAATCCGCTTTGGTAATTACTATGTCCTTAGAAATAACAGACAACCATCAGTTCTTCTTGAACTCGGATATCTGTCTAACCCATGGGAAGAGCAATTGGTAAACAGAATGGATTATCAGAATGAAATAACAACTGAAATAACGGACGGTATTCTTTCTTTTTTACATTAATTTTTAATCTCTAACATTCTCAATACCAAAAAAACCGCGGTCCAGGTATGGATCCGCGATTTTTTTCTATTCTTTACTATCAATAACAAGCGTAACTGGTCCATCATTTATAAGCTGGACATCCATCATGGCACCGAATATACCAGTTTGGACGTCGACTTGCTCCTCACTCAATAACGAATTAAACTTCTCATATAAAACGTTCGCTTCATCTGGCTTTGCTGCCTTCATAAAGTTTGGGCGTCTTCCTTTGCGACAATCTCCGTATAAAGTGAATTGTGAAATTGAAAGAATTGATCTCCCAACATCTTTCACAGATAAATTCATTTTATCACTTTCATCTTCAAAAACACGCAGGTTCGCAATTTTGCTTGCAAGATACGCAGCATCGTCCTCTGTATCATCATGCGTCACGCCAAGGAGCACGACGAGACCAGAATCAATACTTCCAGTAATAGTTCCATCAACAAGAACAGACGCCTGTCTAGAACGCTGTATAACGGCTTTCATGAAGAACTCCCTTTCTTAACTACTGCATAATTCTACGAACAGCATAAATGTCTGGAATTCGCTTCACACGCTCGACGACTTTTTGAAGATGAGCTGTATTGCGAATAGACACAGTCATGCTAATGGTAGCCATCTTGTTATTATCCGAACGACCAGATACTGAAGTCATATCGGTTTTAGTTTCTGCAACAGCCTGTAACACTTCATTTAACAAACCTCTGCGGTCAAACCCACTGATTTCGATATCAACGTTATAATTCTTAGGAGAATCGGTTTCCCACTCCACCTCGAGAAGACGTTCCTGAGCGTTCTCTTCATTCACATTCGGACAGTCTTTCCTGTGGATGGAGACACCTCTCCCTTTCGTAATGTATCCAACAATATCATCACCTGGGACAGGATTACAGCACCTGGAGAGACGAATCAATAGGTTATCGATCCCTTTCACGCGCACGCCTGATTCTGCTCTCTTTGGCGCAGGAGAAGGCGTATGTGTCTTTCCTTCTATAATGGATTTGGCCAGATCTTCTTCCTGTTCCTTCGTTCGTTCTTTTCGTGCTTTATCGGTAATTCGAGTTGCGATCTGTGCGGCTGTAATTCCACCATAACCAACAGCAGCATACATATCTTCTTCACTAGTGAAGTTAAATTTCTTTGATACATTTGCGATGTTGTCTGCGGTCAGAACAGCTTTTAATTCAAATCCATGATTTTTAATTTCTTTTTCAACGAGCTCTCTGCCCTTGTCTACGTTCTCTTCACGCTTTTCTTTCTTGAACCACTGCTTAATCTTGTTCTTGGCGTGAGAACTTTGACTGATTTTCAACCAGTCTTTACTCGGACCATAGGAATGCTTTGAAGTGAGCACTTCCACGATGTCCCCTGTTTTCAATCGATGATCAAGTGGTACCATTTTGCCATTCACTTTTGCGCCAATACAGTGATTGCCGATTTCTGTGTGGATTCGATAAGCGAAATCCAACGGAACCGATCCCGTAGGCAATTCAAACACATCACCTTTTGGAGTGAAAACAAATACCATATCACTGAATAAATCGATCTTAAGAGATTCCATAAACTCTTCTGCATTCGAAACATCATTCTGCCATTCCAGAATTTGTCTGAACCAGGAAAGCTTCTTCTCGAATGAACTATTTACTCTATTCTCATCGCCTTCCTTGTAGGCCCAATGAGCGGCGATTCCGTACTCAGCTACTTTATGCATATCGGATGTTCTAATTTGAACTTCAAGTGGATCACCTTTTGGTCCGATAACCGTCGTATGAAGGGACTGGTACATATTCGCTTTTGGCATTGCAATATAGTCTTTGAAACGACCTGGCATCGGTTTCCAACACGTATGAATAATTCCGAGAACAGCATAGCAGTCTTTAATACTATTTACGACAATCCGGACCGCAAGCAAGTCATATATTTCGTTAAATTGCTTATGCTGCTTGGCCATCTTTCGATAAATGCTATAGATGTGTTTTGGACGGCCTGAGATCTCAGCGTCAATCGAAACATCCTTCACTCGCTCTTGGATCTCGTCCACTACTTCATGCACGAATCCCTCGCGTTCCGCCCGTTTCTTTTGCATCAAATTGACAATCCGATAATATTGCTGCGGATTCAAATAGCGAAGCGCTGTGTCCTCTAGTTCCCATTTAATCGTCGAAATACCTAGACGATGAGCAAGAGGGGCGAATATTTCGAGCGTTTCATTCGCTTTCTGCATCTGCTTTTCTTTAGGCATATGTTTGAGTGTGCGCATGTTATGAAGGCGATCCGCCAGTTTGATAAGAATGCACCTAATATCTTGCGCCATAGCAATCATCATCTTACGGTGATTCTCAGCTTGCTGTTCACGCTTGGACTTGTATTTGATTTTCTTCAGTTTCGTTACACCATCAACGAGCATGGCAAGTTCCGGACTGAATTCATCAGAAATCTGTTCAAGCGTTACGTCGGTGTCTTCGACAACATCATGAAGAAAGCCCCCTGCAACTGTGACGGGGTCCACTTCAAGATTAACAAGAATGCCAGCAACCTCAATAGGATGAATAATATAGGGTTCACCCGATTTACGGTACTGGCCTTCATGTGCATTGCGTGCGTATTCATATGCTCTATTAAGATAGGAGAGATCGTCTTCAGACAAATACTGCTCCGCTCTTTCCATCACTTCTTCTATCGTCATCAAATCACCTTGATTACTGTTGGTATATTGCTTCTATTATCGTTAAAAAAAGTCAGCATGTAAAGAGATTAAGAGAAAAATGTCATCTTTCATCGCTGGAAAGCGTTGGATTGAATGAATAAAGGGCTTTCGTATAGCCCAATATGGCATTAAAGAGAAAGAGCGTCCGGTATTCCGGACACTCCAATCTTTAGTAAGTCATTAATGTAAATATATCATGGCGGTCAAGGTTCTTACGCCCTTCTAGATATGAAAGTTCGATCATGAAGGCAAGACCTACAACGACTCCGCCAAGCATTTCAACTAGTTCGATCGTTGCATTGATCGTTCCTCCTGTTGCTAGCAGGTCATCAGTAATTAATACTCTTTGTCCTGGCTTAATAGCGTCCTTATGAATCGTAAGAACGTCTTTACCATATTCAAGACCGTAGTCTACTTTTGCTACTTCACGAGGTAGTTTCCCTTCTTTTCGTACGGGTACAAATCCGACACCAAGAATGTACGAAACCGGACACCCTACGATAAATCCTCTTGCTTCAGGACCTACAATAACATCAACGTCTTTATCTTTCGCAAAGTCCGCAATATCATTCACGACTCCGCGATAAGCATCGCCGTTTTGCATTAATGGTGTGATATCTTTAAAACGGATACCCTCTTTCGGATAATCTTCAACCACTGCGATATAATCTTTGTAATTCATTTACTTTATGGCCTCCTCAGTGCTATTGAAACAATTAACTGATTGATCGAACCAACTTTTCAAAGCATGATAGGAGGAATAACAAAAGTCATTTTCAAGCTTAGCTTTTTCTAACTTACTCCTATACGTTTTTGATGAAGTTAATTCACTTTTGACAGATTGTGGATTTAGAGAAATCAGTCCATCTTCCATTGTAACAAAATCCAACTCAAAAAACACCTTTGACATGAAGTGAACCGTTTCTTTTGACCATTTCTTATGTTTGGCTAGCTTTTCAGCATCTCGTATATGGAAGCTTCCTCTCTTCATCAAGAAGGCATAATACCATTTGAAGTCATCCCGTGACGGCAAAGTGGAAAAGAAATGATCTTCTTCATGCTCAAAAACAGCGTATGTTCGTTCCGGCAAACCACCGATTCGGAACAGTTCGATAAGGTCTTCTTCCAGATCCGGAAGGTCTAGTAACATAACATACATGTTATCAAACGAAAGATTTAATTGATCGGTAGGGGCACTAATAACGTGCTCTTTCCAATCTTGTAGTCCGAGCTTCGTTACGGTGTTTTCCTGAAATGAAATCATAATCAGCTTCTCTAGCGGAAGAGCTTCAAGCCTCGTCTTGAGATTACGAATTCCCCTATAATCAAAAAGCTGCCATTCATTTACGGCAATATCCTTCACGAAAATTTGTGGCTTACGTAATCCATTCCATTCATTAACCGACAGCTGACCAATCACACTAACGGCCGCCCTTGATGCAATTTCTTCAAATGCGTAACCAAAATGGAAACCGACTCCATCGAGCGTTGCCCCATTCTCCTCAAGCGCTATCTTCAAGTGATTATCCTGGCTGCCAATCCTTCTGATTTGAGATAAGTTAACACCTTTTAGCATGATGACCGGTTTCGGATTACTGACACCGAAAGGAGCTAACAAATTCATCTCCTCAATTGTTTCAAGCGTTACGTCTTCCACTCGGCAGTGCAAATCTACCTTAGTGAGCGGAGTAAGGTCTTCTTCCGAAAGCTTCTCTAAAGCCTGCTCATTCAATCGAGAGCGCAGGCTTTCAAGATAGTCCAGATCAATCGTCATACCGGCTGCCATTGGATGACCACCGAAGTGAGGAAGGATGTCTCTGCATTCAGAAAGATTTGCAAACATGTCGAAGGCTTCAATACTTCGTGCAGAACCTTTTGCAACACCTTTTTCACGATCAATACTCATCACGATGGTTGGACGATAATATTTTTCAACGAGTCGTGAAGCTACAATCCCGATAACCCCTGCGTTCCATCCTTCTTTAGCAATAATTAGAACACGATTTTTCTCATCGAGAGGGTAATTTGCCTCTACCTCTTCAATCGCTTCCTGTGTCATTGTATTCACAAGCTCTTGTCTTGTTTTATTAAGAGCATCTATATCTGCAGCCAATTGCTCCGCAAGATCTGAATCATCTGTTGTGAGAAGTTCAACGGCTGGATCTGCACTATCGAGACGTCCAACTGCATTTAGACGTGGACCGATTCCAAAACCAAGATGTTCTTCGTTCAGCTCCTGACCCTTTAATCCACATACATCGAGGAGTGCTTTCACTCCTGGTTTACTAGAATTCTGAAGCGCTCTGATTCCTTCACTTGCTATCAAACGATTTTCATCCTGAAGAGGTACAAGATCTGCAATTGTACCCATCGCAGCAATTTCAAGTAAATGACCTGGTATCCGGTCGAGTAATGCCTGGGAAAGTTTAAAAGCAACCCCGACTCCAGCTAATCCTTTGAAAGGATAACCACAGCCTGGCTTCTTCGGATTAATCGTCGCATAGGCATCCGGAAGAACCGGTGGTGGCTCGTGGTGATCGGTAATGATAAGATCAATACCGATTTCCTTCGCAACTTCAGCTTCATGAACACCGGATATGCCTGTATCAACTGTTACAATCAACTGATACCCATCATCCTTTGCTTGTCGAAAAGCCGCTTCATTAGGGCCGTATCCTTCTGAAAATCGGTTCGGTATATAATAGTCAAATTCAGCTCCAAGCTCACGTAATGTATAAATGAGTACGCTCGTGCTGCTAACCCCATCCGCATCATAATCACCGTAAATTAAAATGCGCTCATTCGAATTGATCGCACGTTGAATCCGCTCAACTGATTCTTTCATGCCATCCATTAAATACGGATCATGATATGATAAATTTTCTTTATATAAAAATCTTCTAGCTTCTTCTTCTCCTTCGATACCCCTGTTCACTAAGAGCGAGGTAGCGAGTCGAGAAATTCCAAGTTCACTCTGGAGCTGATCAATGCTTGTTTCATCAGTTTCAGCTAGTTTCCAGCGTGTTTTAGATCTTAACATCGAATCACCTCTTAACCAGTTCATTATATATAGTTTGGACAGATTTGACCATAGTTTGAGAGTAGGAATTCCTTCACATTGTTACCCTTAAGATAAATCCTTAAATCGACAAGTCCAAAACCATTTCCTCATAAAAAAAACCTCGATACCTCGAGGTTTGGTTCGAATATGTTACTCTCCATCAGTTCCTGTTCCTTCTTCAGGTGATTCACCATCTAGCGGAGTTTGAACAGTTTTGCTCTCTGATGGAACAGTTTGTAATCTTTCATTTTCCTTTTTCACCTTTTTAAGCTCTCTTTTAAGTCGGTAATACTTAACCATACCAAAACCTAAAACAAGAATCGCTCCCATTAAAACAGAGCCAAGGATCACAAGTACAAGCGGCCAATCCGATGTACCGAATACATAATTCACTTGAACCGAATCAACGTTCACGACTGAAAACACGGCGATTATTAACGCAAATATGAGTGCAACAACTAATCCCCATTGTCCCTTCATCCCTAACTACCTCCTCTTCTACTTCTATACCTATTCAATTACTAGCTCTTTTTTTCCATTGGTTCATAAGGATTAATATGAACAAGTACATCGTGAACTTCTTCCTCCTCAAGTAAACGTTCTTTCACTGCTTTCCCGATGTCATGACCTTCTTTAACTGTAATTTCTGGATCCACTCCTAGCTTGATATCAATAATGACATAGTGCCCATGCTCTCTCGCAAAGAACTCATCCAGATTCACCACGCCTGACATACCTTTAATCAAGTCTTTGTAGGCTGTTGTATCTTCTTCGTGCAACACGTGATCTAGCGTTGTGTGAATCGATTCAAAGCCCAGTTCAATAGCCATTTTTCCGATAAGAATTGATACAAATATTCCGGCAATTGGATCTGCATATAAAAGCCAGGGCAATTCAAAACTGCTCCCTAAAATCGCACCTGCAATCCCTATTAGGACAGCGAGAGATGAATACACATCAGAGCGATGCTCATACGCGTTTACAATTAACGCATCACTTTTAATCTTTTTACCCAATCTGTACTTATATCGAAACATGACTTCTTTTACGACAATCGAAACAATTGCTCCATACAGTGCTATTGTCCCGGGTGCTTCAATCGGTTCAAATATCGCCTTTCCTGAACTGATTCCAATTTCAACACCAACGAGTAGAAGCAAAACGGCAACGATAATCGCTGCAATGGATTCAGCTTTCCCATGACCATATGGATGATCTTTATCGGGCGGTAATTTAGCCGCTCTCAAACCAATAAAAACCGCAAACGAACCAGCTACATCAGAAGCGGAATGCGCTGCATCAGCTATAAGTGCCCGACTATTTGCAAGTGATCCAAGTACTCCTTTTAATACCGCAAGCGCAATATTTACTAAGATCCCTAATATCGCTGCGAACTCAGCTTTGCGAAATCGTTCTTCCTTATTCATTTTTTCACCTCTTACAAATCCAATTCATAATAGCTTTTCCCTTATTTCTATTTCTAACTCGAGTCTATCATGACATGTAAAAGCCATGGCTTGGCCATGGCTTTTACGTCATCCTATACTTCGCTTTCAACAGGAGTAAACTTCTTCTTTTTGAGTTGTTTCCCTTTCCATACGGCCCAGAGCTGAGAGGCGATAAAGAGAGAGGAATAAGTTCCTGCAACTAGCCCAATCAATAACGCAATCGCAAATGGACGAATCGCTTCTCCACCAAAAATCGTTAAGGCTGCAGCTGCAAACACAACTGTTAGCACTGTATTGATCGATCGAGCCAAGGTTTGAACAAGACTCTTGTTTACGACTCTTGCAACGTCTTCAAACGTCTTAACTTTCTTCTCAAACTTCATATTTTCACGGATACGATCGAACGTTACGATCGTATCGTTAATCGAATAACCAACGATGGTCAGAACGGCAGCAATGAAGGTAATATTAACTTCAATTTGCAAGATACTAAACACCGCAATAATGAAAAAGGCATCATGGAAAAGCGCAACGATTGCAGCAAATCCCTGCAGCCATTCGAAGCGAAGAGCTACATACAAGATAATTCCGACCGATGCAATCGCAACCGCGATGAAAGCATTCTTCGCAAGGTCTACCGCAACGTCAGGAGATACGGTGCTGATACTTGGCTCCGCACCATATAAGTCTGTAAAGTGATTTTTTATTTCTGCCACTTCATCTTTACTTAGCTCATCCTTGAATGCTGCGACAGCTATGTCTCCACCACCAGCAAGCGTTACAGATTCAGGATTATACCCAAGCCCATCGTACTCATCGCTTACTTCTTCGATGGTTAACTTGCTGTCAGATTGAATATCAACCCGAGATCCACTTGAAAAATCAATACCAAGGTTCAAACCAAAGATTGCAATCGCAAGACCCCCCAGTACGATCAAAGCAAGTGAAACAGCAAAAAACTTATTCCGATGTTTCACAAAATCAAACGTGATATCTCTCACTTTAGAGCTCATCGATTTCACTCTCCTTCACGCCAAAAAGTCTGGGCTTCTTATTCAGCGCCCTGCTCTTGACCCATAGACCGAGAAGAATTCGAGAACCCCAAACGGCAGTCAAAAAGCTAACAACAATACTTGTGATTAGCATAACCGCAAATCCTTTAACGGAGCTTGTTCCGTAAGCAAATAGAACGCCAGCTGCAATGAGCGTTGTAATATTTGCATCAAAGATTGTAGTAAACGAACGTCTTCCACCGGCTTTAAATGCGGACATAATTGATTTACCTGAACGGATCTCTTCTTTGATTCGTTCATATGTGATGATGTTCGCATCAACAGCCATCCCGACCCCGAGAATTAATGCTGCAATTCCTGGAAGTGTTAAGACGGCGTTCATCCAATTAAACACAACAAGAATAAGGTAGATATAGACACTTAGTGTCACAACAGCGATTGCTCCAGGTAGACGATAATAGAACAGCATGAATAAGAATATCAAACCGATCCCAATAAACCCAGCAAGTACTGTCTTATTCAGTGATTGTTCACCAAATTGAGCACCAACAGACGTTGAATAAATTTCATCAAGTTTTACTGGAAGTGAACCTGCGTTTAACAGCTCCTTCAAGTTCTCAGCTTCTTCAAGCTGGAATGGAGGTCCTGAAATAATGACAGTATTTTGGGAAAGAACTTCATCTTACCAGTTGGATCCGAAATAAATTTCTGCTCATCAGCTGGTTTTGTCGCTTCTTCTCTGTAAGAATCACCTTCTTGGTAATCAAGCCAAATGACAAGGCGATTATCGGGTGGTGGCATTTGACTAATCTCACGCGTAATATTGGCAAATTGCTCAGGTTTCTTCAGCGTTACCTGAACAACTGGCTGATTCTTTTGGAAAACAACTTTCGCTGCGCCTTCCTTCAAGTCGGCACCGCTCATTTTCTCCTTATCATTTACGGTACGGAACGTTAGCTCCGCCTGTGTGGAAAGAAGTTCGCGCGCCTGGTTCTGATCTTTTACACCAGCAAGCTGAACGCGTATGCGATCGTCGCCTTCAATTGTAATACGAGGTTCCGATACCCCCAGGACGTTAATTCGCTTGTACAATGCACTCACTGTACTGTTTAACAAGTCCTGAGTCAGCTCCTCGCCTTCTTCAGCCGGTTGCACTTCATACAAAACTTCAAAACCACCCTGTAGGTCAAGGCCTAACTTGATATCCTTCGTTACACCCATGACTGTTGTTCCAATCAATCCACCTAGCAAAAGGACGATCAAAAAGAACGCTACGATCCGGCCTTTTTTAACCATGGAATAAAAACTCCTCTCTAAACCCCCAGCATTAATTCTTATGTAGATCAACTACCACAATACTAGTTATTATACCGAAATATGAATTTTTCTGTCAATTTAAGTATGATTATACTTCTTGCTTTCTAAACATATCAGTCCCTTTATAAGCATGAATCGTTAACCAATTCATGTATTCATTTGCAGAGAGCCTCATAATTTCATTGACTAAGCGATGCAATTGAATATCTTCTAGATCCTTATTTCTCTTCAGACGTTCAAGGAGACAATTCCAGATCTCATCCATGGTCGCACCATTATATCCAAGGAAATGAAATTCGTCTTGCTTGCTCTCAAGGGCAGGGTATACTTCTTTCTTCCACTCTTCCATCTTTTATAGTCTCCCCTCATTTAGAAAATCGAATAGATGGCTGCTCCAACACCGAGTCCCGCAATGATCACTCCGGTAAGGATGGAGAGAAATGCATATTTAAATCGAATAGCAAAAAGCGCAGCAGCCACACATGCGCTGTATGCACCCGTCGTAGGAAGCGGAACAGCCGTAAACAGAATTAAACCGATCGCTCCATATTTGTCAACGTTTTTACTTTTACTAATCGTACGGTGGTAAAGCCAGTCATAAAATCGTTTGTACCACCCGAATCTCATCAGCCAATTACTAAGCGGTTGAAATAGTAGTAGCAAAGGAATAATTGGCAGCACATTTCCTAGAAGACTTAGAAAGAAAGCCTCAAGAAAAGGAAAATCAAAAGTATACGCTAGCGGCAATCCACCACGCAACTCCAATATTGGAAGTGCCGATACAATCACAACGATCACTTCCTGTGGTAGGAAACCCAGGTTGTCTACCACAAACTGTTTAATTTCTTCTTTCATTGAAACACTCCTATATGCCTGTCATGCTTTGTCCCCTAATAAGCATATACATAGTGATAAAAAATATCTAGACTTTTCTACAATTTTTCAGGTGTATTCTGGATGGAAAGTAGGGTGGCTATGTCCAAGCAAACCTTTTTGAGAGGAACACTTTTTCTCATTCTCGCAGGCTTAATTACCAAGATTCTCGGTTTTATTAACCGTATTGTGATGGTTCGTGTGATGGGAGAAGAAGGTGTCGGTCTTTATATGATGGCCGTTCCGACGTTAATTCTTACAATTACGTTAACACGCATGGGGCTCCCCGTCGCCATCTCCAAAATGGTCGCAGAGGCTGATGCCGAGGGAAATCGTCAGAAAATCAAACGAATCCTTATTGTTTCTCTTTCAATTACGATCGTTCTAAGCATGATCTTCACATCCATTATGGTGTTAGCTGCACCAGTATTATCAACAAAAGTATTCACTGATCAGCGTACTTTCTATCCTCTTATCGCCATCGCCCCTGTTGTTTCTATCGTGGCGCTTTCTTCTGTTTTACGCGGTTATTTCCAGGGCCTTCAAAACATGAGACCCTCTTCTTATTCTCAAGTTATTGAACAAATTGTGCGAATTTGTTTGGTCGCTGTTCTAACTGGAGCTTTTCTCCCTTACGGTGTCGAATATGCCGCTGCTGGTGCAATGATCTCAGTCGTCCTTGGTGAACTCGCTTCTCTTTTATTCATGTTTTCAATGTTTAAAATGAAGAAGCGAATCAAAATTCGAAAAGGATTCTTTCATTATTTAAAAGATGGAAAACAAACATTCCATGATTTAATGAGAATTTCACTTCCTACAACAGGAAGTCAGCTCATCGGATCCATTTCTTATTTCTTTGAACCGATTATGGTGGCACGAAGTCTTGCCATTGCTGGCGTGGCTACCACTCTTGCTACCAAACAGTATGGACACTTGTCAGGACTAGCAATACCGCTGCTGTTTCTTCCAACGTTCATCACTTATTCTTTACAAGTTTCCCTAGTTCCGGCGATCAGTGAAGCTCATGCCCAAAAGCAATATAAGCAAATCCAGCATCGATTAAGTCAGGCTATCCGTTTATCAATGATCGCGGGGGGCCTCTCAGTTGTTATCACTTATATTTTTGCTATCCCTCTAATGGATATTATGTATAACGCACCACAAGTAGCAATTTATGTACAAGTAATGGCACCTTTCTTTTTCTTTTATTATTTTCAAGGTCCTCTTGCTGCTGCACTTCAAGCGCTCGATTTAGCAAAAGCAGCTATGATCAACAGCTTCATAGGCGCAGCAGTCAAACTAGCTGCTATTTTCTTTCTCGCTTCAAGACCAGAGCTAGGTATTATGGGAGCAGCTCTTGCCATCGTGATCGGCATCCTTCTTGTAACACTTCTACACTTTGCAACCCTTGTGAAGGCTATTGGCTTTTCCATCGTCGTGAGTGACTTATTGAAGGGCTTGACTGCAACGGTCCTTGCTGCTTTCTCTGGACATTTTTTCTACCAGTTACTGACCACCTCTTCCACAGATATAACAGGAACGCTGACAGCAATAGGAAGTACATCAATCGTATACACCTTGATTTTGTTACTGCTCGGGCTCATCAACCGCAATGATCTGAGAAGGATTCCATTTATAGGGAAGTATGTTCATTAGAAAAAGTAACCACTTCGGTTACTTTTTTTCATTTTTTAAGTCAATAAAGAAACTCCCATTTTTGTGTAGGGAACAAAATGAGATTCGCTTAATATCCTTATGTCCAACTTTTCTTAGCTCTTGACGAAGCCAGAGAGCGGTCTTACCGATTCTTTCAAGATGTTCTTCCTGAACCTTACCGTCAAGAATAAGAGGAAGGGGGAGCATCGTTGCAGGATTCTTACTCTTATTTTCCTCTTCCTTCTTAATCACAGAAAGTTTTCCAGATGGCTCAAGGATGGCGAACTCAACGTCTGAAACGGATGCTATGTTATTTTCTCTGAGTTGAATAAGAAGATCATCAAAGTTATATCGCTGTTTCTTCATTTCCGTTTCATCAATCTTTCCACGATCAATTAATACGGATGGTTTTCCATCGACGATCTCTCTTATCTTTTCACTTTTAAGAGAAACATAAGCCATTATGATTTGGATCAGTACAAGAATCCCCATTGGAACAATCGTATCAATCATGGGTGTTCTGGGATCTTCGATCGACATAACAGCAAGCTCCGCTATCATGATCGATACAACGAAATCAAGGATACTTAACTGACCAATTTCTCGTTTCCCCATAATGCGAAAGATGAATATGATCAAAAAATACAAGACCAGCGTTCTTGATATGATCGTCATATACTCCATTCTTGAGCCCTCCTTTCATTCTTCTTTTGATTAGTGTAACCAGGTGTATACTTGTACAACAGGGAAGGTATTGGAAATTATGCTTTACGCGATTTAAAAACAAAAAAACCTCCCTCTAATAATAGGGAAGCAAATATCGAAAATAAATATAGATGGTGCTAATGACCAAAGATACACAAACTACTGGAATGCCGATCTTAAGAAATTCGATAAAGCGAACTTCTTTCCCATCTTTTAATGCAAGACCTGCTACAACGACGTTTGCTGACGCCCCAATTAACGTTCCGTTCCCTCCCAGACAGGAACCTAGTGCCAATGACCACCATAAAGGATCAAGGTTCGTCATACCATAGCCTGAGAACTCTGTTATGACAGGAATCATGGCGGCTACAAACGGAATGTTATCTAGAAAAGCAGAAAGGAATCCAGACCCCCAAAGGATAACCAGTGATGTCCTGGGTAAATCACCATCCGTATACAATAGGATCGTCCGTGCAACTTCATCAATTATGCCCACTTCTTCTAATCCACCTATTAAAATAAATAATCCAATAAAGAAAAACAATGTCACCCATTCAATCGATTCAAAAACCGCCTCTATTTTAAGTTCATTTTGGGTAATTAACATCAACAGAACGGCTCCTGCCATTGCAATATTTGTTAGCTCTGTATGTAAGATTGGGTGCAATAGAAACCCAGCGATTGTCATTGATAGAACAATCCCAGACTTATATAACAATGGCCCTCTCTTTAAATAGTCTCCTGCATTTAGGCGTAATAAGGATTCACGGTACTGATCATCGACCGTAAGCTGATTCCGATAGAAAATCAGCAGACCTGCCATAATGACTACATAAATTCCGATAACGACTGGCGCAAGATTATAAAGAAAATCATTAAAATCTAAATGATCAACTGCCTGCCCAATCATGATGTTTGGAGGATCTCCAATCAATGTAGCAGTCCCGCCAATATTAGAAGACAAAATAACCGTTACTAGAAAAGGGGTACTTGTCACTTTTAATATTTTCGTTAGTGTTAACGTGATTGGTACAACAAGAAGGACTGTTGTGACATTATCAAGAAGCGCCGACCCAACGGCCGTAAGCGTCGCTATTACAGCCAAAAGAGCCAGTGGCCTCCCCTTTACCTTCTGAGCAAGTGTAATGGCAATGTATTCAAAGAGCCCGTTCTGACTTGTGATTGAAACGAGAATCATCATAGAAAATAAAAGAGCAATCGTATTCCAATCTATATGGTTCATAAAAGCTGAATCTGTTGTCGTTATTCCTGTGAGGAGCATGAGCAACCCGCCACCGCAGGCCACAAGAGCACGATTTATTTTTTCGGTGATAATGCCAACATATGCAAGAAAGAATATGGTGAGCCCGATGATCATTTCCAATCCATGCTGCCCCTTCCCTGTCCTGTTTCTAACATCGTATGACGAGCTGTTCGAAATCATGATTGGACTTCTAATTCAGAGCAGAACGAATAGAATGTACAAACCATTCATATTAAGGAGGAGTACGATGAGGTCCAAACATGCACTCTCGAGTATGGGGTCAGGATTATTAACAATCGTCGTAATTGTACTTGCCACAAGTGTACTATTTTCACTTATTCTTCGTTTCACTTCAGTATCACAACACGGAATTAGTCCTTTCATTATTATTGGCTCCGTTATTGCTTTTTTCATAGGCGGATTTATTTCGGGTGGCAAAGGTGGTGAAAAGGGCTGGCTTCTTGGTGGAGGAACCGCTTGTATGTATATCCTTCTTCTTTTCCTAATTCAGTACCTCGGTTATCGAATGAACATGAATCTAGAGCAACTCCTTTATCACGGGGCGTATGCACTGGTTTGTATTCTCGGTGGAATCATCGGTGTAAACGTGAAAGGCGGTAACCATCGAGAAGTTTAATCAAACAAAGAGCGCCCTCAATTATGAGGACGCTCTTTTGCTTCATTACTTGCTATATTCAGTGATCGATTCACGGATTGCCGCTCGGTCAAACACCATCTTTGTACCGTCAGTAGTACGGATTGTAATTGTACCTTCATCCATTGCATCAATTATACCGTGCATACCGCCGATGGTAACGATTTTATTCCCTTTTTCAAGGCTTGCCTGCATTTCTTTCGTTTTCTTTTGACGCTTCTGTTGCGGGCGGATCAAAAGGAAATAGAAAATCGCAAACATTAGTAGAAGCGGAATTATATTCATTAACGTAGAACCCATATTTTTCACCCCTTTCTGAGCAATTACACAATCTATGGATTAAAAGTTTTTCGCATTTGGTTTATTAAACCCATACTGTTCAAAAAACTCATCCTTAAAGTCCAGGAGACGGTCATCCATAATCGCCTGCCTAACTTGCTTCATCAAGTTTAACAGAAAATAGAGATTATGGTAAGTCGTTAATCTAAAGCCAAATGTCTCGTTCGATTTTACTAGATGACGAATATATGCTCTTGAATAGTTGCGACACACGCGGCAGTCACAATTTTCATCAAGTGGCCTAAAATCACGGGCATATTTCGCATTTCGAACAACCAAACGACCATTGCTTGTCATTAGCGTTCCATTACGTGCGATACGGGTTGGCAGAACGCAGTCAAACATATCAACGCCACGTATGGCGCCATCAATTAACGAGTCCGGCGATCCCACGCCCATCAAATAGCGTGCCTTCTGGCTAGGAAGATGAGGTGTGGTGAACTCAAGAACACGATTCATAACATCCTTTGGTTCTCCAACCGAAAGGCCACCGATTGCATATCCTGGAAAATCGAGGGATACAAGATCCTGAGCACTTTGTTTTCTTAATTCTTCGTATTCACCACCCTGAACAATTCCAAACAAGCCTTGCACATCTTTCCGCTCATGAGCAGTAAGACAACGTTCTGCCCAGCGACTTGTCCGTTCTACGGAACTCTTCATGTATTCAAACTCAGCAGGGTAAGGTGGACACTCATCAAACGCCATCATAATATCAGAACCGAGGGCATTTTGTATTTCCATTGCGCCTTCAGGAGACAAAAATAGCTTTTCTCCACTTAGATGATTACGGAAATGAACGCCTTTTTCTTCGATCTGTCTGAGATCACTTAAACTAAAGACCTGAAAACCACCAGAATCGGTGAGAATCGGCTGATCCCAGTTCATAAATTTATGAAGCCCACCTGCTTCTTTTACAATGTCCTGACCAGGACGTAGCCATAGATGATAGGTATTACTAAGGATGACACCTGCACCCATCTCTTTTAACTCTTCAGGGCTCATTGTCTTAACTGTGGCAAGAGTCCCTACTGGCATAAACATCGGCGTCTCAAACGTTCCATGTGGGGTGTGTAACTTACCAAGACGTGCACCACTTTGTTTACACGTTTTAATTAATTCATAGCGAATTGGTTCCGTCATTCATTCATACTCCCTTTCAATATCAACATCGCATCACCAAAACTAAAGAAGCGATACTCTTCTTCTACTGCCGTGCGATATGCAGAAAGGATAAACTCTCTCCCTGCAAGTGCACTAATGAGCATAATCAATGTTGACTGGGGAAGGTGAAAATTCGTGATCAGTCCATCGATCGCTTTAAACGTGTATCCCGGGTAGATGAAAATATCAGTCCATCCAGAAGCTTCTTCAAATCGCCCATTTTGAGCAGAAGCAACTGTCTCGAGCGTTCTTGTAGAAGTTGTACCGACAGAAATAATCCGTCCCCCATCTTCTTTTACCTTATTTAACAGTTCGGCTGTTCCTTTTGTTAGTTGATAAAACTCCCCATGCATTTCGTGCTCAAGAATATTATCAACAGAAACCGGACGGAATGTACCGAGACCGACGTGTAGGGTGATAAAAGCGATATGGACACCTTTGTCCTCAAGACGCTGAAGCATCTCTTCAGTAAAATGAAGCCCTGCTGTTGGCGCAGCAGCCGATCCACGATGCTTCGCAAAAACAGTCTGATAACGTTCTTGATCATCCAGGGTTTCTGTAATATAGGGAGGCAAAGGCATTTCGCCAAGTTGATCGAGTACTTCGTAAAAAACGCCGTCATAATGGAATTCCAACACACGGCCTCCGTGCTCGAGTGAATCTTTACATACAGCGCTAAGCCTACCATCTCCAAACGTGATAACCGTTCCAGGTTTGACGCGTTTAGCAGGCTTGACAAGGGTTTCCCATCGGTCTTCTTCCAATTGCTTAAGAAGTAAAACTTCTATTTTAGCGCCTGTTTCATCTTTCGTTCCATATAGTCTTGCTGGCATAACTCTTGTATCGTTAAGAACAAGACAATCTCCAGGCTCTATGTAATCGTCTAGATTAGAGAATTCACGATGTTCGATGTCCTGTACTTCTGGGTCGAGTACCATTAAACGAGATTTCGTACGTTCCTTTAACGGTGTTTGTGCAATCAAACGCTCAGGAAGTTCAAAATCAAAATCATTTACGTTCATTATATTCACCACTGTTCTTCGAATAGTTCAACTTTAAAATTCTAACACAGCTTTCTCCATTATCCCACCCTCAAGAGAGTAAGATGATGGATATTATACTGATTATCTAAATTTACCGATGATAAAAAAGATTAAGCTAAGAAGGATGCTTACGACAATAGACGTTACAACCGGAAAGAAAAAAGTTGTATTCCCTTTCTTGATCATAATATCACCTGGTAACTTGCCAATAAATGACCATAAAAACCCAATTAAAAGAAATGTAATCCCAAGTATTATAAAAAGCTTTGAAATGCCCATCGCTATTCTGGAACCTCCATACCAAAGTGATCATAAACTTGGTGAGTGACCATTCTTCCACGAGGCGTACGCTGTAAAAAGCCAATTTGAAGGAGGTATGGCTCATAAACATCTTCAATCGTATGGCTTTCTTCGCCAATTGTAGCTGCGATGGTGTCTACACCCACAGGCCCTCCACGGAACTTCTCAATAATAGCTAACAGAAGTTTATGATCAATATGATCAAGTCCAAGCGGGTCTACCTGCATCATTTCAAGTGCCTGGGATGCAAGCGTGTGAGATATGACACCATCCCCTTTGACCTGAGCAAAATCTCTTACCCGCTTAAGCAACCGATTGGCAATTCGTGGTGTTCCTCTAGATCTTCGGGCAAGTTCGACAGCAGCTGAATGTTCCATCTCCACTTCAAAAATGTCTGCTGTTCTCATCAAAATCGTTTGAAGTTCATTCTCAAGATAATACTCAAGCCTACTTAATACACCAAAACGATCTCTTAAAGGAGCAGTTAACAGACCTGCCCTAGTTGTGGCACCTACAAGCGTAAAAGGAGGGAGGTCAAGTCGCACCGATCGTGCCGTCTCCCCCTTCCCGATAACGATATCCAGACAATAATCTTCCATTGCTGGATAGAGGACTTCCTCTACAGTTCTCGGCAGACGATGAATTTCATCAATAAAAAGAACATCTCCTGGCTCGAGGGCCGTAAGAATTGCGGCCAGGTCGCCAGGTCGTTCAATAGCAGGACCAGATGTGGTTCTTAAATTTACTTCCATCTCATTTGCAATGATAGCAGAGAGTGTTGTTTTCCCTAGCCCTGGTGGCCCATATAAAAGAACATGATCCAATGGTTCATTTCTCATCTTCGCAGCTTCAATGAACACTTCGAGGTTCCGTTTCACCTTTTCCTGTCCAATATATTGACTTAACCGCTGAGGACGTAGACTATATTCTACAGAAGAGTCATCACCGACCTGTTCTCCGGATAGAATTCGATCTTCCACTCTACTCCCTCCCTACTGCTTCAGCATAAGCTGAAGCGCTTTTTTAATATATTGATCAGTGCTAAGAACTTCGTCTTGTAGGTTGGGTTTAATTTTCTTAATTTCACGCTCTGCATAGCCTAGCGCTTTAAGGGCTTCGATCGCTTCATCCAGTTCATGCGCACCTTCTGTAGGGGTCTCCTCAACCGCAAATAACCCCTCTACTGGAGCACCAAAGCCTTTGAGCTTCCCTTTCAAATCAAGAATGATTTGTCTCGCCGTTTTCTTCCCTACACCAGGGAACTTCGTCAGAAACTTCTCATCTTCCATCTCAATCGCATTCACTACTTTATCAGGTTCACCAGTTGCTAGGATCGCGACCGCTCCCTTAGGTCCTATACCAGATACATTCAATAGCTTCTCAAACAAAAGGCGTTCCTCACGCGTCGAGAACCCGTAGAGCGCAATCAAATCTTCCCGAACATAATGATGTGTGAAAATTTGAATCGATTGATTCCGATATTTTTGAAACTCAAACGGATTTCCACAATAGATTTTATACCCGATCGAATTAGACTCAACGACAATATATTCTGTGTCAATGTACTCAACCGTACCTTTAATATTTTCAATCAATACTTCTCTCTCCCCTGTAAATACGAACGTGTATTTCTATCTCTCCATTCTACCACAATGATCACAAAAAGCGGTAGTGCCCGGTAGACCCGAAAAGCGCTGGAACCTTTCCATCTGAACACGCTTTTTGTGTTAAGACGGAAAGGTGAAGCGATCGAGGGGCTGGGCACTATAGCTGGATCACGAAAAGCGGTAGTGCCCGGTAGACCCGAAAAGCGCTGGAACCTTTCCATCTGAACACGCGTTTTTTGTGTTAAGACGGAAAGGTGAAGTGACCGAGGGGCTGGGCACTATAGCTGGATCACGAAAAGCGGTAGTGTCTAATTAAAACCGACTTATATGAATCGACCATATACAAAAAGCCCGTCCTATTGGACAGGCTCTGATGTTTTCATTTTAGAGAACGACTGAATAACATCTTCAAATTGATACCAGGATTCGATTGGAATACCATCCATCAGCTGTTGTCGTCTTGAACTTTCTAACTTGCCCACATCAATTTGGAAAAATGTCTGAATAACTTTGTCATCTGAAGGATTACCATCAAATATAGTGAGAACGCCATCTTCTGTTAAACCAAAGTGGCCATTTTCTTTACTTACAGGAGAAATATCTTCAATATTTCGCTCAAAAACCATACGTCCTTCTTCTTGATCCACAAGCTGCCAATCTGCGTACTCACTCCAGAAATCTTCCATGGCCCAGATGGTTTCATAAACCGTTTGCTGCGTCGAAATTCCATCTGCATAATTCGTTTTTAGAATCACTTCTACTTCGAGCGGACCACGCTTTTCACTTTGCATAGATGCTTCATTATTTTCAATCCCTGCGTCTTTCCCTTCATATGCTAAGCCTGATGTCCCTCCAACGGTAAGGAGAAACACTAACCAGATGATCGGATAAAGGTTTTTCATTTCGTTTACTCACCTTTCTTCCATTTTCAAGAAGTTCATTTCGTTAGCGTCTCCATTCAATTAAAAATTATACAATCCATAAGAAAAAGCTACAGCGTCTACTGTAGCTTATAACTGTTCATAAACCTCATCATTCACTTCGGCATTGTGGTAAACATCCTGAACATCATCATTATCCTCAAGCATATCAATAAGTTTAAGCATGTCGAGTCCATTTTCATCATCAAGTGATACGTAGGTTTCAGGTATCATGGTCACTTCAGCGGAAGAAAAGGACATTCCGGATTGCTCAAGAGATTGCTTTACATGCTGAAACTCTTGTGGATCCGTATATATTTCATATGCTTCTTCGCTCGTTTCCATTTCCTCTGCTCCTGCTTCAATGACCTGAAGCATTAGATCATCAACATCATGAAAATATTCAGATCGATCGATGATTAGCAGTCCTTTGCGATCAAATAAAAAGGAAACACATCCATTTTCACCCATATTTCCTTTATTTTTATTAAAAGCATGTCGAACATCGGCCGCCGCTCGGTTCTTGTTATCCGTTAGTAAAGTAACCATAACAGCTGCGCCACCAGGTCCATAGCCTTCATATGTCACATTTTCATATTGGACACCGTCAAGGTCACCAGTTGCTTTCTTTATGGCACGGTCAATATTGTCATTGGGCATGTTTGATGATTTTGCTTTATCAATAGCAAGTCTCAAGGAAGGATTTGTTTCCGGATCGCCTCCTCCACTTTTTGCGGCAACAAATATTTCTTTCGCCAGCTTCATAAATACTTTTCCACGTTTCGCATCTTGAGCGTTTTTTCTGCGCTGAATATTTTTCCATTTTGAATGTCCGGCCATCACAAAGATCTCCTTTCAAAAAGCTTATTCCTCAACTATAGCATAGTAAATGAGACGCAGAAAAGAATGATGCATATGTAATAAGAGAGCTGGCATTAGCCAGCTCTCTATGCGTTATTTATTGTTTTCAAATGGACGCTTTGCAGCATTGCCGATGTCATTTAGAATCGCATTGACATCTGACTGGACTTCTTCAAATCCTTTTCCATTATCAAGGCGTTTATTCACATCGCCCATACGCCCAAAAATATCCTCATCCGTTGAAATGGATACATTCTTTTGTTTTGTTACTTTTGCAACTTCACTCCGCACTTTGTCTTTTACGTGTGCATTGTTTTTATCATTCGTATCAACGCCGATCATAATTTGATCTCCGTATACGATTACACGAGCATTATCAACATTTTTAAGTTTGTTGATCCGCTTTGCAAGACGAGTTGAAAGTTCATTGTCGTAACCTGAATAATTGTTATCTGTCCGCATGTAACCTGGACCATTCATACCATTTCGCTTATCGATTTGCTTCTTATCCGGTGCTTTGACACCGTTCGCATAGTTACGATCAATCATATCAGTAACTGCGCCCTCACGGTAGTCACCATTATTATCTTCACTCGTGTAATAGCCAATCGGACGAGTTGTGTCGTTATAACGTGTATCCATCGCTTCATTATTTGCTGAACAGCCGATTAGACCACCTGCTAGCATCATCGTTGAAAGCGTCAAGACTGTTTTTTTCATATTAGAAAACCTCCTTTCATCATTAGAATGTCAGGAGGCTCGGTGTTTTAATCTGTTATATCTAGGTAACACTGGTACCTATTTTAATACCTTACACATAAAACCGTATCTGAGACGATCTTGCCGCTCTGTTCTGAGTAATAGCTGTTCCCTTCCATCAGGTTCCAAGAGCCAATCACGATAGAAATCAGCAGGATATGCGAGTAGTCTGCGCAATGAAGGGTTTGTTATACAATTCTCAAGGGCAGGAATGGGATAACCTGACCATTCATCAAGCGACCATGAGCAATAGGGGAGCATCCTTGTAAGCAATTGTAAATAATCATATTCATGTGGAGCATACGCTACAAGATCACCATCGATTAACAGTAATCCATCATTATGAAAGATGAAGTTATGCTGTGCAGGATCTCCATGAACAATGATATTATTTTGAAAAGCTTTTTTTTCCAGATCATCCAGGCCCGCCATTCCTGTTAATACACTTTTTCCAACAGAGACATATCGCTGAATAAGCTCCTGGTGATCAGAAGAAAATACAGTGTGTTCGATATCCTGAGTAAATCTAATCCATCGGTTTGTCCACTTTCGTTTAAGTGATAAAAGGGAGAGGGCATTGCTTTTAAAACCCACAGCTTCCTGTTGAAAATGAGCTATTTTCTCCAAAGCTAGTTGCCGATCTTCTTTCAAAGAATAATCAAGTGCTCTACCTTCTACAAACTCCATACATGCCCAGTAGATGCCGTTACTTTCCTTGATCCATTTACGATCAACAAAAGGGACAAATGAAACAAAAGAGGAAGAACAGTAGTGTGCTAATTGAATTTGTTTCCACAGATACTCCAATTTCGTTGCACCTTTTAGAATAACAGAAGTCCCGTCAGCATATTCCCCTTTCCAGACAAGTGGGTTTATACAAGAAACTTGATGAAAAAAAGGACGTATCCCTTTCAGGATCTCGCCCTTCTTTTCTCTAACGTGATTCTGCATAGCTACTTTCCATACCCATATAATCCATCATTGGAGCTTTGTTTGCCCCATGTACATAGCCTGGATTAGCATATTGGGGCATTTGTTGATATGGAGAAATTTGGTTATGCCCTCCACAACCACAGTTTTTCTGGTAAGGGGAGACCATTGGTTGGTTCGGATAGCCTGGAGGCATCATCATTCCTGCTACATTTTGGTTCGGATTGCCTCCAAATGCGCCCATGACTGCTTCAGGGTACTCCTCATTTCCTTTATGACCGTATGGGGATTGCATTCCTGGACTTCCATATCCATTCATCGATGCTCCAGCTACATTGCCTGGGTACCCCATATTCATAGGCTGCGGATAACCTGTGGAAGCACCTGCTACGGATCCCGGATAACCACCAGCGTTTCCTTTGTTTCCATAATCTTGATAGGCTCCGGCTACGTCCTGGTTCGGATAGCCTCCGTTTCCATAATCATGCGCGCCAGCTACAGAGCCCGGATAGCCTGGCATTCCGCCATAACCCTGATTGCCATAATTAGCTCCCGCTACATCAGAACTTTCTTCTCCTTTTTGACCATACTCATTCATCTCTGCTCCAGCGACGGATCCTGGATAGCCTCCGTTATACCCTTTGTTTCCATAACCCTGATAGGCTCCGGCTACGTTCTGGTTCGGATAGCCTCCGTTTCCATAATCATGCGCGCCAGCTACAGAGCCCGGATAGCCCGGCATTCCGCCATAACCCTGATTGCCATAATTAGCTCCCGCTACATCAGAACTTTCTTCTCCTTTTTGACCATACTCATTCATCTCTGCTCCAGCGACGGATCCTGGATAGCCTCCGTTATACCCTTTGTTTCCATAACCCTGATAGGCTCCGGCTACGTTCTGGTTCGGATAGCCTCCGTTTCCATAATCATGCGCGCCAGCTACAGAGCCCGGATAGCCCGGCATTCCACCATAACCCTGATTGCCATAATTAGCTCCCGCTACATCAGAACTTTCTTCTCCTTTTTGACCATACTCATTCATCTCTGCTCCAGCGACGGATCCTGGATAGCCTCCGTTATACCCTTTGTTTCCATAACCTTGATAGGCTCCGGCTACGTTCTGGTTCGGGTAACCTCCATTCCCATGATCCTGTGCTCCCGCTACGTTTCCTGGATAGCCACCATTATTCCCTTGATTTCCATAGCCATCATAAGCTCCTGCAATATGTTGATTATTTGGAAATCCCATATGAGCTCCAGCTACAGAACTCGGATAGCCTGGATAACCACCATTGTATTCCTTATTAGCATAGCTCTGAACACCAGCTACAGACCCTGGATATCCTTGATTCATTGGCATCGGCGGTGGTGGAGGCATTTCCATAGAAGACGATTCATACTCACTCAACACTTCTTCATCATTCATCGGATAAAATAAGTTCTCAGACTTTCCTTTTTCTTTCTCTGCTGCCTTCTTTTGGGCTGGTTTTTGGGCTTGCTTTTTCGCTTCTACTTTCTTTTCAATTGGTTTTGCTTTCTCTACTGGCTTCGTTTCTTTTGGTTTAACCATTTTGGGCTTTTCTTCAGCTGGCTTCATGTTCATGTTCATATTTAAACCCATGTTCAATTCATTGTTAATCGGCATATTAATCGATGGCTTTTCTTTCGGTTTCATCATTGGTGCTTCTTTTTTCTTTGGCATTTCCTTCTTCATTTCTTTAATCGGCATTTCCTTCTTTTTAACATGCACACCACCTGATGGTACCTTCACTTTCATTCCCGGCATAATCATATCAGGGTTTTTAAGCTGAGTATTCACAGCTTTAAGTTGCTCAAAGTTAACACCATATTTTTTAGCGATTTTCCATAACGTATCGCCTTTTTGAACGACATGTATTTTCAAGCTAAAAAACTCCCTCCTGTACAATATCAGTACATTGAAATTCAGTACAGTGTATGCGTGACTGGGCAGATTGCTACCTTTTTTAAAGGCAAATATCATCACATTAATATGCGATAAATACGTTAGCTATGAGTAAAGTCGTTTTAAGGACAAACAAAAAAAGAATCAGACTAGTTGTCTGACTCTTTCAGATTCATACCCTCTCCAACATCCGATCTAATGCTTTGACTGCGTAAGTAGTTGTCTCTGGATCTACCTTAATTTGATTTGTCTTTCTTCCATTTTTCACTTCTTCCAGCGCCCATAGTAGGTGAGGAAGATCAATTCTGTTCATCGTCAAACATGGACACATATTCGGATTTAATGACACAATCACTTTATCAGGATGGTGTTTAATAATACGATTAACGAGATTCATTTCTGTCCCGATCGCCCATTTGGTACCGGGTTCCGCCTGATCAATGGTTTCGATGATCATTTTCGTCGAACCTGAGTAATCAGCACTTTCGACTACTTCAAAACTACATTCTGGGTGAACGATCACCTTCATATCCGGATGATTCTTACGAACTTGTGCAACGTTGTGAAGTGTGAATTTCTCGTGTACCGAGCAATGACCTTTCCACAGGATTACCTTCACATCCTCATATTCACCTTCGTATTCAAGATTATCTGTTATCGGATCCCATACGGCCATCGCTTTAAGAGGAATACCAAGATCGTATGCTGTATTCCGTCCCAAATGCTGATCAGGCAAGAAGAGGATTCGTTCTTTCTGAGTAAATGCCCACTCTACCATCTCCACCGCATTTGAAGACGTGACCGTTGCCCCTCCGTTCTTACCAACAAATGCTTTAATAGCAGCTGTGGAATTTACGTAAGTAAGAGGAAGAATTGTATCACCAAAAAATTTGTTAAGATGCACCCAAGCTCGTTCCGTTTGATGAATATCTGCCATATCGGCCATTGAACAGCCTGCGCGCATGTCAGGAAGAATAACCGTCTGGTTGTCTTCAGTTAGAATATCAGCTGTTTCCGCCATAAAATGAACGCCACAAAACACAATCGCCTCAGCTCGTTTGTTCCTTGCCGCTAATTGGGCTAGCTGAAGTGAATCCCCTGTGTCATCAGCAAATTGAACAACTTCATCTTTTTGATAATGGTGAGCTGGAAGATAAAGTCGATCGCCCATTTCTTTCTTGATCGCAGTAACTCGTGCTACCATATCTTCTTCTAGAAGGTGTTTATACTTCTCTGGCAGACCATTGGGTGTCGTTAGCGCATCTAAAATACTCATCTTTTTTCTCCCTTCATTTGAAGACTGATATCAAGACTTTTAACAGAATGAGTTAAACAACCTAGTGAAATATAATCAACACCACTATGCTGATAAGATCCTAAATTATCGAGCGTTATGCCACCTGATGCTTCAGTAATAATTTCTTTAGGGACTATAGATGCATATGCAGTGGCTTCAACTGGTGTACAATTGTCAAACATAATGATATCCGCACAAGCCTTTATCGCATCATGCACCTCATCTTCTGAAGATGTCTCCACTTCTATTCTTGTCATATGTCCAAGGCGTTTTCTTACATGCTCAACCGCTCGTTGGATACTTCCAAACTGAGCAATGTGATTATCTTTTAACATCACACCTCCATCAAGTGTAATGCGATGATTGTATCCTCCCCCACACCTTACTGCGTATTTCTCATACATCCGAAGACCTGGTGTTGTTTTCCTCGTATCGCAAATTCTCGTATGCGAACTGTTGAGTATCTCAGTAGCTCGAGCTGTCATCGTAGCAATTCCGCTCATACGCTGAATCAGATTTAAAATGACACGCTCCGCCGTAAGGATAGCTCGAACGCTGCCTTTAACAGATGCAAGTACATCTCCCCGCTTCACCCGATCTCCATCATTGGCGTAAACCTCCACCTGAATTTCATTATTCATAAGCTGAAAAGCTGTTTCAATAACGTCCTTCCCACAGAAAACCCCATTCTCTTTTATTAGAAATACTGCCTTCGCCAAATCTTCCTCTCTGAATAACAACTCACTTGATAAATCTGCACTTCCAATATCCTCAATAAAAAACTGCTCTAGATCTTTTCTGAGTTTTAACCCAATCATCTTTATAGATCCCCCTGATTATACGTTTTTGCTTGAATTCTTGTTTTTGAAAAGGATAATCTGATCGATAATGACTTCCCCTACTTTCCGTTCGCATCCAGGCAGAAGTCGCCATTAACCAGCTCGTTTGCTGCATGTTATATCGAATAACATCTTCCATCGTCGGTGATTGCTCATACTTTGATTTACTATAATCAAGTTCCTGTATAGCAGCCTCAATGCCAGCTCCATTACGCGTAATCCCCAGCTGGGTATGCATCACTTCTTTTAATCGATCGGTTTCTAGCAAATTCTTTGGCACAGTAATCTCTGGTGCATACTCATATTGTGGTAGGTCCTTTTCACGATGCTTAAGGATATACTTTGCTGATTGATTCGCGAAAACTATCCCTTCCAAAAGAGAGTTGCTAGCAAGTCTATTCGCTCCATGTACACCCGTATTGGCTACTTCTCCAAGAGCAAACAAGCCATCAATGGACGTTTTTCCATACCGATCCGTCATCACACCCCCCATAAGAAAATGAGCGCCTGGTTGAACAGGAATCTTGCCATCAGCTAGAATAACTCCATGATTTTGACATTGCTTAGCAATTGTAGGAAATCGCTCTTCAAACCGAGAGATCTTTGAAATATCCAAATAAACAGGTGATTGTTCCTTATGGATCTCTCTCGCCACAACATCTCTTGGAGCAAGTTCTAATCGATCATGCTTCCCTACCATCAAGCGTTTGCCTTTTGTTGTTAGGAGAGTTGCCCCTTCTCCCCTGACAGCTTCTGAAACAAGAAAAGACTGATTGGTTTGACCTGCAAACATTGTTGGATGAAACTGCATAAATTCAAGATCTGAAAGAGTCGCTCCCGCTCGATAGGCGATGGCAATACCATCTCCTGTGACAGAGGGATCATTTGAAGTGACTGGGTATAGCTGTCCTGCACCGCCCGTTGCAAGAATGGTGTGTGATGCCTTTATAGTAAGGTTTTCACCTGAGCTATTCATCACAGCAACACCATGACAAGTCCCTTCTCGAACCATTAGATCAACTGCAAGGTGGTGCTCAAGAACCGTGCAACGATTCCTCACTCGATCGATCAGTGTAGTGACAATTTCGTTGCCTGTTGCATCTCCTCCCGAGTGAAGAATCCGAGAAGCGCTATGTGCACCTTCCCTGCACCTTAAATACTGACCGTCTTTCCCTCTATCAAATTGAACTCCCATCTTGATTAGCTGCTGTATTCGCTTCATCCCACTTCGAACAAGTAGCTCCGTAAGCTCTTCATTATTGTGAAAAACTCCTGCCTGAACAGTATCAAAAAAATGATTTGTCCAGCTATCATCATCTGTTGTCACTGCGGCAATTCCACCCTGTGCAAGAATTGAATTGCTTTGTCTGAGGGTCGACTTTGTGATAATAGTCACATTCATTTGCGACGAAAGAAGTTCTGCCACCATAAGTCCGGCTACACCACTCCCAATCACCAACACTTCTGTATTTGAATGTTTCATGAAACCCCTTCTCTCATTGAACGATGTTGAGACAACTGACCTCAATACTTAACATGTGTCTTGACACCTATGTTTACATATATTTAAATAAATAACAAGACTGAATATGAGCGAGGAGATTCAAATGATTTATTTAGATTATGCCGCTTCAACCCCAATGTCTGACCAATCCCTACTTGCGTATACGAAAGCCGCAAGAGACTTTTATGCAAATACACAAAGTTCCCATGATGCAGGGACGAATGCTTCCCAGCTTCTTGAAGCTTCGCGCACATCTATCGCGAAACAGTTGAACGGAAATCCTTCTGGTGTCTACTTCACTTCTGGTGGTACTGAAGCAAATAATCTTGCGTTAACAAGTCTCATCAAACGCTATCCAACTGGACATTTGATCACAGGAAGTGCAGAGCATTCATCCGTACTTCATACGTTCGCTTTGCTTGAGAAAGAAGGATATCGAGTGACCTATTTGCCTTATGATCACGAAGGGAATATCAGACTCGAACTACTTAAAGAAGCGATTTGTGACGATACGATTTTGGTATCCCTCTCTTTCGCTAATAGCGAAACAGGAACTACACAGCGGATAGGGGAAATCGGAAAGGAACTTGCAAAACAAAGGATTCTTTTTCATACAGATGCAGTTCAAGCTTTTGGCAAAATACCTATTGATATTCAAGAGTTGAACCTGTCTGCTATATCCATTTCATCTCATAAAATCCACGGACCAAAAGGCGTTGGTGCATGCTATATCAACCCTGCTGTCGCTTGGCAACCCGTTATTCCTGGAACAGTGCATGAGAAAGGGTTTCGACCGGGTACGGTGAACGTCCCCGGCATATGCGCTTTTACTGCTGCAGCAGAAGAAACAATTGAATTAATGGAAGCAGAGGAAAAAAGGATCTCAAACTTGCGCTCCTATCTCATTAACGAGCTTACACATCCGAATATTGTGATCGAAGGGCAGCAAGGATTAGCTCATATTATTGGTCTCCGAATCCAGGGAGTTGAGGGACAACACGTCATGCTCGAGCTCAATCGAAAAGGAATCGCGGTCTCAACAGGTTCAGCCTGCTCCGTTGGTCAGCAGCAACCATCCAAAACTTTACTAGCTATGGGTCGCTCACGTGATGAAGCGAGAGAGCTTGTTCGAATTAGCATCGGCAGGGAAACCACTATGGAAGATCTTCAAAAAACTGTGGACGTTTTTCGTGAAATCTTTACATGCGATCCGGTAAGAAAGATATAATAGGAGACAAACTGTGATGTTGGAAAGGAGGTTATCGAAATGGTCCAAGAAGGAGAAAAAATACTAGGGGAGAACAGGAGACTACTTCTTTTACAGTGGCTTAAAGAGAGTGAAAAACCACTAACCGGAAGTGATTTGTCCAAGCGTACGAATGTTAGTCGTCAGGTGATCGTTCAGGATATTTCATTATTAAAAGCAAGAAACGAACCAATTATCGCCACTTCTCAGGGGTATATCATGTTTAATAAAGAAGAAAACAAAGTAAAAAGGGAGAAGGTCATCGCATGTCAGCACTCTCCTGATGACACTAAGAATGAACTCTATACGATTGTGGATAATGGTGGGACAATTAAAGATGTGACGGTTGAACACCCTGTATATGGGGATTTGACCGCCTCCTTGTTTGTAAGTAACCGACTGGAAGCAGATCAATTTCTCGCAAAGCTATCCGCCACAAATGCATCTCTTCTGTCCGAGCTCACTTCTGGTGTACACCTTCATACCATTGAAGCAAGCTCCAATGCACAGCTTGCAGCTGTCTGCAACGCATTAAGAGAACAAGGCTTTCTATTAGAACAGGATTAAAAAAGAACGGCTATCTCAGCCGTTCTTTTATTTCATAACTTTCCGATATATGAAGATGATGTCGCTATTCTTTCACTACAAAACAAGGATACTCTCCTAAAACGGAGATACCAATACCAAGCGCCTGAATTTCCTCCATCACACCTTTTAGAAGAACATCTCGATTTGGTCGTTCGACATCAATAATAAAGAAATAATTACCGAGTCCAGTTTTCATTGGACGTGATTCTATTTTCGTTAAATTGAGGTTCCGCCATGCGAATGCTGCAAGCACTTGATGGAGTGCTCCCGGATAGTCAGACGGAAGAATAATTTTGTAGGTGACGCGATCTTCACGAAAGAGAGAGTTGCGCGGAAGTGCTTCAGGCTTTTTATGTAGCACAAGAAAACGCGTATCGTTATCCTCTGTATCATGAATATCAGATTGAGCAATTATTAAGCCGTACTTCTCAGCAGCAAGTTCATTTCCTATTGCAGCTTCTTCTCGTATTCCAGTATTCTGAACGTATTCAGCTGCTGCACTAGTTGACGCTGCATTGCTAAGCTCAGCGTCAGGAAGCTCATTTTGAAGAAAAATGTGGCACTGGGCGATTGCATGCGGATGGGACAGCACGCGTTTAACCCCTTTCCAATCATCCTGATCTGGATGGACGAGCAAATGTTGACGAATAGGTAAGACAAGCTCCGCAACGATTGGAAGTGATACCTGCTGTGACAGAAGGTCCAGCGTCATGTTCACGGACCCTTCAATTGTATTCTCAAGAGGGACAATACCATATTCAACCGTTTCATTTTCCACTGCTTCGAGACAAGCTCTGATCGTAGGAAATGGCATGCGCTCTTCTTCTTGAAAGAGCGTTTTAGCTGCAATCTCTGTGAACGTTCCTTCTGGTCCAAGAAACCCTATCTTCTTTTGAATATCCATCTTTTCCTCCTATGCTCCTGAGCCGATAATCTCAGCATTACTTACAGCTTCAATTTCTTTTATTTTCTCAAGTAGACTACTCAGACGAAGGTTTGCTTCGCCAATTTCCATTGTTAAGATAACCGTAGCATAGCCCTGGAGGGGTATCGTCTGGTTAATCGTCAATAGATTACAACCAAGCGAAGCTACCGTACTAAGAACCCTTGAGAGCGCTCCTGAACGATCCTCCAAGTGAACGGAAAGCGTAACAATTTGTTCAATGATCATCGTATGGAATGGTAGTATCGTATCCCGGTATTTGTAGAAAGCACTTCGACTTACACCAACCTTATCAATTGCTTCTCGAACAGATTCAACTGTCCCACTTTCAAGCAAAAGCTTGGCCTCCAGCGTCTTCAACATCGAGTCAGATAATACATCTTCACGAACAAGATAAAAATTCTTGTCTTCTTTGCTCATTTTTCCCCTCACCTCTATTGCGGCCAGCTACGGGCCATAATCGAATCATTTACAAGTCCTGGCACAAAGGAATATGTATATTTAAAGTTAGACTACTGCCATACAAATAGAACTCTTAACAAGACTCCTCAGACTAAAAGTACAAAAAAGACCGTCCTTCCACAAGGACAGTCTTCTCCGTTAATCAGTCTACGAACTCAAATTCAAACTCCAGAATCCGAACCGCGTCTCCATCTTCAGCTCCACGCTCTCTTAACGCATCATCAATTCCCATGCTACGCATTTGTTGCGCGAATCTGCGGACATTGTCTTCCCGGTTAAAGTCTGTCATTTTAAATAACTTTTCAATGCGAGGTCCATTGACAACGAAAGTGCCATCACTATCTCGTGTCACAAAGAACTCTGGCGCTCCTTTTTCATGACGATACATCACGCGTGTTTCTTCTTCCTTCTCTTCATCAAGAGGGAATTCAGGAGTTGTTTCAAGCTTATCTGCAATTTCAAACAGCACTTCCTGTACACCTTGACGTGTGACAGCAGAAATTGGATAGATTGGGAAATCCTCTTCGAGTTTTTCCTTAAAGATTTCAAGATTTTCCTCAGAATCAGGAAGATCCATTTTATTAGCGACAATAATTTGTGGACGCTCCATCAATCGCATTTTATACTGCTTCAACTCATCATTGATTTTCAAGTAATCCTCGTAAGGATCACGACCTTCCATACCAGACATATCAATAACGTGTACGATGACTCGTGTACGTTCAATATGACGAAGGAACTGATGCCCAAGTCCTACACCTTCATGAGCGCCTTCAATAAGTCCCGGTAAGTCAGCCATAACAAAACTGCGACCATCTTTCGTATCAACAACACCTAGATTCGGTGCGATTGTTGTAAAATGGTACGCTGCAATTTTCGGCTTCGCTGCTGACACAACTGATAGAAGTGTCGATTTTCCTACACTCGGAAATCCAACTAGTCCTACGTCCGCTAACACTTTAAGCTCTAGCGTGACATCTTTTTCTTCTCCAGGCTCTCCATTTTCTGAAAGCTCAGGAGCCGGATTTGAAGGAGATGCAAAACGTGAATTACCACGTCCTCCGCGACCACCTCGTGCAACTGTTGCACGCTGGCCGTGTTCGGTTAAGTCAGCAATGACTTCGCCGCTTTCTGCATTAGAGATGATTGTACCAGGTGGAACCTTAACAACCATATCCTCTGAATTACGGCCATGCTGATTCTTTGACCGACCATGTTCACCGGTTTTGGCTTTAAAATGACGATTGTAACGAAAGTCCATAAGAGTACGAAGACCTTCTTCTACTTCGAAAATGACGCTTGCGCCTTTTCCGCCGTCGCCACCCGCTGGCCCGCCGTCCGGTACATATTTCTCACGACGGAACGCAACCATACCATTTCCGCCATCGCCTGCTTTAACAAATACTTTGACCTGATCTACAAACATTCTTTCACCTCATTTAATCAAAAACGTGCTAACTAGCTCCTGGTCAGTTTGCTCTAATTCGATCACTTTAGCGCTTTTCACATCAGGATTCTTGAACGCCAGCTTGAGCTTGTTTTGATCGGAAACTTCACCTTGAAAGTCAAAAACAAGATGAATTTCTTCGTGGTACAACTGAAGCGTTAACAGCAAATGATGATCCGATGGCACTGAGACCTGTGAATCAAGCACTTCTGTACACCGAGTAATTAACTCGATGAGATCCGCTTCATAAGCGCAAATATCATACTCGTCCCCGATCACTTCAAAGTCCAACTGAAATAAATGATTACACCAGTTAAACGTTAATATATATTCTGCAAGTTTCGGAGCATTTAAATTCGATAATTTTGCTTCCTGTCTCGACTGGATAATAATTTCTTCAATGATTTCCTTCGCCCTGTCTACGTGATCCAGTGCAAGGTTGCCTTTGATCAACTGCAACCGATTTAACCAATCATGTCGAGAATGGCGCAGTACGTCAAAGGTATTCCACTTTTTAGACATAATTGCACTCCCAATGCTCTAACCATTTCCTTCATTATAACAATATATCAATTCTCTATGTTACTTCCCCTAAAAGAAAACAATCTTACGCGTAATCATTGTGCATTGCCCTTTATCTATTTCAACCTAGTCCATTATATCAAAAAACTCTAACCGTTCGGTTAGAGTTTTTCTTAAGCTGCTTATGCTTCTTTGGCAACTGGATATACACTTACTTGTTTACGGTCACGTCCAAGACGCTCGAATTTCACAACGCCATCGATTTTCGCATATAGAGTGTCGTCTCCACCGCGGCCAACGTTTGTACCAGGGTAGATCTTAGTTCCGCGTTGACGGAAAAGAATCGAACCGCCGGATACGAACTCGCCGTCTGCGCTCTTCGCGCCAAGACGCTTGGAGATTGAATCACGGCCGTTTTTTGTACTACCTACACCCTTTTTCGATGCGAAAAACTGTAGATTCATTTTCAACATATTGTCCCACCTCCTATGTGTGAGTAATTTGGATGTGCTTGCCATATTCTTCGGCAATAGCGGAAATGGATACTTCCATTCCTTGAAGGAGAAGTTGAATATTCTCATCTACACGTTGTTCCAGATCATCTGGAACAGTACAGCTGAGGTAGCCGCCTTCATCCTCCATATCAACTATGAGAGTTACATCGCAAAGGGATTCAATCGCATTCACCGTCCCAATCGACACGGCAGAAACACCTGCACATACTAAATCATAGCCATAAGGGCCAGACTCAGCGTGTCCAGAAAGGGAAAATGAAAGGATACGATTGTTAGAATCTCGCTTCAGCTTGAAACGTATCATCTTAGATATCCTTAAGCGTTAATTTTGTCGATAACTACTTTAGTGTAAGGTTGACGGTGTCCTTGCTTACGACGGTAGTTTTTCTTTGGTTTATATTTATAAACCGTGATTTTCTTACCTTTACCGTGCTTATCAATTTTACCAGTTACAGTAGCGCCGTCTAGCATAGGAGAACCAACTTTAATGTCATCTCCACCTACCATTAGCACACGGTCAAAAGTAACCGTTTCACCTGCTTCAGTGTTAAGAAGCTCGATGTAGATTTCTTGACCTTCAGTAACCTTGATTTGTTTACCACCAGTTTCAATAATTGCGTACATACGTGCACCTCCTCTAATACTAAGACTCGCCATTGCAGGTGCTAGAAACTAGCTTTAAAACCTGTTCTTGAGCGGTTGTAGCTCTTTGGGTGCTTCCAAACGAACTAACCATTAAATCATACCACAGGCAAAATTGCCATGTCAATGTGAATAGGTGAAACTTCTTTCAGAGGTTTTTTTACCAGTAGTTCTCTACTTCATATGACTTTACTTAACGGTAAACCAGCTTTTTTCCTTTGCAATTCAACAAGACCAAGTTTCGTGAATCCACCTACCTGTAAGCGAGGATCTGTTTTCTCCTTGTTTTTAAGTAAAGTCATCATTTTATTCTGATCTTCTTCATCGACTCGAAGGAAATCTACCACAATGATTCCACCGATGTTACGAAGTCTGAGCTGTTTTGCAATTTCTTCGATCGCCATTATATTAACTCCATAATGCGTTTCATTCTTCGAACCAAAATTTGCCCCACCTGTATCGACATCGATAGCCGTTAGTGCATTCGTTTCTTCAATATGAAGGTTTGCTTTTCCGATCTTCACAGTTTGTTTTAAGTTTGCTATCGTTTCTTCAAGCTTACTAATCAATTTGTGGCGTTGTTGGACTATAGAAACATCCACATCAGTTGAAAGGAGTCCCAAAAATTCCTTTGCTGCTGAAGAGGAATTTGTTACTAAGTGCTTAACGCGCTGAAGAGGATAAAGGCTACCGATTTGCTCACTTAATCCACCTGCTTTTTTAAGAAGGCTCGGGGCTCGCCTGTCAGCCGCCATCACTTGAATTTGGTACCATTCTTCCCGATGTTTCTCAAGTTCTTCTTGTAGCTGCGTCTCCGAAGCATAACCCGCTCCTGTTCTGAATATAAGTCCTTCTCCTTCAACACAATTGCGTTGCGCAAATGCCAACAACTGCTCTCGTCTGGATGAAAGCTGTTTTGAAACAGCTGAATAATTCGCATATGGCATGTAGACAAGCATCTGCCCTGTTAAATGAACAAGCTCTGTTATGATAGGTCCCTTACGATTGGAACCCGGATGCTTCACCTGTATGAGAATAGCCTGTTCTTCTTCTAAACATTCAGAAACAGCCGGTTTCGCTCCTCCGGCTGTTTTACGATGCTGAGCAAGAACTAATTCATCGCTATTCAATAATCCGGGTTTCCCACTACCAAGTGAGATGAAAGCAGCGCTTTTTCCGTCCAACACAGACGATACTCTCCCAAGAATGATATCTCCTTGTGCTGGTTTTACACCCTTCAATGGTTCTGCCCATATATCCGTTATTTCATTATCTATTTCAATCGCGGCTGCTCGCCACTCTTTTAGTTCCAGGACAATCAACTGCATACACGTTCTCCTTTTACCTGTTTTTCTTTATTCTACAGAAATAGTGCTCCAACTGCACATCCGATTTGATTTTTCTTGAAATACGCTTCCAGTAGGAATTGCTCATCTACTTCTTTATTCAGATCTTGTACGTTAATTTGATAATGTTTTCCACGTGAGAACATAGCCAAAATATCGCTAAGTCTTGTCTCAGCCATTACAGAAAGAACCTGTTTCCTTCCACTGTATGATTTCGAATACCTTTCGAGCAAAAACCTGACATATATATAAGGATGATGTTTCCATTCTTTAAAATGGGCTGCGCAAAGAAACACGATGACCATCCATAAATTCAAATGAAAAGGAAAAAAATACGTCGTCAAGAGAATCAAGAGGAATAGGAAAAAGAGTGATGATTGAAGCATCGTACGATGAGCAGCTTTAAAAGGATACATCATTGTATAAAAGATAAAAAGGAGCTTTCCACCATCGAGCGGCCAAATCGGCAGCAAGTTAAATAGCAGTACCATTATGTTATGAAGCATAAACAGATCATACATCTCATTCCAAAAACCCATTTTATGAAGAAGTATCCCGCCTCCCATCATCCAAACGTGTTGCAACGGACCTGCAAGTATAACTATTAACTCTTCTTTTATAGGACGATTCCCATGCTCATCCACAACTGCCACACCACCAAATGGTAGAAGGACAATTTCAGTCACACGCCACCCAAGAAACCGTGCCGCCGTCGCGTGCCCCACTTCATGTATAAGAACGACTGCGAACAGCAGCAGCATCTCTCTGAACCTGCCAGTTAAAAAGGAAAGACCTATGGTCATCCAGAACAGCGGGTGAATTCTTACGATTCTTAGCATTATTTAATCGGAACAACCTGAAGTGGGTCAATAAACGTCTCGTTCTTCTTAATAGCAAAGTAGAACGTGCCAGTTTTCCCATCTTCAGAGTTTGTCACGCTTCCAAGTTTGTCTTTCGTCTGTACGAAATCATAAACCGATACGTCAATCGATTCGAGCATACCATACCACGATTCGCTTCCGTCTGTATGCTGAATGACAACAGTTTGACCAATCCCTTCTTTATCCCCGGCATAGGTGACAACACCTGCATCAATGGCTTCTACCTCAGAACTGAGAACAGTCTCAACCATAATCCCTTTTCCTGTAGTCTCAAAATCCTCAAGGACCTTTCCGCTCGCGGGTAGTGCATATGCTGGTGCATCACTTGCTGTGTCGGAAGCAGGCTCTGTCGGAAACAAGGCAACCGGGTTCCCAAACTTCCCTTCATACCAGTCTTTTACCATTGCGAATTGAAATTCGTCTGCCATCATGTTTGATACATAACCCTGAACTGGTGCCAGTTGCTCACTTTCTGCTTTAAATAGAATGCCAGCACTAAGAAACAAGCAAGCAGCAATCATTGAACGGATTAAAAAGCTTTGCTTGTTGAAAAGAGGATGAATTTTGACTTCCGTATTTGGAAATGAAGAATATGAATGATGATCATGGCTATGTTCAGTAGGTACGAATGATCGACTTGGTTGCCGCTGCTTCTTTCTTGAGTTAAGTCTTTTTCTAAAATCGTCCAGGTCCTTTCCCATTGCTCACCCTTCCTTCCTATAAGTAGTATTCAGTTTATGACTTGTCCGGAAGGGATATGTCAGTTGAAAAGGTGAAAGCAAGAGGTAATCAGTTGGAAGCAGGTCTCCAATTGGAGAAAGTCCACTTGTGAAAAGGAAAAACGCATACGATCGATTAAACAGAGATACCTTCAGATGCTTAAATTCGGGAGCTTTAAACCAAATAAAAAAGCTCGGCCAATTGGCCGAGCATTAAGAACGCATTCCGAAAAACTTTTTCACCTTACTAAACATGCCTTTCTCTTCTTGTAAAGAAAGGAGTGGCACTGATTCACCTAGAATGCGTCTTGCGATATTTCGGTACGCAATCGAAGCTTTTGAGCTTGGATCAAGCGCGATCGGCTCTCCTTTGTTTGAAGCTGTAATAACTGAATCATCATCCCCAACGATACCAAGTAAATCAATAGCCAGAATAGAGACAATTTCATCAACATCCAGCATTTCTCCACTCTCCATCATGTGATTACGAATGCGATTCACTACAAGTTTCGGAGCTTCAATGTTCTCTTCTTTCTCTAGAAGACCAATAATCCGATCTGCATCACGAACAGCTGACGTCTCTGGAGTCGTTACGACTACTGATTTATCAGCACCTGCGATGGCATTCTTGAAACCTTGCTCAATGCCTGCAGGACAATCGATGAGAACATAATCGTAATCCTGCTTTAATTCATCTATAATTTTCTTCATTTGCTCGGGCTGAACAGCAGACTTATCTTTCGTCTGAGCGGCTGGAAGCATATAAAGTGCTTCAAAGCGCTTATCTTTAATTAAAGCCTGGTGTAGTCGGCATCTTTCTTCAGCTACATCGACGAGGTCATAAATAATACGATTCTCAAGTCCCATGACCACATCGAGGTTACGAAGACCTATATCCGTATCAACCAGACATACCTTTTTCCCCGATAGTGCAAGAGCTGTCCCTATGTTTGCTGTCGTTGTGGTTTTACCCACACCACCTTTTCCGGAAGTAATGACGATAGCGTCTCCCACACAACATTCCCCTTTCTGTCTACAACCTTGTCAAATTCGGTCTAACTTTAGTCAGTATTTGGATACGATCAACGCTTATTTCAGATTGACCTTCTCTGACGAATGCACATTCTGCTTCATGAACAGTTGCCCCTGCTTGATCTGGTGGTCTGCTAATGAGTTCTGAGATTTTGAGCTGGGAAGGTTTCATAACCGCCGCTGTAATCACAGCAGTCACCTCGCCATCTGCTCCAGCATGCGCTATGCCGCGGAGTGACCCCATTACAAAAATATTTCCTGCTGCTTTCACAGTACCGCCAGGATTCACATCTCCTATTAAAAGAAGATCACCTTCAACTTCTAGGACCTGTCCAGATCGAACCGTCCTCGTTACTGAAGTAACCGTGGTTCGTTTCCGTTCTTCTTCCGCTTCAGCACGTGATATCACATTTGAATCGATGCGATCAACCTTAAGGTTTTGCTTTGATTGGATCATCGTGCGAAGCTCATCTTCCTGATCATTCGTTAAATAACGATTCCCCAGCTTAAGCGTAACCGTAATGACCTGACCTTCCGTCTGCTGGATATGCCGAGCGGAAAGCTTCTCATCAAGCTCATTTATAACATCACGAAATGCGCATGAATCATCTAAAATGAGATTCAAGCCATCCTTCGTTCCTTTAATTGTGACAAAATGCTGTGTTTGCTTTTGTGCCATAGACAATTTCATTCACCTCAACATAAGAATATTTCAACGTTGCTAAAGGAAACTCCTTCTTTTGGCCTGATTTTCTTGTCTACGGCTTTCAGATAAATCATCCAGTAAACGCTTTACTGGATAGTAAACAATTAGTAAAAAGACACCATTAAGTAATAATGAAGGAAGGTAACGTTTGTATAGAAAGGAATGAAAGGAAAGATCCGTTACATTGATTAATGAAAATAGTTCATATACATAGAATTCCACCAACGAGACACCGAGTAAACCAAGTACAAGTGTTATAAACCAATTCAAGTGAAAAACCTTTGAAAGATAACCGATTATGTAAGCTGCAACTGACATGCCAAACATGTACACACCAACGAGATCGGTATAGATCAAATCGTGTAAAAGTCCAAATATAACCCCGTAGATCACTCCGTAAGCTGGGGTTAAAAACATACCGATCATGACTACGATCACAGTTACAAAACGCGGAATAAGCTGAAAATCAAACCCATATTGTTCAGGAGCAAACACCTGAAATACAGTTCCTTCAATGAGGAAAAGAACAAAGAGCGTTCCAATCAGTAGAAAACGTCTCATTCCCCTTCACCATCCCCAGTATCAGGTGCTACATCCTTCGCTCCGCGATCGATCACCATCACGTTATTAATATCATATAAATCTGCTGCTGGTTTAACATAAGCCGTCTGCGTAGTGCCGACATTATCCGTTTCCACATCAACGATTTCGCCAATCACGATACCTCTAGGGAAAATACCCCCATTTCCTGCTGTGATGACCGTTTGACCCTTTTTCACTTTAATATCGACCGGGATTTTGGAGAAAAGCAATACTTCTTTCTCGGTATCGTAGCCTTCGATCGTACCAAATACGTTATTATCTTGCTGTGTCATCGCAGCAATACGGTTCGTTCGATCAATATCACTCACAAGTTGAACAGTAGATGAAAAAGGCTGAACATTTTTCACTTTTCCAATTAGTCCATCTGGGGTGGCAACTGCCATATTTGATTCGACACCATCTTGTTTTCCTTTATCTATCGTCAGTAAATCATTCCAACGATCTGGAGACCTTGCAATCATATTCGCATGATACGTTTGATAGTTTGAAAGTCCAGTTGATGAATCAATATTCAATTCACTTTTCAGTTCTTCATTCTCATTCTTAACAGTTTTCAATTCTTCAGATACGGCAACGAACTCATTAATTTTCGATTTCAGGAGCTCATTCTCTTTGTACATATCTTTCATATCGCCGACACTCTCAAATAAACCCGCTACTGAATGAGCGGGTTTATAGAAGATTGATTGAAGCCAGCCAACTGAATCTTTGAAAAATTGCTCGGGCATCGTAAGAGCGTCGCGCTCTTTCATCGATGTTCCGATTAGAGCAACTAGAATAATGATGCTTACTAGTAGTACAATTAGTCGTTTATTCGAAAAAAATTGTGGCATGCCTTACACCTTCCAATTACTTCTGTTTTGAGCGGGAAGTTATACCAGCTCTAGATTTGAACAGATGAATATTTTCTAGCGCACGCCCGGTACCTATCGCAACGCACTCAAGCGGATTTTCAGCAACAATAACAGGCATCTTTGTTTCATCACTAATGACCTGGTCAAGGTTACGAAGCAAAGCACCGCCTCCAGTAAGAACGATTCCTCGATCCATAATATCAGCAGCAAGTTCGGGTGGTGTTTTTTCAAGGGTTACTTTAACAGCTTCAATAATGCTGTTAACTGTATCTCTAAGAGCACCTGACACTTCATCAGCTGAAACACTGATCGTCTTAGGAAGGCCCGTTACTAAGTCACGTCCACGAATGTCCATCGCTTCGATGCCTTCAGTTGTACCAGCCGATCCGATTTCAAGCTTAAGCTGTTCAGCTGTACGTTCACCAATCATTAAGTTATATGTTTTCTTCACATACTGAATGATAGACTCGTCCATCTCGTCACCAGCGATCCGAATCGACTCGCTCGTTACGATTCCTCCAAGAGAAATGATAGCAACTTCTGTTGTACCTCCACCGATATCAACTACCATGCTTCCTGTAGGCTCCCAAACTGGAAGATCAGCACCGATTGCTGCAGCAAATGGTTCCTCAATCGTATATGACTCACGAGCGCCTGCCTGGCGTGTCGCATCTTCTACCGCTCTTTTTTCTACAGCTGTAATTCCTGAAGGCACACAAATCATCACGTTCGGTTTGCGTGCAAACACGGAACGATTTTTCTGTGCTTGTTGAATGAAATATTTCAACATTGTAGCTGTTGTTTCAAAATCAGCAATAACACCATCTTTCATTGGTCGAAGTGCCACGATATTTCCTGGCGTACGTCCAATCATATTCTTAGCGTCATTACCAACAGCTTCGATTGATCCTGTGTCCGTGCGAAGCGCTACAACTGAAGGCTCACGAACGACGACTCCTTTACCCTTTACATATGCCAGCGTATTAGCTGTACCTAAATCTATTCCCATATCTCTTGAAAATCCACCAAACATTTATGTTAAATCTCCCTTCAATTCAAGCAAAACTCATAAATATGATTATACTGCATCAGTATTGAAAACGGTAGTGGGAAAACGTGTTATCCCATTTCCGATTTATACATACCCTTTTTCTTTTAAACTAACAAATTTTTGATCTCCGATAATGATATGATCGAGCATCTCGATCCCAAGCATTTTACCACATTCGCTCAAACGTTTCGTGACTTCAATATCTTCTCTGCTCGGTGTAGGATCGCCGCTTGGATGATTATGAAAACAAATTAATGACGCAGCTGACCGCCTGAAAGCTTCACGAAACACTTCACGTGGATGTACGATCGAAGCATTCAAGCTCCCGACAAACACAGTTTGACGGTGTAACACCTGATTCTTCGTATTTAAGTATAAGCAAACAAAGTGCTCTTGTGAAAGAAAGCGCATATCTTCCATCACATAATTGGCCCCATCCTCTGGTGAACGAATCGTATAACGCTCTTCTAGTTGAAGACGGCTCACCCTTCTGCCAAGCTCCATCGCAGCAATCAACTGCACCGCTTTCGCTGGACCAACTCCGTTAAGAGAGGTCAACTCTTCGATACTAGCATCTTTAAGAAGACGAAGCCCTTCAAAATACTGAATAATACGATAGGAAAGTTGCAGCACAGACTCCTGCTTTGTCCCGGTCCTGAGGATAATTGCCAGTAATTCTTGGTTGGACAACGTCTCAGGACCCTCCTTCACAAGGCGCTCTCTCGGGCGCTCCTCTTCAGGATAATCACGAATCATTAGTGGTGTTTTCAGCAACACGCTTCCTCCCTGGATTCTTCTTCATGCCTGACTAACGCTGAATCTCTGGAACGATTCCAAAAGCCGCGAGTTCTCGCAGCGTTCTAGAAATCGGAAGCCCTACCACACTATAATAATCACCATGAATACGTTTCACAAAGGCGGCACCAAAGCCCTGTATGCCATAACCTCCCGCTTTGTCATACGATTCTCCCGTGTCGAGATAGTTCTCGATGTCTTGATCTGTTAATTCCCAAAAGCTCACTTCAGTAGCTTCGTAAAACATTATCTTCTCTTCATTTGAAAGAATCGCCACACCCGAATAAACGATGTGAGTACGACCAGAAAGAGCTATGAGCATCTGCCTCGCATGCTCGCGACTCTCTGGCTTTCCTAGGACATCGTGATCAAGCGTAACGACCGTATCAGCACCAATAACAACAGCGTCCGGAACGTTCATAAAGACTTCGTTCGCTTTCCCTGCGGCAAGCTGTTTCACGAGTTCTGAAGGGGGAATAGATAACGAGAGATGTTCTTCAAAGCGGCTAACAATAATATCAAAATTGAGGTTCATTTGCTCTAGAAGTTCTTTTCTTCGCGGAGACCCTGAGGCTAAGACGAGGCGCTTCATTATACCACCCTTTTTTGTAAATGATTCACAAGTGGGAAAAGGGCTTGATAACAGCTTATCAAATCCCTTTTCTTTCCACAATTTAATTTTTTGACGTTTCTCTACATTTTTCGTCTTACTTCATCCCTGTATGTGCATACAGATTAAATTTGTTTAATCATTTTTTAATTCGTTATAAAAAATCAATTCAGGAGGGTAACCCCCTACTCTTTTATCCTACCGTTAATTAAGCATCTCCGCAAATAACTGATTATTTCATACTTTCAACCAATTTCTGGTATGATCTCATCCCATCAAGAAGATGCTGCTGGGCAATCCAGAGTGATGGAACGGTTTCTTCAGAAGAGTATGTTTGAATTTCTTTCATGGCACTTTTTAAGGCATCAGTAAGTTCTTTGCCACCGCCCTTATCCCACTCATCCAATTCTGACCCTTTGTCACTCCAGACCTGTACCGCTTTTACGCTCTTCTCGACCTCTTTATTTGTTAGTTCGTTATCTGATAAAGCCGTTAAATCAAGGGCAGTCAGATCTTCAAGAAGGGCTCCGCCTTCTTTCATATGTTTCGCTACATCTTCGTTGGCTACAGCAGCTTCACCATCGATCGCCCACACTTTTTTATATACATCTTGTCCCTTACCTTCAAAATAATTTCCTAACGCATCCTGTCCTTCAACCGAAGATGATACACCTATGAAAAGAAAGTATTTTTCTCCTTTGAAAATAGCAGCGGGGAACCCTTTATCTTTTAATTTCTCTTGAAATTCCTTTGCAGATTCCTCAGTTTCATATGCACCTGACTGAACAACATCAAGTTCAAGCGATAAGTCCGGTCCTGTCGCTGTTACTGGCGCAGCTTTCTCTTCCGTTTCAGTAGGTGTTGTTACATGATCTCCAGCGAAAACCATCAATAGACTAAACCCAAACAAAACACCAAGAATAATAGCAAAAGCAGCCGAGGCAACCACCTTCTTTTGAAGCGTCAAGGTAGGCTTACTCATCTTTGGTGGCGTTTTCTTCTTTCGTCCTACCGGGAGCCTCGGACGCTTTTTGGGAGGATCATATACTGGGCGAGGCTTCTTCTGAAGGTGGCGTTTTCGTAACTCCACAATTTTCTTAGCATCACGCCGTTCTGGTAAAATCCATTCAAATTCTCTTTCTTCAGCTGCCGCGCTCTCTTTATGTGTTTCGGGAGACGCTAGCTTATCCTCTTCATTTAAGCGAATCGAAATCGTTCGTCTCTCATTATCCATAACCATCCTCCTCGGTACTAGCTTGTACTATAGTCTATGGAATGAGTAGAAATGCTAGAACAGAAATTACTAGATTTGCCGCAGTGTGTCACTCCTAACTAAAAAGAAGCCACCCTGACTGCATCAGGATAGCTAATTATAAAAAAAAGGTTCGTTTACTTGAATGTTACTCAACTGCTTCTTCATCCTTCTTATCTACCGTTTCATATAAAGGATTTTCCTTGTCAGCAGGTTCGGGGTAATCAATCGTTTTGGCCAGATCTCCGAGATCTGTCAAAGAAGGAATGTAGAAAGTAGTCACATCCGCTGTGTAAACTAACTCATTCTTCTCCTCCTCATCAAGCGATGCCGCTTCAGTTTTCCCAGTAAACGACAAACCGCTGATCATCGTCATACGTGGCAAATGCTCAATTGATTTCAAGAACGAACGTAGGGAGGGGTAGTTTTCTGAACTCATAGCCATGCTAACATTGACGGATTTAATGCCTTCTGGCAATGCCGCCAAAGCCTCCGCTGCTTCTGTTAGGTCTTCTTGCGTTGTTTCTTCGGGTGACTCTTCCGCAACATCACTTTCTTGTCCAGTTTGATCAGCATTATCTTCGCTGCTTATTTCCCCATATTGCTCAGGATTTAGTACCTCATCCACAAAATCAAGCTGTTGGATACTACTATTCGATACCAATTCAGCTTGATTTAAATCCAGGATAAACTGATCGACCAACGGTTTCACAGGAACCATCTGCTGTAATGCGTTCGTATCGTATGTCTCGTCCTGCTTATTACTTTTTTTCTCTTCAAGCACGCTGATCAATTGCTCATTTTGACTCACTTGAGATTCTAACCTTTCAACCTCTTGCTTCTGAGGAAGGACTGAAAACATATAGAAAAGCACGATTCCAAGAAGCGGAAGAAGAAGTCCAACTGCAGTAAGTAAATTTCGCGTTCGATTATCCATCGGTACCCCCTTCTCCTTCCTCTTCCGTTCTTAAACTGGATTTATCAATAACAACTTCATATCCTGTTACATAACGAGGGAGAATTCGTCCATGTTCTTCGTTCGTTTCTTCGGTCAGCTCTGCCGCTGTCACGGAAAGAACACTTGCCGTCTGAATATTTTCTGAAGCATTCAGTTCACTTCAAATACTGTGAGACTTCTTTCATCTGATCAAACTGAACTGTTAATGTGACAGTTTCATTACCATCGAACTCATAATTCATGAAATAGCCTCGCTCCGGAAGACGCGCCACAAGATCATCAAGTAATTTCACAGTAGAAAACTGAACACCATCAAGCCAATCAACATACTCCTGAAGCGTTTGCCCGGAAGAAACTGCTTCGACATCGTTCGCTTGCATAACGGTCACAAGCTCTGTCGTTTTCTCTAGTCTATCCGTTAACTCTGCGTGTTCTGTTGTCAACTGGAAAGAGGTAAACAACATCCAGCTAAACGCGAGCAAAAGAACCATTCCCGCTATAATCGGAATTAACATAAATGAAATGGAGCGCTTCTGTTTAGTTGGAAGCAGGTTAATATCAATTAACATTCTTCCACCCCTTCAACGCCAGTCCGTAAGCTCCATAGAATGGAAGCGGCAGTACATTTCCAGCTTCATCTCGGATCGTCTGCTCATCAGCATGTTGTATGGCTGTTCCAATGGTAGCTTCTAATTGATTTTTCAAGAGAGAAATTTCAGGAAAATCACCTGATAGAAATACATGTTGAATCGTTTGACCACTTTTATTCATCGAGTAGTGATAGAAATTAATCACACGCTCAATTTCCGTTACACTCTCATCTATAGCTTCTAACAGCTGTTCCCGCTCACCGTTCCACTTCATTTCATTTGCTGACCGCGAGATTTGTGCCACATCCCATTCAGACTGGGATGTATCCATTAATACCTGACGAATAAAAGCTGGTTTATGCTGGTAGAAGACGCTCACATTGACCGACCGAATGCCACAATGAATCAAAAGAGAAGGTTTTTGAGAATCAATTTGATCAGTATGATAGTACAATCGATAGAGAGAAAGAGCTGTCACATCGGCTGCTTCAGGATGTAAAGAGACCGCTTCAAGGAGAGACGAAAACGCCATCACGATGTCTTCCGGCGCTGCGAAAAGTAAAATTTCCTTATGTTCATCCGTTTCACCGATCAGTTCATAATCGAATACTGCATTTTTAAAAGGCAGCATGATGCTTGCACCGATTTCAAGATAAAGATATCCTTTGATGTCATCGTTTGAAATAGAAAGTGGCACCTTCTCATTACGAAGCACAAGATATGTATCAGGCACAAGAAACACAACGCGCTTTCCTTTAATATCCCACTCTTCCACACACTCTTCTAAAATAACAAAAAGCGTATCCCGCTCGATCACTTTTCCATCCTTGATGATGCCTTCAGGGAGAAAACGTTCGCGGTAAGAGCGAATGCCCATCGTTGCATGGGTGAGCTCAACCATGCGGATGACGTGATCATGCAAGATCAAACTAATCTGTTTTGTTTTTGGTTTGAAGCTAAAAAAGCCCATCTTCTATTCCCTCCATCATGAAAGAAAGCTAAAGTACCAATGTAAGAGTTGCACACCATAAAAATACGTCACGATTGCTCCTATCGCGATAGATGGCCCAAATGGAATATGCTGCTTTCGCTTCACTTTTCCAGTCAGTAATGCGGTTACCCCAATAATTGTTCCAAATAAAGTGGAAAAGAAAAAAACAAGCAGCAATTCTTGATACCCAAATACGAGTCCAAGCACTGCAAACAGCTTTATATCCCCTCCGCCCATGCCACCTTTACTTACCATCGCGATCAGTAATAATAGTAGGAAGCCGCCAACCGCTCCAATCAACGGGCTATACCATGGATCCATCGGAACAATGATTCTAGCAATGATAAAATACACTGCGAAAAACAGAAGCACTCGATCTGGAATGAGCATATACGTGAGATCTGAAACAAAAATAATGACTAGAAGCGAAATCAATCCATAAGCAAGAATCAATTCTTTTGACCATCCCACCCAAAACGGTGCGATCGTAAAAAGAAGGGCCGTGACAAGTTCAACGCTGGCGTAAATAGGAGAAATACGAGAAGAGCACCCTTTGCATTTGCCTTGCTGAAATAAATAAGAAAAAACCGGTATCAGCTCAAGCGGTGACAGCTCTCGCTCACACGTCGGACAGGATGAGCGGGGGGCCACAATCGATCGTTTGACCGGAACCCGTAGTCCTACCACATTATAAAAAGACCCGAGTGCAAGACCGACTAGAAATAAATAACTATGTACTATGACCCCCATATGTTTCATCCTTCTTCGAAAAAGTTTAATAGATTAATTGTGAAGCGGTATGTAGTAGGAAGAAAACCCTCCTGGGAGGGTTTTCTTTGATATTAATTTTCAGATGAAGATGAAGGTTTGAGTGTCACATTATCTCTTTCTAAACTATTAACATTCGTACCACCTGATCATATAATTGCCTCCAGACTCAGCACTTAAAGTTACTTCGTATTCAATTGAATCTGTAGCAGTCTGTATCAGTTAGGAACTGTTACATCTACTTTTGAATTTCCAGCACTATAAGCACCTGAGTTACCTGGAGAATCTGGAATTCCTTCTAAATATCCTTTACTAATAAGTGTTGCCATAGTAAATGTCTTTGTACCATTTCCATCCTGAGCAATTGCCATTCTAGCGCACTTGCCATCTGTTCAGCATTCGCAATATGCGCATCTTTCTTCGAGTTGTCAATCAAATTACCAATTGCCGGAATCGCAATCGCCGCAATAATCCCTAAAATAACGATAACCACGAGCAATTCAATCAACGTTAAACCTTTCTCATTCTTCAAATAACGCTTAAACATCTGTTTACCCCCTTGATTTTTTTTTTCTTTTCTAAGTATGTTTTACTATGATGTCTATTACGCTTTAAAACTACGATCTACCCCACGTTGTTGTAAATTTCAAACATTGGCACGATGATGGAAAGAACGATGACGCCAACGATACTGGCGAGGAAGACGATCATTAATGGCTCGATCATCGCTTTCAGTCGGTCAGTGGCATTTTCGACTTCATCTTCATAGAAGTCCGCAACCTTTGCGAGCATTGCGTCGAGTGAACCGGTTTCCTCTCCAATCGCAATCATCTGCGTGACAAGCGGTGGGAAGATCCAGTGTGCCTTCATTGGCTCTGTTAATCGTTTCCCTTGTTCGAGCGATGTTCTTGACTCACGCAGTACTCTCACCACCACCTCGTTTCCTACAACTTTTTCCACAATCGCAAGCGACTGCAGAATGGGGACCGAACTCGAAAAAAGAGAACTTAATGTACGCGTCATTCGCGCCAGCGTCGCTTTTTGTAAAATTTTTCCGAAAATCGGCAATTTTAGTATAGCATAGTCGAAATAGTACTTACTATAACTTTTTTGTCTAATTATAGAAATCAATCCGACTATTGACACAATTACCAAAATAATGAGCCACCAATACACTTGGACAACGTCACTTGCACTCATCACAAACTGCGTAATCGCCGGTAGATCACCCCCTAAATCTTCAAGCATATCAGCAAATGTAGGCACGACGGACGCCAACAAAAAGATGACAACCCCGATCGCAACGATGCCGACGCTAACAGGATACGTCATTGCAGAAATGACCTTCTGCCTCGTTTTATGCTGCTTCTCAAAATATTCTCCGAGACGGTCAAGCGCTTCATCCATACCACCACTCACTTCACCTGCATACACCATGTTCGTAAACATAGGTGGAAATACTTTTGGATGCTTCGCAGCAGCTTCCGAAAATGGGTTTCCTGTTCGAAGCTCTTCTTCAATCGTTTTCAGCGCTCGGCTTAGTGCCTTGCTTTCGGTTTGTTCTGCAAGGATTGCAGTCGCATCTACAATCGAAATCCCCGCGCGAAGTAGCGTTGCAAATTGCCTCAGGTATACAACAAAATCACGCAGCTTGACAGGGTTACCGATCGAGATATCCTTCGCAAGAACGGAAGCTTCCACTTCCTGAATCTCCATGACCGCAATCCCTTTTTCACGAAGCGCGAGGATGACATCACGCTTCGAGTCACCGGGCAAGCTCCCTTTTTTCACTCTTCCTTTTGTTGTTTTACCAACATACTGGAATTGACTCATAGCTTTACTCCCCCTGTAAATAAGGCTCTGCCGCTTCTCGTAAAATGGCATTTTCACTTAACAGCTGTTTAATTGAGCTTTCCAGTGCAACCATCCCAGCTGCTCTGCTCGTCTGAAGCACATTCGGAATTTGATAGACTTTGCTATCACGAATTAAATTTGCTACAGCAGCATTGTTCACGAGTACTTCAAACGCCGGACGCCTTGCTTTACGGTCTTGGGTTGGAAACAGACGCTGAGATAAAATGCCAACAAGAACCGATGCAAGTTGAACCCGAATTTGCGTTTGCTGATTCGGAGGGAAGACATCGATGATTCGGTCGATCGTTGCGGAAGCGTTGCTCGTGTGAAGCGTTCCAAGTACAAGATGACCGGTTTCAGCTGCTGTAACGGCGGTCTGAATCGTCTCGAGATCACGAAGCTCACCAACAAGAATAACATCGGGATCCTGTCGCAATGCTGCACGAAGACCATGTCCAAAGTTTCTCGTATCAGAACCCACCTCACGCTGATCGATGACGCAGCTCCGGTGACGATGTAAATATTCGATCGGATCTTCAAGTGTAATAATATGCTTTTGTACGGTGTGATTCATATAATTAATCGTTGATGCGAGCGTTGTTGATTTGCCTGATCCTGTTGGACCCGTCACAAGAATAAGTCCCTGTGGTTTTAAAGCAAGCTTTTTCATAATCTCAGGTATGTGCAAAGCTTCCATAGAAGGAATGTCGGTTGGGACAACCCTGATAGCAAGACTTATGCACGAACGCTGATGGTACGCATTCATTCTGAATCTCGAAACGCCTGGCATACTATAGGAAAAATCAAGGTCCCCTTTTTCCATAAAAGCCTCCCACATCCCATCAGGGACAAGGAGTTTCGCCATTTTTTCCGTTACGTCTGGCACAAGTGGTTCATTTCCATAACGCTTAAGATCACCGTTTACTCGAACGATCGGTGGTACACCTACAGTTAGATGCAAATCAGATGCACCGAGCTGAAAAGCTGCTTTTAATAGCCTGTCTAATTGTTCTTTCATGTTCTCACCTACTCATTGAAAGCGACACGAAGCACTTCTTCCGTCGTTGTTAGGCCATGCTTTACTTTTAATAATCCATCATCGATTAGAAAAATCGTGCCTTTCTTGATGGCATAGTGACGAATGACTGACATGGATTCGTTATTCATGATTTTCTTTCGAATGGCATCATCCATCACAAGAACTTCCTGGAGAGCAATTCTCCCCTTATAACCTGTCATGTTACAGTTACCGCAACCTTTACCTCGCGTCACTTCTTCAATGGAGATGCCACGTTTCTTAAAAATTTCTTTTTCTCTTTCAGTCGCTGCTTCCTTTGCCCCACAATCACGACAAACTCGTCGAACGAGTCGCTGTGACACAATACCAGAAAGGGAAGCTGCAACAAGAAAAGGCTCTACGCCCATATCGATTAATCTTGCAATGGAAGCAATCGAATCGTTCGTATGGAGCGTACTAAGTACAAGGTGACCAGTAAGAGAAGCTCGGACTGCAATTTCCGCCGTTTCCGTATCCCGAATTTCTCCGACCATCACGATATCTGGATCTTGCCTTAAGATCGACCGAAGTCCCTTCGCAAAACTCAGCCCTACATTGCTGTTCACCTGTACCTGGTTGATCCCTTCAAGTCGATATTCCACAGGATCTTCAACCGTAATAATATTCGTTTCTTCTTCATTCAAATGGTTAAGTGTTGCATAGAGAGTCGAAGATTTCCCCGAACCTGTTGGCCCAGTAATGAGGATGATGCCGTTCGGCTGCTCAACCATCTTTCGAACTCTGCGCTCGTTGATGGGATGAAGATCAAGCTTACTTAACTGATTCAACGTACTATTCATATCGAGTACCCGTAATACTATTTTCTCCCCATAAACAGTTGGCAGGGTGGAAACACGCAGATCGATTGGATTTAAATTAAGGTTCAGTTTAATCCGTCCATCCTGTGGGACACGACTTTCTGTTATATTGAGGTTTGCCATGATCTTCACACGTGCCGTTAGTACTTTTTGCATATGCTTTGGGAGACTCCGCTCCGTTCTAAGCTGCCCATCGACCCTGTAACGAATTTGTAGCTTCGTCTCTTGAGGATCAAAGTGAATATCACTCGCTCGATTTTGAACCGCAAATTGAATAATCTGGTTCACCAGCCTCACAACTGGAGATTCTTCATCTGTAATTTGCTCTTCCTCAAGTTCTTTACGGTCACCAGGAAGGTCACTTAACAATTCATCCATGGAGTCATCGATTTCGTAATACTTGCTAATGGCTCGCGCAATATCATCTTTCGTCGCGATCGTTCTTTCAATCAGAAATCCCGTTGATAACCTTAGATCATCGATCGCAAAGAAATCCATCGGATCCGACATCGCGACATATAGACGGTCATTCTCTATTTTAAGAGGGATGAGATGATACTTCTTTACGATTTCTTTCGGAACAAGATCAATCACATGGTGTTCAACAGGATAGTTATACAAACTGACGTGTGGAATACCAAGTTGAAACTCTAGAACTTCGATCAACTGCTGCTCTGTAATTATCCCCTGTTGAATTAAAGCATCGCCAAGTTTCAAATTTCTCGGCTTTTTAGATAGCGTTTCTTCTAGTTGGTCACTTGTAATCGCTTCTGATTCAATGAGGAGGTCGCCGAGTCGTTTCTTCGTTTGCTTCATTACTCCTCCTCCTTCTGATATTCTAAGCCCTTGATCACTTCGTCGTCGTTCCCCTTTCCATCTTCTTTCTTATCAGATGTCTCCTCCGTACGATCGACACTATCAGAATCCCCTGTTGGATTGCCGTTTTCATCTACTGATCCACTTTTCTCTTGGCTTCCTGCTGCATCATTATCCTTATCAGAACTGTCTTCGCTTTTATTGGAGTCTTCTGTTTCCGGAGCTGGCGGTTCTGGATACGCTTTTTTCTCAACCCGGTGAATCGGTGAATAGAAGTCTTCAAATAGCTCTTCCTTATTAATCACGCGATCATCTTGATCCAATGTTTCGCGATACGTTGTGATTAGATATCCCTGCTTCCCTTCCTGAATAATCATCTTCTCGTTACCACTAAGCGCATCAGAATATTGAATAATCGTGTCAGGGTCAAGTTTTTCTTTCACTACATTCGGTTTATATGTAAGTGGGAATGGTGGCCCGAATAGTGTAACAACAAGATGATCCTTCTCCCACTTTAATTCGAGATTATAGGATGCCTGGTTAGGATTATAAAAACTAAAGTCCTGATTCGTCATATTAATAGAAGCATTGAGCCCCGGTTCGCCATAAACAGGAAGATCGAGGGTGGTATGTCTTTCTCTTAGCTCAAAGTTTGTGTGAAGCAGAATTTCCATCATTGCCGACGAAATGATATTCAAGCTATCTGTCGCCTTTTCAGTCACACTTGCCTCATTTAAAAGTTCTTGAAGTGAAAATGTTTGTTCAGGATCGATCGTGACATTCTTAATCGTATCCGCTAGATTAGGAACAAGAATGAGATCCTCATCCCCCATCACCTTACTCTGAGCAATCTCCTCTACTTCATCACCCGTGGCATAATAATTCGCTAAATCAATCGGAATCTTATCCTTTTCGAATGTAGACGCATAGCCAGTCAGAACTTCTGAAAGCAATGGAAGACTGTATAGATCAGGGTTCACTCCCATTTCACCTATAAGTTTCGACAGCAATTCTGTATTAACTGTGACGAGAAGTGGTACTTCATCTGCATCCGAAGCAGCCATCGCTTCCACTGTTTCATTTGTTTGAAAAGTCCACAAATCTCCAGATAGGGTGATAGTCTCCGAATCGTGCTGTAAGGAGAGGCGCTGAGTTGATTTCCACGTCTCTATTTCCTTCTCAATCTTTTCTTTTGCTTCAGCGGGGTTCATACCCGATACAGAAACACTTCCGACAAGAGAATTTTCAGGTAATGTATCTTCTCCGAAGACAGTTTGATAGGATGATGCTCCAAGTACCGAAAAAGTAGAAATAAAAATAGTAGATACAACAACTAGTCCAGCTGTTTTCAACAACCCTCTTCGAGCAAGATCGCTCATTTCTAAGCACCTCTATTCTGATACATGCATGGACATTTCAACAACAACACCAACACTAGTGTTCTGGGCTTTCAAAATTTGCTCTCGACTCAACACGCTTCCTTCCTCAAAAAGAAGTGTGCCATCTGAGCTATGGATGTTTTTTAATAATGTTTTACCCTCTAGTATTTCAACCTGTTTTTCTTTGAAGTCATCACTGTCTTGTTTCACTGGTTGAGCATAGTTTGAAAGCTGTTCAGACTCAATGACTCGCGCTTCCTTCGCGCCTCGATCTAGTTGAACTGGTCCTTCTGAATCTTGTTGTTCATAATCAGCTATAAATGCTTCTGGTTGTTCAACGACGTGGTCGAAGGCATCGATGGATACAATGAGAAGATCTTTTCCGAGTGTAATCACGTACTCAGTCGAAAGAAAGTGCACTGCGTCATTATTCTTAAACTGAAGACCGAGAATTCGCCCCGTATTGTCATCGAGGAAGAACTCATTCACTTCCCCGTGGAACTGACCACCTCTATCAATAATTTTCGTTCCAATAATGCTGATTTTTTTCTTTACTAGCTCATTCGCAATCGGAATCTCTGAAAGGTCGAAAATCGCTTTCTCTTCTTCAATCATTACCGCATATTCCCCAACCCCAATTACTTTACGAAACGGTACTGCTTTAACACTTACATCCCAATCCGGATGATCAACAGTTAAAAAATCAATCGTTTTATCCGCTGAGTTGATTACTAATGATTTAACTTGTCCAATTTCTGAACCGCTTTGAATGCTAATAATTGGAAGACCTACTACTTGACTGCTTTTTTTCATCTGTCATCACACACCTATTTCATCATTTTGTTCTTAACCATCGATTGAAGATAACGAATCTCTTCTTTTAAAAGGGGATACTCACACCGAAATGCCATCTCATCAAGTAACTTCTGAACTCTTGTCCATTTCATTCCTTTGATTAAGTGATCTCTGTATTCTGCAGCGATCGAGAAGTACATAACATCATCGAGACCGCTTAAGAGAATCTGCTCCATGAGGTGCTCATACTCACGTATCAACCCGTTCGATTTATAACTCGTCGCCTGTTCATGTAACAGAGTTAGCATCTTAGTTGCGACTGATTTAGTCACATTTTCAACTCTATTATCTTCTTGATCCTGCTCTATTGTTTCACCTGAAAGTTTTTCATCTGCTGTCTCTTCGGCGTCTGTCCGGTTTTCTTTCATATTGATCTGACCCACTTCATGACCTTCAAGCTTGACTGGTACCAAAGGCTGTTCAGACTCATCAAAATCAGCCGCCTGTTCCTTTTCAGTTTCTTCTTCAAGTTCACCTTCAAATGATAGTCCTTTGGCATCATCATCCACTTCTATTTCAAACATACTCTTCAAGTGATCATCATTCTCTTCAACTAGATCTCCATCTTCTAATACCGTAGCGTCTGTTTCTTGAATCGTTTCTTCTGTAGAAGCAGACTCCACTTCTTCCAGCTCAGCTTCACGAATGAAGTCATCGAAAAAACTGTCCACCACATCCTCGTCCTCGTCTTCCTCATAGCCTGTTTCCAATCGAGCAGAAAAATCGATTTCTTCCATTTCTTCAAGTTCACTAAGTTCCTTTTCTTCTGAAGAAATCTGGGTTTCTTCCTCAGTTTCCGCTATAAAACGATCAACTTCCTCAATCGTTTCCGTGACTTCATCTAACACCAGCTGTGGACTGACTGAATCGGCTATTTCCGGTTCTTTATTATCAAACTCATCTATTTCTTCAAGCTGTAGAAACAGGTCATTCTCAATTTCTACCTCATCAAAAAGTTTATCCTCATCAAAAGAAACCTTTAAACGTTCATCACTTTCTGCTTCTATGTCCCTCTTTATACTGTTATCGTCATTCTCCACCGCTACTTTAATAGATTCCAGCTGAAATGTAGGTTTTTCTTCGATCATTTTTTCTTCTTCCAAATCGATCGCTGCACTAGTCTCATCTTCCACTGACACGAACAAGAAATTGGCTTTCTTCCAAAATCCATACATAGCGACAAACATACAAAGAACAACAAGTATGATAGCAAGTGGGAGAGGATAAATTTCTTTCACTAACAACAGCAACATGCTCAACATTGCCGCCATCCCAGCCACCCATAGTTTCTGCAAAGCTGATAGTCCCATTGGAATAAGAGTTAGTATAAGTACCAATAAACCTCCACCGAGCAAAGCTAATACAAATTGCATTAGCTTCACACCTCCTCTATAAAAATATTGTCAATATTTCAATATAAAAAGCTATTTATGTAGTTTATTGTATAATAGCATTAAGAAATTGGAAACAACACTATTATTTTACAGTGTTGTTTTTTGGAAAAAGGGGGAGAGTAGTGCTTAGCAATGAAAAAGGATTTACTCTTGTTGAAATTCTTGTCTCACTAACTCTATTAACTACTATCGTTTTAACCGCTTCTTATTTTTTCACGCAATCAAATACAATATCTTCCTATAACAATCAAAAACTTGTCGCCGTTAACCTTGCGCGTTCAACTCTCGAAAGAATTCAATTAGATCCCACATCATACATACCAAACGGAATAGTCGGCAGCCCCTATTCTTATCAATCCTGTCAAAACAGCGGTCAACCATCCTGTCAACATTACCAAGTACTGATTAACGATCATGAATATCTTGTGAGTGTTTCTCTCTCCCAGGATCAAAATGAAAAAGATTTGCAGTTAGTTGACGTAAAAGTGGATATTTCATTATCTTCTACCGATAAATCTATTAAAAGTACAGTTGAGGGGTATATCGCGAATGATACGATACTTCCATAACAATAGAGGGATTACCTTACCAGAAGTTCTCATTACACTCGTTTTACTTTCCATCGTGTCAATTGCTATTTATTCTTTTCTTTTTAATGGCCTTCATTCATATGAGAAAGTTCGAACGGAAACGGCATTTCGCGATGAAGCCGATATTGTAATGACTTCTTTTATTAATAGACTTTATCCGGTAAAAGAAGCTGAAATAACGAAAAGAGAGTTCACCCCGGCTGAGGAAACCTACATTCTAACGATCAATGAGACAACGACGATTGGCTTTAAAGACGGGAAAGCTCTCCTTAACGGTCAGACATTGAACGATTCTGATTATGATTTAACAGGATCTATGATAACTGAATCATCGAAAGGGCAGTTTGAAATTATCATCCAAATCACGAAACCCGACGTTGACTTCGCCAAACCTTTAACGCTGGAGAGTCGGATCGGGCTATTAACGGAGGCGACAAATGGACAATAATGAAATTTGTAATGAGCGTGGCTCAAGTCTCGTGCTCGTCTTACTTGTCACCCTCATTTTCACCGTACTTGGATTGTCCCTTCTCAGTGCCACAGTAAATGGAACCAAACGAACGGAACTCCGAGAAGATGATGTACAGGCAACGTATATCGCTGAAAAAGGCGTGGATGAAATCGTTCAGTCGATTCAGACAGATCTTCGAAACGAACTTGGCACGTCAGGTATGACGATTGCTAGTTTCAATAGACTGATTGACTCAACGATCAACGCTCATAAGTCCGCTACTTCCATTAACCATCAAACAGGCGTATCCGTTGCAAAGATAGTCAATTTCAGTACTGCTACGAACGTTTTAAGACGCGTGATTGAAGTAGAAAGCACAGGAACCGTTAATGGTGAAACCGAAACGATTCGAAAAACATTGGAAATCGGTCCAAACTCTGTCCCAGAGGTTTTACGGTATGCCCTCGGGACTTATACACTCTGCCAGAAGCAGCCAGGCTGTGATGTAAAAGGGGAAGGTAACCTTTTCCTTCATGGAGGTGTAGCGATTCAGGGAGATATGAAAGTAGATGGGGACTTAATCACTACAGATCAAGGCTATGCGAAATACGGAAATCATGACTATTGGATTGACACTCATTTACCTACGATTAAAAGCATTTCAGATGCATCCAACAAAGCCAAAATCGTTTTAGGTGGTCAAATTATCAATTTTACAAATGAACCACCTTATAAAAGTCATATCGATCGTATGAACTTCAATGCCAATCATTACAATGTCGTAACACCTGAACAAGCATTTGAAGGCAATGATTATCCGGTAATTGAACAACGAAAGCCCATTCGTGACCCTGTTGATATTGGGGATAGTGAAAGTTTATATAAATATACTCTTGAAGATAGTGTCATTAATGGAGAACCAATCACGCAAAAAGATTTTTCCAATAGAGGTTCTAATTTAACATTGGAAAACTCAAACTTTTTTAACGAAAACGTCTATCCCTACTACAAAAGTTATTTTTTGTTTTGGTACACAAATAAATATTTCTCTAATATTGAGTTTAAGGGAAACAACCATTTTAAAAGATTTAGTACTGAAGGAAATCTACATTTAACTGGAAACACTAACTCGTTCAGTACTACCTCTTCAAAAAATGGAGTATACGTTGGTGGAGATCTAACAATCGGCAACACTTCTACATCTTCCAATAACACCAATGACTATGAGAAATTAGAAGTCAGCGGTCCTTTCTATGTAGGTAATGATTTAAAGATTAGTGGAGCAAACGTTAAATTTAATGCCTTGATGTATGTTAAAGGCGATGTAACGATCGAGTATTCTGTTTTGAAAGGTTTAAATGAAAATGGGTCAAACGGTTCTCTCATCGTTTTCGCAGAAGGGGATATTCATATTAGTAACAACTCCCTCTACGAGGATACGCCAAGCTACATTCGCGGTTATTTTTATTCGGGTGGTGAATTTGAAATGTTTGGAGTAGGTTCGAATGTCAACATCGATGGTGGAATTTCAGCGCGGAAAATCGTGTTGAATGCCATTAAAGGAAAATCAAAGTCTTCCGATCCAAAAAGCAATGAGTATAAAAATTACGGATCCGGCTATTTCCAACAAAAGAGTTATCAACAGAATAAACCATCTCGTTTACAAATCACTTACAATCCTACGATCATTAAGACCTATTCAGACCTCAAGACGGAAGAACCGATCATCAAGAATATCGCTGAGCCTGTTCCGATCGAGCAATCTAAAAAATAAGCTAAATTCAAAAAATCCCGCTTATCACTAATTGTGATAAGCGGGATTTCTTTATCCTACATAACTTGCGACGCGATTACGTCCCTGCTGTTTCGCGCCAGTATACATCGCCCGATCTGCATTCCGTATCAACGTTTGGGAATCTTCCCCTTGATGAGGAGCGGTAGCTACGCCTATACTCGCCGTAACATATATGACCTGTTGGTTCCCGTTGTCGAGATCATTAAAGATTTGGAAAGGACGATCCGCAATAGCACATCGTAGATCTTCTGCAGCATGTAAACTTTCTTCATGGCTTTGACTTTCAAGTAAAACAATGAATTCCTCTCCCCCAAAACGAGCAACGGTTCCTTTGTTTCCGATTTCTTCTTCAAGTCGATTGGCCACACCGCAGAGTACTTCATTTCCGCTATGGTGACCGAATGTATCATTAACTTTTTTGAAATGATCGAGATCCAGAAGAATAATCGAGAACGAATCTGGTGATTCATCAAAACGTTTGTATTTCTCATCTAACAATTCACCGAAAAATCGGAAGTTGTACAAATTTGTTAAAGGACACCTTTCACTTCGTCTTTTCGTCTCTTCGTAATTTTTAGCATTCTCAATCGCAACAGCTAAATAATTTGCTAAAATTTGCAACACGAGAATATGATGCTTCTCAAAAGAGCCTACTCGATTAGTGGCTAATGTGATGATGCCTACAACATCTTTATTTCGATTCATCGGAACCGATATAACGGAATTTGCCGTATCTGATAATACACCGGTAGTTAGGTTTTTCCATTGGGAGCGCTTTGTATATAATCGACTTCTTCCACTTCGCCACACCCTCGAGCTAATCCCTTCCTGAAAAGGACTATTTGCTGATACAGGAATGACTCCTCTTTCTTTTTTATAACTTTTAATAACCGTCAACTTTTGCACATGTTCAGCATCCATAATATAAGCATCATCGACAACAAACATTTTCGTTACTTCATTGAGAAATAACGTTAGAATTTCATCTGTGTCAAGAGACTGTGTAATTTGCTGACCAATTTCACTCGTTCGGTGAAGGAGATCATTCACTTTCCGACTAGAGTAATACAATCTGATCATTAGTGAGGCTAGAATAAAAGGAACTCCGACAAAGAAAATGGCGACTGTTCCAAGATAGGTATGTAACATATAGAGCAGAAATCCAACCGGAAGGGTAACGCCTGTCGAGATTGCTTCCCAAAGCATGTCTTTTCCAAAGAATTTTATATTCTTCTCATTAAAAACATACACTCTCAAGAAGTGTAAAAGAATTTGATTCACGAAAATTAACGAAAAAATATATACCAAGGAAGGCAGTAACTGGGTGACAGCATTGCCTGAAAACTCTCTTGTAGAACCTCCCATTAAGTAGAATAGTGCACCAGAAATGAGAGAAATAAGCATGAACATCAGCATATTGACAGCATAACGCTGACTATCTTTTTTTGTCACTCTGAGATTTATCAGAAAAACGATGACAGCAAGCTGCGTTAGAATCATCTCGATAAATAACCCATATCTTAAAAAAACGGCAAGAGAAATTCCCTGAATAAAAAAAAGGTCAGTTCCTTTCACGTTGATTGGCATCATCGCCACAACGGCAAGAAGCGCAAACAGCGAGACAATATCAGCCCAATTCCCCATTAAGGTAGGAGGAAAAAAATAGAACGTTGCAAAAATGAGTAGTGGCCACAATGCTAGCCATACTAACCAAACTCTACGTTTCATTAATGCCGTCACTTGTTTCCCCCTCCGTCTTCCACTATTCGGAAGAATATTTTTCCATATTTAACTGGTTATCTATCATTTTAGCAAAAATTAGAGAAAAAGTCCTATTTATTTGCACTTTGTTCTAATTTTTTAGATAATTCCGTACTTTCGCTACAAAATACAGTGATCCGGTAATTAAAACAAGATCATTTTCCCCCGCTTTTTCAAGAACAGTTTGAATCGCTGAGTGCCAATTCTCGTCATAACTCTTCACCTTAGCAGTTGCTCGGTTATACAGCGACCTTGCTTCTACCGCTCTCGGAAAATCAAAAGTGGTAAACGTGATCGACTCAATAAGTGGGTAGATTGGCTGAAGCATCGACTCAATGTCCTTATCGCCAAGTGCACTGAAGATAACATGAATGCGATGGTTTGGATAGTGCTGTTGAAGCGTATTCGAAAGGCTCACGACGCCTTCAGGGTTGTGGGCTCCATCAACGATCACATCTGGTTCTGTTCGAAGTTTTTCAAATCTACCTGGCCACGACGCCCTCACAAGACCGCGTTGGATCATGTCAGATTCAATATGAAGACCATAGAAAACACGCAAGAATTCCAGGGCCATAAGAGCCGCTGCTGCATTCTTCACCTGATGCTCGCCCTTCATACCAATGCTAAGATTCTCGATTGTTCGATAAGGGGAGCGGAACGTAAACTGCTCGCCTTCAACTGAACTCGAATGATGAATGATTGAAAACTCTTCGTTCATCCGATAGATTTTTGTCTTTTTTGTTCGCGTCGTTTCTTCTAGAAGTGTTAGAACTTCTTCTTTTTCGGCAGTCGTCACGAGCGGCACACCGGATTTAATAATACCAGCCTTTTCAAATGCTACCTGTTTTATGTCACTTCCTAGGATATGAGTATGATCGTACCCTACGTTTGTAATCACTGAAACAAGTGGATGAATAATATTAGTGGAATCCAGTCGCCCACCGAGTCCTACCTCCATGATCACAAGATCTGGATAGGCGATCGTACCAAAATACAATAAGCCGATGACCGTAATTACTTCAAACTCAGTTGGTGATCCAAGGGGGGAAGCAGCAGCTATTTCAACGATTGGCTGCACTCGATTACATAAAGTAACCAGATCTTCTTCAGAGATGGGGTGTCCATTGACTGCTATTCGTTCTGTAAATGTTTCAATATAAGGGGAAGTAAATGTGCCTATTTCATAACCAGATTCCTCAAGCACTGTGCGCAAATAAGTTACTGTTGAGCCCTTCCCATTTGTCCCTCCGACATGAACCGTTTTCAAACGACGCTCAGGATTCCCAAGCTGCGCAAGCATCCACTCCATACGTTCAAGACCTGGCTTAATTCCGTGGTTTAGTAAACTGTGAATCCAATCAACAGCTTCATCGTACGATTGAATCATGATCTAAACTCCTTTCTTAAAAGAAGACGAACCTCTAAACGAGATTCGTCACTTGTTTATTTCTTTAGTTCGTTAATACGAGCTTCAACATTACTTCTTCTTTCCAGGTAATCCTTTTCTTTCGCTCGTTCTTCATCAACTACTTTTTCAGGCGCTTTACTAATAAACCGTTCATTAGCGAGCTTCTTCTGAACACGATCCACTTCAGCATTTAGCTTCTTTAATTCCCCATGAAGGCGTTCAATTTCTTCATCAATATTGATCAATCCTTCTAATGGTAAAAATAGCTCTGCTCCAGATACAACAGCTGTCATTGATTTATCGGGCGCTTGAAGATCCGCCGAAATAGTTAGTGTTTCTGGATTACAGAAACGTTCGATATACTGGCTGTTCTGCTCTAGTTGTTTTTGAGCTTCTTGTGATTTCGGCTTAATTCTAAGCTCGATCGGTTTGCTTGGTGCCACATTCATTTCAGCTCTAATATTACGAACTGATCGAATAATTTCAGTTAGAAGAGCCATATCTGCTGCAGCATCAGGGAAGTGAAGATCATCTTTCTTCACAGGCCAGTTTGCAATCGTGATCGATTCTCCTTCATGTGGAAGATGTTGCCAGATTTCTTCTGTTAAGTATGGCATGAATGGATGCAGAAGACGCATCGTTTGATCAAGAACATAAGCAAGAACAGATCGTGTTGTCTTCTTAGCTGCTTCATCTTCTCCATATAACGGTAGCTTTGCCATTTCAATATACCAATCACAGAAGTCATCCCAGATAAAGTTATACAGGTGTCGGCCAACTTCACCAAATTCATAATTATTAATAAGGCGAGTTACGCGTTCTACTGTATCGTTCAATCGCGTTAATATCCATTTATCAGCTGTGGATTTCTCTCCTGTTAAATCAAGTTCTTCATAAGTCATGCCATCCATATTCATGAGAGCAAAGCGGGAGGCATTCCAAATTTTATTAGCAAAGTTCCATGTTGATTCAACTTTTTCCCAGTAGAAACGTAAATCTTGACCTGGTGATGAACCAGTCGATAGGAAGTAACGCAGCGAATCAGCTCCGTACTTATCGATAACATCCATTGGATCTACACCGTTTCCAAGTGACTTACTCATCTTACGTCCATCAGCATCTCGAACGAGTCCGTGAATCAATACATCGTTGAATGGACGTTGTTCTGTAAATTCAATGCCCTGGAAGATCATTCGTGCTACCCAGAAATAAATAATATCGTAGCCAGTTACAAGTACGTTTGTAGGATAGTAGCGACTAAAATCTGCCGCTTCCTCATCTGGCCATCCCATCGTAGAGAAAGGCCATAGCGCTGAGCTAAACCACGTATCAAGTACGTCTTCATCCTGCTGCCAGTTCTCGATATCTTTTGGTTCTTCAAGTCCAACGTAGATTTCTCCAGTTTCTTTATGATGCCAAGCTGGAATACGGTGGCCCCACCAGAGCTGCCTAGAAATACACCAGTCACGAATGTTTTCAATCCAATTCAAGTACGTTTTCTCAAAGCGCTCAGGAACAAAGTTAACTTTGTCCTCAGACTTCTGAAGTTCAATTGCTTGTTCTGCAAGAGGTCCCATTTTAACGAACCACTGTGTTGAAAGGTAAGGTTCTACAACAGCTCCGCTTCGCTCAGAATGACCAACGGAATGAACGTGCTCTTCGATATTGAAAAGAATGCCTTCTTCCTGTAGATCTTTCACGAGCTTCTTACGGCATTCGAATCGATCCATTCCTTTATAATCACCGGCATTCTCATTCATTGAACCATCTTCATTCATAATGAGAATACGCTCAAGGTTGTGGCGATTACCGATCTCAAAGTCATTTGGGTCGTGCGCTGGCGTAATTTTAACAGCTCCGGATCCAAATTCCATATCAACGTAATCATCAGCAACAATTTCAATCTCACGACCCACAATCGGTAAAATTGCTTTTTTTCCTACAAGGTGCTTATAACGCTCATCTTTCGGATGAACCGCAATTCCTGAGTCACCAAGCATTGTTTCAGGTCGCGTTGTAGCAATTTCAATATGTCCTGAACCATCAGCCAGTGGATAGCGCATATGATAGAAATGCCCAGTTACTTCCTGGTGAATAACTTCGATATCAGAAAGAGCAGTTTTCGTTTGTGGATCCCAGTTGATTATATATTCACCACGATAAATTAAGCCTTTCTCATATAATTTAACGAAAACCTCACGAACAGCATCTGAAAGTCCATCGTCAAGTGTGAAACGTTCTCTTGAATAGTCAAGCGACAATCCAAGTTTAGCCCACTGGCTACGGATAAAATCTGCGTACTCTTCTTTCCACTCCCATGACTTCTCAAGGAATTTTTCACGACCGAGATCATAGCGAGATGTTCCTTCTTCCCGAAGCTTTCCTTCTACCTTCGCCTGTGTCGCAATTCCTGCGTGATCCATTCCTGGAAGCCAGAGAACGTCGTATCCCTGCATCCGCTTTACACGTGATAAGATATCTTGAAGCGTTGTATCCCAGGCATGCCCCAGGTGAAGTTTACCAGTTACGTTAGGTGGTGGAATTACGATTGTATAAGGCTCTTTGTCTTTGTCACCTGTCGCTTCAAAAAACTTTCCATCTACCCAGTAAGGGTACCATTTCTGCTCTGTTGCCTTCGGATCATACTTCGTTGGCATTGTTAGCTCTTTATTCACCATTGCCACTCTTCCTTTCCATTCAATAAGTCTCAGACATTAACCCGCCTTGCTGTCACACTTTTGCACTAGGTCGAACATTTCTAGACATCAAAAAATACTTCTTCCATCCTTAGAAAAGGACGAAAGAAGTATTTTCGCGGTACCACCTTTATTTACAGCTAAATAAACGTTAGCTGTACGCTTCATTCGAATAACGGGTTTACCGGTCTCTCCTACTGCTCGTTCAGAGAAACAGCTCAAGGGCGACTTCGAATGCTTTCATCCTAAGAAATCTTTCAGCAGATGATTTCTCTCTCTGAAGGGGTCACATTCTACTACTCCCTATCTTTGCCTGTCGACTATTTGTATACATAAGTTTACCTGTTTGAATCATCACCGTCAAGATACTAACAGCCCTTTTTATTATATTAGCCAGTCCTCTTTATCCTTAATCACTCAATTTCTCCAACTTACATAGTCTAGTTGTATCGATAGCCTAAAACGAAAGGAAATGACCGGCAATGAAAAAACGCTTTGGAGGCATGAACCGCTATCAGCTACCGCCAGCCGTTTATAAATTTAGAGATATATGCGCTCAGTTCGTACCACCATTTATTGTGTTTCAGACAATACGAACGATTCTTTTTCCAACTTCGGTCGACGTATTAATACTCATGATTCTTGTAGCATTAGAAGTGTGCTTCTACTTTGATTGGATCTAGAGCGATTGCAGGACGCTATTTATACCAGTCATCACTTCTATTTTTTTCGTAAATAAACGGACATGCTTAATATGAGGCCACTCCTGTCGATTTTCTTGAAACAGAGAAACACTATTGAAAACAGATTCTGGGAAATACAAATAACTTGCCAATAATTCCTTTTCTTCCTCATAAAGGGAAAATTGATCTTCATAACGAGCAATATTCCCCATCGTAGTAGTCGGATTGTATTGAAATGGATGAACTGAGGAACGCACATAGTATGCAAGATCTCTGACAGGGGTATCAATCACAGCTCTTTCAAAATTAATAAAGTACCCTCTCCCTGAGGTCGATAGATAGTGAGAGGGTGAGCACTTGCCATGACAGAGCACGCTGCGATATCGCTTCGCTTCTAGAACCTGCTCATACCAATCATCCAACCTCGTCTTAGCAAGGTCACAATATTTCATCAACTGATGGAAATGCGTAACAAATGAAAGTTCAAATGGAGAAAGATAAATACGTTTTTCGATTTGGCCCACGTACTTCTCCATCTCAAATTGTCGACTTTCTCTCATCAGAACCATTTTATTATAGGATTGTTTAATAACTTCTTCTGAGAAAGCTTGCTCCTTCGCAGTATATCCGTGTAATCCCGCAAGGCTATGAACCATTTGCTCTGCTTTCTGAGCTGGATTATTATCAATCCCATCCACCCACGGTGTTAAATAAGCTACACGATCCCTCATAATGACAAATGCATCCCCATACTTTGTACGAACGAACGGAACATATCCTTCGAATTGCAACTGTCTAAACTTTTCTTCAAAGTGGAGCATCCTGTCCATCTGACCTATTTGGAGCTGTGTTTCCTTCAATGCAAAGGTTCCTCTTTTTGTTTCGATTCTCGTTACCTTACCAATCTTTGTGATCCGTTCAGGATATAAATCATACTGAAACAACAGTTTTGGGTCACTCATTCGATTGAAACCCTCCTGTCTTCAATGGAGAGCTGTAGCGTTCTTATCATCAGTCTAACCGCTTCCCATTTTTCACTAAATCGTGCCATTGTTTGATCAACATTACTATTTTTTTGAAGAGATAGAATACAATCTCTCCATTCCCAGGGCGCAATCAACACTTGGTAAACACGGGCATTCATTTCAATGTCCACTCCATTGACAAATGCTCCAAAGCAACATTTAACTTCCCTACGATTCATAGAATGTTGCCAATTCACAAGTTCTCTCTGGATGATTTTATATGCTGGTTGTGGCGGCTCGTCACTCGCTTCAAAGAAAACTTGCCCCATTACACCTTTTAGCTGATGATCTAAATAAGGTAAGGGAGGTAGCCCCTCCTGATCCGTATCTGAAAGACGTTTCTTCACTTCAGGAATTAAACTGACGAGTAGAGAATAACTGTCAGAGTGTGATTTTTTTATTGAGGTAAGGGCATTGATCGTTTGTCTGAAAGGAAATACAGATCCCTCGTTGTATGGGGGCGGACATTCCGTTAAATCTCCTGTGCCTAATAATGAGGCTAGTAAATACCCCTTCATCTCAGGATATTCGTCTTCTGAAAATTGTTCTTCAATATAATCATGAACGGTTAAATAACCTTCTTCAAACTGAATGTAAGGAAAGCCATCTAGGGTACGAATCATTCGGTTACAGAGAATGCCAAATTCAGAAAAAAGGCGGTCCCGGAAGTTGAGGTGATACTCAAGCAAATCCCGTTCCCGCCAATATGAAAGCTTTTTCTTACCAACTTGAGTCAAGAAGGTATTCGGTTTATCGAGCCAGGAAATAAATTTATAACCATACAAATTCGTTAATACATCTGAGACGTCCATTTCCATTACTCCTTTTCCCCCACCTCAAATGACGATCATGATTGGCCAAACTTTAGAAAGTCCTTTTAGATGAGGGCAACTAACCATCTAAGCTAGCGGTTGATAGGAATGTATAAGATCTGCCCTTCTTTCACTTCATCTTCTTCTAGCCTGTTAACTCGTGCTAAGTGACTTGGCAACACGCGATACCGCTCTGCAATTTCAGTTAATGAATCACCAGGTTGAATGATGCACATTTTCATTCTTGAAAATTGTTCCTCTTCCTTTGTAAGCATACTCGTTAAATAAAGAGCATTCTCTTCTCTGCTCGATCGTTGCCTGTCTTCCTGAGCCTGTTCTTCCACTTCTTCATACTCGCTATCAACATAACTTGATCTTGTTGGCTCTTCAGCTGGACTACTCGAATGAAAGTAATTCACATCCTCAATCTGTCTTGCCATTCGTGTTAAAAAGTCAAGGGAAGGTTCCTGCCCTTCTTCTACACCTTCTTGCTGCATGAGGGTTTCTAAAAAACGCTCTGCTTTTGCTCTCATATCAACCTGTGGTGATCTTAACTGAGACACGAGGTCAGCTGATTCTTCTTCATTTTCATCCACATATTTCACATCAGTTTCCCAAACTAGTTCTTCTGTATTCTGATCATATGTCTCTTGGGTTTCCTCTTCGAATTCGTGTTGTTCCTCATTATACTGTTCTTCATACTGGTCTTCCTCTGATCGTTCCTGGTCCCCTTGAATACCACTGATCGAAATATCCGCTTTTAATTGAAGACAGTTTGTTTCAACTAACGTGTAATCAAACGTATCGACGGTGACATAAATATCTTCGAGGCTTCTTACTCGACTAGCAGGAATCGTAATATCAACAGGAAAACGATGACCGATAGACGCTGTTCCGTCTTCTCTTACATGCACCTCATGAATGGAGCGATAAGCAGATGCCTCGTTGTCTTCAGCAACTTCACTATGCTCTTGCTGAAGATATTCTCCTGACAGGTATAAACAGCCTTTAACAGCTACATAATCTTCATACTCTTCAATTGAAATTTCAGGATCAAGAGAAATCGACAGCACCTCTTCAACTTCCTGTCCTTTCTTCAACCAGACCTGCTCCTCCACGGAGAAATGCAAATATGAGCCATTAGGCATGCTTTCTCCTCCTTTCAAACATTATCCATACATTACACATGTATGAACAATTCACAGGATTATGTCTAATTTGAATGAAACTGTGCCATGAAAACGCAAAAAAGCTGCCAGCAAAAAAGGCTGACAGCTTTGAATTAAACTAGTTTAGAGAAGGCTGCTTCAGCAGCAGCAATGGTTTCATCAATATCATGTTCCGTATGCGCAGTTGAAAGAAAGAGCCCTTCAAACTGGGACGGCGGGATTGAAATGCCCTGAGCAAGCATTTCTTTAAAGTAATGTGTAAAATGGTCGAGATTAGAAGATGAAGCAGTCTCGAAATTAATCACATCCTCATTTGTAAAGAAGAAGCCGACCATCGAGCCTGCACGATTCACCGTGTGAGGAATGTTGTATTTCGCAGCAGCTTTGGAAAGACCTTCTCCAAGCCGTTCTGCTTTTCGTTCAAATTCCTGATAACTTTCAGGTGTTAGTTGGGATAAAGTTTCATAACCTGCCGTCATAGCAAGTGGGTTTCCGCTCAAAGTACCTGCTTGATAAATTGGTCCGCTCGGTGCAATCTGTTCCATAATTTCTTTCTTACCGCCATAAGCACCAACAGGAAGCCCTCCACCGATCACTTTACCAAGGCAAGTCAAATCAGGAGTGACGTTATAATACCCTTGAGCGCAATTATATCCGACGCGGAAACCGGTCATCACTTCATCAAAAATAAGTAGCGTTCCGTTCTCTTCTGTGATGGCTCTAATTTCTTCGAGGTACCCAGGTTGTGGAGGCACAACGCCCATGTTACCAGCAACCGGTTCAATAATTACTCCGGCAATATCATCTCCGAATTCTTTGAAGGCATAGCGAAGGCTTTCAAGATCATTGTAAGGTACCGTAATCGTATTTTTAGCGATTCCTTCAGGTACACCAGGACTATCGGGAAGACCTAATGTCGCGACACCTGAACCCGCTTTAATCAATAGGGAATCACCATGACCGTGATAACATCCCTCGAATTTAAGGATTTTATTACGACCCGTGTATCCTCTCGCAAGACGAAGAGCGCTCATCGTTGCTTCTGTACCTGAGTTGACCATACGAACGATTTCAATCGATGGCACGCGTTCAATGACAAGCTCCGCGAGTTGTGTTTCATACGTACTTGGTGCACCAAAGCTTGTACCAAGCTCCGTTACACTCTTAAGTCGCTCCACTACTTGATCGTCTGCATGACCAAGAATGAGTGGTCCATAGGAAAGTACATAATCAATGTATTCATTTTGATCAATATCGTAAATTTTGGATCCTTTTCCTTTTTCCATGAAGATCGGATCCATCCCGACAGACTTAAACGCCCTTACAGGACTATTTACTCCGCCCGGCATTACTTTGGATGCTTCTTTAAAAGCTTCTTTGGAACGATCATAGTTACCCATTCGTTCAGCCCCTCTCACAAAATTCTATTGATCAAGCCAACGTGCAGCATCTTTAGCAAAATACGTAATAATTAAATCAGCTCCTGCTCGTTTCATGCTCGTAAGCTTCTCAAGTACTACCTCTTGTTCATTCAGCCAGCCATTTTGACTAGCGGCTTTTATCATTGAATATTCCCCACTTACGTTATAAGCAACCATCGGAAGTGGAAAACGATCCTTCAGTTCACGAATGATATCAAGGTAGGAGAGAGCAGGTTTCACCATCAAGAAGTCCGCTCCTTCCTCAATATCACTCTCAGCTTCTCTGATCGCCTCAAGGCGATTCGCTGGATCCATTTGATACGTTTTTCGATCTCCAAATTGTGGTGTACTGTGAGCCGCATCACGAAATGGACCATAAAAGGCAGAAGAGAATTTAACTGCATAGCTCATAACTGGAACATCTACAAACCCTGCTTCATCAAGTCCATGACGAATCGCTGCTACAAATCCATCCATCATGTTGGATGGCGCAATAATGTCCGCTCCAGCTTTTGCTTGAGAAATTGCCGTTTGTGTTAACAGTTCAAGCGACTGATCATTTTGCACATATCCATTCTCTATCACACCACAGTGACCATGATCGGTATACTGACACAGACAAGTATCAGCTATTACCGTTAATTCGGGAAACTCTTCTTTAATTTGTTTGATTGCATTTTGCACAATGCCTGTCTCGCAATACGCTTCAGAACCAACAGCATCTTTATGATTCGGCACACCAAACACCATAATCGACTTGATACCGAGCTCAACTACTTCTCTAACCTCTTCATTCAAGTAATCCAATGAATAGTGATAAACACCGGGCATTGAAGCAATTTCACGTTTTACATTCTCTTCTTCGACTGCAAAAATAGGATAGATTAAATCTTCTTTATGTAAGTAAGTTTCTCTTACTAACGATCTCATGGATTCGGATCGTCTTAAACGACGATGACGATGAAAATTTTCGGTTGCCATTGTTAATTTCCTCCCTGTTTTTGAAAGTATCGCTCCAGACTTTCAAGCATGCCTTCGATCGTATACTGCTCAGGAATCACTTGTGGCTCTATCTTGTAAGACGTTAGCGTTCTTTCTGTAATTGGTCCTATGACTACTATTGTGATCCCTTTTAACTCATCTTTCAAATTCTCCGCTTGGAGAAGTTGGATAAAGTGATGAACAGTTGAGGATGAAGTGAATGTAATCACATCAACAGCATGGTTTTTCATCACTTTCTTTAAGGCTACACCTGAATCCTTAGGAATAACCGTTTCATAAATAGGTAAGTCAGTCACATCAAATCCTAAGTCACTTAATTGACCCGGTAATTCTTCGCGCCCCAAATTTCCCCTTGGCAACAAAATCTTCTCTCCAGGATTTGCATAGTGAGAAATCGATTCAACAAGACCTTCTGCCATGAAATCTTGAGGTAACAGATCAATTTGAACACCGTGTTTTTTGAGTGCTTTTGCCGTTTTGCTTCCGACTGCACCGACCTTCACATGCGGAGGTAAAACCGTTTGCTGAAAAAAGAACCTGACACCATTTGCACTCGTAAAAAGAACCCAACTAAACTGCTCCAAAAGAACCGTTTCGAGAAGTTCATTTCGTGGATCGAACGAAATAAGAGGGATTTCCACCGAAAGCCCTCCCCGTTCCTCTATTAATTTAGTGAAAGTTCCTGCCTGCTCCCGAGCTCTCGTGACCAACACACGCTTTCCTGAGAGCGGGGATTTCATTGATCCAGTTCTTCTTTCACGCGATCAAGGATGTCTTTAGCTCCTTGTTCTTTCATTCGAAGTGCAAGTGAATGACCAACTTGAATTGGATCAATACCTGTTTCCATTTCTTTGATGATGATTGAGCCATCTGGTTCACCAACCAGTCCGGTGACAGAAATTTTGTTATCGTCAAGAACAGCATGTCCAGCGATCGGAACCTGACATCCTCCCTCAAGTGTATGAAGGAAAGCTCGCTCGGCTAATACAGTTTTTGACGTTAACTCATCATTCAACTTCTCAAGAATGCCTAGCAATTCCTCATCACTTTCCCGACACTCAATCGATAGTGCACCTTGCCCAACCGCGGGAACACATAGATCTGGATCGAGATATTCTGTTACGATCTCTTTTGACCAGCCCATGCGATGAAGCCCTGCGGCTGCGAGTACAATGGCATCATAATCTTCATCTGCAAGCTTCCGAATACGTGTGTCAATGTTCCCTCGAATCCATTTAATTTCAACATCCGGGCGAATCGCTTTCAGCTGTGCTCCACGTCGAAGACTGCTTGTTCCGATAACCGCTCCCTCTGGTAACTCACGAAACGTTTTTTTGGATTCAGAAATAATGACATCTCGATGAGTCCTCTCGTTCCGGTATGCACCCAATCGTTAAACCTTCAGGAAGAACTGAAGGCATGTCCTTCATACTATGCACGGCCATATCAATGTCACCCTTTAACATAGCATCCTCAATTTCTTTAACGAAAAGACCCTTACCTCCGACTTTTGAAAGGGTTACATCAAGAATTTTATCGCCTCGTGTCACGATTTCTTTAATTTCAAATTCTACGCCTGGATTTAATTCCTTAAGTTTACTGATCACCCATTTTGTCTGCGTGATCGCAAGCTTACTTCTTCTTGATCCAACAATGATTTTACGCATGATAATCCTCCAAACTATGGTGTGGCCATTTATACGTACCAGAAATGAAATTCAGAAAATGTCCCAGAAAGAAAGACATTAATTAAGACGATTAAAAACGCCGCAACGTTCCACATCGCAAGAGATTTCCCTTCCATGTCTCTGGCAACTTTTTGATATAAGTACGTGCTATAAGCCCCGAGCACAAAAAATGAAATAATAACTTTTGAATCTAATAAGCTGAAATGATCAACTTTTAACATAGCCCAGACGATTCCCAGGATAAGACTCAACAAAAGTAGTGGGACGCCAAGGACACTACAAAGATATGACAGTTTTTCAAGTTGAGACAGATCCCCAAACCTTCTTAGTCGTTTACTCCACTTTTTCCCTTTCAACATTTGATAGAGCGTCAAATACATAATAGAAAATATAAATGATAAAGAAAAAGCGCCATAGGATAGAAAGGCCATCGTAATGTGGATAATGGAAAGTTCTGACATGAGCTGCTCGGTCAGCAGACTTGAAGCTTGTTCTCTTGTAGCAAATAGATTGATCGCCATAATACTGAAACCGAGTACATTTGCAAAGAACACAAAGAAATCCACACGGAAAAACCAGTTAATCAATAAAGATAATGAAACAATCACCCACGCATAAAAAAATAACCCTTCAAAAGGTGTCAATATCGGGAATCCGCCGATCTCGATGATCTGCATGACAAGAAATGCGCTTTGTAGCATCCAGACAATAGAAAGCAACCAGAAAGCAATTTGGTTTGCTTTCCGGTTGTTCTGCAAGAAATCAATGAAATATCCTAGCACGCTAAGTGCATAGAGAAGTATCGTTATATCATAAAGCCAGCTGGCGTTCGTCACAAATCATGTCTCCTCTCCTAGGAGCGCAACTGCGATGCCTGTAATAAAGGGGAGTAGTCAACGGATTCATGCTGTCTTCTTTCTTCGTTTTCTTTCACTCGCTGCTTATGGAGCTCTCTTTCAATCTCTTCCTCAATCGCAAAGATCTTAGTAAAGATCTCAAGTGACTCTTCCGCATTTGGCTCTGCAGCCATTTCCTTCACACGAACAATAGGATCACGTAGCAGCTGGTTCACTATGCTCTTGGTATGTTTGCTCAACACTTTCCGTTCTCGATCTGATAGATCCGGAAGTTTTCGTTCAATACTCTTCATTGTCTCTGCTTGAATAGAAAGTGCCTTCGTCCGGAGAGCTGTAATCATTGGCACGACTCCTAGCGTGTTGAGCCATTCTCTGAACTGAACAAGATCTTCTTCGATCATAAGCTCGATCTTCTCAGCTTCTTTCTTCCGTTCTGCAAGGTTTGTTTCTACAATTCCTTCAAGGTCATCGATATCATATAAGAAAACAGAGTCCATGTTATTTAATGACGGGTCTAAATCTCTTGGAACCGCGATATCAACCATAAACAACGGACGTCCTCTACGCTTTTTAAGAAGAGGCTTCACATTTTGCTCTGTTAAAACATAACTTGTTGAACCTGTCGAACTGATGAGAATATCTGCATCAGCAAGGGCTGTTTCGACCTCGTCCATCGAACGAGCCTGTCCTTTAAAACGTGAAGCTAATTCTGTAGCCTTTTCAAGAGTTCGGTTTACCACCGTTACTTGGTCAACACCATTACTTTGCAGATTTTTTGCAGTTAGCTCGCCCATTTTACCAGCCCCAAGAATAACAACATGCTTATTCTGAAGACCACCAAAAATCTTCTTTGCTAATTCGACCGCTGCATAACTCACAGAAACTGCATTCTCTCCAATTTCCGTTTCATTATGAGAGCGTTTTGCGAGCGTGATCGCCTGCTTAAATAGCTGATTGAAAATAGTACCAGTCGTTTGCGACTCCTGTGCAAGTAAGAAAGCATCACGAACCTGCCCTAAGATTTGTGTTTCTCCAATGACAAGAGAATCAAGACCGGAGGCAACACGATAAAGGTGTTCTGTCGCAGCGTCATTCTCTCGAATCACTAGATATGGTGAAAATTCTTCTTTCTCTATGCCAAACCACTCAGATAGAAAAGCCTTTGAATAATATCTCCCTGTATGAAGCTGATCCGCGACAACATACAATTCCGTACGATTACAAGTCGACAAAATAACAGCTTCTAGAATACTTTTAGAGTGACGCAACTTATCTAACGCTTCAGGTAAATCATTCTCCTGAAAGGAAAGTTTCTCTCGTATTTCAACAGGGGCTGTTTTGTGGTTCAACCCTACGACCAGGATGTGCATCGTTCCACCCCCAAAAAATTGTTAACCCAATCTAATCTTTTGCTATCATATCATCTTCATTTAGTATAACATGTGACAAAACTCACAGAGTTAGTAAATGTGAACAGACTATGAAAGCAATTATGATATGATGAAGAAAGTATTATCTCTGCATATTATTAGTAGTCATACAACTATTAATGTACCAGAAAATCAATTGTATAGCAAAAAATGCGTATTTCCGACAATAGGAGGATTTTCATTGAAACGTCAAAGTATATTTCCGGGTGTTTTATTTATTGGAATCGGCCTTTATTATCTAGCTCAGACGCTAAGTCTTCCCTTCTCAGACCAACTTATGAACTGGCAAGTGATCCTCATCGTCATAGGTCTAGCGATGATCATTCAAGGCTCCATTGCTAAAGAAGGTAACATGCTATTTCCTGGCGTGCTTCTACTTGGCCTTGGTGTTCATTTCTATTTCGTTAATAAACTCGCCATCTGGCCTGCTAGTTGGGGAATGTATACGCTCATTTTAAGTGCTGCCTATCTTGTCACATATTATAAAACTAAGAAGACCGGTCTTATTCCTGGCTTAATTCTACTTGCCATATCCATTATCGAGCTAATGTATACAGGGTTAGAGCTCTGGTTGACTTCGACTTTTTCTTTCATCGGAAAGTTCTGGCCGCTCGCATTAATTGCCATCGGGATCTACCTTGTAACGAAAAAAAAGTAAGGAGCGGCCGCTCCTTACTTTTTCTATAGAATTGAACTTAAAAAATCCTGTGTTCTCTGTTCCTTTGGTTCACTAAACAATTCATTCGGATGACCTTTCTCCACGATTTTTCCATCGTGCATATAAATAACCCAATCCCCTACCTCACGTGCGAAGCCCATTTCGTGAGTAACGACCACCATCGTCATCCCTTCCTTCGCTAGTTCCTTCATCGTAGAAAGAACTTCTCCAACTAGTTCAGGATCAAGGGCCGAAGTTGGCTCATCAAACAACATAATATCAGGTTTCATTGCTAAAGAACGAGCAATGGCTACACGCTGTTTCTGTCCGCCAGATAGTTTATTTGGATACACGTTTGCCTTATCTGCAAGGCCAACTTTTGCAAGTAGTTCCTTTCCTTCTTTTTCAGCTTCTGCCCGCTTCAATTTCTTCACCATCATTGGTGCTTCAATCACATTATCTAACACCGACTTATGAGGAAATAAATTAAAATGTTGAAATACCATTCCGACGCGCTGACGAACTTTATTCAGGTCATTGCTTTTTGGATCAATCGTTTCACCTTCAATAATGACATTTCCACTATTCTTAATTTCAAGGAAATTCATACAGCGAAGTAATGTACTCTTACCTGATCCACTTGCACCAATGAGTACAACAACATCGCTTTCATTTACTTCAAGATCAATATCCTTTAAGACATGAAGGTCACCGAACGATTTGTTCAGCTTCTCCACCCGTATCATTTCTGCTTTTTCTCCCATTTACAGCACCTCTCTTCTTTCTTAATCACTAGCTGATAATCGTTTTTCAAGTAGGTTCACAAGGAAAGTAAAGATTAAGACAAGAACGAGATAGTAAACCGCTACAATTAATAAATATGTCATCTCGTCAAACGTTCTTGCTCCCTGTGTCGTAGCTACACTAAACAATTCTGGCAGGGCAATGAAAGCTGCTAGAGAGGAATCTTTCAAACCGATAATAAATTGGTTTCCAAGAGGCGGTAAAGCCCGTCTAAACGCTTGAGGAAGGATGATACGTCTCATAGCAAGCGTATGGCTCATCCCAAGAGAACGTCCAGCTTCCATCTGGCCTTTGTCGATCGATTGAATCGAGCCACGGAAGATCTCCGCTATGTATGCCCCATTATGGAGGGCAAGTCCAATCGAAGCCGCCCAGAATTTTGGAATGTTAAACTCTGTTAATCCAAAATAGAAGATGAAGATTTGAACAATGAGTGGCGTCCCTCGAATAACGGCGATGTAGACGTTCGCAATCCAATTAAGGACCTTAGATTGAGAAATTTTAAAAAGTGCAAAAAATAGACCAATAAAAACGGCGATCAATACGGATACGAAGGTAACACGAATCGTGAGCCATAAACCTTCGAAGAATACCGGATAACTTTCTAATAACGCCTCAAAAAAATGAGCAAAAGTTGGCAAGTGCGATCAGCTCCTTAGAATTCAGTAACATAACAGGTTAAAAAAGGAATGTGCGCATCGCACACATTCCTTTTCCTTACTCACTGTCAGGATTCTGGGTGATGTCTACTCCGATGTAGTCCTTACTAAGTTTTGTCAATGTTCCGTCTTCTTTCAATTCTTCTAACGCTTTGTTAACCGCTTCAAGAAGGTTTGAATTTTCTTTTTTAATAGCGACAGCCTGTTCACTTGTGCCAAGCTGCTCTACTTTCTCAACCTTGAAACCCTCTTCTATTGCCTGCTTACCTGTAATATCATCCGTGATAACAGCATCATGTTTTCCATCACTTAGCGCTCTTAATGCCGTCTGATCACTATCATAATTTGAGATCTTATCTGTATACTCTTGTGCAGATTTTTCATAAGTTGAGCCCTTTGATACAGCAACATCTTTACCGCTAAGGTCCTCTACGCTCTTAATATCGCTACCAGGTTGAGTAAAGAGAACCGGTCCGGAATAATAATACGGCTCGCTAAAGTTTACAGCTTCTTTACGTTCATCTGTAATTGTATGACTGGCAACCGCCGCATCATAACGTCCAGACTGAATAGCAGAAACCATACCACTGAACTTGAACTTCTCTACTGCAGGCTCAAGATCCAACTTCTCGGCTATTGCTTTACCTACTGCAACGTCGAAACCATCAAGGTCCCCATTCTTATCGACCGTACTAAAAGGAGGAAATTCGCCAGACACAACATAGCTAAATTTACCGTCTTCTGTTAATTCAAGACCGTCATCTCCTTCAGAACTCGATGACTCATTACCTTCGTTTCCACCACATGCAGTAAGAACGAGCACAAACATCAACATTAGTGCGGTAAGTAAACTCCATTTTCTCTTCATCATCACATGTCCCCCTTAAACGACTTTTCTTTCATGCAGCTAGTATTATGTAAACTGCGATACTCCTATAATACCAATATTTAGACATTTCAATCAATTCTTCTCGGGAGTGACTACACCTCCTATTCGATGATAAACAAGCATGAGAAAGACTGACCTCTTCTTTTCTTCGATTTGCTTGTCTTTCTTTACTTTCCCTTTCCATCTATTCAATAAACTACCTTTTTTCGAATTATCTGAACAAACAAAAAAAAGAAAAAGACCAGTTCATGACTGGCCTTTTCCTTCTATAAATATGATCGAATTGCGCTCCATACATCTTCTTTCCCCTGACCTGTGTGAGAAGAAAAAGTAACAAGTTTATCAGTAGGTTCAATTTTAAGCGTCTGGTTAACAATTTTTAAGTGTTTCGCCCATTTCCCTTTTGGGATTTTATCAGACTTGGTTGCAACGACAATGACCGGAATCTCATAGTGCTTTAACCAATCATACATCACAACGTCATCATTGGATGGGGCATGTCTAAGATCAACGATTTGTATAACAGCTTTTAATTGATCACGGTCTGTTAAGTACGTTTCAATCATACTGCCCCAAGCATCTCTTTCTTTCTTTGAAACTTTTGCGAATCCGTATCCTGGCACATCGACAAAATAAAGGATTTCATTAATCATATAGAAATTGAGTGTTTGTGTCTTTCCAGGTTTCTGAGAAGTTCTGGCAAGATTTTTACGATTGATCAGCGTGTTAATTAATGATGATTTCCCAACATTTGACCGACCGGCTAAGCCAATCTCAGGTAGTCTATCAACAGGATATTGTTCCGGTTTAACAGCGCTAATAATAAAATCTGATTTTGTTACTTTCATTTATTCTCCCCCACAAGTGCGGTTTTCAACACTTCATCCAGGTGTGATACTGGTAGAAATGTTAAATCTTTGCGAATACTTTCTGGAATATCATCTAAATCTTTCTCATTTTCTTTCGGCATGATAATCGTAGTTAATCCGGCACGGTGAGCACTTAGTGATTTCTCTTTAAGGCCTCCGATTGGGAGAACACGTCCACGTAGAGTTATCTCGCCTGTCATACCCACATCTCTACGAACAGCCTTGCCCGTTAAAGCAGAAACAAGAGCTGTTGCGATTGTAATCCCAGCTGATGGCCCATCTTTTGGCGTAGCCCCTTCTGGAACGTGAATATGAATATCGTTTGTCTCATGGAAAGTTGGATCAATCGAAAGCTCTACTGATTTAGAGCGAATGTAGCTGAATGCAGCCTGAGCTGACTCTTTCATAACATCTCCGAGCTTACCTGTTAATATCAGTTTCCCTTTACCAGGTGATAAAGAGACTTCAATTGCGAGCGTATCTCCACCAGCAGTAGTATAAGCAAGTCCAGTTGCTGTTCCAATTTGATCTTCTATCTCAGCTTCACCGTAACGGAATTTCGGATGCCCAAGAAGTTCTTCAAGCATCGCTTCCGTAACAATAACGCGTTTTTTCTTCCCTGAGACGATTAATTTCGTAGCTTTTCGACAAACAGTTGCTATTTGACGTTCTAGATTACGCACGCCTGCTTCTCGCGTATAATGACGAACGAGTTTATAAAGACTTTCTTCTCTGAACTGAAGGTTTCCTTTTTTCAACCCATGCTCTTCAAGCTGCCTCGGCATGAGGTAGTTCTTTGCAATATTCACTTTCTCAATTTCAGTATAACCAGCAATCTGGATCACTTCCATCCGATCCAGAAGAGGTTCTGGAATGGTAGCAAGATTATTTGCTGTTGTGACAAACATGACTTTCGAAAGGTCATAAGGCTCTTCGATATAATGATCACTAAACGAATTATTTTGCTGTGGATCCAACACTTCTAATAAAGCAGATGATGGGTCCCCACGAAAATCATTAGCCATTTTATCGATCTCATCGAGAAGGAAAACTGGATTTACAGTCCCAGCCTTTTTCATCCCCCTAATGATTCTACCCGGCATAGCACCTACATATGTTCTTCGGTGACCTCGGATTTCAGCTTCATCACGCACTCCGCCTAGAGATATTCGAACAAACTCACGTCCAATGGAGCGTGCAACAGATCTTGCGAGTGAAGTCTTTCCGACACCAGGTGGTCCAACAAGACATAGTATAGGTCCTTTAAGAGATTTCGTCATTTGCTGAACAGCAAGATATTCAAGCACTCGTTCCTTCACTTTCTCAAGGCCGTAGTGATCTTCATCGAGTATTTTCTCTGCATGATTTATATCGAGGTTATCGGTCGTTTCTTTGGACCATGGTACTTGAATTAACCAGTCTATATAATTGCGTATCACTGAGCTTTCAGCTGAGCTTTGAGGAATTTTTTCGTATCGATCCAGCTCCTTTAAAGCCATCTCTAGAACGTTCTCAGGCATATTGGCTTCCTCAATCTTTTCCTTAAGGGTAGCGATTTCACCCGTTTTGCCTTCTTTTTCACCAAGTTCTTTTTGAATCGCCTTCATCTGTTCACGTAAGTAGTATTCTTTTTGCGTTTTTTCCATTGAACGCTTCACGCGCTGTCCAATTTTCTTCTCAAGATCGATGACATCTTTCTCATTTTGAAGAATTTCAATCAACTTATTTAGGCGTTCCTCTGAACTATAAGTTTCTAAGATTTCCTGTTTCTGACGAATCTTCAATGAAAGATGGGACGCAATAATATCAGCTAGTCGCCCCGGCTGTTCAATGTCACTAACAGAAGCAAACGTTTCAGCCGTTACTTTTTTAGAAACTTTGATGTATTGTTCAAATAAGTCAAGAGCGGTTCGCATTAACGCTTCTTCTTCAACGTTCATATCAGCGTTCTCATCGATTTGTTCAATTTCTACCTCATAAAACTCTTCAGTATCCTTGAAATCCACGATTTTCCCTCTTTGAAGCCCTTCAACGAGTACTCGAATCGTTCCATTTGGCAGTTTAAGCATTTGCTTAACCGTTGCAAGTGTACCTATTTCGTAAATATCTTTTTCTTCTGGTGTTTCAATTTCTACCTCTTTTTGCGTTGAGAGGAAAATTTGTTGATCATCCATCATAACCTTTTCCAATGCTTGAACGGACTTATCACGTCCAACATCGAGATGAAGAACCATCGATGGATAGACGAGCAACCCTCTCAAGGGTAGCAATGGCAATGTTCTATGTTCTTTTTTCAATCATGGCACCTCCAGACAACAAACTATAAAAACGTTATTTTGACTCGATAAAATCCCGAGCTACTAGTGTTGATAAGTTGTACTTCATTGTATCCTAAATTTCTTGTACTTGTCTAATCATCCCTGCTCATTCACAAAAAAAACTTACCCCACATTCGAAATACTCGATTTATTGCCGAGTCCTTGATGGAGAAAGCCTGTTTACTATATTTTTATACGTTGAATAATCTGAAAGTAAAAAGACAATCCCGGCCCCTTTAACTACCGGGCTGGGATTGTCCTATCACGATAGATGGAAACTCTTTCTGTATCGCTGAAACAAAAGCGTAATCAAATACTTCAGATAAATGCTTAACTGGAACCACTTTTATTCCTTTGATTACTTTCAACATTTCTTCGTTATTTTCTTCAGGGATCAAAGCAATTTCAGCTCCTGCATCTCTTGCAGCAGTCACTTTCGCAAACACCCCGCCTACAGGTTTCACAAAACCATGAATACTAATCTCACCGGTCATAGCAACCTTATTACTAACAGCACTGCCTTTAATAGCAGAATAAATTCCAGTTGCAATCGCAACCCCCGCAGACGGACCATCAACGGGAACCCCACCTGGAAAATTTATATGAAGGTGATATGCATCTGCAGGTAGACCCATCGATTTCAAAACAGTCATGACGTTCTCGACTGAAGACTTTGCAAGACTTTTTCTTCGAATGGACTTTGATTGGTTACCGATGCTTTCTTCTTCTACTATTCCTGTAATCGTAACAGTTCCTTCCTTAGCAGCTTTTACAGCTGTCACTTCAATTTCTAACAACGCTCCTGTATTTGGTCCATAAACAGCAAGGCCATTCACGATTCCGATACTTGGATGAATTGGGATATTCCGTTCCGGCCGAGGAGTGAGCCTGCTGGCATGGATTACCCACTCCATGTCTCCTGCTGTAATACTTCCCCTATTTTCAGTAATCGCGAGACCTGCAGCAATTTGCATCAAGTTAACGGCTTCTCGACCATTTCTGGCATAACGACTGACTCTTTCAATCCCATCATCATCAAGAACAAGATTAAGTTTCTTAGCTGCCCTGGTAGCGATTCGTGCAATTTCATCTTGACTCAGTTCTCTAAAATATACTTCCATACACCTTGAGCGAATCGCTGGTGGAATGTCATCAGGAGTTCGTGTTGTCGCACCAATCATTCTAAAATCAGCTGGTAATCCATTTTGGAAAATATCATGAATATGGTTCGGTATATTGGCGTTTTCTTCATTATAATAAGCACTCTCTAGAAAAACCTTTCGATCCTCAAGAACTTTCAAGAGTTTATTCATTTGAATAGGGTGGAGCTCACCGATCTCATCAATAAACAAAATGCCTCCGTGAGCATTCGTAACAGCCCCCTGTTTAGGTTGAGGAATACCTGCTTGCCCCATAGCACCGGCTCCCTGGTAAATAGGGTCATGAACAGAACCAATTAAAGGATCTGCAATTCCTCTCTCGTCAAATCGAGCAGTTGTAGCGTCCAACTCAATAAAAACAGCGGAATGCTTGAAAGGGGTTCCTCTATTCCGCTTTGCTTCCTCTAACACAAGACGAGCGGCAGCTGTCTTACCAACGCCAGGAGGACCATAAATAATAACATGCTGTGGATTTGGTCCACAAATCGCTGCTCTAAGAGTCCGAATCCCCTCTTCCTGACCAACAATTTCAGAAAATCCAGTCGGTCTAATCCTTTCGGAGAGAGGTTCGCTTAAGGAAATACTTCTTAGTTTACGAAGATGTTCCATTTCTTTTCGTGACTCTTTATCTATTGAAACTTTCTGGGTTCGCTGATTACGAAGTAAATTCCAGAAATATAATCCTATTACAATTCCAAAAAACAATTGTATCGCTAGTGCAATGCCTGTCCAATTCATACTCGTACCTCCTGGAGAGTTATCAATAGGACTAGTATCTCCTGAGGCCTTGTTCCATAAACCGCTAATTCTTAATTTTATAGGACCAATCAACCAACAAAAAAACCAATCACCCTGAGGTGATTGGTTTCAATATTAAGCACTTTCTTTAGGTGACTTCTTATCTTCGTCGATAACAGAGCCATCTTCAAGAATTAATTTAGGTGTTGTTTTCTCACTTACTGTAGAAGCTGATAATACACACTTCTTAATTTCTTCACGTGACGGTAAATCATACATCACATCAAGCATAATGCCTTCAATAATGGAACGAAGTCCACGGGCACCAGTTTTTCTTTCGATAGCTTGCTTTGCAATTTCAACAAGTGCATCATCTTCGAACTCAAGCTCAACATCGTCGAGCTCAAGAAGCTTTTGATACTGCTTGACGAGCGCATTCTTTGGTTTTGTAAGAATTTCGACTAATGCTTCTTCATCAAGCGGCTCAAGGCTACCGATTACTGGAAGGCGACCAATGAATTCAGGGATAAGTCCAAAGCGAAGTAAATCTTCAGGAAGAACCTTACCTAGATATTCGCCAGGCTTGAGGTCCTCTTGTTTCGCTTCACCGCTAAATCCAATGATTTTCTTACCAAGACGACGCTTGATAATTTGTTCGATTCCATCGAACGCACCACCACAAATGAAGAGGATGTTCGTCGTATCGATTTGGATAAATTCTTGATGAGGATGCTTACGTCCACCTTGAGGAGGTACACTAGCAGTTGTTCCTTCAAGAATTTTAAGTAAAGCCTGTTGAACACCTTCACCAGACACATCACGCGTGATGGAAGGATTCTCGGACTTACGAGCTACTTTGTCAATTTCATCAATGTAGATAATACCTTTTTCAGCTTTCTCTACATCATAATCTGCAGCTTGAATGAGTTTGAGAAGAATATTCTCAACATCTTCACCTACATAACCCGCTTCAGTTAAAGAAGTAGCGTCCGCTATTGCGAAAGGAACGTTCAGAATTCTAGCAAGTGTTTGTGCAAGAAGAGTTTTCCCGCTTCCTGTTGGACCAATTAAGGCGATATTACTCTTTGCGAGTTCAACATCATCCGCTTTAGCAGAGGCATTAATTCGCTTATAGTGGTTATATACCGCTACAGAAAGAGATTTCTTCGCTTTTTCCTGGCCAATGACATAGTCATCTAGAATTTGGCAAATTTCATGAGGTTTCGGTACTTCTTTGAAATCCACCTCTTCTTCTGTTCCAAGCTCTTCTTCTACGATTTCAGTGCAAAGCTCAATACACTCATCACAGATATAAACACCTGGTCCTGCAACTAGCTTACGTACTTGATCCTGAGTTTTACCACAGAAAGAACATTTAAGTTGTCCTTTTTCGTCGTTAAATTTAAACATGAATTCACCCCTAACCGTTGATCTCGATGAAATCCGAGTAGGTCTATCTGCAAAAGGAAATCCGCTGGTCCATTTAATTGAACCCCGATTACTTGATCAGCAATCTTCACGGGCATTCACCACTGGTTTATCATCCTATTTATGTATTGAAATTGTATCATATAACGCAAAAGGATACGAAACAAAACGACTCTTTGTAAACTTAATATGTACGTTAATATTTACCCTGTTACTATGTTTAGCATATTTGTGCCATTTCATTACTATTTCTTTTTGTAAAAACAAGGCGCAATTAAGCGCCTTGTTCCAGATAAGCTATTTTGCTAGCATTATTAAGCTTTTTTGCTGTTTTCAACAAGAACATCGATTGCTTTACGGATGCGAAGGTCGCCCTTAAGTGCATCAGTTCCGCCCTGCATTGTAAGCATTGAACGAATTTGTTCTTCTTCCATGTTGTACATAGCAGCCATTTTAGAAAGTTCTTCATTCACTTCTTCTTCAGAAACGTCTACTTTCTCAGCTTCAGCAATTGCTTCAAGAGTCAAGTTTGTGCGAACGCGCTTCTCGCCATCTTCTTGCATTTGCTCACGAAGCGCCTTATCATCTTGTCCTGAGAACTGGTAGTACATTTCAAGGTTCATACCTTGTTGCTGAAGACGCTGCTCAAATTCTTGAAGCATACGGTCTACTTCTGCATCAACCATAGCTGAAGGAAGATCAATTTCACTGTTTTCAGCAGCTTTCTCGATCAACGTATCTTTCTTTTGAACATCAGCATCTTCTGCTTTTTGTTTCTCAAGATTTTCTTTCGTTGTTTTTTTAAGCTCATCGAGTGATTCTACGTTTTCATTCACGTCTTTTGCAAACTCATCATCAAGCTCAGGAAGTTCTTTACGCTTAATGTCATGAATTTTAACTTTGAAAGTCGCTTCTTGTCCTGCAAGATTCTCAGCGTGGTACTCTTCAGGGAAAGTAACCGTTACTTCTTTCTCAGCACCAGCTTTTTCACCGATCAATTGCTCTTCAAATCCAGGAATGAACGTGTTTGAACCAACTTCTAGTGAATAGTTATCACCTTTTCCACCTTCAAATGGTTCTTCTCCAAGAAAGCCTTCGAAGTCGATTACTGCTGTATCGCCTTCTTGAAGCTCTCCATCTTCAACAACAACAAGCTCAGCTTGCTTTTCTTGAAGTGATTTAAGCTCAGCTTCAACTTCTTCGTCTGTTACGTTCGTATCTTGTTCTTCAACTTCAAGCCCTTTGTACTCGCCAAGCTTCACTTCAGGCTTAACAGTTACAGTTGCTTTGAAAATCAAGTTTTGATCCTTTTCGATTTGCTCGATGTCAACTTCAGGTCGATCGACAGGGTCAATACCGGATTCTTCAACGGCTTCTGAATAAGCCTTAGGAAGAATGATATCAAGAGCATCTTGATAAAGAGATTCTACGCCAAAACGCTTTTCAAAAAGTGAACGCGGCATTTTCCCTTTACGGAATCCAGGTACATTTACCTGTTTAACAACTTTTTTGAACGCTTCATCAAGCGCATTATTTACCTCAGTAGCGTCAACTTCAACTGTAAGGACACCCTGATTACCTTCAAGTTTTTCCCATTTTGCAGTCATTTACACATTACCTCCAACAATAAATATATTTCCACTAATCGAGCGTTTAAAAAAGATGACGCCTTTTGGAGTATAAAAGCGTCTGCTGTCTTTTAAACGATCTCTTTTACTAGTAAATATGGGTTTGCAACTATTGTATTATAACATAGAACGTGCGCTTTTCAACACATACGGTATCATTGCAAACCGTTTAGCCAAAGTAAAGCTTACCGATGTTCACTTCTAATCGCAAGGAAAATCGTTCTATTTCCAAGAATTCCTACTCAAAAGGGCGATAGAATGGCTGATTTTCTATGTTCATGATTCGATTTGCTGCGACTTCAAATTCTGAAGGCTTCACATGATAATACTCCCGAAGCTCTTCATTCGACATCGTTTCACCATTTAAATCTGATGCCACTTTGTGAACTGCTGCAGCCCATACTGCACTATTCGGAGGCTCAGCCTCAAGTGGAGTAATAGCAAATAAATAATGCCACCAAATTTGCATGCACATTTCAAAAAGAACCGGGTTCTCTTGCTCAACAATGTCAGACAGCAATGATTTCACACTTAAAGAGAAGTCTTGTAAAAAGATATCCTTCAACTGTGACGGATTAACAGTAATTTCTCTACCAAACTTATGTACAACTACTTCTTGATTCACTTCTTTTTCTCTTAGCACTTGAAGGACTAAACTTTTTAGTAGAGGATCCTTGTCCGTGGCATTTAAATATGTAAGGTATACGGGAATCGACTTTTCTTCGTTTACAGTGCTTAGTTTCTGAATCGCAAGCCACTGCTTTTCTGTCTTATCACTCTCAAGATAATCGATCAGCTTATCAGCATCTTCCTCATTTATAGCATCATCCTCATGCTGAGGATCAAGGTCATAACTCGTCATTTGTCTGCTAAAATGGAGAAGCTGATAAAGCGATTCCGCAATGTTCGACGGAAGTTGATTTTCTTGAAGTACCGCTTCAATCATCGTAACTACTTTCTGATACTTTCCAAGCTGAACTAAAATTGATATGTATACTTGAAAAATGTCGTAATAATCCCCGATACCCTGCTGCATCATTGTTTCACAGCGTTCAGAAGCTTCGATCAAATCGCCCATTTCAACCAGGCTGAGCACCATTCCAAAGTGTCCCTGAGGATGATCTGGTTCAATTTCAAGAAGTTGACTGAAGTGTTCATGTGCATCCTTTATTTCCTTTGCTTTAAGTGCTGCCATTCCCTTTTCGACAAGCTTGCCTGCCACGTTTGGAAAATAGACTATTTTCCTTTCATGCTTTTCTTTATCCATGACGTAATCGCTCCACTCTCTTATATTCTCTATTAAAAGAGTTTACAGCAGGAAAGGCGCAGCTACGATTAGCTATCAGTTTATCAGTATCCACATGTAAACTCAAGTTGAAGCACGCCGAGTGTATCTAAATTTCCTCCAAATCAATTTCAATTGAAATTGGAAAATAACTCACAGATCTAAAAACCATCGTAAAACAACAAAAAAAGCCATCTTATCACGTTTGATAAATGCCTTTAGTAGAAGAAATATGGTGTCCCAGGAGAGATTCGAACTCCCGACCCACGCCTTAGAAGGGCGTTGCTCTATCCTGCTGAGCTACTGAGACAATAAGAATATTATGTAGAAAAATCCGTTGGAATTGTCTAAACCTAAACGAAGCTACACTTTCACTTTTCAAGAGACAAATAATAATATAACGAACTGTGAAAACAAAGTCAATAGTTTTTTCAACAAAATAACAACACAGCCCATTGTAACGTTGGACTGTGTTGTTGGGTTAGACTAGAGAAAAGATTTTAGAAATCTCGTTTACCATTTTTCCATCTTGATCATAAAACGTAACAGCAACATCGGTTTCTGACCATTCTACAATCGCATATGTCTGAATAGGTGGTTTTCTAGGAAGTCGTACACTACCTGGATTGAGATAAAGGGTGCCCTCCTCATAGACAGTAAGCACCTCGTGGGAATGGCCAAAGCAAACAAGATCCGCTGCTGTTTCTTCAGCTTTATACGCCAGATTCATCAGAGTCATTTTAACGTTGTATAAATGACCATGAGTTGTGAAGATCGTTTTCTTGCCAATTGTCTCAACGGTCTCATTCGGATAGCGACTATCAAAATCACAATTTCCTCTAACTCTTATCTGGAAGGGAGTCATTTCATCTGCATCATAATCAAACTCTGAGTCTCCACAGTGAATCATACACTGAACATCATTTCCGTGCCGCTCAACTAAATTCCCGAGCTCTTCAGTTGAGCTATGATTATCGCTGACAACTAGTACTTTCATGTCACTGCACTCCTTCCCTTTAAAATAAGTTTTTAAATTCCTCTTCCAGCCGATCAATTGCTTGTCCACGATGTGAAATCGCGTTCTTTTCTTCTGGAGATATTTCTGCCATCGTCTTACCATATGAAGGGAGATAGAATATTGAATCATACCCGAAACCGTACCTACCGGAACGCTCAAAAGCAATTTGCCCATCACAAGACCCTGAAAATACCTCTGTTCTCTGATCCGGGATTGCTACCGCTAAGAGACATTGGAATGAAGCCGTTCTTTCTCCTTCAGGGACCTCTTTCATCTCAGCAAGAACTTTATCGATATTCGCTTCATCATCTTTATCAGGTCCCGCATATCGCGCTGAATATACGCCAGGTTCACCATCAAGCGCATCTATAACAAGACCTGAGTCATCTGCAATAACAGGCTGATTCGTTAAACGCATAATAGCCTCTGCTTTTAAAACGGCATTCTCAGCAAAAGTACTCCCCGTTTCGGCTACGTCTGGCGCTTCGTCAAGGTCCAGTAAAGAAATGACCTTTAATTCAGCAGACTCGAATCTTCTCTTGAATTCCTTTACCTTCCCTTCGTTCTTTGTTGCAATAAGGAGTTTACGCATGATCCGTAGAACCCCCCTTTATTTTTGTAGCAAATTCACCAATCGCTTCCTTCTGCTTTTCAATCAATGTTTCAATGCCTTCTTTTCCTAAAGCAAGCATCTCATTCAATTGATTCATATTGAACGTTGCTTCTTCACCAGTCCCTTGAAGTTCTACAAACTCACCATTTCCTGTCATCACTATGTTCATGTCAACTTGTGCAGAGGAATCTTCTTTGTAACAAAGATCAAGAATAGCTATTCCATCATTATCAATCCCAACTGAAGTTGCTGCCAGGAAATCAGTTAATGGCATTTTTTTGAATTGTTTTCTTGCGAGACCTTTTTCAACCGCTAATGCAACAGCTATGAACGCACCAGTAATCGACGCTGTTCGCGTACCTCCATCAGCTTGAATAACATCACAATCAATCCATACCGTCCTTTCACCAAGCGCCTCAAGATCCACTACAGTTCGAAGAGCTCTGCCAATTAAGCGTTGAATTTCCATTGTCCGACCAGCTACCTTGCCTTTACTAGACTCACGAATATTTCTCTGCTGCGTCGCTCTAGGGAGCATAGCATATTCAGCAGCAACCCATCCTTTACCCTGCCCTCTCATGAAGGGAGGAACACGATCTTCAATAGAAGCAGAACAAATCACCTTCGTATCACCGACCGAAATTAATACCGATCCTTCTGGATATTTAATGTAGTCTTTTTCAATATGTATTGCCCGCAATTCATTTATGTTACGTCCGTCAACTCTCATAATTGTCCTCCTGTTCACCATATCTTTCACTTACTGCTATGATTATTTTTGCTTCATATTGACCCTCTACCTTATGTCCATCATACAAAAAAGAGGCAGAGATTCTGCCTCTTCATCCTATCATATTCTTTTTTAAAAACCCACTTTGTTAACGTCAACAGGTCTCGATACTGGTTCAGAAAGTGTTTTGCCTGACTCATCTAAAACTTCAGGATGACCATCTACAGTAATAGCCACTTTTTCAACTTCAGGCTGTTCGGTTAGAGAAAGAACTAGACTATTTAACAAATCCTGCTGTAATACCTGCTCTTCTGATCCATTTAAAATCGCTTCGTTAAAATCTAGTGTTAATAAACCATCTTCTTCTTTCGCATTCAGCAATTTCACGTCCTTAGAAAGTTGAGTGAAAAGTCCTGAGTTAACAGGTGGCCCCTCCATCATTCCTTTAAGTACGCCTTTCACATCATTGGACACACCCTCCATCCGTTTCGTAACTGGCACATAATAGGAATAATCATCACTTTGAGCCATGAAATACACCGTAATATCTTCACTGTTTGAAACATCAACAACATTGCCCATTTCATGATTAATTCCATTTGTACGACTAAAGCTCTCACCTATAGGTGTACCGTTAACTGGCATTTCCGTCTGATCGTACCCATTTATTTGAATCTTAACTTTTTTAACTCCGTCAAACTGTGTAAGCGTCCAGGTAACCGCTTCTAAAACCTGCTTTTCGTTCTCTGCTGCATAGTCTTTAAATTCGTTAGAAAAATCGACTACTAACGTATCATCGACCTGATCAATCCCCTGTACTACAGTACCTGCTGGCAGCACGGCTTTAAATCCATTTGGCAGCATCTCTGTAATAGGGCCATCAACAACAAGGTATTCCAAAGCCTGTTTTGCCGCCCCTTCCACTGCTGGTAATTGAACACTTTGAGGGACCACCATCCCATTAGCATCCAGAAGATAAAGTTGTCGAGTCGTCATGCTTGTTGTCGCTTCCGTTTGTTCTTCTCCAGTAGCTTCTTCTGCACTACTTTCATCTTTGACCGCAGCGCTATCATTGTCATCAAGCTGTTTTCCTTCTTCAACATAATCGACTTTTGGAGGATCGATTTCTTTTAGAGACTTCTCAAAACCAAATCCACACCCTGATATTGTCAATATGCATGAAAGTAACAATAGTACGAATCCAATCTCGCGTAAACGCATAGCTATCCCTCCCCGGATGGTTTGTACTACCATTTATACGAGTTATATTTAAATTTATACCTGCCTAAATCGAATAACTTGGCTTAACGTGCCTATAAAGAACCTTTCTTTTTGATAAACAAAAAACTCTAGCCCCATAAGGACTAGAGTTTAATTCGCTTCACATTGAAAACAGGATAATCAAGCCAGTGACTCGCAATTCTCATGAAGTTGTCAATGGATCCGGTCGTAAGGAAAGTATGTGATGGTCGTTCGTCACCGGTATATAGAAGTGAGCTGTATTCTAAAATACCACTAACCTCATATGCAGTTTCATCACCCGAACAAATAATAGCTGTTTCTTTTCCCATTACGGACTGGATAACCGGCTCTAATAAAGGATAATGTGTACACCCTAATATGAGGGTATCGATTCCTTTACTCAGTAGAGGAGCAAGAGTATTTCTAACAGTATGATATGTTTCTTCACTGTTAAGATTACCCGTTTCAACGAGCGGAACAAATGGTGGACATGCCAGACTCTCCACTTTTATGTCGTTGTTAATCGCTTTGAGGGAAAGCTCATAAGCACGGCTTTTAATCGTACCAGCCGTGCCAATTACTCCGATATACTTATTCGTCGTCTCTTTCAATGCACTTCTCGCACCGGGATGAATAACTCCCCTAACTGGAATGTCTAACTCCTCTTGAATCTCCTGTAATACGACTGCCGTAGCCGTATTACAAGCAATGATCAGCATCTTAATCTGAAATTTCTCAAGGAGATAATTAGTCATTTCCCACGTGAACTGTTTCACTTCGTCTGCAGATCTTGGTCCATATGGACACCTTGCCGTATCACCTAAATAAACAATTTCTTCTTTTGGAAGCTGGCGCATGATTTCCCTCGCAACAGTCAAGCCTCCAACGCCAGAATCAATAACCCCTATTGGTTTCTTCAAAACATTTCGCCTCTCTAGTCACCGGTCCAATTAGTTCTTTTTCATTTCGTCATATAGTAAATGCAAACTTTCTTCAAGCGCCTTTACCTGATCACCAGAAAATTTCTGCGTGATGTTTTCCAAATAGACCTGTCTTTTATGAATGACTTTTTTTATAATTTCATTTCCCTTATCAAGTATATGAATTCGTACAACACGTCGATCGTGTGGGTCTTTTATTCGCTTCACTAAGTCTGTTTTTTCCATACGGTCAACTAAATCTGTGGTCGTACTACAAGCAAGGTACATTTTATTTGAAAGCTCACCAATGGTTAAATCGCCATACTCAGAAAGCCATTGGAGCGCAAGAAATTGAGGAGGGGTAATGGAAAATTCACTCAAAAGTTCACGTCCGTGTTGTTTAATAATACCAGCAACCATACGTAGTGATTTTTCAATACCCACAATCGATGCTGGTTCTCTCGTTAATTCTTCAGGCATCTAGGTTCCCCCTTATATAATCTTATTTACTATTTTGATAGTAAGTCAATTGAATTGCAAGAAGAGAGCTTCTCATTTATTACATTAATCCATTCTCGTTCCTATAACAGAATCAATATTGGTTGAGAAAATATCTTTCTCATTAAAAAAAGAGCTATAGTTTCCTATAGCTCTTCCGTTGCGAAATGCTCTTGCACGTATGCAATCACTTCTTCATTAGTAGCAAGAGAGAGAATATGATCGATATGAGAAGAAATTTCTTCTTTAGATAGCTTCGTCATCTGACTTCGTGCAGGCAGAATTGAAGTTGCACTCATGCTGAATTCATCAAGTCCTAGACCAAGTAAGATTGGAATCGCAATCTGGTCTCCAGCCATTTCACCACACATGCCAGCCCATTTGCCTTCTTTATGCGCTGCATCGATGACCATCTTGACAAGTCTAAGGATAGCAGGGTTATAAGGTTGGTAAAGATAAGATACTTTTTGATTCATACGGTCAGCTGCCATCGTATATTGGATAAGATCATTTGTTCCAACACTAAAGAAATCCACTTCTTTAGCAAATACGTCTGCCATAGCTGCAGTAGCTGGAATCTCAACCATCATACCAATTTCGATGTTTTCTGAAACTTGAATACCTTCCCCAACTAGCTCCTCTTTAACAGTAAGAAGCATTTCTTTCGCCTGACGGAATTCACCGACAGTTGCAATCATAGGGAACATCACTTTCAAATTACCGAACACACTTGCACGAAGAAGTGCACGTAGTTGCGTACGGAAAATTTCTGTTTCTTCCAGGCAAAGACGAATTGCACGGAATCCAAGGAACGGATTCATCTCTTTAGGGAGATTTAAGTATGGTAATTCTTTATCCCCACCAATATCAAGCGTACGGATGACAACTGGCTTACCATCCATTTTCTCAAGAACTTCTTTATAAGCGTTGAACTGTTCCTCTTCTGTAGGCAGTTCATTCCGTCCCATGTAAAGGAATTCAGTGCGATAGAGACCAACGCCTTCTCCACCGTTCTCAAGTACGCCCTTAACATCTTCAGGAGTTCCGATATTTGCAGCAAGTTCAACATGTTTTTCATCTTTTGTTGTTGTAGGCTCATTCACAAGCTTAGCCCATTCTTTCTTTTTACCTTCGAAATGTTCTTTTTTCTTTGTATATTGCGCAATTTCTTCTTCAGAAGGATCAACAATAACGTTTCCGTCGATACCATCAATGATGACAAGTTTACCTTCAACATCTTCAGAAGTAATGGTTTTCGTTCCTACAACTGCAGGAATTTCCATGGAACGAGCCATGATGGCAGAGTGAGATGTTCTACCGCCAATATCAGTTGCAAACCCTTTAACAAACTGCTTATTAAGCTGAGCAGTGTCTGAAGGAGTTAAATCTTCAGCAAGAACAATTACTTCATCCGTAATCGCTCCAGGAGATGTAAATGTAACGCCTAGTAAGTGAGCAAGTACGCGCTTTGAAACATCACGAATATCAGCAGCACGTTCTTTCATGTACTCGTTATCCATGTTCTCAAACATGCTAATAAACATATTTGAAACGTCACTCATCGCACTTTCAGCATTTACTTTTTCATTGTTCACTTTATCTTTAACCGCATTCAACAACTCTGGATCAGATAAAACGAGAAGATGAGCAGCAAAAATCGCTGCTTTATCTTCTCCGAGCTGTTCATTGGCGTGATTCTTAATCACTTCAAGTTCTTCTTTTGCACGGTGAACGGCCGCATCAAAACGTTCGATTTCTGCATCAGCATCTGTAATTGTCGTTTGTTCAATTTCAAGTGCTGGATTTTCAAGAACGAATGCTTTAGCGATCGCTATTCCGGCAGAAGCGCCAATTCCAGTCAATTGGTTAGACATTACTTGCCTAGACCTTCGTTTTCCATAACTTCAGTTAGTCCTGAAATCGCATCGTCAGCATCTGATCCTTCTGCTTTGATAGTGATTTCAGAGTTTTGTTGAATACCAAGACTCATAACGCCCATGATCGATTTAAGATTTACAGACTTGCCGTTATAATCAAGTGTTACGTCTGAGCTATATTGACCTGCTTTGTTTACTAGTGCTGTTGCTGGACGTGCATGAATTCCTGATTCGCTTGTTACTGTGAAATTTTTCTCTGCCATTTTTAATTCCCTCTTTCAAAAATTATATTTTTTATTTTGATATTGTAATAATATCTTTGTCTTCCCTAGAAACATTTCCTTCTTTTGAAAGATCGATGGTTTCTCCATCTTCTAGGTTTGTGAACACAATAGGTGTAATCGTTGATGTCGCATTCTCTTTAATAAATGCTAAATCAACTTTCATAAGCTTTTGACCTTGCTTAATCTCGTCACCTTCGTTAATGAAGACCTCAAACCCTTCGCCTTTGAGATTAACCGTATCGATTCCAACATGAATAAGAATTTCGCGACCATTAACGGACTCAATACCAATTGCATGTTTTGTTGGGAACACATTCATTATTTTGCCATCAACAGGTGCGACAATCAAGCCATCAGTTGGGTCAATTGCAAAACCGTCTCCCATCATCTTACCAGAGAATACCTGGTCTGGCACTTCAGTAATCGGAAGAATTTTCCCTTCAAGTGGCGCAATAAGATGATCTTCACCTTTTGGCCCAGTCTGTTTAGAAGACATTTCTTCCTTTTCCTGATCCTGAAGAGGTTTTGGTGTTTTACCACTAATAATGTCTCCAATTTGTCCTTTCAAACCATCGGACTGCGTACCAAAAATAGCCTGAATGTTGTTACCTACTTCCATTACACCGGCAGCGCCGAGGCGTTTCAATCGCTTCTTATCGACTTCGCCTTTGTCTGCAACAGAAACTCGTAGGCGGGTGATACATGCATCAAGGTTAGTGATATTGCTTTCTCCCCCTAGAGCTTGAAGTACGTTATAAGCTAAAGCCGTGTTTTCTTGTCCATCATCTGCTATTTCATCTTCTTCGTCTTCCTCACGACCCGGTGTCATCAAGTTAAACTTACGAATCGCAAAGCGGAAACCGAAGTAGTAGATCAGAGCGAACACTAAACCAACGGGTATAACGAGCCACCATGCTGTTCTTCCTTGAAGAACCCCGAATAGGATGAAGTCAATCACACCACCTGAGAACGTCATACCAATTTTAACATTAAGTAGGGCCATTGTCATAAAGGAAAGACCCGCAAAAATAGCATGGATTGCAAACAGTACCGGCGCTACGAATAGAAATGAAAATTCAATCGGTTCAGTGATACCTGTTAAAAATGAAGTCAGAGCAGCTGATCCCATGATACCCGCTACAACAGCTTTCTTTTCAGGACGAGCTTCATGATAAATGGCAAGCGCAGCAGCTGGTAGTCCAAACATCATGAACGGGAACTTACCAGTCATAAAGGTACCCGCAGTCAATTCTGCGCCATCTTTTAACTGTTCAAAGAAGATTTTTTGATCTCCACGGATAATCTCACCTGCAGCATTTGTATATTGGCCAAACTCAAACCAGAATGGTGAATAGAAGATGTGGTGAAGTCCAAACGGAATCAGAGAACGTTCAATCACACCGAAAATAAATGCTGCAAGTGCAGGATTTGCATCAAGCATATTATGCGAGAAAGCATTTAGACCTGACTGAATAGGCGGCCAAACAAAAATCATAACAACGCCAAGAAGCAAAGCTGAAACCGCTGTCGCAATTGGGACAAAGCGTTTTCCTGCAAAGAAGCCAAGATATTGAGGAAGTTGAATATTATAATACCGTTTATACATAAAGGAGGCAAGAATACCAACGATAATTCCTCCGAAAACTCCAGTTTGGAGTGTTGGTATACCAAGGACGCTCGCATATGATGCGCTTTCAGCAACTTGATCAGCAGACACGCCTTGAAGTACACCCATCGTGATATTCATTACAAGGAATCCGACAATAGCGGCAAGTCCTGCAACACCATCTCCATCTGACAACCCAATCGCTACCCCAACAGCAAATAGTAACGCAAGGTTAGCAAAAACAATTCCTCCAGATTCCTCCATTACAGTGGCAAGAAGCTGGAACCATTCAGCTGACATGAACGGTAATTTTTCTAGTAGTGTTGGATTTTGAAATGCATTACCAAATCCTAATAATAATCCAGCCGCAGGCAAAATTGCTACTGGAAGCATGAGTGCTTTACCAACCCGTTGTAAAACCCCAAAAGCCTGTTTAAACATTTGGTTTTCCTCCTTTTTTTGTTTCCCCCAAATATAATTCCCAAATAAAAAAAGGCATGAGTGGACGGTATGACAACTTAATCAGGATATACTATACCCCAATAAATGATTGTCATTCCGGCTTCACTCATGCCTGATCGTATCAGTAACACGTTACCGTTAATTATTAAATTATTTTGGAGAAAGCCTTTGCAAGTGCATCGTTAAGTAAACTGCTTCTGCATCTGGAAACTTCGTTTGAAGATCCTTCTGCATAATTTTAATCAACTTCCATGATAAATTATAACACAGTGGATATTCTTCTTTCAACACTTTTTCTAATCGCTCATGTGCTTCTACAGATTGATTCAACTCACTGCGTTCAATCGCATGTCGAAGATGTCGTACTAACCGTAAATAATCGATGCCAGTTCGACTTATGTGTATTCTTAGTGATTCTTCGATAACAGTTACGAGTCGATTAATTAAAGCTGAATATTTGTTAAGTTTACCTACACTTCGATTCGTTACTGCACTATGAATATGAAGTGCTACAAATCCGATCTCACCATCCGGAAGTGATACATCAAGCTTATAATTCAACATCTGAATGACTTCTTCAGCAATCGTGTACTCCTTGGGATACATTGTTTGAGTTTCTATAAGAAACGGATATTTCACATCTAATCCCTGACGAAGTCTTTTAATTGCAAACGAAAGATGGTCAGTCAATGAAACGTGAATGTGCTCATCAAGCTCTGCATCCAGCTTTTCTCCAATAAGAGAGATCGCATCGTTCATCACAGCTATAAAAAATTCAGGAACATGCGGCACTAATAGTTTGTATTGTTCCTGCTCATTTTTATCTATTAAAATAAAATACTTATCGACCTTTGATTCATCCAGTTGCTCGCCTTGCTTCTGATTGAAACCAATGCCTTTCCCTGTCAGCACAACTTCATTAGTTTGATCAGAAACAGCAATCACAACGTTATTATTAAGAATTTTCTTTATTTCAAATGGACCATTCATGTTCAAGTTCCCCTCATTAAACCGGTTTCATTTGTGAATGCGGACGTACTAATAATAGTAAATTACTTCTCTAACGTCAATGTGAAAACGTTTCATACCACTGTAAAAAAATCCACTACATCCAGATTGCTAGTACGCACACTTAAGTGATTCCATTTAGGGACTAACAATATTATTCTTAAGTTTACTATCTACCAATAAAATAATAAAGTGAAACATCTTACCTAGTTCTACTGTTTATCTCCAAAAATCACTGGTGAGTAATGATTTTGCATTAGACCAACATATATATGTGATCAAAAATCGTTCATCCCTGAATTTTTCAAGGTTATCGTTCGTCATGCTGAAACTATAGTGATGCAGAAACGAAAAACATCCAAAAAAAACGAAAAACCGGCTGTATTCACAGCCGGTTTTGCTATATTTCTAATTCTCCCAGACGAAGCAATTCAACAACTGCCTGAGAGCGCCCCTTGACCCCAAGCTTTTGCATCGTATTCGATATGTGGTTCCGAACTGTTTTTTCACTTATAAACAATTCTTCAGCTATTTCCCTTGTTGTTTTATCTTGAACAAGCAATTCAAAAACTTCTCTTTCTCGTTTTGTTAATAGCGGCTTTGGTCGGTAGTGGTTCCCTTTCAACATTCCACCCTCCTCGATAGGGCAACAAAGCAACTTCAGCTGAAATTATATAGTCCATACAATATATGAATTTCAATCTTACATGTTACAGAAAAAACAAATAAATAAAAGTCAGTTGGATATTATACGTGACAGCCTTCGCCTCCATTCATCATTTCCTGAGAAATATCTTGCGGCGAACTTATAGTCACTTATAGTGTTCTCCTTTCTATACATCAAAAAAAGATCCCCAATTTCGGGGATCTTTTTCTCTTATTGATCACTTCCAAAGAAGTTCTTGAAGGTTTGAAGAGAAGTGGCACGATTCATCGCCGCAATCGATGTTGTCAATGGAATTCCCTTAGGACAGGACTGAACACAGTTCTGCGAGTTACCGCAGTTAGCAAGTCCTCCATCTCCCATTAAACCTTCGAGACGCTCCTCTTTATTCATAGAACCAGTCGGGTGAGCATTAAATAAACGAACTTGTGATACAGCTGCAGGACCAATGAATTCTGAGCGGCTGTTCACGTTAGGACAAGCTTCAAGACAAACGCCACACGTCATACATTTAGAGAGTTCATAAGCCCACTGTCGCTTATTCTCTGGCATTCTTGGTCCTGGCCCAAGATCATAAGTGCCATCGATTGGAATCCAAGCTTTCACTTTTTTAAGCGCATCGAACATTCTGCTTCGATCCACTGCAAGATCTCGAACGACAGGAAATGTTGTCATCGGAGCAAGTGTAATTGGTTGCTCAAGCTGGTCAACAAGTGCTGTACAAGATTGACGCGGTTTGCCATTAATAACCATGGAACAAGCGCCACACACTTCTTCGAGACAACCCATTTCCCATATAACAGGTGTTGTTTTCTCACCTTTTGAATTAATTGGATTCCGTCGAATTTCCATGAGCGCAGAAATAACGTTCATATTTTGACGATATGGGATCGTAAACGTTTCTTCATATGAAGATGATTCTGGTCCGTCTTGTCTTTTGATCTTAAAGGTAATCTTACGTTCTTCACTCATTATTTATTCCCCGCTTTCTTCTTGGAATAATCACGTTCACGAGGTGTAATTAATGATGTATCTACTTCTTCGTAATAGAACTCTGGTTTGTTGTTAACCGCATCGTATTTGGCCATAGTTGTTTTCAGCCATTCTTCGTCATTACGTTTCGGGAAATCAGGTTTGTAATGCGCTCCACGACTCTCATTACGATTTAGTGCACCAATTGTTATTACGCGTGCAAGCTGAAGCATGTTCCAAAGTTGTCGTGTAAATGACGCCCCCTGATTGCTCCATTTGGACGTATCATTAATATTGATGTTCTCGTAACGCTCCATCAACTCTTGAATTTTGTTGTCTGTTTCTTGAAGCTTTTCATTGTTTCTTACAACAGTAACGTTAGCTGTCATCCATTCCCCAAGTTCTTTATGAATTTGGTACGCATTTTCAGTGCCGTCCATCTTCATAATATCATCTTGTTTAGACTGCTCATCTTGTTGGTGCTTCTCAAATAATGTTGACGGTAAATCTTCAACAGTTGTTTCAAGACCGTTAATATAATCCACTGCGTTAGGTCCTGAAACCATACCACCATAGATAGATGAGAGAAGTGAATTTGCACCAAGTCGGTTTCCGCCATGTTGCGAATAATCACACTCACCCGCAGCAAATAATCCCGGGATATTTGTTTGTTGATTGAAATCAACCCACAGTCCACCCATTGAATAGTGAACAGCCGGGAAGATCTTCATCGGTACTTTGCGAGGGTCATCACCCATGAACTTTTCATAAATTTCAATAATACCGCCAAGCTTTACGTCAAGCTCTTTGGAATCTTTATGTGAGAGATCAAGATAGACCATGTTCTCACCATTGATACCAAGTTTTTGACGAACACAGACGTCGAAAATTTCACGTGTTGCAATATCACGAGGAACAAGATTTCCGTACGCCGGGTATTTTTCTTCAAGGAAATACCACGGTTTTCCGTCTTTGTATGTCCAAACACGACCACCTTCTCCACGTGCAGATTCACTCATAAGTCGGAGCTTGTCATCACCTGGGATAGCTGTTGGGTGGATTTGAATGAACTCGCCATTCGAATAAATCGCTCCCTGCTGATAAAGTGCACCAGCTGCAGACCCAGTGTTAATAACAGAGTTAGTACTTTTACCGAAGATAATACCAGGACCACCGGTTGCCATAATAACTGCATCGGCTTCAAAGCTTCTAATTTCAGAAGTCGTCAGGTTTTCACCAACAACACCACGGCATGTCCCTTCATCATCTAATATGGCAGATAGGAATTCCCATCCTTCATATTTAGTAACTAACCCTGCAACTTCATGGCGGCGAACCTGCTCATCAAGTGCATAAAGAAGTTGTTGCCCGGTAGTTGCACCCGCAAATGCAGTACGGTGGTGCTGCGTACCACCAAAGCGTCTAAAATCAAGAAGACCTTCCGGAGTTCTATTAAACATAACGCCCATTCGATCCATTAGGTGGATGATACCCGGTGCAGCATCACACATAGCTTTTACCGGGGGCTGATTCGCAAGAAAATCTCCTCCATAAACCGTATCATCAAAATGTTCCCACGGAGAGTCGCCTTCTCCTTTTGTATTAACAGCGCCGTTGATTCCACCCTGTGCACAAACTGAGTGAGATCGCTTAACTGGAACGATGGAAAGTAAATCCACATTCATTCCTGCTTCTGCCGCTTTGATGGTTGCCATCAATCCGGCAAGGCCGCCTCCAACTATTACTAATTTACCTTTACTCATAAGAACGGTTCCCCCTTAAATGCTGGCTCTGTCTGAAAGTATGTATCCAGACTTGGTGGTGAAGACAGTTCGATTTCTTAAACAAATGAAAATAATGCGCTAATTCCAACGACTGAAAGTGCTAGGAAAACGATCATTGTCACATAAGTCATCGCACGTTGTGATTTTGGTGTAATTGTGAAGCCCCAGCTTACGAAGAATGACCAAAGTCCGTTCGCAAAATGGAAGACAGTTCCTACAACACCGATGATGTAAAAGATTAGCATTCCTGGATTCGACAGAATATCAGCCATCATTTGGAAGTTAACTTCAGCTCCCATTGCAGCCTGTATCCTAGTCTGCCAAACGTGCCACGTTACAAAGATCAATACGATAACGCCAGAAATCCGCTGCAAGTAAAACATCCAGTTACGTAAATAACCATAGCGAGTTACGTTATTCTTGGATTGAAACGCGATATACACACCGTAGATCGCATGGAATAAGAGCGGTAAGAAAATGACGAAAATTTCAAGAAGATACCGATAAGGAAGGCTCTCCATAAAATGTGCTGCATCATTAAATGCCTCGGGTCCTCTTGTTGCAAAAAAGTTTACCGTTAGATGTTGAGTAACATAGAGTCCGAGCGGTATTACTCCTAGAAGCGAATGCAATTTTCGGCTTACAAAGTCTCGACTTGCGGCCATGTTTTGTGTGTCCCCCTTTTAAGTTGTTAAGCTACCATCTGTCAGTGCATTTTCTAATATAGAAGTCTTTGCATGCACAGAAATCATCGCTTTCTGTCGATTAAATTGTGACATACCCATTGTACTCCCATCATTTAGGACCGTCAAGAAAACGCAAACATTTTGAGTTTTCGAAATCGCTTTGCTAGACTCGAATTTTTCATAATCCATTATCCTTTGAGCGTTATAAATTCTATCTATCGTTCTATGGAGGATTTCTCGTTTAGACGTTATAATAATAAGCAGACAAGCTGGGAGGAATTTATGTTTAAGAAGCGTACTAACAAAATCGATTACAGTCATGAAATAGAAACAACTGCTTTTGGGTATGAATTCTACAGGGAAGTTCTCCTTCCTGAACTTCTAGGGAATGAACAGTCTGCTGTACTGTATTGGACGGGCAAAGAAATGGCCAGGCAGTTCCCTCTCACTTCAAAAGAAGAGTTGGAACAATTCTTTTTTGATGCAGGATGGGGAAGCTTATCCACTCTCCAAGAAAAGAAGAACGAGATCACTTTCGGACTTCATTCATCGCTCATTACTGAGCGAAAAAAAACCAATCGTATCAGTTGTTATCAGTTAGAAGCTGGTTTTCTGGCTGAACAATTTCAAAACATGCTTCATTGTATAACAGAAGCCTATGAAACTGACAAAAAGAGTGAAATACAGTTCACTGTCAAATGGGATCCCAAAGACCGGATCGAATAGAAAGGAGACCACGCCGTGGTCTCCTTTTGGTCATTATATCTGTTTAGCAGGAGCTCTTTCGTCAAGTTGAAATTTTTCATGGAGCGATTCAATCGCATAGATCATCTTTTCTTCAGGTACAATTGTAGATACTTTGATTTCTGAAGTACTGACCATCTTCATTTCGATCCCGTGCTCCGCAAGAACTTCAAACATTTGTGCAGCAACACCTGGATTTGAAATCATTCCTGATCCAACAATCGACACTTTAGCAAGATCAGATTCATGGAAAATATGTTCATATGGCAACTTCACCTTGATACGCTGTAGAACATCAAGAGTTAATTCAAGAGATGCTGTTTCAATTGAGAAGGAGATACTCGTTGTATTCTTCTCACCGGTACTTTGAATAATTACATCAACATTGATCCCATTGTCTGCAAGGGACGAAAATAATGTTGGAAGTGTTGTGAGCTTATTTGGTAGTCCAGAAATGGTGATTTTCGTTACATTACTCTCAAAAGCCAGTCCTCTGACGACAAGATTTTGTTCCATTGATACAACCTCCTCAATTAACGTTCCAGGTTCACTTGTGAAACTTGAGCGGACCTCAAGCAATATATTATAATTCTTAGCAAACTCCACTGCCCTCGGATGCAGAACACCTGCCCCAAGATTCGCAAGTTCGAGCATTTCATCATAAGAAATTGTCGATAACTTCCTTGCCGTCTTCACATAACGCGGATCTGTTGTGTAGACACCGTCCACGTCTGTATAAATTTCACAACGATCTGCTTTTAGAGCAGCAGCAATTGCAACAGCTGTTGTATCAGAACCGCCTCGACCAAGTGTTGCAATATCAGATGTATCTGTAAGTCCCTGGAAACCGGCAACGATAACGATCTTCCCTTCGGCCAAGTGCTGATTCATTCGCTTAGCTTCGATATCTAGTATCCGAGCGTTCCCATGAAGCGTCTCCGTCTTTATACCAGCTTGCCAGCCAGTGAGTGATACTGCCTCATAACCTTCTTCATTCAATGCCATTGATAACAACGCAGTTGTTACCTGTTCGCCAGTTGTTAACAGCATATCTAGTTCACGAGCAGATGGATTAGCTGTTATACCTTTTGATAAACCTACCAGCTCATCAGTTGTTTTCCCCATGGCTGAGACAACAGCCACAACCTCATCCCCTGCATTAGCAGCATCAATGAGTCTTCTAGAAACATTTTTTATTTTCTCTACATCTCCAACAGATGTTCCTCCGAATTTCAATACTCGTAGTCCCACTCTCTCCATCCTTTCTCTCATGCGATTTGTTTTCACTCTTTCAATTCGCCATTTTTAGCACATCTGCCTCACTTAACAAGAGTTGAACTGGATATTAGAAAAGCTGATCGCCACATCCTTAATAGCGAAAGCTACCGTTGTCGTTATACTTTAAATCACTTTCATAAAGTATAAAAAAACAACAATGAGAAAAATCTCACTGTTGTTTTCATAACAAATCCAAGAAAACGTCCCTGTGTGAGATAGTTCTCCATCCAATCCCCGGGTAGGCATTAGATGACAGCTCTGTATTTATTCAATACAGATCCAGCTTCAGACGGGTAAACGTCTTTCTGCTTCGGCAAATTCCCCTTTCAGCTCCCATCACCGAGTTTTACCACTCTTTGGTTAGCTTACTAATGGTTTTTGCGCCTCTACCATCACTTCAACTTACGAAGTGTGGAACTATTAAATTTCACTCATTATAACGGACTTAATAAAAACCCGCAACCAATTCTTATAAATTAATTTTCTTGATTTGCAAATCGGTTTACTAATTCTTCTGCTACGCTTCTTGGAAGTCCTGATTCAAGTAAGTCTTCCATGCTAGCTTCCTTCATTTTTTTTATAGAACCAAAGTGATTTAAAAGCATCTTCTTTCTCTTCTCTCCTATGCCTGGAATATCATCAAGACTTGATTTCAACATTGATTTACCACGAAGTTGTCGATGAAACGTAATAGCAAACCTGTGAACTTCATCTTGAATGCGCTGAAGAAGATAGAATTCTTGACTGTTCCTTGGTAGATAAACAGCTTCAGGAGGATCGCCAATGAGAAGATGAGAAGTTTTATGTTTTTCATCCTTAGTAAGAGAACAAACCGGTATTTCGAGGCCAAGCTCATTCTCCAATACGTCTTTCGAAGCTTGAATTTGAGCGACCCCTCCGTCAATAATAATCAAATCAGGAAGCGGACCATTTTCTTTAAGTAGTCGGGAATATCTCCTTCTCACTACCTCTTTCATCGAACCAACGTCATTTGGGCCATCCACAGTTTTAATTTTATATTTGCGGTATTCATTTTTTCTCGATTTTCCATCCAAAAAAACAACCATTGCCGAGACCGGATTCGTTCCCTGAATGTTGGAATTATCAAATGCTTCTATTCTGAGCGGAGCATCAATTCCAAGTTGTTCCCCCAGATTTTCAACAGCATCGATTGTCCTTTTTTCATCACGTTCAATGAGGGAAAATTTCTCGTTAAGCGCAATGTTAGCATTTTTCATTGTAAGTTCCACTAGTTCCTTCTTCTTACCACGTTTTGGTTGAAAAACAGGTATTTGAAGTAACTCTTCTGCCATCTCAGCGTTTACTTGCTGCGGTAATAGCAATTCCTTGGGTTTTGGGTGATTTTTCTGGAGATAAAACTGACCGATATAAGTTAAAAAATCTTCTTCAGCGTCGTTATAAAAAGGGAAGAGCGATACGTCTCTTTCGATTAATTTTCCTTGTCTAACGAAGAAAACTTGTACACACATCCAGCCTTTATCATAGCTGTAACCGAAAATATCGCGATCAATGCCATCATTCGATTGAATTTTCTGAACTTCCATTACTTTATCAATATGAAACATGAGATCGCGGTATTCTTTTGCTCGTTCAAAATCCATGTTTTCAGAAGCAAGGCCCATTTTTCTTTCAATGTCTTCTTTTACTTCTTGGTGCCCACCATTTAGGAATCGAGTGATGCCATCAATCATCTCTTTATTCTGTTCTTTTGAAACATCCTTCACACAAGGAGCAAGACACTGACCGATATGATAGTAGAGACATACACGATCGGGCATTTTTCTACATTTACGAAGAGGATATAAGCGATCTAGTAACTTTTTAGTTGCACTCGCTGCATATGCGTTCGGATATGGACCAAAATATTTCCCTTTGTCTTTCTTTATTTTACGTGTTGTGATTAAGCGAGGCTGTTCCTCTGAAGTAATCTTAATATAGGGATAACTTTTATCATCCTTAAGCATCACATTATATTTAGGATCATGTTTTTTAATTAAGTTCAACTCAAGAATTAAAGCCTCAAGGTCAGTTGATGTTACAATATATTCGAAGTCACAAATTTCACTTACAAGACGTTGCGTTTTCCCATCATGCGATCCACTGAAATACGATCTCACTCTGTTTTTTAGGACTTTTGCCTTCCCGACATAAATAATCGTACCCTGGCGATCTTTCATTAAATAGCAACCGGGCTGGTCAGGAAGTATAGCCAATTTATTTTTAAGTTGTTGCTCCATGTTGACTCACCTCACTACTCCCTTTCAAGGCGTATCTATGTTCCCCTCTAATTGTAACACAATACCAGCTTTTTCTTTTAACGAACAAACTCATATAAATTCAATCTCACTATACGCTGGATCATAAAGTAACGAAGAATGAAATTCTGTTATTTTTTTCACCTTATCGTGAATAGGAACTACCGGCTTTTAAACCGTTCAACCACCTGTTCTGTTTAAAACACACGTTTATTTTCATAGTATTGAAGGTCTGAGAGAACTGTCGTAGACGTTTAGATCTGCTCACGCTCATACGTGAATCATTATACTCCATTCCCCTTACTTCTTCCCCTGTATACACAAAGAGTGGTTGATTTGTATCTTATAAGTACTCAATAAACTGATAGACATATGCAGGAGTACACGACTCTATCATTGCATGATGCAAAAAAAGGCTGTATGCCTATCCTAAGCTGATGATTCCTTACATCACCTTGTATGAAAACGTAAGAATTTGACTTGCTTTATCACTATTTCGATCCCAATGCCCACTTACAAAATAGCTGATTATCATAGCTCCATATACCCTATACCCAATGAAAACTTGAGTTCGTCAAAATTCCGTCGACGAAGCATATGTTATGTGATGAACCTACTATTTAGACCTACTTACTCATCATACAAGATATCTTTTTTTTAAAACCGTTTATCGAAGATGCTCATACCGAGAACGATTATCAGTGATGATTTTCACCATAAAAAAAAGAACCCTGATCGAGATCAGAGTTCTTTTAAACACTTCTTATTGATGCTTTGAAAGCGTCTGTGCAAGTGCTTCTTTTGGTTGGAAGCCAACAACCTGGTCAACAACCTCACCATTTTTAAACACTAGAAGTGTTGGAATACTCATTACACCAAACTTACTTGCTGTTTCTTGGTTTTCATCAACGTCAAGTTTAACAACTTTAACATCTGCCATTTCAGCATCAAGCTCTTCAAGAACAGGTGCAATCATTTTACAAGGGCCACACCATGGTGCCCAAAAATCTGCAAGGACAAGACCTTCATTTGTTTCTTGTGAGAAACTTTGATCTGTTGCGTGTACGATAGCCATACTGTATCTTCCTCCTTAAAACATTTATCACTTGAGAATACCAGGTTAAGGCCGGTTGCCTCAGTGTGCTCTGCCATCTTGATTTGTTATCAACTGGCACAAAACGAGTATATCATTAATACGCTTACTGATTCCATTTTTTTGACTCATATTCATTCTACCCTATCTTGTTCGGAATAAAACGAGTATGCAAGAGATACTATACGGAAAAATATCGAAAGCTGTTGTAATCAAAAAGCGAGCTGAGTCAGCTCGCTTTTTAATTAATTTGTTTGAAGAACTTTCTTAAATTCCTGAGTTAACAGTGGCACCACTTCAAAGAGATCACCAACGATGCCGTAATCCGCAACGTTAAAGATACTTGCTTCAGGATCCTTATTAATGGCTACGATTACTTTTGAGTTAGACATACCAGCCAAATGCTGAATAGCACCGGATATTCCACATGCAATGTATAGATCTGGTGTTACAACTTTACCTGTTTGCCCAATCTGAAGGGAATAATCGCAATAGTCGGCATCACACGCTCCACGCGAAGCACCTACTGCAGCCCCAAGAAGATCAGCCAGTTCTTGAAGAGGTTCGAAACCTTCTTCACTCTTCACGCCACGACCACCTGCCACTATCACTTTTGCTTCTGAAAGGTCGACACCAGAAGTAGACTTACGAACAACTTCTTTTACGATTGTACGTAGATCTTTAATTTCTACACTTTCTTCAAATACCTCTCCTGAACGGGACTCATCGACTTCAAGGGCAGCAATGTTATTCGGACGGATCGTTGCTAGAATGAGTCCACCTTTTACTTTTTTCTTTTCAAATGCTTTACCAGAGTAAATAGGACGTGTAAAGACGACTTCTTCTCCGTCGAGTTCTATACCAGTAGCATCTGAAACAAGACCAGCGTTGAGCTTGCTTGCTAGACGCGGAGCAAGGTCTTTCCCCATTGAAGTATGTGGCATCAAAATAGCATCAGGATCAATGGATTCTACAATTTGCAAAAAGGCTTGCCCATATCCATCACTTGTATAGTTTTTAAGCTTTTCATTTTCTACTTTAATTACACGATCAGCTCCATAATGGAAAAGATGATCTGTTAATGAGCTGACATTATCTCCTGCAACTGCAGCAATTACTTCACCGCCAGCAGCTATTTCTTTCCCTGCACCGATTGCTTCAAACGATACGTTACGTAATTCACTATCACGAGCTTCTGCAAACACAAGTACTTTTTTAGCCATAATTAATCCCCTCCTATATAACTTTCGCTTCCTGGCGAAGCAACTTCACTAATTCTTCAACTTGATCTCCAATTTCACCCTCAAGAACTTTACCAGCTTCTTTCTTAGGTGGTAAGTAGCGTTCGATTGTTTCTGTTTTTGCTTCGATTTCATCTTCCTCTACGTCAAGATCATCATAATCAATTTGTTCTAGTGGTTTTTTCTTCGCCTTCATAATTCCTGGAAGAGATGGATAGCGGGGTTCATTTAGACCCTGCTGAGCAGTAACGAGTAATGGTAATTGAGCTTCCACAATCTCCATGTCCCCTTCAACGTCCCTCTCGATCGTAGCAGTTGTCCCATCGATATTAAGTTTGGTAATTGTAGTCACGTAAGCGATTCCAAGTTTTTCAGCTAGACGTGGACCAACTTGCCCCGTACTGTTATCGTTGGATACATTTCCTCCAAGGATAATGTCATATTCCTTATCTTCAAAGTATGCAGCAAGAAGAGCAGTTGTTGTATATTGATCGGAATCGTCAAGGTCCTCATTATTGATTAAAACCGCTTTGTCAGCTCCCATAGCAAGAGCCGTTCTAAGTTCTTTTTCAACATCCTCATCCCCAATACTCACTACGGTTACTTCACCGCCGTGATCGTCGCGAAGTTGAATGGCTTCTTCGATGGCATATTCATCATAAGGGTTAATAATAAATTCAACGCCCTCTTCACTGATTTCCCCATTTTCAATAACAATTTTTTCCTCAGTATCAAAAGTTCTTTTCATGATTACATAAATGTTCATATCTTTATCCCTCCCTGATTTAATTCACTTTATTTATCTTGGAAATTCGGCTTGCGCTTCTCGATGAATGCACGTATACCTTCCTGCCCATCTTCAGAAGCAAATGCTTTACCAAAATACTCTCGTTCTTTCAAAACACCTTCATCAAATCGTTCAGATTTAGAATAAGTGAGCAGCTTAAGAGCATAGTTGACAGCTACAGCGCTTTTCATTGCAATCTTCTCAGCAAGCTCTTTTGCTTTTGGAAGAAGTTCATCCTCACTATAAACTTGATTAGCTAGTCCTTTCGCAACAGCCTCTCTACCTGTAATAGGCTCGCTTGTTAAAAGCATTTCAGTTGCTTTTGCTTTTCCAACAAGTTCTGGTAGGCGCTGGGTACCTGCAAATCCAGGAACAAGACCGAGCTGAAGTTCAGGAAGGCCAAGTTTAGCGTTCTCGGTCACAAGACGAATATGACAGGCCATCGCAAGTTCGAGCCCTCCACCAAGAGCAGCACCATGGATCGCTGCAATAATCGGTTTTGGGAACGCTTCCATTTTGTCGAATAATTGTTGACCATAGCTACCGAGGTCTGCAAATCCTTCTTCACTGCTAACTGTAGTAAATTCTTTAATATCTGCCCCAGCCGAGAAGAATTTCCCCTCGCCGGAGATAAGAATAACTTTCGTCTCCTTATCGCTCTCTAATTGAACAAGAACCTCAGACAACTCTCGCAATACATCAGATGCAACCGCATTGGCTGGCGGGCGATTCAATGTTATATGTGCTACTTTGTTTTCACTAGCTAGTTTGAGAAATTCCACTTCTCCACTCCTCTCACTTCTTCATTGTCCCGGTCCAAGCCGGGACATCTATTTATTTGCTCAAGCCGTTAATCAACAAATTGTGAAGCGGCTTTGCAAGTGGTTCTAGGTCGAACTTATGATCTTTCATCACCCAGTTTGTAACGGTTTCGTCCAGCGTGCCAAAAATCATTTGCCTCGCAAGCCGTATGTCTAACCCTTCCATAAAAAGACCTGATTTAATGCCTTCATATAAAATGTGATCGACTAGAGTGAGGTATTTCTTTAGTACTTCTCCAATTTGCGCCCGTAGCGCTTTATTGGTTTGCCTCAATTCCAATTGAGTGACGATTGCTAGTTCATAATCAGAACCAAGATGTTTAAAATGCATATCGACCAGTGTGAATAATTTGTCCATAGCATTATCTTTGCGAGCGATTTGCTCTTCTGTTTTGTCGATGAAACTTCCCATTTTTTTCTGAAATAGCGAAATTAATAGATCCTCTTTGTTTTTGAAGTAAAGATAGATCGTTCCATCAGCAACACCGGCTTCACGAGCAATCTTCGATACCTGTGCTTGGTGATAGCCATTCTCGGCAATAACGACAACAGCGGCGTCGATGATTTTATCGTATTTCGGACCCCTCTTTTTCCCCTTTTCAACCATGTGTAGTTCTCCTTTATTCTTTATCCGGCGCTCACTCAAAATGAATGAGCATTCATTCATAATCTTATTGTATCGATACAATGGTATGACTGTCAACATAAGAATTCTGAACGAGCGCTCGGTAGGAATCAGGAGCTTTTTCGCAAATTAATCATACCATAATAAGCAGAAATGTGCGAATCTTTCCAGAATATTAACAAAAATTGTTTTTTGTTAATATAAGAAAGTTACCTAATTATATCGACTGAAAGAAACCAACCGCTACAGCGATTGGTTTCTTTTCATATTTTCTTCATCTACGAGCACACGACGAAGAATTTTTCCCACAGTAGTTTTCGGAAGCTCTTCTCGGAATTCGTATAACCTCGGTACTTTATAAGCAGCAAGGAGACGCCTACAATGAACATTTAACTCCTCTTCAGTCGTCGACATACCACTTTTACATACGACGAATGCTTTCACTGTTTCTCCTCGATACGCATCAGGAATGCCAATCACTACGGCTTCCTGGACAGCAGGATGTTCATATAGGACTTCCTCTACTTCTCTTGGGTAAATATTGTATCCTCCTGCAATAATCATATCTTTCTTACGATCTACAACATAGAAGTAACCCTTCTCATCTCGATAAGCCATATCACCTGTATATAGCCATCCATCTTTCAAGACTGCGGCTGTTTCGTCAGGTCTATTCCAATAGCCTTTCATGACTTGTGGACCTTTTACAACCAGCTCTCCAATTTCCTTAATCCTTGCTTCTTCATCTGTAGGAGTCACTATTTTGGCATCTGTATCCGGCCATGGAAGCCCAATGCTCCCCACTACAGTTCCATCTGATAGAGGATTAGAATGTGTAACGGGTGAAGACTCCGTTAACCCATATCCTTCAACAAGACGACCGCTAATCTTCTTCTGAAACTTTTGTTGGATTTCAACGGGAAGCGGTGCTGAACCACTTATACAAGCTTTAATGGATGATAAATCATAACGATCGATATCAGCGTCATTTAATAAGGAAATGTAAATCGTAGGCGCTCCTGGAAAAAGTGTAGGCTTTTGTTTCTGAATGGTTTTCAATGTATCTTTAGGTTCGAACTTTGGTAAGATAATCATTTTTGCAGCATACATGATGGAAAGATTCATGACACACGTCATACCATATACGTGGAAAAATGGAAGAATTCCCAGCACTCGCTCTTCACCATACTTCGCATCACGAATCCAATTTTTACATTGCATGGTATTTACAACAAGGTTGTAATGAGTTAACATGACTCCTTTTGCAAGCCCTGTCGTCCCACCGGTATATTGCAAGAGTGCAAGGTCTTCTTTCGGATTTACGTCGATTTCTAATTCATCTTCACTTCCATTTAATACCCAATCTTGAAACGTATGAATTTCATTGGTAGAAGGTAATTCCACTAGTAAACCCTGTTTTTTCTGTTTCTGAACGATTGGATAAAGAAGATTTTTAGGAAATGGTAAATACTCCTGAATTTTCGTCACCACAATATGCTTAAGCGCTGTTTTCGCTTTTACTTTCAGCACTTTAGGTAACACGAGATCTAGACAGATCATCATGGTTGTTTCAGAATCCGTCAGCTGATGTTCGAGTTCTCGCTCCATATATAAGGGGTTTGTCTGGACCACTATTCCTCCAGCCATAAGAACCGCATAATAACTAATAACAGCCTGAGGACAATTGGGAAGCATAATAGACACACGTCCCCCCTTAACAAGACCGTGTTCTCGTAAAGAATTAGCAAGCCGTCTTGATCGATCCAAAAGTTCTTGGAATGTGAGCTCTTTCCCCAGGAAATGAACAGCTTTCTTATCAGGGTGCCTCGAAGCAGCATCAATCAGGTAGGCATGAAGTGGTTTATTCTCATATTCAATCGAGCTTGGTACACCTTCTTGATAGTAGCTAAACCACTCTTTTTCTAGGATATTTGTCATTGTTAATCAACCTCCCTTTCACGACTCCTCCCAAACCAAACTTCTCTCTATAAGATAATTATAATGAAAACGCTACAATTATCCTATCTTTTTTTGATTTTTTTGAATACATTGGCATTTCTAGTCATAACTTGTCTCATTTGAGAGAGAGAAAACTCGAATACGATTTTTTCAATTTAGTTCGAAAGGAGAAGAAACTCAGAAAAGTTGAAACCGGATTATTTCCAAACCCTCTTATACTATTATTGGAAATAAAAAGAGAGCAGGCTATTCGCCTGCTCCAACATCATACAAAATAAATTAAATAGACAATACCAGCAATAAAAAACACTCCAGATACGACCATCAGAACTTTCCATAATGTTTCCATTCTTTACTCCCCTTATGAAATACCTGCCCCGATTACAAAAGACAGACCAATCGATATGACCATTGAAATAAACCCTACTGCCCGATTGTCCGCAGTAATTTCTTTATCGATCCTAAATTTAGGTGTTAAAAATTCAAAAGTAAAGTAACCGATTAATAATAGAACAAACCCAAACACACCCCAACCCATCATCGTTACGAGAGAATCATTGTGCTCTATAGAAAAACGAAAGATATTAGCTATCCCAAAAATCTTACCTCCTGTTGCCATCGCTACAGCAAGGTTCCCTTTCTGGATTTCCTCCCAGTTACGATAGGATGTGACAAATTCAAACACTGCCAAAAATACGATCATACAGACAATCACAACACTATAGTTTGCTGCGGTTTGAAATGCTACACTCTCCCATAATTGATCCATTATGATAATTCCTTTCTCTACTTCAGTTCCACAACGGTTACACCACCGCCGCCTTCATTCATACCACCCATACGAAGATTCTTCACACGCGAGTGGCGCTTCAACCATTCATGAACGCCTTTTCTAAGTGCTCCGGTTCCTTTACCATGTATAATGGATACCTGACTATATCCCGCAAGTAGCGCATCATCAATGTAGCGTTCAACTTCCATTTGAGCATCTTCATATCTTTTTCCTCTTAAATCAAGTTCTGTCTTCACGCTGCTGTCGTTACCTCTAATCGATACGAGAGGTTTGCGTTCTACAACTGGCTTTGACTTAATCGCTTCAAGATCATTTGCTTTCACATTCATTTTCATAATGCCGAGTTGAACTTGATACTCGTTCTTACCAACTTGATCGACAATATGTCCTTTTTGATTGAAACTAATCACTTTCACTTCATCACCAGGTTGATATGACTTGGCTTTTGTTTTCTTTTGCACTGGTTTAGTGGATCGTAGTTCAGGCTTCGCATCCTCCAATTGTTTCTGCGCATCAATAAGCTGATGTTCTTTAACATCGCCTCTTTGGAACGTGCGAAGGTCATGAATAATTTTCTTTGCCTGCTCCTGCGCTTTCTCTACTTCTTCGGCAGCCTTCTTTTCAGCTTGTTCAAATAGCCTCTCACGCTGTTTTTCAAACTTATCTAGCTGAGTCTCCAGATCCATTTTCAAAGATTCTGCTTCTTTCCTAAGGTCAGAAGCACCCTGACGATCCAATTCCGCTTGTTTTTGACTATCTTCAAGTGAAGAAATCATTCGATCTACTTTATTACTTTCACTTGAAATCTGGGAACGTGCATCTTCAATAATATCATCCATTAAACCTAGGCGTCTTGAAATCTCAAATGCATTACTTCTCCCCGGTACGCCGATCAAAAGACGATAAGTTGGACGAAGAGTCTCAACATCAAATTCTACACTGGCATTCATAACGCCATCTCGATTATAAGCATAGGCTTTAAGTTCACTATAATGAGTTGTCGCAATGACTCTTGCTCCACGCTTGTAGACAAAATCAAGTATTGAAATAGCTAGTGCCGCACCTTCTTGTGGATCCGTTCCGGCTCCAAGCTCATCGAACAGAACGAGACTGTTATGATCAATGTTCTTTAAAATGTGGACAATATTAGTCATATGAGAGGAAAACGTACTTAGGCTCTGTTCAATCGACTGTTCATCTCCAATATCAGCGAAAATCTCCTGAAATACGGACATTGTAGAACCTTCATCAGCTGGAATATGCAATCCTGATTGAGCCATCAGAGTCAGAAGACCAGCTGTTTTTAATGTAACTGTCTTCCCTCCAGTATTCGGACCTGTAATGACGAGTGACGAATAATCCTGTCCAAGAAAGAGTGAAGATGGCACGACTTCATCTTGTGGAAGAAGCGGGTGCCTTCCCTGTTTGATTTCTAATTCTCCTTCGTCGTTCATTGAAGGATGCGTTGCTTTCAATTCATTGGCATATAGTGCACGCGCAAAAATAAAATCAATATCAGCGAGAATATCAACGTTATGTCGCAACGTCTCAGATGACTCTGCAACTTTACCAGTCAATTCTGTTAAAATTCGCTCGATTTCAAGTTTTTCTTTCACTTTTACTTCTTTTAATTGATTATTGATCGAAACAACTGACTGAGGTTCAATAAATAGCGTTGCACCAGAGGAGGATTGGTCATGGACCATTCCCCCAAATGAGCCTCTATATTCCTGTTTAACCGGAATAACGTATCGCTCATTTCGAATTGTAATCAGGGCATCTGAAAGCATTTTCCTCGTGCTAGAGGAACGGATTAGGCTCTCAAGCTTTTCACGAACGCGTGACTCAAAGCTTCTTAACTGCGTTCTGAGACGACGGAGCGCATCACTTGCTGAATCCAGCAATTCTCCATCCTGATCAACACATGCATTGATTTCTTGTTCGAGTTCCGTCTCATTCATAATCTGACTCACAAGATCTCCTAGCAGAGGGAGTTCGATTCCGTCTTCAATCATATTTTCCAAGAAGGTTTTAAATCGTCGCCCTCCATAGATTGTGCTTGAAATCTCCAGTAACTCAGTTGGATTGAGCATACCGCCAATTTCCGATCTTTTGACGCTCTGCCGAATATCCCGAATGCCTCCAAGTGGCGCTTGACCACGGAGTCGAATCACTTTCCTTCCTTCTTCTGTTCTGTTCAGTTGATGTTTTACGTCTTCCAGTGAAAACAGCGGAGTGAGCTGTTCAACTTTTTGTTTACCTAATGATGACGAAACATGTTTTCCTAATCGTTCTTTCACTTTGTCGTATTCGAGTAGCCGTAACACTCTTTTTTGCAATGGTCGTTCCTCCTAGAAGACGAGATTTATTGATGACGGTTAAAAAATGCTTCAAGATCTTTTGCCGTATAAGTGTTTAAGACGCTATCTTTGTGCAACCAGCCTCTTCGACCTGCCGCAACTCCAATTTCCATATGTTCAAGCATGTCCATATGGTGGGCATCTGTGTTTATCATTATTTTAACTTTCTCATCTTGGGCTTTTCGAAGCCATTCTGCCGCAAGGTCTAATCGGTTTGGATTTGCATTTAATTCAAGCGCTGTATTTGTTTCTTTCGCAAGCTGAATTAGTTTATTATGATCAAGTGCATATCCTTTTCTTCTCCCTAGCAGTCTACCAGAGGGATGTGCAATCAAGTCTACATGATGACTGCGAAGCGCTGTCTCAAGACGTTTCATTATCGTATCTTCATCCTGTGAGAATGAGGAATGAATCGAAGCAATAACAAAATCCATTTCTGCCAGTAATTCATCATCATAATCAAGCGAACCATCAGGTAGAATGTCCATTTCCACACCTGCAAAAATCCGGAAATCAGACCACTTTTCGTTTAGTCGATTAATTTCTGCTCTTTGTTCCCGAAGTCTTTCAGGAGTCAATCCATTTGCTACCTTCAAATAGTGCGAATGGTCCGTGATTGCAATATACGAATACCCTTTTTCTCTTGTACGCTCAGCCATTTCCTCTATCGTGTATGCCCCATCACTCCAAGTAGAGTGCATGTGTAAGTCCCCTTTGATATCTTCTAATTGGACTAATGCAATATCATTATTCTCTGCTTCCTCAATCTCTCCATTATCTTCACGAATTTCAGGAGGGATAAAAGATAGGCCGAAATGATGATAGAATTCTTCTTCACTTTTGAAGGTAAGCACTTCTCCAGTTTCTAAAGACTCTACACCATATTCGCTAATTTTTTCGTTATTCTTTTTGGCGATCTGTCTCATTTTCACATTATGCGCCTGCGACCCTGTAAAATGATGGAGCGTGGTCGCGAATTCCTCTGGTTTTACAATGCGAAAATCGACCGAGACACCATATTCATCATCTAATTCAAGGGTAATCTTCGTATCACCTTTAACAATGACCTTAGAAATACCTTCAAGCTCTAATAGTTGCTCTGATACGTCCGCTGCAGAAGTAGTGGCAATAATAAAATCAAGATCTTTAATTGTTTCACGCACTCTTCTTAAACTACCTGCCCTTGCAAACTGATCAATAATTACAATATCCTTTAATTGATTTTCAATCTTTTCAGCAAGTGGCAGCATGTAAGCAATTGATAGACGATCTGGTCTTTTTCCAACTTCTTCGATTGCTGCAAGTATCTTCTCTTCACTCTTTTTACCAAAACCAGGAAGCTCTTGAATTTGGTGTGCCTCACACGCCTTTTTCAGAGTAGCCATGTCAACCACTTTTAACTCTTGATAGAGTTTTGCAAGCTTCTTCCCTCCAAGTCCCGGCAACTTTAACAAAGGGACAAGGCCAGAAGGAACTTCTTTCTTTAAAGATTCAAGCGTTTCAGATTCTCCGTTTTCAAGAACTTCATTAATCACTGCAGCTGTACCCTTACCAATTCCAGTCAATTCAGCCGGATCTTCAATTTGCTCCATGCTTCGGTCATCTGTTTCCAGAGCTCGGGCAGCCTTTCGAAAGGCTGATATTTTAAAAGGATTCTCACCTTTCAACTCCATATAAACCGCAATCTCTTCAAGGAAATGAATAACGTTTTTTTTGTTCATTACATTCTCACCCTTCGTCAAGAAATCCTTACCTCTATCGTATCCATAATTGCTACTAATTCCAATTATTTAATCTAAATGATAGTAATACTTCATCGTCTCAAAAGCCCAAAAGTTTGAACTACACACTCTGCCCTATACTTATGCTTATACAAACAAATAACCCTTCTTATCGAAGGGTTATGCTACATGCGTGCTCCAAAGATCTTTAATTTGTTCAGTTAACACAGGTGTGTGCTTCACAATACTTTCTGCAATGAACGAATGCGATATGGCACTTTGTACGGTCTCATTGGGAACGAGTGCGGCGATAAATAGAAATAAAAAAACCACAATGTAAACTTCTACAAATCCCAGTACTCCGCCCAACCAGCCATTTACCGTTCTCAGGATCGGTAAATCGGCAAGAAAATCGAGCATAGACCCGATAATTTGCATGATAATTTTTGTACCAAAAAATAGTAGCGCAAATGCAATTCCACTATAATAAGTCGCTTCCAGATTAATCGCGTCAAATATCATAGAGGTTGATGCAGCCTCATTTCCAAAAGAGGGATAAGGGATCCATAGTTTTAAATGAGGAGCGAGATCTTTAAAATACATATATGCTACTATAAACGAAACGATAAAACCGGTTAAGTGAACAACCTGTAGAATGAGTCCCCTTCGAAGCCCTACAAGAAATCCTCCAACCAGTATGATGAATAGAATTAGATCAACCATCTTACGCTATTCCTCTTCTCTCAGTTTTTTCTTTACTTCTTCAAGTTCTTTTTTGATCATGACATATTCATTCACAATATTAACAGCAGTTAATACTGCGAGCCGCTTTGTATCTAAATAAGGGTTCAACCCTTTAATCTCATTCATCTTCTCATCGACTAAACGCGAGACTTCACGAATATGCTGATGATTTTTATCTCCGACAATCGTATATTGTTCTCCATAAATTTCGACTGTTGTACGCATTTTTCCATGACTGTCTGTCACCCAATAAGCCTCCCATCATGAGAAAGAATCCTATCTTATATCATAGCACGAATATACGTCATTTGAAATACAGCGCTCCTGGACCATTCTTCTTAAGCTGTACAGTCTGATATAATAGGAAGTAAGCCTAGTTCACAAAAGGAGTTTTGTTATGTCACAGGTTGTTTTAACTGTATCACCATCCATTATGAATGAAATCAAAAAGAAATACAACAGCCACTTAAGCGATAAGAAACCACCGGGTAGTGTATTTGTAGCAAAGACATCTAACTGTACTATTACAGGTTACAAATCAGGAAAAGTCATGTTTCAAGGCTCTAGTGCAGAAAGTGAAGCAGAACAGTGGAAATCAAACAGCACACCCTCTACTAAAGCAGGGCCAACTAGAAAAAAAGTTGGCGATCATCCTTATGCGCCACCAGCAAACATTTCTGCTATGTCAGTCATTGGTAGTGATGAAGTAGGGACAGGTGATTTCTTTGGACCGATTACAGTAGCCGCAGCTTACGTAGACCAAAATCAAATACCTCTCTTGAAAGAGCTAGGAGTACGAGATTCTAAAGGTATGAAAGATCCAGAAATCATTGAAATTGCCAGAAACTTAATTAAGACCATCCCATATAGTCTGCTAATTTTACCCAACGAAAAATACAATTCTATGCAGAAAAAGGGCATGAATCAAGGGAAAATGAAAGCTTTGCTACATAACAAGGCCATTCAAAATGTTCAAAGTAAAATAGCTTCCTACGAAGCTATTCTCATCGACCAGTTTGCTAAGCCAGAAATTTATTTCAATTACTTAAAGGATCAATCCACTGTGATAAGAGAAAAGGTATACTTTGCTACAAAGGCTGAGGAAATCCATCTTGCGGTTGCAGCTGCTTCTATTATTGCAAGATATTCATTCGTGATGGAAATCGACCGTCTCGGTAGGGAAAATAACGTCAAACTGCCAAAGGGAGCAGGAGCTGGAGTCGACATTGCAGCTGCGAAACTTATTCAAAAGCATGGAGACGAAGTACTAGGCAAGTTAGCCAAGCTTCATTTCGCAAACAGTTTAAAAGCAAAAAAATTAGCTGAACACTCAAAGCGATCATAAGACTTACGAAGGAAAAGCCGGCTCAATATGAGCCGGCTTTTCCTTCGTTCTTTATTGTTATAAATATAGTTGCGGTGCGTCAAATTGATCTTCTGCTTGTAACATGACAGAAGTAAAGTAATGAAAGAATGTATCACGTTCAACATTATTTACAACTGTTACCTCTCTACCCGTTGCATCAAGAATTGTTCGTCCCTGGCTAACTCCATTTTTTTCAACCCGACATTTTACTTTCTTTGACTGGATGAAGGACTGAGGAATAACTGCCACTGTAGTCAGTACGTCCCACAAATAGTAAGTCGAATTCGTTTCTACGTGAACAAGTGGTGGGCACATCGCATAGCATTGACCAATAAAATCCACTCCGATTTCCTTACGGTTAGATGCCCACATCTTTCGAATTTCGTTTGTTAATGGTACTTGGTTCGTACTTTCAAGTGCAACCATCTCAATGAGGATATCCGTATGAAACACAGCAGCAACTGCTTCAGGATCCCAGAAAGCATTCCATTCAGCCGTCCCATCATGCTCAGGTTCCTCTACATTTCCCACTTCGAGAAAAGTACCACCCATCCAAACTAATTTCTCAATCTTCTTTTCAATTTTTGGTGATGTTTCAAGCGCTCTAGCAAGATCTGTTAATGGTCCAGTAAAAAGAAGTGTGATTGGGTCCGTGCTATTCTCAAGGACTTCGATTAGATGCAAATGGGCAGGTAATTCGGCAATAGGAGTGTTAATTTCGTTTGCTTCATTCAAAATTGGAAGAGCATCTACATAGAATGCGTGCATGCGCCAATCTTTAGGGAACGGGTTGATCCCACGTGAATTAGAAGCCCCAACGTTCAAGTTAACCCCCTTACCAAATCGGTCAATGATCTTTCTACTCGCTGAAACAGCTGGCTCCAAATAACAATCTGCTGGAATTACTGAGACACCCGCCAGTTTGACCTCTTCCATATTAAGTAAAAGAAATAGTGACGCTAAGTCATCAACTCCACCATCGTGATTAAAATAAACAGTTGTTTTATTCATTTGACATCCTCCTCGTATAGAAAAAAACTCTTATCTTAGGCTGTTTTCATAGACATTGTTGCGATACAGCAGTTGATTTACGCTTCAATCAACTATGAAGTGTGTGCTTTTAAAACACCCTTTCAAAAACAACAATCTTTTTAGAACAGAGCCTTATCTTCAGAACGGTTCTAATTCTATTAGTGAATGCTCAAACTCTATGTAAAATGGAGGTCTAGAGATTTAGTTTAGAATAACGTGTGTTCTTATTCTAATGATTCACTCATAGTCCCGTTATTTAAGGTAACAGGGTAGAAACGTTCAGGCCAATTCCTGATATATATGAGTTTTGATTACTCCGTATTTTACAAGAACGCGAAGATTGAATCAATATGAATAAAATTGTCGAACGCTTACATTTTCGATGTGAATATTTTAAAAATTCCTACTTTCCTAATAGGTCTTGCTACCCATTATTCTTTCTGCTAGATTGATGAATACAACTTCACATTTATCTCTATATAATTTTGGAAATAGGGTCCAAAGAGTTTCTACCCGGCAACCGAGAATTGCTGGACTATAGGGAAGATATGCATCGTAAATAAACACGAATGTTTTATTTATTATTTTTATGCAGCTATTCTTCCTTAAAACCCGGACTTCCTTACTCAGTCCGGGTTTTCTATATTTTCATAGAACTTATACTTGTGGAGCAACAACATAACAGGGGGAGTCAGTCATCATGAATATTCTTACAGGGTTTTTATCGATATTAGGTGTACTTGCGATTGCATGGTTACTTAGCAATAAAAAGAAATCGGTCAGATGGAGAACGATAGGAATCGGCCTTCTAATCGAAGGGATTTTTGTTCTTTTTGTACTCAAGGTAAATGCAGGGAAAATGTTACTTGAAAAAGCTTCAGCAGCTGTACAAAATGTTATCAATTATAGTAACGAAGGAATACAATTTGTATTCGGTGGGCTTTATGAGCAAACGGATTTAACATTTGTTTTTGCGATTAATGTTCTTGCTGTTATTATTTTCATATCTGCTCTTGTTTCTGCCCTTTATTATTTACGGGTGATTCCACTCATTGTTCAGGTTATTGGTGTCACAATCGGTAAGTTGATGGGGACAACAAAAGTTGAAACGTTCAACGCAGTGGGCAACTCATTTCTCGGTCTTGCGGAAGCACCACTACTTGTTAAACCTTATTTAAAGTTACTTACAAGGTCTGAAATATTCGCAATTATGGTCGGTGGTACAGCTTCAGCCAGTGGTGCTATTCTTGTTGGATACTCCCTTATGGGGATTGAACTCAAATATTTATTGATTTCAGTATTCAGCGTTCCTTTCGTCTCTCTAGTGATCTCCAAAGTAATGGAACCTGAGACAGAAACATCTAAAACGAATGATAATGTACGAATGAAAAAATCTGAACATGCTAATATTTTCGAAGCAATTGCCGATGGAACCGTAAGTGGTGTTACGCTTGCTTTAAATATTGGCGGACTTCTAATTGCATTTATTAGTATTCTTGCCGTTGTAAACGGATTGCTAGGCGTAGTAGGCACTGATCTTAGTGCCATTCTTGGCTATATCTTCTATCCATTTGCATTACTAGTAGGTATTCCAACGGATGAAGCCTTCCGAGCGGCATCAATTATCGGAACAAAAATGTCCATTAATGAGTTTGTTGCTTACCAAAACTTAACAGCTATTACAGCTCAATTATCAGATAAAACAGTAGCCATTCTATCAGTCGCTCTCTGTAACTTCGCCAACTTCTCGTCCATCGGTCAGTTAATTATTGGTCTTGGTTCATTAGAACCTTCCAAAAAATCACAGGTATCTAAGTTAGGATTTAAGGCGATCATTGGCGGAACACTCGCATCTTTCATCACAGCTATTTTTGTAGGTATGTTCATGTAAACTTATCGATGATGTCTTTTATAAAGACTACTTTAGCTTATATTGTTGATTTCTCGATTTTGGGCTCATTTGAGTGCTGGGTCAAAAAACAACTCTATTCATGATCATAGGCTATTAAAAAACACTCCCATATGAAAGCATATGGGAGTGTTTTTTGTGTTATTAACTACGAAGTGCAGCACCAAACTCTTCTTCTACTGCTGTTAGCACGCGATCATGTGCCTTTTTCACTTCTTCTTCAGTTAGGGTCTGTTCAGGATTGTAGTAACGTAGTGAGAAGGCAAGTGATTTCTTACCTTCTTCTAGATGTTCCCCTTGATAAACATCAAAAAGATTGATTTCAACAAGCTTCTTTCCACCAGCTTCTTTAATGACGCGTTTCACTTCTCCTGCTTCAAGAGACTCATTCACAACGAGTGCTACGTCACGCGTAACAGAAGGGAAACGAGGAAGCTTCTTATATTGGAGATGTTGAACGTTAGCTGTTATCAACTTCTCAAGGTTGATTTCAAAAACATAGGTTTCATTTAAATCAAGTGCTTTCTCGACTTCAGGATGTAATTGACCAATATAGCCAATTAATTCTTCATCAAGATATACTTCAGCTGTTCTGCCTGGATGAAGCTTTGGTTGCTCTGCGCGAGTAAATGTTAGACGTTCGTCTACCCCAAACTCTACAGCAAGTTCTTCGAGAATCCCTTTTACAACGAAGAAATCAGTTCCTTTCTTTTCTTTCTGCCAGAGATGCTCTTGCCATAGTCCGGATACAACCCCAGCAAGATGTTCCTGCTCTTCTGGAAGATCTGATTCATTCGGTAAAAATACCGAAGCCGTTTCATAGAAAGCAAGGTTCTCAAGCTGACGATTTCTGTTATACTGTGCCACTTCAAGAAGGTGTGGTAACAGACTCGTTCTAAGTTCACTTCTCTCTTCACTCATTGGCATTGTTAAGCGAACCGCTTCAGTTGACTCATCAGAGAAGAACACACGCTTTGATGGAGAAGTTAGTGAATACGTAACAGTCTGATATAGACCAGCTCCTTCAAGCGTCCGGCGAACACGTCGACGTTTCGCTTGATAATCCGATAGCTGCCCAGGTGTACTTTCAGTTAGTGGCAAGGTGGCAGGAACATTGTCATACCCATAGAGGCGCCCTACTTCTTCAATCAAATCTTCAGAAATTGTAATATCTGGACGACGTGGAGGAACTTGAACTGTAAACGTACCACCAAAATTCTGATAAGAAAATTGAAGGCGTTCAAAAATGGCTGCAACTTCTGTTTCAGAAATCTCTGTACCAAGTACTTGATTAATTCTTGTTACTTCAATGCTTACATCTTTCGCTACTACTGTTCGGTCTCCTTGCTCTGCCATTCCTTTTAGGACCGTTCCACCAGCAATCTCCTGAATAAGCTGCGCAGCACGTTCACTAGCGCCTACTACGCGATTTCGATCAATTCCTTTTTCGAAGCGAGCACTCGCATCACTGCGCAATCCGAGATCTTTTGAAGCTTTACGAACGAGTTTACCGTTAAAGTATGCGGCCTCAAGAAGAATCGTTGTTGTATCTTGTTGAACTTCTGAATCTGCTCCACCCATAACACCCGCAACGGCCACTGGTTCAGAACCATTCGTAATGACAAGGTGATCATTTGATAGCGTTCGTTCTGTATCATCAAGCGTTACAATCTTTTCTCCATCTCTTGCACGTCGAACAACAACCTCTTTGGATCCAAAACGGTCATAATCAAATGCATGAAGTGGCTGGCCGTATTCGAGCAGGACATAATTTGTAATGTCTACGACGTTGTTAATCGGACGAATACCTGCCGACACTAATCTGTTCACGAGCCACTGAGGCGAGGAGGTAATCGTTACGTCCTTGATTACGATTGCCCCGTAATATGGATTATCTTTTTCATCTTCTACACGAACAGTCACATAGTCTTCTGCGCTTTCCTGAGAGCGAACAAGCTCAGGCGAAGGAAGTTCAATCGATCGATTTAAAACTGCTCCAACTTCAAAAGCTACCCCAATCATGTTCATCGCATCTGCGCGGTTCGGAGTTAGTCCCAGTTCAAGAATTTGGTCATCAAGATTTAGGTAGTGAAGAGCATCTTCTCCTGGTTTGACATCCCCACGAAATACAAAAATGCCATCTGCAAATTCCTTCTGAACCAGCTTGCTTTCAATACCAAGTTCTTGCAATGAGCAGATCATACCATGAGATGCTTCACCGCGAAGTTTCGCTTTTTTAATTTTAAAGTTTCCCGGTAAAACCGCTCCTACCCTTGCAACAGCTACATGTTGACCTTGCGCGATGTTCGGTGCTCCACAAATAATCTGCACCGGTTCATCCTCGCCAATATCCACTTTACAAATGTTAAGTTTATCTGCATCTGGGTGTTGATGACATTCGAGTACATGCCCGATCACCACACCACTAATTCCTTTATTCAGCTCTTCAACCGTTTCAACTTCAATCCCGCCCTTAGTAATAAGGTCTGCGAGTTCATCAGCTGAATAACTATCTAAATCGACATACTGTCGAAGCCAGTTCATTGATACAAGCATCTTTTCTCCTCCTTACAATCCGATCATTTATAGTGAGTTAAATTGTTTAACAAATCTACTATCATTTGTATAGAAATGACGAATATCATCAATGCCGTATTTCAACATCGCGATTCGCTCAGGTCCCATACCAAATGCAAAGCCTGTTACTTTCTCAGGATCGAAACCGGACATACGCAGCACGTTCGGATGGACCATTCCGCCTCCTAGAATTTCAATCCAACCAGTTCCTTTACATACCGAACATCCATTGCCACCACAGTTGAAACAGGAAATATCCATTTCAACGGAAGGTTCAGTGAAAGGGAAAAAGCTTGGACGCAGACGAATTTCACGCTCTTCACCAAACATTTTCTTAGCAAATGACTGCAGAACACCTTTCAAGTCGCTCATTCGCACATTTTCCCCCACCATTAATCCTTCAATTTGCATAAATTGATGAGAGTGCGTCGCATCATCCGTATCTCGGCGATATACCTTACCAGGAACAATGATTTTTACTGGGCCTTCGCCGTTTAATTTTTCCATCGTTCTAGCTTGCATCGGTGATGTATGTGTCCGCAGTAACGTTTCCTCTGAAATGTAGAATGAATCCTGCATATCACGAGCAGGATGGTCCTTCGGAAGATTTAAAGCTTCAAAATTGTAATAATCCGTTTCCACTTCAGGACCTTCAGCAATAGAAAAGCCCATCCCAAGGAAGAGATCTTCAATTTCTTCAATTACTCTTGTTAACGGATGATGATTTCCTCTTTTTACTGGACGACCCGGAAGAGAAATATCGATTGTTTCTTTTTTCAATCGTTCTTCTACGGCAGCTTTTTCTAACGCAGTCTCTTTTTCCTCAAGCTCGCTGGAAATGGCTGTTCGTATTTCATTCACAAGCTGCCCCATCTTTGGACGCTCTTCTGGTGATAATTTACCCATCCCTTTGGAAATTTCTGTGATCGGACCTTTTTTCCCTAGGTACGCAACCTTAATGTCCTGCACTTCTTTCATTGAAGAAGCTTTTTGAATTTGTGCAAGTGCTTCTTCTTTCAACGTTTGTAAACGCTCCTGCATCGTTTCGACCTCCACTTCAAACTTGTTTGTCACTAAAGTTTTTTCTTACAATAAAAAAATCCTCGCTCCCCAGTAAAGGGGCGAAGATTTGATTTCGCGGTACCACCCTAATTCACTGATAGAACATTTCTATCAGCCTTAAGCAAAGAATAACGGTTTGTAACCGATCCGCTTTCTATAAAAGAAACGGCAACTCCAGAGTGAATTCAGCGGCATCCCTATAGAAATGCTTCCAGTCAAGGCATTTCCTCCCTGCAAAGGCAGTGGCAGCTTACTACTCTCTATCATTGTTTTTAACATATATAAGTTGCTTCTAATTATAGAAAAAAAACGATTCATCTGCAAGTCTAATTATGAAGGTAACAATCCGTACATGAGAATCCCGGCAGCAACGGCGACATTTAACGATTCTGCTTTCCCATATATAGGGATATATACGTTCACATCAGCAAGACTTTGGAGCTCTCCTGATACACCATTTGCTTCATTGCCCAGAATGACCGCGAACTGTGAATGCCTCTCAATATCTTGATATGGCGTGCCTCCACTCACCTCAGTTGCGTAAATGGGCATTTCAGCTTCTTTTAATTTCTGTACCTCTTCCATCAGATTCGATTTTTTCACCGGTAGATGAAAAATCGAACCCTGTGTGGAACGAAGCACCTTACTGTTATAGGCATCAACCGTTCCGTGTCCTAGGAGAATACCATCGTAACCTGCGCTATCAGCAGTACGAATAATTGTTCCCAAATTACCAGGGTCCTGAATAGCGTCCAATAATAAGAGTTTGCCTTTACAAGGTAATTCAGGCTCCATCATTTTGCAAACAGCCATCATTCCCTGTGGTGTTTCTGTATCAGTTAATTCCTGCATCACTTTCTCAGTAACAGTATAGACAACGGGTTTTTCTTTAAACGGATATGCTGACAAATCCGTGCCTTCTGTCAGAATGACTTCAATAATTGAAGCATCCGCTTTCACCGCTTCCTCCAAAATATGTGGACCCTCGATCAAATAAGCTTCTGCCTTTTCTCTTCCTTTTCTAGTGTGGAGTTTTTTCCAGTCTTTCACTTTCTGATTCTTAACGGATTCTATAATCATTGGGCTCTCCTTCGGTTTTCAATGTTTCCATTATAAAGGGTCCAACGGCAAGATTCCAACAAAACTCATGAAATTTAATGAAATCGCTCATACTAATGAGGCTTGTTCAAACAAGCGAATGAGAAAGGTGAGGTGTAAAGCATGGACCTTAACTTAAGAAAAGCGATTCTCGAGAACATTAATGGTAACAATGAGGAGCAGCTTGAAGCTACGATCCTCGACGCTATGCAAAGCGGTGAAGAAAAAATGCTTCCTGGACTCGGCGTTCTTTTCGAGATTCTATGGAAAGAAGCACCGGAAAATGAACGAGAGCAAATGCTCTCTTACATGGCGCATGGTGTGAACTAGCAAGCAAAAACCGGTGGCATCCGCCACCGGTTTTTGTGTTTAATTGAAGGTAATTTCTTTTACTGTATCTGCATCAAGCTTTTTGATCAATTCTACAATTAAGTTCACTGCATTTTCGAAATCATCACGATGAAGAATTGCTGCGTGTGTATGAATATATCGCGTTGCAATTGTGATGGAAAGAGCAGGTACACCATTTGCTGTTAAGTGGATTTTACCAGAATCGGTACCACCGCCTGCAATCGCATCGAACTGATAAGGAATATTTTTCTCATCAGCTGTATCTGTTACAAAATCACGAAGTCCTTTGTGACCTACCATGGAAGCATCGTACATAATAATTTGAGGACCTTTCCCCATTTTGGATTGAGCATCTTTGTCGCTCACTCCTGGAGTGTCACCAGCAATACCCACATCCACCGCAAAACCGATATCAGGCTTGATCATGTTTGTAGCTGTTGTAGCTCCGCGAAGGCCAACTTCTTCTTGAACAGTTCCTACACCGTAAACGGTATTTGGATGATCTTCACCTTTCAACTTGCGAAGTACTTCGATCGCAATCGCACAGCCAATACGATTATCCCATGCTTTAGCCATAAGCATTTTGTCATTATTCATAACGGTAAATTCACAAACTGGAACAACTGAATCTCCCGGCTTAACGCCCCATTCCATTGCTTCTTCTCTGCTAGAAGCACCGATATCAATAAACATATCTTTCTTGTCGACAGATTTCTTACGCTGCTCGGCTGGGAGAATATGTGGTGGTTTTGAACCGATAACTCCCATGATGTTCCCGTTACGCGTCATAACATTAACGCGCTGTGCAAGCATAACTTGCTCCCACCAGCCGCCTACGGTTTGGAAATATAGAAATCCTTTATCGTCGATACGTGTGACCATAAAACCAATCTCATCGAGGTGACCTGCAACCATGATTTTTGGACCTTCTGCTTTACCTTTTTTAACAGCAATTAAGCTGCCAAGGTTATCGTACATTAACTCGTCAGCAAGAGGTTCGATATGCTTCTTCATTACTTCACGAGGTTCACGTTCGTTGCCCGGAACACCATTAGCATCCGTTAGTTCTTTAAGCATTTGCAATGTTTCGTCAAGCTTAGCCATATGTACTGCCTCCTTGGTATGTATTCATGTCCATTATAACGGTTTCCGAAATATTTCACAATTGAGAGCGCTTCATACGTTTAATATCCCTGTTCCTGTCGATTGTGATTCACTTCATTTTTTTTCAAATAAGCCGCATCAATTTCATCAAACCTTAACCCAATGAGTCTGCCTAACACAAGGTACTGTTCCATCAAGTGGAAATAGGCATCTTTATCCTTCGCTTCAGCTACCCGTTCGATTGATCGATAGACTTCATGAAAACCATGAACCGCTGTTTGTCGTTCATCAACTTCGACAGGTAGCTTTCCGTGAGTTACTCCTAGCTCAAGACCGAGTGATAGAATGAAGTGAATACCATCTACATATTCTTCAAGAATCGTTTCTTTTGGGGATGGAGCTTTCTTACTCCAGTATTTAAAACAGCGTGTTTCGTTCGCAAGCTCTCCAACCTCTACCTTAAGTGCAAGAAGCTTATTTTCAAATAAATTTTGTCCTTCAAGTCCGTGTTCTTGTACAATTCGATTATCCAGCTCTCGTTGAAGAGAGAACAAGTGGTTAAAATTCACTGTCATCATCCTAACTTAAATATTATCTTTTTATGAAACCTTTCTTTATCATAAACGTATAGAGAATAGAAGCATAGTGAAAATGAGGTGCTGACTTATGATAATTATTCTTTTTCGACTTGTCATTCTCGCTGCCATGGTATTGATTGCTTACTCTGTCATCCGTTTCTTTATCGATCCGAAGCGCAAACTTGAAAAAGCCTATGACCATAAAGATTATTATTTCTTTGACGACTCGTCCAACGTTAGAAAGAATTTTCTTGTTACGTATAAGGGGGCATTGTTCGAGGGTGAGAAATACCTTGGAACGACAGAGAATTCCTTTGACATTATTACACTTTCAGTAGGCGTTAGGAATTCCTCAGAGCTTTATTTGCTTGAGAAAGAAGATTTTTATTTTCTCGAAAAAGAAATGGGAATCCGCTATCCAAGCGCAGAAGTAGAATGGAAAAGTCCAGTAAAGGAATTTCTTCGTCATCGTGAAAATTCATAAAAGTGAACCGCCAGATGGTGTATTCTTTATCCCTCTGATGGCTAAGTGAACAAATCACCCCTTCAATTCCACCAAAACAACTCCACTAATCGACATTTTGAAGCAAACTTTTTTTACTGACCCTTAATGCGATGCATAGCGATAAACTCCCCCTGAAAAGGGGGAGTTTTAATTCGTTCCGATAAAAATACCGCGCAATTGACATTTCCCACTACCGTGCCGGTTGGAAGAATTCATCCCACTTCATGACCCACTCTTTTCGTCGTAGTAAATAGAAGAGGATGGCAAGACCTGACATCATTAATACGATCAAAATGGGATCAAGACCACTTATAGCCGTACCAAAAAAAGAATATAACAATGCGAGTGGTAAATTCGATATGAGAGATGAGCGCAAGTAACTTTGAAAATCCTTGGAAACTTCAATCAAACATAATGAAATAAAATGAAAATGAACGAATGGAACTAATCGTAGAATAGCAATTTGGCCAACCGACATCGGCATGTGCTTTCGCGTCCACTTTTCCTTCATCCGGGTTATTTTCTTAAATAATGCTGGTGTTCGCTTAACAAATAAGTAGAATACCGTGCTTACCACCGTAATACCGATAACTGAATAGATCGTCCCGTAAATCGCTCCGAACATAACCCCTCCTGCTATACAAACGACGCTGACCGGTACAAAAACAAACTGACGGATAAAATGAAACATTATAAAGTAGAACGGGGCATAGATTCCACTGTTTGACACAACCTCGACAAACGGTAGGACGAGTTCATTCATGATGTTCCCCCCTTCTCTAAACCTTTATGACAGTAGACGAGCAGTTATGTCAAAATATGCGAGGTCAATAAGAATATTTTATGGTAAAACGTGGACAATAAGGAGGAATTTGAATCGAACGGTAAATGGAGGAGTTATGTTATGGATGACCTCGTAATTGCACGCTCATTATTCGGCATGACTATGGGTGTACATATTATTTACGCAACTCTCGGCGTGGGTTTACCACTAATGGTTCTCGTTGCTGAGCTAATGTTTCAGAAAACGAAGGATAGAGATTATGCAGTCATGGCAAACCGCTGGACAAAAGGCTTTGCTGTCTTACTAGGGGTCGCCATTCCTACTGGAACCATCGCCGGAGTACAACTCTCCCTTTTATGGCCAGGATTTATGGAGGTTGTGGGAAGAGTGATCGCTCTCCCCTTTCAAATCGAAATCTATGCTTTTTTTCTGGAAGCCTTATTTATGTCCATCTATGTATATGCTGCAGACCGTCTCTCTCCTATTATGCGTATCGTTAGCGTAACGCTCGTTGCAGTCGGAGCAAGCGCTTCAGCGATCTTAATTACAAATGTTCACGCATTCGAAGGAACGCCAGCCGGATTTGAAATAGCAGATGATAAATTCGTTAACGTTGATCCATGGGAAGCTTTTTTCAACCCTTCCTTCATCGTAACGGCAGGACACGTTACCGTATCTGCTTTAATGACAGGTGCTTTTGTTATCGCGTCAATCGCTGCATACAAGATGATTCGCCAACGAGGTAATTCAAGAGAATACCAATTCCATCAAAAAGCATTGATGATGGGTCTTGTCATTGGAGGGGTATTTTCGATTCTTACTTCGTTGAACGGTCATGAATCTGCGCAGAAACTTTATCAATATCAACCAGAAAAACTTGCCGCAGCAGAGGGATTATTTGAGACACAAACTCATGCTCCGCTTGCGATTGGAGGATATACAGATAAAGAAGAACGCGAAGTGAAATGGGCTATCGAAGTACCCTGGGCGCTCAGCTTTCTATCTGATGATTCGTTCGATACAAAAGTACTCGGGCTTGAAGAATTTCCTGAAGATGAATGGCCTCCACTATTCGTACACACCCTTTTCAATTCTATGGTCGCTATTGGTTCTTTGCTAATTCTTTTATCCATAGCGGGATTTATGTGGCACAGAATTCTTAAAAAGAAAGGCTTTCCCCGCATAATGATGTGGGCATTTATCGCAGCCGGCCCTCTTTCAATAACAGCCATAGAATTCGGTTGGATCTTTGCCTGTACAGGGAGACAACCATGGATCATCTACCACATGATGAAGACAGAAGAAGCCGTAACCACTTCAGGTAACATCGGACTTCTTTTCGTCCTCTTCCTTATCGTGTACATTATTCTGATGATCTCGACCGTGCTCGTTCTCCGCTATTATTTTAAGCGTAACCCCGTCTCAGAAGAACTTAGTCAATAACCCCTATTGGGAGAGAACCCTCTTCTACTAGGACAAAAATACTTAAGAGGTGAACACCATGGCAGAAGCATTTTACGCTATCACGTTAATATGGGGACTTGTTTTCATTTACGCTGTTATGGCGACAATCGATTTCGGTGCAGGATTCTGGTCGATGATCTATTTAAATCGGAATAATACGAAAGCAACAACTATCGCCAACCGCTATCTCTCCCCGTCATGGGAGGTAACAAATGTCTTTATTGTCGCTATTGTCGTTGCTCTCTTCAGTTTCTTTCCAGGAGCAACTTTTACACTCGGTACTGTCCTTCTTATCCCTGGGAGTCTCATTATTCTCCTGCTCGCAGTAAGAAGTGCATTTCTTGTTTTTTCACACTCGGCATCTGATAATTACAAGAAAATTCTAACCCTCATTTCAGGAATCACTGGCTTTCTTATACCCGCTCTTTTGATATGTGTTCTTCCTATTACTCAAGGAAATTTCATTGAAACAACAGATGGTGCAGAACGTCTTCTAATTGGTACGTTGTTTTCAAGTCCAAGTGTATATGCCTTCATGGCCTTCGCTATTTCCAGTACCCTTTTTCTATCTTCTCTCTTGCTTGCTGACTATTCTAACGTTTCTGGCGATCAAGATGCTTACGCGATCTATCGAAAGGATGCCATTTTAGTCGGACCCATTTCATTAGCAACTGCAGGTATGCTCGTCCTAACCATGCGTACAGAAGCACTATGGCTTTACGAAAACCTCATGGACTATATGCCCTGGCTTATCGGATCAGTTATTACCTTCACCATCGGATATGCAGCACTATTCATACGAAGAAAAAATGGATACGGCATACCTCGACTTGCAATGATCAGCATCGTTGTCCAGTATTTGCTTGCAAGCTATGCCTACGGTTCTGCCCATCTACCGTATATCGTCTATCCAAACGTCACGATTGAAACTGGATTCACAAACCCGGCAACTTTCAGAGCGTTAATCATCACGTACATCGTCGCCTTCTTCATCCTAACACCTGGTTTCATCTACTTCTGGCGCCTATTCCTAAAAGACAAACGATACTTAAAACAAAGTTAATGTGAAAAGCGTAAGAGCTCGGGTTGTTCCGACGAGCTTAAGACGAGCCTAACTGTGGCGCTCTTGGCCACAATTAGGATTGGCTTAAGACCTAGAGGAACTGAGCTCTGTAGCTAGACAAGAAAAGCGTAAGAGCTCGGGTTGTTCCGACGAGCTTAAGACGAGCCTAACTGTGGCGCTCTTGGCCACAATTAGGATTGGCTTAAGACCTAGAGGAACTGAGCTCTGTAGCTAGACAAGAAAAGCGTAAGAGCTCGGGTTGTTCCGACGAGCTTAAGACGAGCCTAACTGTGGCGCTCTTGGCCACAATTAGGATTGACTTAAGACCTAGAGAAACTGAGCTCTGTAGCTAGACAAGAAAAGCGTAAGAGCTCGAGTTGTTCCGACGAGCTCCGGATGTCTTTAGAACAAGTTTTCATCTTTTCTTACCCATAAACAAAAGCGCCTCATGTTGAAATCGGCGCTTTTTGTCTTTTAAATCATGCTCTTTTCTAAAAGATCGTTGTTTTTGATAGAGGTTATTAAACAAATTCACACATTATAGTCTATTGAAATGGAAATCACCCGCTGTATCGTAAGAATGTCTACGAAAACGGACTTAAATAAAGAAATACGTATATCCTGCAATAAGAAATACATGTACAAAAAGCGTGATTGGTACACCATAAACAAATGAAGAATGCTTGGTTTTATGCCTAAAACTTCTCATTCCAAGATAGCCGCCTAAACTTCCTCCTACTACAATAAGAAACCATAACGTCTTTTCTGGAATACGCTGACCTCTTTTTTTGGCCCTTCGTTTGTCTAATCTCATCGCTAAAAAGCTCCATAAGTTCAGTACAAATAAATAGATTAAAAATAGGATAAGTCCGTCCACTGGTTCGTTCCCTCCTCTCTAAATTTAGTATGACGCTTCAGATCCCAATAAAAAAACCATCCTCAGCGTATGAGAATGGTTATTCAAAACTTATTTTAAGTTTTCTTTTGCTTTTGATGCTAGCTCAGCGAACGCTTTTTCGTCGTTGATTGCTAGTTCAGCAAGCATTTTACGGTTGATGTCGATACCAGCTGTTTTAAGACCAAACATCAAACGGCTGTAAGAAAGTCCGTTCAAACGAGCTGCCGCGTTGATACGAGTGATCCAAAGCTTACGGAAGTCGCGTTTTTTCTGGCGACGGTCACGGTAAGCGTACATGTTTGATTTCATAACTTGCTGATTAGCAACTTTGAAAAGCAAAGACTTAGATCCGTAATATCCTTTTGCGAGTTTTAACGTTCTTTTACGTCTGCGACGTGTTACGTAGCCACCTTTTACTCTTGGCATACTAAACCCCTCCTAATTTCTGTGTCAAAATAATATAATAACCGATTACTTCTTGTTGTAGATTAAAGTCTTAATGCGCTTGAAGTCACCTGCGGAAACAAGAGAAGCTTTACGAAGCTTACGCTTCTGCTTTTGAGACTTGTTACCGAACATATGGCTAGTGTAAGCACGGCTGCGCTTAAGTTTACCTGATCCAGTTTTCTTAAACCGTTTTGAAGCTCCACGGTGAGATTTCATTTTTGGCATGAGTGAGTTCCTCCTTCAAGAATTACTTTTCTGCGATAGGTGCCAAGATTAGGAACATGCTACGTCCTTCCATTTTTGGTTTGGACTCAACAGTTGCAATATCTTTGCAATCTTCTGCTAGGTGCTCAAGCACCTTTTTACCGATATCAGAGTGTGTAATCATACGACCGCGGAAACGGATCGATGCTTTCACTTTGTCCCCTTTTTCAAGAAACTTACGTGCATTACGAAGTTTCGTATTGAAGTCGTGTTCTTCAATATTCGGGCTCAAGCGAACTTCTTTAACGGTAATGATCTTTTGTTTCTTACGCGCTTCTTTCTCTTTCTTCTGCTGCTCATAGCGGAACTTTCCGTAGTCCATAATGCGACAAACTGGAGGTTTCGCGTTTGGAGCAACCATAACAAGATCAAGATTTGCATTACGAGCCATTTCTAATGCCTCAGTTTTGGATTTCACACCAATTTGGTTTCCGTCTGCACCAACAAGACGTACTTCCCGAGCACGAATGCCCTCATTGACGTTCATATCTCTACTAATAATCAGCCACCTCCATGGTTATTGTTCGATGATGATCATCTAACATGATGTCATTAAATGGTTTATATCCGGTTCAAAGCATAAAAAAAGCGTCGGCGCATACGACACCCACACATTACACATTTATAAAAAGTGTACCTGCAAACTACCAGTTTCGGCGTCAATCAGGTGAGAAGCGGGCGCTTCTGCTTGCTTTGTTTCCGATATTTAATTACCTAAGACAGTATACCATGCTGACCAAATTTATGTCAAGGTGATAAGATTCGTTCGAAGTGCACTTGATTATCATATCGAATCTTTCCCTATGTGACAAGTGTTTTTTATAAATTTGTTATGCGAAATGACAAAAAGCCGGCACTAAGGCCGGCTTTCGACTATTTCTTATCGTTAATTTCTGTTTCAATTGAAGCAGTGAATTCACTAAGCGAAACCGTTTCAGAGTCCTGTTGACTATAACGGCGAACATTTACGGCTTCAGCTTCCACCTCTTTATCACCTACTACGAGCATATAAGGGATTTTTTGCATTTGGGCTTCACGAATTTTGTAACCAATCTTTTCGTTGCGTTCGTCTACCTCAACACGAATTCCTGCGCGCTGAAGCTTTTTCTGTACGCTCTTCGCATATTCCAAGTGAACTTCTGATACCGGAATGATTTCCGCCTGGATTGGAGAAAGCCATGTAGGGAATGCCCCTTTATATTCTTCGATTAAGAAGGCAACAAAGCGTTCCATTGTGGAGACAACACCACGGTGGATCACAACTGGACGATGGTGATTGCCATCTTCTGCAATATAAGAAAGATCAAAACGCTCTGGAAGAAGGAAATCAAGCTGTACAGTAGAGAGCGTTTCTTCCTTACCAAGCGCTGTTTTGACCTGAACATCCAGCTTAGGACCGTAGAATGCCGCTTCTCCTTCTGCTTCAACATACTCGACACTAAGATCATCCATCGCTTCCTTGAGCATTCTTTGCGCTTTTTCCCACATTTCATCATTGTCGATGTATTTCTTCTTATCTTCAGGGTCGCGATATGAAAGACGGAATGAGTAGTCATTAATATTAAAGTCTTTGTAAACTTCCTGAATCAGTTCAACGACTTCAATGAACTCCTGCTTGATTTGATCTGGTCGGCAGAAAATATGAGCATCATTTAGCGTCATGGAACGAACACGTTGAAGTCCCGCTAGTGCGCCTGACATCTCATAGCGATGCATTGTTCCAAGTTCTGCTACACGATATGGAAGGCTACGATAGCTTTTTAGATCGTTTTTATAAATCATCATATGATGAGGACAGTTCATTGGACGAAGAACCAATTCTTCATTTTCATCCATTTTCATCGGCGGATACATATCGTCTTGATAGTGATCCCAGTGACCGCTTGTTTTATATAGCTCTACATTCGCAAGGTGAGGAGTATACACATGGTTGTAACCAAGGCGCTCCTCAAGATCTACAATGTACCGCTCAATTGTCCGTCGGATTGTTGCCCCTCTCGGCAACCAGATTGGAAGCCCCTGACCAACTTCCTGAGAAATTGTGAATAGCTTTAGCTCCTTACCTAGCTTACGGTGATCACGTTCCTTCGCTTCTTCTAGAAGGTGCAAGTACTCTTCCACCTGAGATTGCTTTGGAAAGGCAGTACCATAAATACGTTGTAGCATTTGATTATCGCTATCACCGCGCCAGTATGCACCTGCAATGGAGAGTAGTTTGAATGCTTTAATCTTACTAGTTGATGGAATATGAGGTCCACGGCAAAGGTCAAAGAATTCACCTTGCTCATAAATGGTCACCTGCTCATCAGCAGGAATCGCTTCAAGAAGCTCTAATTTAAGCTCGTCCCCAATCTCCTCAAACATCTTTTGTGCTTCTTGACGACTGACGACTTTGCGCTTCACTTCAAGATTTTCATTCACGATCTTCTTCATTTCCTTCTCAATCTTAGGAAGATCTTCAGGTGTAATGGAAACAGGACAATCGATATCATAGTAGAAACCACTATCGATCACTGGACCAACACCAAGCTTTACATCGCTATATAATCGCTTAATAGCCTGTGCCATCAAGTGTGCTGTACTATGTCGAAGAACCTCAAGTCCATCTTCACTTTCAGGTGTTACGATTTCAATTGAAGCATCCTCTTCGATTTCACGCCGAAGATCAACTAGAGCGCCATTCACTTTACCTGCGAGAGCCTTCTTCTTTAGCCCCGGGCTAATTGAACCAGCGATATCTTCTGTCGTTGTCCCTTTATTGAATTCCTTCACAGAACTATCAGGGAACGTAATCTTTACCATGTCAGCCATGTTTCTTCACTCCTTTTTTTGCATATAAAAAACACTCATCCCAAAAAGGGACGAGTGTTGATCTCGTGGTTCCACCCTGCTTCCCGCATAGAGAAAATCCTATACGGCTCAGACTGCTGTAACGTGGCAGAAACGCTACCCTATTTCCAGGGTAGAGTTCAAAGGTGGTAAGTATGCTCGTCACGCTAGGAAGTTCACACCAATCCTTCCCTCTCTGAAAGCTGACAACACATCTCATGTCCTTATCGTAACAATTACGTATATGCGTGTATGTAGGTATTATAAGTAGTGTACTTATGAAAATCAAGCCTATTTTTAATGATTGCCAGGAAAAAGTATTTTAGACCTTGAATAAGGAAAAAAATAAAGTCGTTCTTCAAAAACATTTCGAATCGTTTGTGCAAGTCCTTCCTCATTATGATCACTATAGAGATAAATCTCCTCCGGTGCAAGAATCAAAAGAGGTAACAGGATCTCAGGATCTATTTCTTCGACCGATAACCCGTTTGGAAAATGTTCTAATTGTACAGGAATTCTAACTGAAAGAATATTCCCTTTACAATCATATAAACGGTAACTCCCGTCAAATACGAGAATCACGCGCTTTTCTAGCCCGTCTCTTGATTTCAGAAGAAGTCGTAATGCTTGAATAAAGTTCTGATATTCTTGTTCAAGCTTGTACTCATCGATGGCTTCTCCGATCAAAGAGCTAAGAAGGCTTCGGTAGGGTCCCGTTCGAAACCTCAGAAAGGAATCAAACGAAATGGTACCGCCTTGTTCGATGCATGCTATGGCGGATTCAAGTAGTATTTTCCTACGATTAGAATATTTCGAAACTCCTGGCAGATCTTCTATGTCTCCATTCCCAATGCTACATGCCATAGCTGAAATCTCACCAATTTCATCGTCATTTTGATAATAATAAGTTGATCTTAACAGCTGTTCCATCCAGCGCTTTTCATAGGTGGCCATCACACAGCGGGAAATGCACTGGGAGATATGATAACACATCTTCGTATCGTATGGTTCAATGGCAACAGACAATTTCATTTCTTCTTCCGAACAACTAATTTGTTTTTGATAATTCGTTACCCGTTTCAGCTCTTCACATACGAATAGAAAGTCTTGTTTATCATCAAATGTTATCGAAACCAACGCTTTCCCTCCTGTCCACCTTCTCCTTAGAATCTATATGGCATAAATATTGAAATGATGTGTAGAACACAAAAAAAAGTCCTCCACAAAGGAGGACTTACATCCGTCGATTTTTCCCCTCAAGGAATACAGGGGTTGTAAAGTGTTTAATTCGCTCCATAATTCGCTTGGCTTTTGTCTCTTCAATTCCGCTTTTATGTGAATAAGCAAGATGCTCCTCAAGCAAGCTATAATCCAGATTAGATGAATAAAGGGTGGGAAGGCCTTCAGTCATGCGATACTGTAGTAGCGCTCCAAGAATATCATCACGAACCCAGCTAGAAATATTCTCTGCGCCGATATCATCAAGGATAAGCAGAGGGGTTTCCTTCAAATAATCAAGTTTTTCATCGATAGACTGATCCTGAATCGCACTCTTCATTTGTCGGAAGAAGTCAGGCGTATATATGAATTGAGACCGCACTCCTTTATCCTTTGCCAATTGATTTGCAATAGCTCCAAGAATAAAGGTTTTCCCTACACCAAATCCACCATGTACATAAAGACCTTTCGTCGTTTCCCCTTCGACAAAATCCTCTACATACTGAATAGCTGTACCGATCGCTTCTACCCGAACCGGGTCTTCGTCATCTAAATCAGCAAATGTAGCCTGCAAAATTTCTTTCGGAATATAATAACTTTGAATCATCTCATTTCGCTTCTTGTTCTTTTCTTCTTGTATTCTTGTAGGACATCGATTGTAACGAATATCAATCACAGAACGATTGATAAATAGTTCCGGCTCATAGCCTTCCATCATATTGATACAGTTTGAAAGACCAGGGCAACCTTCACAACGCTTCGCTTGAGTAGTATATTCATACAATCTGGAAAGGCTTCGATCGATCATTTTCTCATCAACATCTTCATGTGTTTCAACAAAATCACGAATATCAGCATCTGCCATAATCGCTTTTTTCATTTCTTGATACTGCTGCTGGATTTTTTTATTACCTGGCATTTTGTTAAAGGATTCCTGGATGGATTCCATTCCAAATCACCCCACTTTAAGCTGGTTATTTTTTGTATTTACTTAACATTTTCTTAAGTTGATCTTGCTTTTCAGAGCGTTCTTCGTGAGACATGTCCGGTTCTTTTTGATCTGAAATCCACTCAGGAACTTTATCCTTTCGAGCAGTAGACTTTCCACGATTAGAAGAATTTCCTTTCTTTGTCTTAGCTGGCTGCTGAAGTTCTTTAATAGCAAGATTCATTGCTTCTCTCACTGTCTTCACTCTTGCACGAGCCCAGTGACTGGCAAATTTTTCTACATAGTTCTTTGATAGCTTCTTGTCCTGCGTCTCAATAATAAAGTCCAGAAGAACATTCATCACTCCAGGGGTGAGCTTTTGTTCATCCATAATCCGTTCTACTAATTTCATGTCAGCTTCTGACGGTTTTCCGCCTTCTGCTGCACGCTGCAAAATATCATATGGTGTCATTTGCTCGTACCGCTGAGCAGCTTTTTCTTCTTCAGTGACCGGCTCTTTTGTATGAAATTCCTGAAGTGAAGTGGGTTGATGCCTATATTGAAGAGAGGGTACTTTCCCACGATTCTCAAGGGCAAACCAGCTACTTACTTCTTTGCGAAGTAGATCATCAGATAATTCATCATGATGAATTGCCGCTTGCTCGACAATTCGCCCCATTTCAAAAGGCTCTATTTTGTAAACAAATGCAAGGCGCTCTATGGTTTTCTTTATGTTATCGGTAAACATTTGTTCTGATACAATCATATCAGAGATATGCTGTTTCATCACATCAAAGTCAAATTGTGAAGAAGTAAAAACTAGCCCTTTATTTTCGTTTCGTTTCTCTATTGGACGCTCCTCCTCTTCATCATGACTGGCAGAAGCCATTTCAGAAGGATGAAGAGAGTCATATACCTCATTAAAAGAGGCAGTTATGTCACTGTAATCGGTGTGGTCTGACTTTTCAACTGTAAAATACGTTTTCAGGTCAATGTATCGGTTACGTCCTAGCCGATTAAACAAATAGATGTTAAGCACACCGTCGTTAAAGAACCGATCAGGTGTAAGGGGGGCTTGAAGCTCGTACGTAAAACGTCTTTGTTCATCCCCATTCTTCAAATACGTTTTCAGTAGTCCGATTCCTTCTAACTTACGTCGTTCTTCAAGAACCTTCTTTAAGTTCCAACCCATCATAAGCAACAAGTTATGATGGGTCATCGTCGTCACAATACGACTCTGCTGTTCTAGTGCACTCCACAAGGTCATATAAAGACTGTATGCTCCCGCACCAATTAACGGCTGATATAAGAGAGTAAGTACTCGACGGTCATATTCATGCAAAAGGCCGGATGACTCAATTTGAAGCGTATCAACAGGAAGTAGTTCTTTCCAATGCATAGCTTTCACCTTTGTATTCTCTAATAATTTTTTAAATCTAATATCATTTTTCCTATTATTTTCTGTACTTATTTCCGTACAAAAAAAGAGCTTACACTAAGCTCCCCTTCGTTACTCTGCTCTGTTAATGAGGTCTTTTAACTCCCTAATAAAAACGTTAATATCTTTGAATTGACGATATACAGAAGCAAATCGAACATACGCAACTTCATCGACTTTCGCCAATTGATCCATGACGAGCTCACCAACGACATCGCTACTAATTTCAGATGCTCCTTGATTACGAAGATCCCGTTCGATTTCATTAACAATTGTTTCAAGGGTTTCCAGAGGTACAGGTCTTTTCTCACAGGCTTTGATCAATCCCCTAAGAATCTTATCCCTGCTAAACTCTTCTCTCGTTCCCTCTTTCTTCACTACAATAAGCGGTATTTCTTCAACTGTTTCAAATGTTGTAAAACGATACGTACATGATTCACATTCCCGGCGTCTACGGATCGATCGACCCTCGTGAACCGGTCTGGAATCAAGCACTCTTGTACCATTATGATTGCAGTTGGGACAACGCATTAGATCATCTCCACTAAACGAACAAGATTTCTACTTTCTATTTTAGCATATATTGCTCGGGTACACATCCGTCTCTAAAACTGTTCAGAGATTCCCGTGCCGATTAACGTTAACTTCTTTTTCAGATCGTTATATACGGTTTCAATTACTTTTTTGCTATAACCGAAATCAACGGGGAGCAGCGTATCTGTAGACACCGAGAAATCAACTGCTGTTTTGTATGCTCGCACTGTTACAACGGTTACAACAATAAGGGCTTTTTTAGGGCCTTTAACTTGATATACGAATTCTCCTCGTTCAGGAGAATTTGTAACAATTTCACCTTTATAATGCTTCTGAAGTACAGCTTTTGCCTCTGTAAAAGCTTGCTCCTTGGTTGCTTTAAAATAATGAGTTTTGAGTGCATCATTTAGATGCCTTTCCCCAGTCTCAGAACGGTTGCTAAAAACGTCTTTAATACCCACCCTTGTCCTCCTCTATTTTTTTTAAGAATAGCAATAAATGAATGAGAAATCAATTAGGTTGTAATCAATCAGTTAGCAACAGCTATGCGAAAAAACTTTGATTTATAAATACCAGTATTTATACTTCAATTGCCGTTAGCTGTTTTAAGATATAAAAAAAAGGCACCAAAAGGCACCCGTTTGATCGCTGTATTATTATGAAGTAAACGCTGATTGCTCTTCTCTAACTTTCGGTTTCACTGGACCCATGCCACGCGGAAGTTCAATGTTCTCACGAGAATCTGCTCCAAGCGCATCTGCAATATAATTTGCCGCTACGTTAGGATCAAGATCACCACAAGTATAAACATCGATGCTTGCATAACCATGTTCAGGAAAACTGTGGATCGTTAAGTGCGATTCAGAAATAATCACTACACCACTAACTCCTTGAGGTGCAAATTTATGAAATGCTACTTCACGTACCTCTGCACCAGACTTTAGAGCAGCTTCTACAAACGTTTCTTCAATAAATTTCATGTTGTTAAGTTTTTCGATGTCACAGCCCCATAATTCAGCAATGACGTGACGTCCCATTGTATCCATAGCAAAATTCCCCCTTTAAATTTACTCATGCTTTGTCAGCATGCGGTATTGAAAATCCACCACGGGGGAAAGTTAGTCCGATGAGGTCCTAACCCTTTAAGTAGTTTTCAATGCCAAATTGCTATAAAAGAAGTTCACGAAAAATAGTATAAGGCTTTTAAAATAGATTTGCAACAATAAATTAAGCGTTCATCCGTATTACCCAGATAATCAAAGTAAAATCTTAGTAAGTAGTGCGGAACTAAGAGGATATCTTCCAGCATAAGTATGCGACATTTAGATTATATCCGCAAAAAGTAGTTTTATGTAAGTTATCACGTTCACTACTTCAATTACCCGAAAAAAAAAGCGGGGAGTTTATGACTCACTCCCGCTTTTTTGATTCATTCTACACGCTTACTTTCAGTTTTCCGGGTATTCTTTCACCAACGTATTTCGCCATATCAACGACTCGGCAAGAATACCCCCATTCATTATCATACCAGGCAAGTACTTTAACTTTCTTATTTTCCACAACCATTGTCGAGAGTCCGTCAATGATGGAAGAATGAGCGTTCCCGTTGTAATCGATCGAAACAAGTGGTTCATCAGAATAGGCTAAAATTCCACGTAGCGGCCCCTCTGATGCTGCCTTTAAAGCATCGTTTACCTGTTCAACTGTTACGTCTCTCTCGAGATCAACAACAAGGTCCACTAAGGACACATTCGGTGTTGGAACTCGAAGAGACATTCCATTTAATTTCCCTTCAAGATGCGGTAGTACTTTGGATATCGCTTTCGCTGCGCCGGTAGATGTCGGAATAATAGACTGTCCGCATGCGCGTGCCCTTCTCAGATCCTTATGTGGATTATCAATGTTCTTCTGATCATTTGTGTATGCATGCACCGTTGTCATCATGCCCGATACGATGCCAAATGACTTATCAAGCACCTGGACAACAGGAGCAAGGCAATTGGTCGTACAGGAAGCATTCGAAAGCACGTGATGCTCCTCCGCATTGTATTCGCTTTCATTTATCCCCATAACAATTGTTAAATCTTCGTTTTTCCCTGGTGCTGTAATGATGACTTTTCTAGCACCTGCATCCAAATGATAGGCAGCTTCTTCTCTTGAACAAAATTTACCCGTCGCTTCAATAACGATATCAATTCCCATCTCATTCCACGGGAGTTTTTTTGGATCGCGGTTATTTAAAACAACTACTTTTTTATTATTAATCTTGATACCGTTCTCAAAAGGAGTAATCTCTCCATCAAACGTACCATGAATGCTATCATATTTAATTAAATGGCTGAGTGTTTCTGGCGGATAGCTAGCGTTAATTGCTACAACTTCCAACTCATCTTCCATCATTGCCTTTCTAAATACCATACGCCCAATTCTTCCAAAGCCATTAATCGCTACTCTTGATTTCATCCAGCGTTCCTCCTGCCATATATGTGTTATACTTATTTCCCCTATCACAAAATTAGTATAACATATAATATGCAAATGGAAAGATTAATTTACATCATATTTGAATTAAGGCAGTTTAGAGGGTAAATAGTTGGTTAACCCCATTACATGGCACAAAAAATAAACACGTCAACGACGTGTTTATTTATACGATTCCCCAACTCTTCAAGATATTTCTAAGTTGTTCTTCCGTTTGTTCCCTTGTGCCTGTATTGTCAATAACGGCATCTGCAAGGTCTTTTTTATTCTCTATCGGCATTTGAGAACCGATCCGCTCAGAAGCTTCCTTTTCTGAACTATTATCTCGAGCAATTAACCGCTCCAATTGCCTTGAAGAATCCACGTATACGAGTAACGTTCGATCAACTAAATGATTTAGCCTGCTTTCAAATAACAGCGGGATGTCAAATACCACGTGGGACTCTCCTTGTTTTTTGAATGCGGCCGCCTGATCTAACATGCGTTTTCGTATGGCCGGGTGGAGAATACTATTTAACGCTTTCCGCTTTTCTTCATTGTTGAAAATGACCGAACCTAACTTCTTGCGGTCAAGTCCCCCACCCTCAGCTTTCATCTCCGAACCAAATATCCGAAATATATCATCTAAAGCAGACTCACCAGGTTCGACAACCTCTCTTGCGATCACATCCGCATCAACGATCGGTATTTTGTAAGTTCTAATCATATCGGCAACAGTACTTTTCCCACTAGCAATCCCGCCGGTAAGTCCTATATCCATCGTATCCCTCCTCGATGGCTACATTCTCATGAAGCCAAGAATAATTAACAAACATCCGGGTAAATAAGAAAGTTTATCCATCCACTTAACGTTGGAAGCTGCATTTCCGAACTTAAGACCAACTAGCAAAAAAAACGAACTCATACAAGCAATTAGAATGGATGTTTCTATTGGAGAATATCCGATCATCGAGGCACCTACACCAGCACCAAACGCATCTAATGAAAGAGCCGCACCGAGCATGATTGCTTCAATTCCGGTAATCGTTCCCGAATCATCAAAATCAGCTGTGGTGGGCTTTCTAAGAATACTAATCACCACTCCAAGAGATCGAATTTCAAAATGAAGGAGTATTCGTTCTGATACCGTCTTTCCCTCATCTTTGTTATTCCGGATCATCTGATAGAGTACCCATCCACCTAGCGCAATTAGGATAAAACCTCCGATACGCTGTGCTACGCTATCTGATATCCATAGCTGCAGAAAAGACCCCAGCCCCATTGCGACCAACATGGAGACCGCCGAGCAGATTGATATGATAAGAATCGACTTAAAAGGAATTCTCATCCTTCGTAAGCCATACGTTAAGCCAACTCCGAAACCATCAACGCTTACAGCAAATGCTAAGAAAAAAAGAGATACCCAGTACATTGGCGAACTCCTTTCATACTAAAATCTTAAATAGTATATGAAAGGAGCCCATCCAACGCTACGAATCACTCATTCACCTGACAAACTGGACAAAAGGTTGTTCCTCGTCCCCCAACAACAATTTTTTCTAATAGGCTATGACAGGATTTACATTCAAGACCGGATCGTCCGTAAACAAAGAGATTATCTTGATAAGTACCTATCTTCCCCTGACTATTCACATATGAACGAATTGTACTGCCACCTTTATTCACTGCTTCCATAAGCGTGTCTACGATTTCGACTTGCAATCGCTCGATTTCTTGATGATTGAGACTAGAAGCAATCCGTTCTGGGTGTATTCCTGCCTTATATAAGGCTTCATCTACATAAATATTACCGAGTCCCACTACAAGTGTCTGATCAAGCAGAACTGTTTTCACCTTGCGTGTTGTTTTACTGAATCCTTTTTCCAATACTTCTACTGTAAATCCAGAGGAAAACGGCTCGTGACCCAGCTGTGCCAGTGGCAATTCAGTCTCCTCAGTACCAATGGGAAAGAGATGCATCGTCCCAAACTTTCGAACATCGTGGTAACGAAGCTCTGTTCCGTCATCAAATACAAAGAAAACGTGTGTATGGTGATCAGCTTCTTCTTCAGCATGAGCCACTCTATATTTGCCTTCCATTCGTAGATGCGAAACAATCACATCTTCCTCAAGTAGAAGCTTCAGGAATTTCCCTCTTCGCTCCACACCTTTGAACGTCTGACCGATGACTTTCATTTTAAATTCTTCAATGTCATCAGGCCTCTTGATAATCTTCGGCCATTTCACAATAACATCTGAAATCGTCTTTCCTATAATTAAATCTTCTAGTGTACGTTTGACCGTTTCTACTTCAGGTAATTCAGGCATTTCTCCCTCTCCTTTGATGCCTACTTCGCATCATACCAGGTGGAGCCATACTCATAATCAACCCTTAAAGGTACATTCAGTTTGATCGCAGATTCCATTACTTCGGGTACGATGCGTTTTAATATTTCTATTTCTTCTTCAGGTGCTTCAAAAATAAGTTCATCGTGAACTTGTAAAAGCATGCGAGTTTGAAGGTTCTCTTCCTTTATTCGCGTCTCCATTTGAACCATGGCCAGTTTGATAATATCAGCCGCCGTTCCCTGTATCGGAGTGTTCATCGCTGTTCGTTCAGCAAAGCCTCTCTGATTGAAGTTTCTAGAATTAATTTCTGGAAGATATCTTCTTCTTTGCAGAAGTGTCGAAACATATCCATCTTCTTTTGCTTGTGAAACGACCTCTTCCATGTATCTCTTTACTCCTGGGAAACTTTCAAGGTAACGATCAATGAACTCACCAGCTTCCTTTCTAGAAATTCCGATACTTTGCGAAAGCCCATAATCGCTTATTCCGTATACGATGCCGAAGTTGACCGCTTTGGCGTGTCTTCGCATATCTGAGGTCACATCTTCTTTCGCAACATCAAACACATTCATCGCTGTTTTCGTATGAATATCCTCACCCTGTTGGAATGCTTCAATTAAATTCTCATCTTTTGCAATATGTGCTAGCACACGCAATTCAATCTGAGAATAATCAGCCGCAAACATCACCCAGCCTTTTGTAGAAGGAATAAATGACTTTCGAATTTTCCGCCCTTCCTCAAGGCGAATTGGAATGTTCTGCAAATTGGGATCCGTTGAGCTCAATCTTCCAGTCTGCGTAAGAGCCTGATTAAATCTCGTATGAATTTTGCCTGTATCAGAATAAATGACTTTCAGAAGACCTTCAATATAAGTTGAATTTAACTTCCCAAGCTGGCGATAGAGAAGAATCTCTGGAATCACTTTATGCTTGCTCTCAAGCTTCTCCAATACATCAGCTGAAGTTGAATAGCCAGTCTTTGTTTTTTTAATAACGGGAAGTTCAAGTTGTTCAAAGAGAACTTCACCTAATTGTTTCGGAGAATTGATGTTGAATTCCGTTCCAGCTAGTTCAAAAATCTTTGTTTCAATGATACTTAGCTTTTTGTTTAATTCCTCACCCATTTTCTCAAGAAACTCGGTATCTACAGAAACACCCTTCGTTTCCATCTCACCTAGAACGAGAGTAAGCGGCATTTCTAAATCATGAAAAAGCTCGTACTGCTCATTTTTTCTTAACTGCTCTTCAAGCGTCTCTTTCAACTGATAGACCGCATACGCTTTTCGAACGAGATGATCAGCTAGTTCATTTTCCTCAGGTAGTTTCCGCTTGGCACCTTTTCCATAAACAGCCTCATCCGATGAGACGACGGAAAATCCTTCGCGTCGTGAAATCGCAGATAAATCATGAGTAGATTCAGATGGATTAAGTAAATAAGACGCAATGACAAGATCAAATGTGATGCCTTCTAGAGAAACTCCCTGCCAACCAAGCGCAACAACGGCACGTTTCGCATCAAATACCCATTTCTTTTGAGAAGAATCTTCTAGAAATGTTTTGAAAACGTTAGACGACATTGCGAGGTTTGTAGGAATATAGAAATTACCATTCTTATTTACAATAGAGAACCCTTGAATTTCTGCATTATGATAATTCTCTTCCATTACCTCAACGATCATTGCCGATGGGCTAACTAAATGGTGTTCCTCAATTTGGTCGAGCGTATCAAAATGAAGGTCCTCTATTTCTTCTTCCTCAACTTCTTCACCGCCGATACGGTTAAGAAGTGTTTTAAAGCCTAACTCTTTAAAAAGCGCAGCAACGGGTTCGTACTCATATCCGCTATAAACTAGATCTTTCATTTCAAGATCGAGCGGAGTTTCTTTAAAAATGGTCACAAGTTCTTTACTCATCATCGCTTTATCCTGATTTTCATCAAGTTTTTCTTTCAGTTTCTTACCGGATACTTCGTCAAGCGATTCATAAACGGCTTCCACCGTACCAAACTGTTTTAATAATTTAAGCGCCGTCTTTTCTCCAACGCCAGGTACGCCTGGAATATTATCGGAATTATCACCCATCAAAGCTTTCATATCGATAATTTGATCTGAAGTAAGTCCATATTTCTCGTTCAGAAATGCCGGATCGTATGTATCAATATCCGTAATTCCTTTACGGGTTAATGCAACATGGACGTTATCTGATACAAGTTGAAGCAAATCCTTATCTCCCGAGTATATCTTTACATCCCAATTTTCTTTACTTGCAATCGTTGAAACCGTGCCGATAATATCATCTGCTTCGTAGTTCTTTATTTCATAGCGCTTAATATTGAACGCATCAAGAACTTCCCGAATAACAGGAAATTGTTCGCTTAGTTCAGAAGGGGTTTTCTGTCGTCCACCCTTATACTCTGTATAAGTTTCATGTCGAAACGTTGTCTTACCAGCATCGAACGCTACTAGCATATGCGTTGGGGATTCGTTTTCAATAATTTTCAAAAGCATTGTCGTAAATCCTAAGACAGCATTTGTATAAACACCTTTATCATTATTTAACAGTGGTAGCGCAAAAAACGCACGATAGGCAATGCTATTCCCATCAATCAATACAAGTTTATTCTTCAATAAAAGGCCTCCCGTTCCAATTCAATAAGCGTCATACACAAAAACAAAAACGCCTGCTTCATTCATTTTACCACGATGGCAAAAAGAAAGAAAAACAAGCGCAGATACGATCGGAATTTTATTTCTAACAAAAAAGCTTTCAAAAAAAAAGGAGACGAGATATACTCGTCTCAAAACTATGCTCTCGTCATGATGAAGGGGTCAATTGTTACTTTACACAATCCGTTTAAAGGAAGTATAAACGAAGTGTAAAGAAAACGTAAAAATTAGGAAGACCTCTCTTTATGAAGTGTTATTTTGAAGGTAGTACCGTTACCAGGCTCACTGTCTACTTCGATTTCACCATTATGAGCTTCAACAAGGTGCTTCACAATAGCTAAGCCAAGTCCAGTTCCTCCAGAATTTCTGCTTCTAGCTCTATCTACACGGTAAAATCGTTCAAATATCCGTGGCAGCTCATCTTTTTTTATACCGATTCCATTGTCAGATATGATGAAAGCTACAGAATCAATTGTTTCTTTAACCAATATACTCACTTTACCTTTTTCTGGCGTATAGGTCAGACTATTGGCAATCAAGTTAAGAAAAACTTGTTTCAAACGATTAATATCACCTGCGACTCTCAAATCACCTTCATAATCAACGGATACTTCTATGTTTTTTTTGTTAGCTTTACTCTTAGTCATTAAGAGACAATCATCAATGATTTCTTTCAAGTCCGCATCCTGCCAGTTTAACGAAAAGTGCTTTTGTTCCATTTTGGATAAATCAAGCAGGTCCTGAATTAAACTCTGAAGGCGATCACTTTCATTCAGAATAATGGTGAGAAAACGCGTACGGAATGCTTTGTTCTCCATAGCACCATCTAAAAGGGTTTCAGCAAACCCTTTTAACGATGTAACTGGGGTTTTCAACTCATGGGAAACATTAGCAACAAAATCTTTCCGCATTTGTTCAAGCTTTTTGAGTTCAGTAATATCATGAAATACAAGAACGACACCTTTTAATTTATCGTCCTGATCAATAATTGGCGCTCCAGAAACATCGAAGTGCCGCATTTCAATCCCTACTTGCAATTCAACCTGTTTCCGTACCGTTTGCTCTAGTAATAGCGTCTCCTCGACAATACGAATAATTTCTCGATAAGGAAGCGCCTCATAGTACAAAACATCTAAATAATCACTCACATTGATTCGAAACGTTTCTTTGTAGAAACGATTAACCAAATTAATGTACCCTTTTGTATCTATCAAGATCAATCCACTGTCCATGTTTTCAATTAATGTCATTAAACGATTTTGTTGCATTTCATATGAAGTCGTCATATTTTGCAAGTTCCTTGCAAGAATGTTTAATGCATGGCTAAGCTGTCCAGTCTCATCAAGCTTATACTCATAAGTTCTAGCTTTGAAATTTCCAGAAGCAAGTTCATTCGCAACTGAAAGAGCCCCATCAAGAGGTTTCGTTAATTGATTGGAAATTCGAAGACTAATATAAATTATAATAAGAAATGCCGTTGCAAATGAGAAAATCAAAATGAGCCACATGTTTGATAATGCCTCTGGTTTAGCATCTTCGAATAGAATTCCTTGAAATAAATTGCCAAGAAACACAATCATAATCAAAAATACAAAAAAGAGAATCACAAACTGTGCATTTAGAAAACGAAAGCGAAACCGTCTCATTTAATTGAAGGCTCCTCTAACTTATAACCTAGACCTCGTATTGTTTTAATATATTCTGGTTTGCGTGTGTTTTCTTCAATCTTCTCACGCAAATGACTAACATGAACATCAACGATTCTCGTATCCCCTACGAAATCATAGTTCCATACAGCGCTTAAAAGCTGCTCTCTTGTAAGAACGCGTCCCTTATGACGTACAAGGTACACGAGAAGCTCGAATTCCTTAGGAGTTACTTCCATCATTTTCCCCTGGAAAAATGATTCGTAATTATTAGGATATACTTCTAATTCACCAATTTGAATCTTTTCACTTTCTTCGGTTTGTGAAACTGTTTTTGATTCCTCAAGCTGCTTCACTCGTCTCAGAATAGCCTTCACACGAGCTACCACTTCTCTTGGACTGAATGGCTTGGTCATATAATCATCAGCCCCAAGTTCGAGACCAAGTACCTTGTCAAACTCATCATCCTTAGCTGTAAGCATAAGAACAGGTGTATGAATATGACGTTGTCTAAGTTCTTTACACACTTCAAGCCCGTCCATTTCAGGCAGCATAAGGTCGAGAATAATGCAATTGGGTTTCTCAGCTACAACAACATCTAGAGCATCGGCTCCGTTTTCGGCTGTTACAACATCATACCCTGCCTGTTCAAGATTAAATTGAAGCAGAGTTAAGATTGATATTTCATCATCGACAACTAATATTTTTTGACCCATCGTAAAATCCCCCTAACGAATTTCCCCATTCATCAATGCCGATACCGAACGCCAGGCATCTATTTTTATTTTTGCCTGATTACCTTCATCATACTATTTTTTCTGTAAAGGCAAAAGAGAAACTTGTTCCATATCGTTTTGTGTAGTGCTTTCTTAGATAGGTAAACTGACTTCTACGCAAAAAAAAAGAGCCATTTTTGGCTCTTAAAAATTGTCAAATGAAGTTGTATTAGTTAAAGACTTAACTGGGTATGGAGGACTTACCGTAAATCGTCCGTCTAATATCGCTTCACCTGCTTCATTTACACCACTAACGCTTATAATGACCTCATGAGCTTCTGTCGAAACACTCATCACCTCAAACTGAAAATGCAGTGTTTCATAATGATGAACTGGATTCTCATACGTCACTTCGTGTTTTTTAATACTGCTCCCCGGTCCTGGAAGGTATTTAGAGATTGCTCCTGTAACAATCGAAAGAAGCATGATTTGTGGCACAATTGGTTTTTTAAAGGGCGTCAACGAAGCATAATCATGCTGAATGAAAAGGGGATTATTATCATTTGACAGACCGAGATATAATAGAAGATCACGATCTTCTATTTTTTCAGTCACTTCAAGCTTTTCACCAGCTGACATTTCTTCGATCATTCTGCCAATTTTTCTTTTTTTACCTAAAAGCATAGCTACTCCCCCTCTTTATGCGAAAGCGCTTTCTATTGTTTTTAAAAAGAGATCCGGCTTTCACCGGATCTACTTATTTAGCCTAATACCGTCAATACTTTACGAACAGAGTCTGCAGACTTGTCTAATTCTTTCTTCTCGTCATCTGTAAGATCTAACTCAATAATATCTTCTATTCCATTACCGCCAAGAATCGTCGGCACTCCCAGGTACAGTCCATCGTACCCGTATTCTCCTTCAAGATAAGCGATCGTAGGTAGAACACGACGCTGGTCTTTAAGGATCGCTTCTGCCATTTCTACTAGTGATGCAGCTGGCGCATAATAAGCACTACCATTACCAAGGAGACTCACGATTTCGCCTCCGCCTTTCCGCGTACGTGCTACAATTTCTCCAAGACGTTCCTCAGAAATTAAAGTTTGAAGTGGAATTCCACCAGCGAAAGAATAGCGTACAAGCGGTACCATGTCATCACCGTGACCACCCAGAACGAAGCCAGTAATATCTTTAACTGAAAGGTTTAATTCTTCAGCAATGAACGAGCGGAAACGTGCTGAGTCAAGAATTCCTGATTGACCGATCACACGGTTTTTAGGAAGACCCGATTCCTTGAATACCGTGTAAGTCATCGCATCAACAGGATTAGTTAATACAACGATTGTCGTTTCAGGAGAATACTTCACAATTTCTTGTGTAACGCTTTTCATGATTTTAGCGTTAGTATTAACAAGGTCATCACGGCTCATTCCTGGTTTTCTAGCTATACCAGCAGTAATGACAACGATATCCGAATCAGCTGTGTCTTCGTAGTTAGACGTACCCGTGATTTTAGAATCGAACCCCTGAACAGGGCTAGCCTCGAACATATCAAGTGCTTTTCCTTTTGTAGGTCCTTCTTGATTTGGAATATCAACAAGAACAACATCCGCAAGCTCTTTTTGAGCAAGTAGAAAAGCAGTTGTAGCACCTGTAAATCCTGCACCGATCACGGAAACTTTCTTACGTTTCATAGTCATTTGAAGGAACTCCTTTCAACTGGTTCGTAATGGTATTCTGTTTCTTATTATTCCATATTGTTGATTAGTTCGTCACCAAACTCAGAAGTTTTCACTTCAGTTGCACCGTCCATTAAACGAGCAAAGTCATATGTTACCACTTTATTAGCGATTGTTTTTTCCATTGAATCAAGAACAAGCTTCGCAGCTTCATTCCATCCAATATGTTCAAGCATAAGTACACCTGAAAGAATGACAGATGAAGGATTTACTTTATCAAGGCCGGCATACTTCGGAGCAGTACCATGTGTTGCTTCGAATATAGCATGTCCTGTTTCATAGTTGATATTTGCTCCCGGAGCAATACCAATTCCACCAACCTGTGCTGCTAGGGCATCAGAAACATAGTCGCCATTTAAGTTCATCGTTGCTACAACATCAAACTCTGCCGGACGAGTAAGAATCTGTTGAAGGAAGATATCTGCAATTGAATCTTTAATAATGAGCTTTCCTTCGCCTTCTGCTTTTGTCTGTGCTTCATTCGCAGCGTCTTTCCCTTTTTCTTCAACGATACGGTCGTATTCTGACCATGTAAAGACTTTGTCACCAAATTCTTGCTCAGCCACTTCATAGCCCCAGTTTTTGAATGCTCCCTCTGTGAACTTCATGATGTTTCCTTTATGAACGAGCGTTACATTTTTGCGTCCTTCATCAAGAGCATATTGAATAGCAGCACGTACAAGACGTTTCGTGCCTTCTTCAGATACTGGCTTGATTCCGATTCCAGATGTTTCAGGGAAACGGATGTTTTTCGCACCCATTTCATCTTGAAGGAACGAAATGATTTTCTTAACTTCATCAGTACCTTTTTGGAACTCAATTCCTGCATAAATGTCTTCAGTGTTCTCACGGAAAATAACCATGTCAGTATCTTCCGGACGCTTCACTGGAGAAGGAACACCTTTGAAATAACGAACCGGTCGAAGGCATGTAAACAAATCAAGTTCTTGACGAAGTGCTACGTTAAGAGAACGAATTCCTCCTCCAACAGGAGTAGTAAGCGGCCCTTTAATCGCAATTATGTATTCACGAATCGCATCAAGGGTATCTGCCGGTAGCCATTCACCTGTCTTATCAAATGCTTTCTGGCCAGCATATACTTCCTTCCAAACGATCTTTTTCTTTCCGCCGTATGCCTTATCGACTGCTCCTTCAAGGACCTTTGATGCAGAAGCCCAGATATCAGGACCAGTACCGTCCCCTTCAATAAATGGAATAATTGCATGATCTGGAACGTTTAGTACACCATTATTTACGGTAATCTTCTCTCCGTTTGCCATTTTGTATTCCTCCTATTGAGTTCATCTTTTTAAAGTTAGAGGGAAGAAAAGCTTCTTCCCTCATCTTTTACTATCTGTTTTCTACGTTTACATAAGCTTGATCGGTTTTCCCAATATACTCTGCACGTGGACGAATAAGACGGTTATTACTATACTGTTCAAGAATATGTGCGATCCATCCTGATACACGACTCACTGCGAAAAGCGGAGTGAATAGGTCGTGGTCGATGCCAAGACTGTGATATACCGAAGCTGAATAGAAATCTACGTTTGGTGGAAGTCCTTTTTCATTCGTCACGATTTCTTCCATCTTGGTCGACATCTCGTACCATTTCGTTTCCCCAGTTAGCTCGGTTAATTTACGTGACATTTCTCTTAGATGCTTCGCTCGTGGATCGCCTGTTTTGTAGACACGATGTCCGAAGCCCATAATTTTTTCTTTATTCTCAAACGCATTTTGAAGGTAAGGTTCTACATTCTCAACGCTATCGATTTCACTAAGCATAGCCATTACACGCTCATTTGCGCCACCATGAAGTGGACCTTTGAGAGCGCCAATTGCAGCAGTTACACCTGAATACATATCAGAAAGTGTGGCTACACAAACGCGAGACGTAAAGGTTGATGCGTTGAGCTCATGATCTGCATGTAGTACAAGCGCCTTATTAATAGCAGTAACTGCCACATCTGCAGGAAGTTCACCTGTTAGCGTATAAAGAAAATTCGCTGCAAAACTTAAATCTTTCTTTGGTTCTACTGGTGCTTTTCCTTCACGGATTCGTGAGAAAGCCGTTACTACAGTAGGAATTTTAGCTTGAAGACGAATCGCCTTCCGATAATTTGCTTCTTCACTCATATCATCTGCTTCTTCGTCATAGAGTGCAAGTGTAGACACAGCTGTACGAAGAGCTGCCATCGGATGTACTTGATCACTTGGATAAGCTTTCATCTGTCCGAAGATTTCTTCAGGAATCGATGCATTATCTGCTAATTCTGCTGTGAATTCCTCGAGTTCTGACTTATTAGGAAGTTTATCGTTCCATAGTAAATAAATCACTTCTTCAAAGCTGGCATTCTCAGCGAGGTCATCGATGTTATATCCTCTGTATGTTAAGACATCGTTTACAATTGAACTAATCGATGATGTTGTTGCAACTACGCCTTCTAATCCGCGTGTAGTCGTCATACGTTTCCCTCTCCTTTTCCATATTATTGGCTCTAGTATTTTCAAAAAATTCTGCTTTGATAACGCTTTTAAAACGCTCCAAAAAATAAGAACCTATGTACAAAGATGGTGCGTCAGTTCTCATTATAAACAATTCTCTGATATTTGTGAACGAATATGCATGATTTCGCCTGTTCCTTTTTTTCTCAAATGTCGAAAAACGTCATTGAAATACGAAGAGATATACTGAATTCACACATTTCTGAACATACGTTCAGGTGAAGAGTTCGACAATTTTCATAGCCATATAAGCAATTCCGGCACCGATTAATGGTCCTACAGCAATTCCCTGGAAGACAGCTACAGCAAGTATTGTACCAAACACAAGTGCAGTAGTAATGTGCGGATCATCCTGAAGCAATATGATTCCCTTCGAAGCAAGGATGGCAACAAAAACACCTGACCCCATTGCAATCCAGGCATAAGAAGATTTAACTGCTTCTCCAAGCTGCTTAAAACCTATTTCACCGTTAGCAATTGGGATAAGTACAGCAATGGTAATGATCGTTACTCCCCATGATATCCCTTTTGACTGAATAATTGGAAAGACTTTATCACCTAAACCTACTGCTTTCAGTACCAATAAAACGGCAACTGCAATAATTAACGAGCTGTTTTTAGCTATAAGTGCAATCGCAAGCAAGATAAGCAGAAAAATTGAAGACTGCGAAAAAAATGTCATATAGCTCCCTCTTTCACATTATCAGAACTCTTTTAGCATAACAAACTTTCGAGAATTAAGCACGAAACAGATAACATTCAATTGATTGTCTTGAAGGATGAGGTGTAAAATATAGGAAAGAATGAAGGGGGTTTCAAATGAACTGGAAGTATATACATAGGATATTGCGATTTCTACTTGTTATTGCCCTTATTATTCTTACCCTGATCTCCGTTTATTATATATGGCACCTTGCCTATCCATTCGTAATTGCTTTATTCCTGGCATTTCTGATCAATCCAATGGTGGATCTATTAGAACGAAAAGGAAAGATACCAAGGCCGTTGGCTGTCGCACTCTCCATCCTTTTTCTCGTAGGTGTCCTTGCTGCTTTCATTGCTCTTCTAATAAATGAAATCGTTCAAGGCGTTGTCTATATCGCAGATGTTTTACCAGGGAATTTTGAGGAGATTGTTCTATTTGTAGAGGACCTATTCGTCTCTCATGTGATGCCACTCTATAATCAACTTGAAGAACTCTTTAAAGATTTAAATAAAGACCAGCAAACCACAGTGATCGATAATATACAGTCGATTGGTACAACAATCACTGCCGCTGTAACGAATATTCTCCAATCCCTGGTAGAAGGCATTCGATCGTTCATTGTAAGTTTACCTACCATTTTAACGGTACTAGTCTTTTCCATGTTAGCAACGTTCTTTATTAGCAAAGACTGGTATAAGTTCATTAACTGGTTAAAGAAAAAAGTGAGAATTGATATCCAGAAAAGTATTAGCAAGGTTTATGTGGATTTAAGACGAGCATTGTTTGGCTTTCTTAAAGCACAACTTACGCTCATTTCGATGACAGCCGTAATCGTCCTAGTTGGTCTCCTCATCCTACGAGTTGATTATGCCATAACAATCGCGATTATTATTGGTCTCGTCGACCTGCTACCCTATCTTGGGACTGGAGCCATTTTTGTACCCTGGATGATTTATTCTTTTCTGATTGGAAACTACGGATTGACCATTGGACTTTCCATTCTCTATGGAATCGTGGTAATACAACGGCAAGTCATGGAACCTAAAGTTCTTTCATCTAATATTGGCCTTGACCCACTCGCAACATTAATTGCTTTATTTGTGGGTTTCCAGGTTTTTGGGTTTATCGGTTTGATCATCGGTCCCGTTCTTCTAGTCGTACTTAAAACGCTTTATCATGCTAACGTATTTAAAGACTTCTGGCGTTACATTGTTGGATCGTAATTTGTCTTTATTCGAATCTCAAAGATGAAAAAGCTTGTAGACTGAGTCTACAAGCTTAGATCACATGAAACGAATCAGGTGCTTTTTATAGGAAGTTACCTCTTTAGTTCATTACCTTCATAGCTTTTCACTTCTAATGGAGCAACCAAGTATTCAGGCGCTTTCCCTACGAAGGCTTGGAAATGTTCACTTGCATTATGTCTCTCTACTGCTGAAAAATCTTCCCAAATTTCTACCATGGTAAACACATTTTCTTCATCCACATCTTTCATGAGAGTGTATGAAATGTTACCTTCTTCTTCTCGAGATTTGGCAATAAGTGAGCGAACCTCTTCAAGAAATCCTTCTTCTCTTGCTGAGTTAATTTGTAGTTTTGCATGGGTAATAATCATCGTTCAATCTCCTCTATGTGTTATATTATTTCCACTCTGTAATAGATTCAACAGGTAAACGAACAGATTGATAACCTTCATTCGCAGCTTTACCAATTGAAATTAGCATCACGGGATAGTAGCGGTTTTTATCCATACCGTACGCTTCGGCAATTTGTTCTTTCTCATATCCACCAATCGGGTTGGTATCGTAACCATGCGCACGTGCTGCTAGCATCAACTGCATGGAAACTAGACCACCATCAATGAGGTTCATTTCTCTAAACTGCTCCGTTGGCATCGTTTCTAATAAGCCCTTAATAGCTGGAAGTTGTTGATCTCTTACTTCTGCAGGCATGTATCCTTTTTGTACAGCTGTATCGTAGATCTCGTCCGCATAGTCCAAACTGTTCATGTCAACAAATACTGCGATTACAGCTGAGGACGTATCAACTTGATTCTGGTTGAATTTAGCAAGTGGAGCTAACGTAGCTTTCCCTTCCTCGCTATCAATAACCACAAAGCGCCACGGTTGAAGATTGACTGAAGATGGGGCAAGCGTTGCTTCTGCTAAAATTTCTGCCATTTCTTCTTTACTAATTTTCACAGATGGATCGTAGTGACGAATTGAGCGGCGGCCAGTTATAATTTCATTAAAGTCATTAATTTTTGTTGCATTCATTTATAAAATCTCCTTCTGAACGTTCTAGTTAGTATTGGATGTCCTTTACATTCTTTTGAATACGATTCAGCATATTCGAGAGTGAAGTCTGTTCTTCTTCACTGAAGTCTTTTAACACTTTAGTAATAAATTGCTCTTTCTCTTTCCGAAAGGAGCCAATTCTCTCACGCCCTTCATCAGTTAAGCGTACAAAAGTAAAGCGATTGTCATCCGGGTTTTTCCGTCGTGTTACCATGCTTTTTCCCTCAAGTTGCTTTAAATGTCTCGTCACGGCAGCACTGTCAATATTCACTTCTTTCTGCAATGCTGTCTGGCTAATTTCGTTCACTTCAAACAACTTATGCAGGAGCTCTAACCGAGACTGACTGATACCAGTGCATCGTTCGAATTTAGGACTCATTTGCTTATAGATCTCATTTAATTGAAAGAGAATTTTACCTTCTTCTTGGCATGAATTAGACAAAGCATCCTTCTCCTTTAAATGTTTGATGGGTCAATAGTTGACTCATCAACTAATATACTAGATGATTTTTTGAAAGTCAAATAGAATACTCACCTAACGGACACATCAGCACTTTGTAGGTCATGTTATATATTTTTTTCAAAACAAATGGAGCTTGAGTAATGCTTCAAGCTCCATTTGTTTTTCAATTTATTAAAGTATGTCATTGCGTTTTCATTCATCTTCTAATAAACATAAACTGTCCATTGTTTATTCTACGTTCTAGAAACTTCTTTATCCAACGCTTAAAAGGTTTTCTCGTCGCTGGAATCAAAAGAAGAAATCCTAGAGCATCCGTAATAAACCCTGGTGTGAGTAGAACGATCCCGCCAACAAGTACACAAAGCCCATCGAGGATAGCATCTCCTGGCATCTGGCCAGTTTGCATCTGCCTGTTAACCTTTTGGATTACTTCAGACCCCTCTTTACGTGCAAGCCAGGCTCCGAGGATACCTGTACCAATGATCAATAAAACCGTGGGAATAAGACCCAAAGTTTTTCCTGAAAGGAGTAACAGGGCGATCTCTAAAGCTGGAACGATTATTATAAAAAGCAGTAGTATACGAAACATTACATAGCTCCCTCAGTCATAATCGGGATTTTGATATTGTCCCGTTACTTCTATTATACGCGATTTCACATGAATTTCGAACTCTACAGCACCTTTACTCATTTCTTCGTCTCTCAACGATTGAGTCCAAATGTAAGAATTAACAAAATTTGCTAACCGACCTAAAAAAAGACTGCCGATTGACTCGACAGTCTTTCCAAACGTTAATGTTTACTTACAGAATGCTCGCCTTACCGTTGTATACGATTCCTGTTGTCGCATCAAGCGTAACTTGTTGACCTTCTTCAAATAAGGTTGTTGCATTTTCAAGCCCCACAACTACCGGAAGTCCAAGACTTAGACCAACCACTGCTGCATGGCATGTCAAGCCGCCTTCTTCTGTAATAAGTCCCGCTGCTTTTTCTAGAGCAGGTACCATATCTTTATCAGAGGCAATCGTTACAAGGATTGTATTTTCATCTGCTTTTTGAATTGCTTCTTCTGCTGTTTTTGCTATTGCAATTTTGCCAGAAGTCGATGTTTTCCCAATTCCTTGTGCTTTCGCAAGGATATCGCCAATCACATGAACTTTCATCAAGTTGGTCGTACCTGATTCACCTACTGGTACACCAGCAGTAATCACAACTGTATCACCGTGGTTCACAATTCCTGATTGAATGGAAGCATCTACTGCTACTTCAAGCATTTCATCCGTTGTTTTTACTTTGTGTCCTTCTTGAGCATGTACGCCCCAGACAAGGGCAAGCTTACGGCAAACACCAGCTGTATTTGTAACAGCTACAATCGGTGCCTTCGGACGGTATTTAGAAATCATACGAGCTGTATGACCACTCTCAGTAGCCGTAATAATAGCTGGCACATTCAAGTTGTAAGCTGTATGGGCAACAGATTCACTTATTGCGTTCGTTGTATTCGTTTCAGTCTCTTTACTTCTTACTGAAAGTAGCTCACGGAAATTCAATGACTTTTCAGTGTAAGAAGCAATGTTATGCATTGTTTGAACAGCTTCTACTGGATAAGATCCTGCTGCTGTTTCACCTGAAAGCATGATCGCATCTGTACCATCAAGAATAGCATTAGCCACGTCACTCGCTTCCGCACGCGTTGGACGAGGATTGCGTTGCATGGAATCAAGCATTTGCGTTGCTGTGATAACTGGTTTACCAAGTGCATTACATTTCTTAATAAGCTGCTTTTGTACTAGAGGTACTTCCTCAGCAGGAATTTCAACACCAAGATCACCACGAGCGACCATTAAACCGTCTGAAATCTCAAGAATGGAATCAATGTTATCGACACCTTCACGGTTTTCAATCTTAGGAATGATTTGAATGTCAGTCGCCTTATGTTTTTCTAGAAGCTTACGGATATCTAGAACATCGGATACACGACGAACGAATGATGCAGCAATAAAGTCAACACCCTGCTCGATACCAAATTCAATATCAGCAGCATCCTTATCAGTAATACCAGGAAGGTTAACACTCACGTTAGGCACGTTAACGCCTTTTTTATTTTTCAACGTCCCGTTATTTAGTACTTCAGTATAAAGTTCATTTTTCTCAATTTGTTTTACTTCAAGTTCAATTAATCCGTCATCAAGAAGTATTTTAGAGCCTACATGTACATCGTTAACAAGATCAGGGTATGTTACCGAGATTTTTTCAGTTGTTCCTAGTACTTCTTCCATAGAAACGATCAGCTGTTGACCTGCTTCAAGGTCAATACCACCATTTTCCATGTTATTCGTACGAATTTCCGGGCCTTTTGTATCAAGAAGAATGGCTACATTCTTACCGAGTTTCTCAGCTACAGAACGAATTGACTTAATACGGCTACCGTGCTCTTCGAAATCACCGTGTGAGAAATTTAAACGAGCAACGTTCATTCCTGCCATAATTAATTTCTCTAATGTTTGTTCATTTTCACTTGCTGGTCCTATAGTACAGACAATTTTAGTTTTACGCATGGGTCTGTTTCCTCCTAAAAGCTATTCTTCAATTGGTTTTTTGATTCCTACATAGTTTGTGACACTACTATGCACCCCTTAAGTTTGAAGGGGTGAAACATGTATCAGGTTGTTAAATAGATAATTCTTTTGCTAGCTGACACATTTTTTGATTGACTTCGTGTGGTAGAGCGAGTGCTTCATTTATATCAAGATCAACAATTTTATTATTCTGGATCCCAACTGTTCTTCCTTCAGCTCCTTCAAGAAGTAATTCTACTGCTCTGGCTCCAAGACGACTTGCAAGTACACGATCAGAAGCAGTTGGTGAGCCACCACGCTGAACATGTCCAAGTACCGTAACACGAGTCTCCATATTCATTTCTTGTTGAATTTGCTTGCCAATTTCAACACCACTTCCAACACCTTCAGCTACTACGATGATGCTATGCCGCTTTCCACGGTCATGACCACGTTTTAATCGACTTAGAATGTCTGCTAATTCGAATTTCTCCTCAGGAATAAGGATAGATTCCGCTCCATCTGCAAGACCTGACCAAAGTGCAATATCGCCAGCGTCACGTCCCATCACTTCTATCACATATGTACGCTCATGTGAAGTGGCCGTATCTCTAATCTTATCAATCGCCTGAATGACAGTATTAAGAGCGGTATCGAAGCCAATGGTAAAATCAGTTCCCGGGATGTCATTGTCAATTGTTCCCGGAATACCGATCGTTGGAAAACCATGACCGGTTAACTTTTGGGCTCCACGGTATGATCCGTCTCCGCCAATAACAACTAATCCTTCGATTCCGAATTTCTTTAGATTTTCAACACCTTTTAATTGTCCTTCTAATGTCTTAAACTCTGGGCATCGGGCAGAATAAAGCATCGTACCGCCACGGTGAATAATATCAGCCACAGAACCAATTTCCATTTTCTCTATATTTCCATTAATCAACCCGGTATATCCGTGGTAGATCCCATATACTTCAATGTCATGATAGATCGCTTTGCGAACGACAGCTCGAATAGCAGCGTTCATTCCTGGTGAGTCTCCTCCGCTGGTTAAGACACCAATACGTTTCATAACTGTTCACCTCATTAGTTCTTTGTGTTACTAAAATATCAAATCCAACCGTGTAATACAATAGCTAAGCTATCCAGCAAAAAAGTGCTTTCTCATTAACGAGAAAGCACTTCCCTTATTTTAAGCCAATGGTATCGGTTACAAACGTGTATTGTCCGATATTTCTGTATTTTTCGTAGCGTGCGTTAACAAGCTCTTCACTAGAAAGTTGACTTAATTCTTCAAGCGACTTTTCGAGAACTTGTTCGATAGATTTCGCTTGCTTTTCAACATCCCGATGCGCGCCACCTTTTACTTCGGGAATAATCTCATCAATAACCTTGAGTTCCTTTAAATCAGGAGCCGTGATTTTCATTGTATCTGCTGCTTGTTGGGCAAGGCCCGCATCTTTCCATAGAAGTGCCGCTGCTCCTTCTGGTGATATAACAGAATACCATGAGTTTTCTAGCATATGCACATGATTACCTACCCCGATTGCTAAAGCACCCCCACTTGCACCTTCACCAATAACGATACAGATGATTGGAACCGTGAGTCCTGCCATTTCTACCAAATTGCGTGCAATGGCTTCACTTTGTCCTCTTTCCTCTGCTGCTTTTCCTGGAAATGCGCCCTTAGTATCTAATAGAAAAATGACCGGACGATTGAATTTCTCAGCTTGTTTCATAAGACGAAGTGCTTTCCGATAACCTTCTGGATGTGGCATGCCGAAGTTCCTTCGTAAATTCTCCTTCGTATCCTTTCCACGCTGATGACCGATAACCGTTACTGGTTTACCCTGAAATGTCGCAATGCCTCCGACAATCGCTTCATCATCCCCAAAGAGACGATCGCCATGAAGCTCTAGAAAATCTGAAAAAATACGATCAATGTAGTCAACTGTAGTCGGGCGTTCAGGATGTCGAGCAAGTTGAACGCGGTTCCACGCTGTCATGTTGACATAGATTTCTTCTTCCATTTTAGAAAGCCGTTTCTCAAGGCGAGAAATTTCGTCAGTAAGATCTACATTCTTCTCTTCCATAAATGAATGAAGCTCAGCGATTTTGTCTTCTAGTTCTTGAAGAGGTCGCTCAAAATCAAGCCGGTGCGCCATTATCTTTCACCTCTGTTTCCATGAATCATTAGTACTTTGCTAAGTGTTTTCTTCATATCTGAACGATGTATCACACGATCAAGTTGTCCATGATGCAATAGAAATTCTGCCGTTTGAAAATCTTCAGGAAGATCTTCTCGAATTGTTTGCTCAATAATACGTCTTCCGGCAAATCCAATCATCGCTTTTGGCTCTGCAAAATTGAAATCTCCCACGGAAGCAAAACTAGCAGAAACTCCACCCGTCGTAGGGTGTGTCATGATCGAAATGAATAAACCACCATTATCACTAAATCGTTTTAAAGCAACGCTGGACTTCGCCATCTGCATCAGACTCAACACACCCTCTTGCATTCTAGCCCCACCTGATGCGGTGAAAATGATAAAAGGTATCTTTTCTTTATCGGCATGTTCAATTGCTCTAGTTATCTTTTCTCCAACAACAGACCCCATACTTCCCATCCGAAAACGTGAATCCATGACAGCAATGGCTGTTCTATATCCTTCGATCGAACCTTCACCCGTAACGACTGCTTCGTTCAAAGAAGACTTCTTCTGGTCCTTCTCTAGTCGCTCAACATAATCTGGAAACGAAAGAGGATTCTCTGAAATCATATCCGCGTCCAGTTCTGTAAATGAGCCTGGATCGAGGGTATCTTTCAAACGCTCAGGAGCTGACATTTGATGATGATAACCACATTTCACACATACCTTATGTGATTTTTCTAGTTCTTTTGTGTAAATAATGCTTTTACATCCCGGGCATTTCGTCATAATCCCTTCAGGGACATCTTGCTTTATTTTATCTGAGGGAACTGTCGCATATTTTTTCTTCTTGTTGAATAAATCCTTTAACAATGTTGACCATCCCTTTCACCTTTTAGATCATGTTGTTTATTCTTCCGTTTTTTTCATTTCATACTTATCCAATAGACGAATAGCCTTTACCTGATCTCTAGAAGCCAGAGCATCGATTAACTCCTCATAGTATACCGATGGGCGAAAGGTCAAATGGTGCCATATCGTCTGATGATAATCTGCTAGCTCTTTCCATAATCTTATAAGTAGAAAATTATGTGTAGATGAAACAATAATACGAAAGAAGGCTGTATCAAACTCAGTGGAGAAAATTTCTCTGTCTGAAATATTGTCCTTATGTTCCATCATAGTTCTTAAACGAGAAAGATATTCATCAGATATCCTTTCGCAGGCTACTCTTAGAATATCTTTTTCTATCAGTTTTCTCGTTTCTAGCAAATCTTCTTTCGACTTTGTGTCTTTCAAAATAAAAGAAGCGATCACTTCAACGAGCCGATGATCTTTTGCGTTTGCAATAAACGTCCCTTCTCCTCGTCGCGTTTCAATAAGTCCAAGCATTTCCATAGACCTTAACGCTTCTCTGACTGAAGATCTTCCAGCATTTAAGCGCTCAGAAAGCTCCCTTTCGGAAGGGAGCTTATCACCGGTTTGCAAACCATCATTGTAAATAATCGCTTTAATTTTCTGAAGGATATTCTGGTAGACTTTCCCCTGAGCGGTCATGGAAAATCAACACCCTTTCCTTGCATTAACCGATTGTTGACGTATGGTTCAACCTTTATACTACAATATCCTGAAAGCAAACCGCATTTGTATCTCAACAAAAAACGACCTATGAATGATAACTGTTTAAAGGTGCAAGAAAAAAGTGAGAAAGTCAAACTCTTCCCCACTTACTCGTTATCTTCTTCAATGATAGCAAGAGAACGCGTCTTTTCCTTTACAGCTTCAGGGTCAACCGTTATACGTGCAACTCCGGTTTCCATCGCCGCTTTCGCTACACTTGCTGCTACAGCAGGTGCTACACGTGGATCGAACGGTGCCGGGATAACATAGTCTGCACTCAATTCATCTTCAGCTACAAGTTCGGCAATTGCATGAACAGCAGCTACCTTCATATCTTCATTAATATGTGTCGCTCTAACATCAAGCGCACCTCTAAAGATACCTGGAAAAGCAAGGACATTATTAATTTGATTTGGGAAGTCAGAGCGTCCTGTTCCAATAACCTTAGCTCCAGCATCTCTAGCATCATCTGGCATAATTTCAGGATTGGGATTAGCCATAGCAAAAATGGTTGGGTCTACGTTCATTGTTTCTACCATTTCTTTGGTTAATGCTCCCTCAACGGAAACGCCAATAAACACATCCGTATTTGCAATGACTTCTTTTAAAGAACCCTCTGCTTTATCACGGTTTGTATACTTAGCTACTTCCGCTTTCACATCGTTCATCCCATAAGATCGGCCTTCATAAATAGCACCTTTTGAGTCACACATAATAATATCTTTGACGCCAAAGCGATTCAAGAGTTTAATAATGGCAATCCCAGCTGCACCAGCACCGTTAATAACCACCTTGATTTCACTCATTTTTTTATCAGATAATTTTAGTGCGTTCACAAGACCTGCGACAGTTACGATCGCGGTTCCATGTTGATCATCATGAAAGATTGGAATATTCGTTTCCTTTTTCAGTCTTTCTTCAATAACAAAACAATTTGGTGCTGCAATATCTTCAAGATTTATCCCACCGAAAGTAGGCTCCATGAACTTAACGGTCTGTACAATTTGATCAACATCGGTTGTATTCAAGCAAATTGGAAACGCATCCACGCCTGCAAAACTTTTAAAAAGAACTGCTTTTCCTTCCATTACTGGTAGAGCGGCTTCGGGGCCAATATTCCCCAAACCAAGTACTGCTGTACCATCTGATACGACAGCCACCATGTTCCCTTTCATTGTATATTCATATACTTTATTTTTATCGTCGTAAATTTCTTTACACGGCTCTGCTACACCTGGTGAATAAGCAAGACTCAAATCAGTTGCATTTCGGACAGGTACTTTTGACTTTGATTCTAGCTTCCCCTGTCTCACTCTGTGAATATGTAGAGCTTCTTCTCTCGTGATGGACAATAAACCCACTCTCCTTTTTTCAGAAGCATTAGACTGTATTTGTATTTCCGCTAGACATTTACACAGTGGTCAGACCACTCTATTTTCACTATTATAACAAACCATCAATAGCTGTAAAGAATTTCACAGCGTCTTTTTAACAACATTAGACTCACCAAGTAAATTCTTTAAAGAAAGAATGCAGTCGGAATCAGTGTTTACAAGCCAGTCCTGACCAAGTTTAACTGTTTTTTCGATTTGACTATAATAAACGACTACAGGAGTATCTCCTTGATGATCACGAAGAATTTCTTTGACATCTCCAAGCACCCCTTTTTCTTGATGGTAAGGTTCAATTTTAATAAATAATGTTTCTTGTATTTTCTTTGGAGAGATATCTTTCAACTTCATTGCCCTTGCAATAATAATACTCGTTTGATCATTTCGTCTTTGACCAACTCCATCTAGATAGACAAATTCGCCTTTTGATAAAATATTTTCTGTTTGTTCCCATACATCAGGAAAAACAACCCCATCGATCTCTCCAGTTTCATCTCCAAGCGTTATGAACGCCATCATCTGACCCTTTTTAGTACGAATACTTCTTACCTTAAGTACTTCGACAGCAAGTCTCAAAGGCTCACGATCAGATGCAGCAGCCCCTTCCTTCGTTGTGTTTCTAATATAACCCTTCAAGTTATCCAGGTAGGGATCAAGAGGATGAGCCGTTAAGTAGAAACCAATCGCTTCTTTCTCAAAAGCGAGCATTTCCTTCTGTTCAAATGGCGGAACGCTCTCATAAGACGGCTCTGCTTCTCGGTCAAGGAAAAAACTCTGTTCATTCTGTTCTGCGCCGTAATTCATGGCACCTTCAAGAGATGCTAACATGGAAGCACGGCTAACTTGAAACTCATCAAGCGCCCCTGCAAAAATCATTGATTCCAGAGCACGTTTATTAACGATTCGAAGTGAAATTCTTGCACATAAATCAAACAAACTATGATAAAGCGAGTCATCACGTTTAGAAATGACCTCTTCTATTGCATTCTTTCCCACGTTCTTTATTGGCAACAATCCAAAGCGAAGTCCATCGTCTTCTACCGTAAACGTTTCAAAGCTTCTATTGATAGATGGAGGGGAGATAGAAATACCCTTATGTCTCGCTTCAGCTAAATAGATAGCCAGTTTGTCCTGGTTACCAATCGCAGATGTGAGTAGACTTGAAAAGAAATAACGGGAGTAGTTTGCTTTCAAATAGGCTAACTGATAAGCAATCACACTATAAGCCACGGCATGACTTCGGTTAAATCCGTAGTCTGCAAATCGAACGATGTACTCATAAACTTTCAAAGCTGTCTCCTCTGGATACCCTTTAGAAAGACACCCACTTACAAAATGCTCTCTTTCTGATTCAAGCACCTCTCGCTTCTTTTTTGAAACGGCTCGTCTTAGAAGGTCCGCTTCACCTAGAGAAAATCCAGCTAATTTTGAAGCAATCTGCATGATTTGCTCCTGATAGACAATGACGCCATACGTTGATTTTAAAATCGGTTCAAGATCAGGGTGAAGATACGTGACTGGTCGCTCTCCATGTTTACCTGAGATAAAAAGCGGTATGTTTTCCATTGGTCCAGGTCTATATAGCGCGTTTACTGCAACTATGTCTTCAAATTCCGTAGGCTTTAGTCGTCTCAGTACTTGGCGCATGCCATCAGATTCCAGCTGAAACACTCCAGTTGTATCTGCACGTTTGAGTATTTTAAAAGTTGCTTCGTCATCCATCGGAATAGCTGACAAAGTAGGTCGCTTACCCGTGTGTAGTTCAACATCATTTAAGATTCCTTCGATTAACGTTAAATTTCTGAGCCCAAGGAAATCCATTTTTAACAGACCTATTTCTTCAAGATCATTCATTGGGAATTGCGTTAAGCTAATATGTTGACCACCGAGTAATGGGACATAATTTGTCAGGGGTTTCGCTGAGATAACCACGCCAGCAGCATGTGTAGAAGTGTGACGTGGCAACCCTTCAATCATGCTGGCTATTTTGAAAACTCGCTTCCCATCTTCGGAGGAAGATAACAAATTCATTAACTCTCTGGATTCTTCTTTTGCCTGTTTAAGGGTCATTCCTGACTTTGAAGGAATCGCTTTAGACATAGCATCAAGAAGTTTGTTATCTACTTCTAGAACTTTTCCAACATCACGGATAGCAGCCTTCGCTGCAAGTGTTCCAAAAGTCACAATTTGAGCAACACGATCATGTCCATATTTCTTATAAACATAATCGATGACCTCATCCCTCCGCACGTCAGGAAAATCAATATCAATATCAGGCATGGTCACACGCTCAGGATTCAAAAATCGTTCAAACAAAAGATTATGCTCAATCGGATCTACGTCTGTGATCTGCAGTAAATAGGCAACGAGCGAACCTGCCGCAGATCCTCTTCCCGGCCCTGTAATCATGCGAGATTCATGTGCGTATCTCATAAAGTCCCAAACAATTAAAAAGTAATCGTTGAACCCCATCTCAGTTATGATCGAAAGCTCATAATCTAACCGCTCAATGACAAGCTCATTCGGATTTTCGTAACGCTTTGAAAGATTCATACGACAAATGCTTTCGAGATAATTTGCCGAAGATTCTCCATCCGGAACGGGATAGACAGGTAAATGCGTCTCATCAAACGACAGCTCAAGCGAACAGCTATTTGCGATTTCCAAAGTCGTTGCCAGTGCTGTTTCATAACCTTTAAAACGCTCTTTCATTTCTAAAGGAGAAGATAAATAGAACGAATGATTAGGAAGTGTTACCTGGGCTTTATCTTCGTATCGGATTCCTTTATCAATACACCTCAAACAATCATGTGCCTCGCCATCCGCTTGTTCAATATAGTGCACACCATTTGAAATGGTAAGTGGTACGTTAGCTTTGCTTGCAAATTTAGAAATCAAATGATTAAGCTGCCTTTCTTCTCGAATGGCATGATCTTGCATTTCTAAATAGAACCCTGAAGGAAATGATCGGTGATATTCCATCGCTAATTGAAAGGCAACCGATTCTTCTCCATGAAGAAGCTCTTGACCAATTGTACTCTCTAGAGTTCCTGTAAGCGCAATTAAACCGTCTGTTAACATCAGTAACTTTGTTTTTTCTATGTACGGTTTACTTCCCGCAGCGTGTTGCATATATGTACTAATTTGTAATAAGTTCTTGTATCCGTCGAGATTCGTTGCAAGCAGAACGAGATTATCGAACTGCCTCTCCTGCTGATAAATCGCTGTTTCCACTTCATTGCCAACTCGAACATCTAAGCCTATTATCGGCTTGATTCCATTCTCTTCACACGCTTTATAGAAAGGAATCGTCCCATACATTGTCCCTTTATCAGTTAGAGCCAGGGACTTGTATCCCATTTGCTTTGCTGATTTCACAAGTGACTTTATACGACTTGGGCTATCGAGGAGACTATATTCACTATAGACACGCAAATGCACAAATTCCATAAATAATCCCACTCTCACTTTGCTATTACTTTCTATTATAGATACTTAAAGCGTCTCAAACAAACATTATCAAGCATAACAGACTCTACTTTTCGCATAGGCTTTACTAGAAGTTAGTTAGACAAACTAAGCTCACCCAAACCCATGATGGTAAAACCAATTTTTTTTATGATTCAAACCTTTATCACATAGAAACAGTATGACAATACAAAATTAGGAAGAAGGAATCCTTATGGAGCGAGTAACGCTCGTCACCCTGATCATCGCGTTTTTTGTTGCATTTGGTGTGATCGTTGGTGGTTCTCTTATTGGCGGTATTGGCGCTTTCCTTTCTGGAGAACCTCCATTGCACTGGATTTTCATTGTTGCTCAGCGGTTGAAAATCTGGGCGATCGCAGCTGCTATTGGCGGAACATTCGATACCATTAATAATATGGAAAGAAGCTTTCTTAGCGGCTCTCCTGACGAAATCATGCGTCAATTTCTTTGGATATTTTGTGCACTCGGTGGAGCTCAGGCAGGAATGGAAGTCATCAACTGGATTACTCAGGAACGCTCTTCCATATGAGAGTCCCTCCTATTTATTCAAGAAAAGGTTGGCAAAGATTCCTCTCAGGTCTTTCTGTGGGAATTATCTTTGGATGGTTGTTTTTTCTTATGCTTTTTGGAATCATGTATGAAAAGCAAATCACCACGATTAAAGAACAAAAAATCGAAATTTATGACCTTAAAACTCAGAATCAAACATTGCTTGACGATAAGAAAAGTTACGATAATAACGATATTGAGAAAACACTCCTTGTGAAAAACATCCTGGTGACCTTCGAGAAAAATGAAGATCTTCCCTTAAACTCATTAACGCGACATGAACTTAAGAAAGAAATCCAGGATGAATTGAATGATCTTCTGAATAAAGATCTTGGAGCAGTATCGAGAACCAGAAGCTTTATCATTAAGTCCCTCGAAAATAAAACATTAATAATTGATAATATCAAATATGGTTTTAAGGTGAAAGAGTTCGTTTTGTGGACAACTGTCGAAGTGGTACTCACTATTGAGCTAGTTCAATAGCGAATCAACAAATTTTTTGCGAGCTTTTGTCAGACAAGTCGCAATTTCGCCCTGGGTAGTATATGATAATAGCACAGAAATATTTTGGAGGTGGCGCGATGGTTATTGATCGCAAGCAAATCGCAAGAGCAAAGATTGCCGATTTGCAAAATGGGCGATCCGCTTACGCAGAGTCCCATGAAATGACGGCCCTGATAAAAAAGGAACTGCAATCACTTAACATCGACGTGCACGAAGACGTGACAAGCTTTGGTTCATGGTTTATTCCCAAAACCCAGGATCACATTTAACTAGAAGAGACCGGCAACCTTCGTTAAAAACGAGATCGCCGGTCTCTTCTAGTTATTTATCGCTAATATGCTATTCCTATACTTTGCATGCAGCTTCTAATTCCATAAGAACTCGATCTGCCTCTTCCCAACTATAAACGGTGGCACCTGCAGCCATTGGATGACCGCCTCCATTGTAATTTGTAGCTATTGAATTCACAACTGGTCCTTTTGAACGAAGGCGAACTCGAATTTGATCTGCTTCCTCAATGAAAAACACCCAGGCTTTTAAGCCAGCTACATTCGAGAATGAGTTAACTAGTTGAGAAGCTTCACTTGCAGTTACGCCATACTCCTCGATTGTTTCTTTGGTGATTTTCATCCACCCCGCACCATTCTCTGATGATTCGAAATGTTGTAATACATAGCCGTTCAAACGAGCAATGTACTGTTCTGTTTTGTATAACTCGTTATACAACGAACCAGTATCCACACCAAATTTCAGAAGTTCTCCTGCATACATAAATGTACGCTGCGTTGTATTCGAAAACATGAATCGACCAGTGTCTCCAACAATTCCTGCATAGAGAAGAAATGCTCCTTTATTTGATAGCTTGTACCCCCGTTTTTTAGCAGTAAGATACAAATCTACAATCATTTCACTCACAGAACTTGAATCTGTATCTACCCAAAGTAGATCACCATAGGGATCTTCATTTGGATGATGATCAATCTTAATCAGCAGCTTACCGTTTCGGTAGCGATCATCGCTAATACGAGGCTGATTTGCTGTATCACAAACAATGACAAGGGCATCTTTATACTCATCATCCTTTACCTCGTTCATTTTATTTAAAAACATGAGTGACGGCTCTTCTTCACCAACTGTAAAAACTTTCTTTCCTGGAAAAGAAGTTCGAATGAGTTCGGCAAGACCTCCCTGGGATCCTAATGCATCAGGGTCTGGGCGAACATGACGATGAATAATAATCGTTGCATATTGTTCAATGGCATCTAATAGTTGCTCTTTCATCAAACTTCTCCTTTCGACTGCTAACCTATTTATTATCTTTCTAGCATAGATTTTCACGATCAAGTTCTATACAATGGAAAAGAACCTTTAATCTGGAGGAAAGCAGCCATGCCTATCTTTGTTATTTTAATTGTCTTTTCAATCGTTTTCTACTTATTTTACCGTGTGAAATCGTTCCGTACCAATGGTGTGGCAACGAAACAATGGCTTAATTCAAAAGCAAGTATTGCCCTTGGATTCTTCCTTGTCTTCTTCGCGATCAATGCGATCTTTGTTAACCTTTCGGCAGTCACTTACATCGTCGGTGCTGTCTTTATCTTACTCGGCGTCGTTAATGTTATCGTTGGGTATAAGAAATATCGACATTACCTTCCATTTGCAATTGAGGAAGCGAATAGTATGAAGAACGTATAGAAAATAAAGCATCGAAACCGCCATGGCATTCATGGCGGTTTTTTCATGCCTACCTAAGTGAGTGAAACGATCGCTTCACCCACCGACAGAGGGTGAGCACCATCTGATAGAAGTTTCACTCTATCGATCAATTAGTTGAGCCATCATAAGGGCTTTTCCAACAACAGAACCCTCATGATAAATTTCAATATCAACTTTCCCGAACTTACGGGAAACTTCTAGTACTTTTGGTACGATCTCAATCGTATGATCGATTTGAACTGGCTTAATGAAATAGAGCGTGATGTTCTCAACGACAAGATCACCTTTCTTATATTTCTTAAGAACTCTGCTTCCCGCTTCTGTTACGAGCGTGGTCACCACGCCATATGAAAGTGTTCCAAGGAGACTCGTCATCTGAGGAGTTACTTCGCAACTGTATCGACTTTCGGTTGTAGTCGATATATCTTTAATTTGGGTAGTGATCAAGTCATCGAAAGTTTCTCCGATTTGAGGCTGCTGCTGAATCATTTGCAATGCTTTTAGAACATCCTGTCTACTAATAATGCCTATCAATCGTTGGTATTGATCCAACACAGGCAGCATTTCAATGCCTTCCCAAATCATCGTATGAGCTGCGGAAGCAACTGAAGTTTGTTCGTTTACCGTTAGTGGATGTTTTGTCATTACTTTCGAAATTGGGGTTTCATGTTGTTCTCCAAGAATATCCTTCGAAGTGACGATTCCTTGCACTTTCATATTTGGATCCACGACAGGATAACGGCTATGAAGTGTCGACTCATTCAGTTCATGCCAGCGTTCTACACTTTCTGTTGTCACAAGAAAGCTCGTTTTCGTAAGAGGAGTTAAAATATCACTCACGAGTGCAATTTCTTTCTTAATCAGTCGATCGTAAATCGCACGATTAATCATCGTCGCTACTGTAAATGAATCATAGGATGTCGAAATAATTGGTAAGTCGTATGCATCCGCCATTTTCTTCACATCATCCTGAGCATCAAATCCACCTGTAATAAGAACAGCGGCACCAGCTTCAAGAGCTATTTTGTGAACATTATCGCGGTTCCCTACTATAAGTAAGCTACCAGGGTCCACATAGCGCATCATCGCTTCAAGTTTCATCGCACCAATGACAAATTTATGAAGAGTTTTATGTAAACCGTTTCGTCCTCCCAACACTTGTCCGTCAACGATGTTCACAACTTCTGCATAAGTGAGCTTTTCAATATTCTCTTTTTCTTTCTTAGTAATACGGATCGTCCCTACACGTTCAATCGTACTTACGGTCCCTTTGTTTTCAGCATCCTTAATGGCTCTATAAGCTGTACCTTCACTTACCTTTAGTTCTCTTGCAATTTGACGTACAGAAATCTTACTGCCAACCTCAAGCGTTTCGATATATGCCAGTATCTGTTCATGTTTCGTTGTCAATGTCGTTCACCATACTTTCTACTTGCACAACTGGATCAGTAGCTAAACTACTTCTGTTATATAGAATGTTCAAAAAGGCGATGGGAATGGCCGTCAAATTTCTGCTAAAGCTTGTTTTTCAGTCATAAGATATTAAAAGAATATGCTTCTGCGTTCATTTGACATTCTCCACCTTGTTGCCTCCCTTTTTGAACGAGCACATATAGTGGTGGTTGAATTGACTTCATTATACATAACTAGGACATATAACTTCAACGGCTGTATTGTTTTTTTCTCGTTCCTGAAGAGGTTTCAAAATCTTGAACGGAATGCACCTCGCGTTTTCCGAAGAATAAGCCAGCAAGATTTCCTCCTAATGCCATGATGGCAAAGAGAAGCCATAGACTAAAAAAAGCGCCTTCCATGGTCAAGTCAATTTGGAAGCGTGGTATAGCGTCATACATTAAAAATAAGATACATAACACCGATAGAAATAAACGTTGTTTCATACCAATTCCCCCTCGTCATCTTTATAAAGGGTATGTTCTACCGAATGGTTTTAATACGCTATTTCCACACAAAAACCGATGCAAAGCATCGGTTTAGTGTTCATCTTTAAAGTTCAATTGATTCACCAGAATGAAGAACTTTTCCTTTCGTGCCTTCAAGGCTTTCTACAAAAGCTCCTGCATTCTGTTCAATTAATGGAAATGTATTGTAATGAACAGGTACAGTGATATCTGCTTGAATCCATTTTGCTGCAATCGCTGCATCCTCTGGACCCATTGTAAAATTATCCCCGATTGGTAGGAAAGCAAGATCTATCTTCTGATTTGAGAGGAGCTTCATATCAGAAAACAACCCTGTATCTCCAGCGTGATAGATGGTTTTCCCTTCCGCGCTAAAAAGGATACCTGCAGGCATTCCCGTATATATGATCTGCTTACTGTCATCCTCTGTATAGCTTGAACCGTGGAACGCTTGGGTAAGCTTCACTTTACCAAACTCAAATTCATGTGCGCCTCCAATTGCCATCGGATGAGCATTCACACCTTGCCACTCGAGATATGTAGCGAGCTCAAACGGAGCTACAACCAATGCATCGTTCCGTTTAGCAATAGCAACTGTGTCACCTACATGGTCGTTGTGCCCATGCGTAAGCAGAATGACATCGCATGTTACAGTGTCTGCATCAAGATCACATTGACCATTTCCAGAAATGAATGGATCAACTAGAATTTTTGCCTTGTCAGTTATAATTTCTACAACAGAATGACCATGAAACGTTACGTTCATATTCATCTCTCCTTAGCTGTTTGAGTTTTCCCATCATTATTCGGCAACTGCTTCCTGTGATGGTTTATTCCTCTTTATTTCGTTTGTTCCCTCTATACGATGAACTAAACTAATAATACAACCAGGCATTTTCATATTTTTCTATTAAATCTGGTCGAATTAACGTGTTGGGTTCAATATCGACAGCTACTCCCTCTTTCATCATATGCTCATCTTCATCTTTTCCAAAAGCCGTTAACGAAGGAATCATTCCAGAGGATAAGTATTCCGTTTGAACTTTTATCTTAAGATTGTTTGGATCGATTGTATTTCTAGTTCCCATGACAAATCCCCAATTCCCAAAACTCGGTATGTCTACATGGAAATTTGAAGTCGTTAATCCGGTCTCTTCAATCGTTCTCGATATTGTCCAATAAGCCTCCCTCGCAAAGACAGGACTCGTGGCCTGTACCATAAGAGCTCCATCAAGATTAAGGTGATTTCGTAGCATTGAATAGAATTCCCATGTATATAGCTTGTTTAACGATTCATTATTTGGATCAGGGAGATCAGCAATAATGACGTCAAATTCATCTTCCGCTTTCTCGATATATTGGAATGCATCTTTATGAACAACATGGACACGATTATCATCAAAAGCATGCTCATTCAATTCGACTAATAGATGATTTTCAGTTGCTAGATCCACCATCCTAGGATCAAGGTCTACCACTGTAATCGATTGAATATCATCATATTTTAATAGCTCTCTAACGGCTAGCCCATCCCCTCCACCAAGAATAAGAATATTCTTCGGGTCTTTTACAGCAGCCATTGGTATATGAACAAGTGTCTCATGATACCTGTGTTCGTCACTTGAACTGAATTGCAATTGCCCATTTAAAAAGAGACGGAGATCGCCTTGTTCTTTTGTAAGCGTGATTTTCTGATATGATGTTTCTTCGGAGTAGATAATTGGATCCTCATAGAGACGCTGTTCAAAAGAAAAGGCAATTTCTTCTCCAAAAATCGCCCCAGCTACCATCAATAAAAAAATAATGGCCGCCGTTCCGATGTAAGCTACGCGATGCCTGATTTCCTTCCGAAAGGAATATATCATCCAAAAAGCAACAAAAATGTTCACAAGAGCCACAAGAAAAGCTGATTTCACAAGACCAAATTCCGGTCTTAGATAGAACGCAAATAGCATCCCTCCGACAAGCCCGCCCGCGTAATCCGAAAATAACACGCGAGCTGTACTCTTGTTCATTTCAACTCCAATCTCATTTGCTTTCCGAATGAGAATTGGTAGTTCGAGACCCGTTAGTCCACCAACTAGGAGTATAATTGAATAAAGAACAATTGCTGTTGCTTCTTCACCTGCAATGGCAGTGATGCCAAAAACAGTGAAACTAGAAAGGCCACCGATCAACCCAATTAGTAATTCAATTGCAATGAAACGGGAAATCAGTCTTTTCACTACTCTTTCACTCAACGAAGCTCCAATCCCCATCCCAGTTAGAAAAAGAGAAATCGTCAAGGTATACTGTTTTACGCCATCTCCAAGTATGTAAGAACCAAGCGCGCCAAAAAGCACTTCGAAAATAATACCGCAAATGGATACGATCCCCGAAGCCCAGTAAAGTTGACTGCTTTTATTAAATTTACTGCTCATGCCTTTCACCCTCAGCTGTCACTATCATTTACGTAATTGACGCTCCTACTACTAACCCAAGTCCGATTGAAACGCACATCGATAGGATACCAACTGATACGACACCCTCATTAAGCTTCTGTTCAACTGAAAAGCGCCTCGTTAAAAAGTCAAAAATGTAATAAGCTACAAGTTGTAGCACAACTCCATAACCGCCCCATATGATTGTCTCAACAACTTCTGAACTATGATAAATCGAAAAGGCTAATATTAAACAAATCCCAATTATCTTCCCACCTATCGACAGCGCCACTGCTGTATTACCATTCTCAACCTGCTCCCAGTCCTTATATTTCGTGGTAATGAGCTCAAAAATAATCAGTCCTACAGCTACGACAACAATAGCCGCTAAAAAGTAGATGAAAGTTAATAAAAATGGTCCCATATGATAACCCTCCTTTAATTATTTTCCTGTCCCCGGTCCGCCACCTCGACTACTAGATCCACGGAAGGAAGGAACTTTCGATGGTCCTTTGTAAGATCCACCAGTCGAAACATATCCACCATAGCAGTTCCCTCTGCTATTTTTACAACGGTTTTTCTGCTTCTTTCCCCAGTCATCAACATCTAGAATTTGGTCAAGAATGTAATAAGCTAACAAACCATCAAAAAAACTTGGTTGATAGTTATCTCTAACGAATCCAACAGATGCAACCTCAACAAGAGTCTTGGATTCATCACCATCCGCTGACAAAGTAACGATATAATCATCGTAAACGAGAATTTGCTTTCCTTCTTTTAACTCACTGACTTCATTCGGCTTTATTTGTTCTTGAAGGTGAGAAGCAACAGTAGAAATGTCTTCATCAGCCTGATACACTTTCGAGACATCTTTTGAATCTACGCTACTCTCCACTACATCTTCAAGTTGATAGCGGTCTTCTACGATTTCTTGAATATCCTTCGTGATTCCGCAGGCCGATAAGAGCAGAATGAATGCTGTCAGCAATCCTGTTAGCACTTTCATCCTTCCACCCCATTGAAGGGGAAAGAGTTATTCTTTCCCCATTTTTTTCTTAAGTTCTGCCAATTCGTCATCGATTCCATCGTTTTTATCTAATGCATCGAGCTCGTCGTCGAGAGAACGATTTGATGATCGCATATCTTCACTAGTTTCTGCTTCTGCTTCATATTGAAGAACTTTTTCTTCCATGCGTTCGAATCCACGCTTTGAATCATCGCCGCCGATATCGGACATAGCGCGATTCATTTTGGTTTTGGTTTTGGCTGATTCTGCTCGAGCTTTCAAGCTATCTTTTTTCAACTGCATCTGACGGTATTCTTGCTTCATTTCATCAAGTTTTGAACGTAGAGAATCAGCATCCGCTTTTGCTCTTGCGTGAGACTCTTTTAACGTTTCAGCCTTCGCTTCATGATCCTTTTTATCTTGAAGTGCTCGACGTGCAAGTTCATCGTTGTCAGAATCAAGCGCTTTGACCGCCTGTTCCTGGCGTTTTGTAACCATCGAGCTAGCATCGTCCCATTTTTTCTTTAACATCTTTTCATTGGAAATTTGTTTCGCAACAGCCGTTTCAGCCTCACGAATATCTGTTTCCATATCTCTCATAAACTGCTCTAGCATTTTGACAGGATCTTCCGCCTTATCAAGTGCAGCATTTAACTCAGAAGACATAATCGTTTTCACTCTTTTAAACATGTTAAACATAAATAGTCATCCTCTCATTTGCTTCCAGCAAGAATTTTGATTTCATATTCCTCAATTTCATATCCTTTGCTTACCTCTATCTCTGTACCCCAGATTTCAATTGATAAAAAACTCGAATCATCCTCATTTGAAAAATCGTAATAATCAACTTCCTGGCCATTAAGGTTGCTTCCTCGTCCAGTACCTGAGATCCGGGCCTTACCATTTTCTTCTCTATAATAGACCATATCATCAATCGTTAACTCTTCTGGTATCGGTTTAGCAACCTTCTCCTTAATTGTTTCATAAATACCTAGTTCAAGCTCATCATCCATTTCTACATTTAACCAGAGCGAAGAAGAACCAGACTGTAGTTGATAAGCTTGCCATTTATATCCTCCATCATGATAAACCAACGTACCTACAACCTGATAATCTTCAAGATCATACGTAATAATATCTCCTACTTGAATGTTAAACACTGTTCTTTCTTTTACTACGTTCTCTTCTTTCTTACCAAAAAATTTTGAAAGAAAACCCACACTCCTTCACCTCACTTCACTTTAATACGAATTAACAGTAGCAAATGTTTCATTCTTTTTCTGGCTTTCGATGCGATATCATTCTCTCCTGATCAGTTAAATAGAAATCAAGCGGAGGTCTTTCATGGAGCAGCGCTCTTCTCTCTAGTTTATAGAAGCTGATTTTACGAAAGGGATCACCTTCTATAACTGGCGGTTCATTCTCAGAATAAAAATAAGAATCGACCGCTTTTTGAACTGTATCAATCCAATATGGAATATGACGGTCTTTGTATTCAAAGAGTTCAAACGTTTCCTTCGACATAAAAAAGGACTCTGAAGGGATACCGCCTAAGTGAGGTGCTAGAAGAGTGGAGTCAATTTCATTATCATCCTTCACTAACACTTTTAGTGATATGCCTTCCCTTTTCCAGTCCGCAAACAAGCTAACCGCTCTTCTTATATCGTGTATCGTTGTATCGATAATGGTCGTATTGTGAACAGGAGTCTCTTCCAACCTTTTTTTATTCCAGAATGCCATAACCCTTATACCTCCTTTTCATATGTTTCGAGTCGGACCTACAAATTCCTTTTTCCTCTCACTTCCTTCATTCACAAAACTTTCAATAAAAAATAAAGCAGCTACATAAGAGCTGCTTTACTATTCTCTCTATTTTTCTAAAATTGTACGCGCACTTTTATAATCAAGATCATGCGCTTCAGCTACAGCTTCATAAGTTACAAAGCCATCCATCGTATTGATGCCTTTTAGCAATGATTCATTATCAAGGCAAGCCTTCTCATATCCCTTATTTGCTAGCTGGACTGCATAAGGAACTGTTACATTTGTTAACGCAATCGTGGAGGTGCGGGGGACAGCTCCTGGCATATTAGCAACAGCATAATGAACCACGTCATGCTTTGTATAAGTTGGGTTATCATGGGTCGTAATGCGATCAGTAGTTTCAAAAATCCCACCCTGATCTATCGCCACGTCAACGATTACCGACCCTACTTTCATAGTTTTGATCATATCTTCTGTTACAAGCTTTGGTGCTTTTGCTCCGGGAATAAGAACAGCGCCGATGACGAGATCAGATTCTTTTACAGCTTCAGCTATATTTAACGGGTTAGACATCATGGTATTGATTTCTGTACCAAATATATCATCAAGCTGGCGCATCCGCTCAGGGCTTAAATCCAAAATCGTCACATCTGCCCCAAGTCCCATCGCGATTTTCGCTGCATTTGTTCCAACGACCCCACCACCGATGATTGTCACTTTACCTCGTTTGACACCGGGAACACCACCGAGTAGAATACCAAGCCCACCTTTAGGTTTTTCAAGGAACTGCGCCCCAATTTGAGCAGACATACGTCCGGCCACTTCACTCATTGGCGTTAATAATGGCAATGTCGTATTTGGAAGTTGAACGGTTTCATATGCAATACCGATTACTTTTTTCTCCACAAGAGCTTTTGTAAGTTCAGGCTCTGCTGCAAGATGAAGATATGTAAATAAAATGAGTCCTTCTCGAAAGAAATAATATTCCTCTTTAAGTGGCTCTTTCACTTTCATGACCATCTCCATCGACCAGGCTTCTTCTGCAGTTGTAACAAGATGAGCACCGGCTTCAAGGTATTGTTCATCTGGAAAACCCGAGCCAATCCCGGCACCTTTTTCAATGTATACTTCATGGCCAAATCGAATTAGATTTAAAACACCAGCAGGCGTCATAGCTACCCGGTTTTCATTGTTTTTAATTTCTGTAGGTATTCCGATACGCAATTGTATTCCTCCTTCAGATGCTCCCGAACAGGTAACATGTAAGTGCTTACTTTAAAAACTCTTATAATCATAACACTACAATTCACGCAATGAAACAAGAAGTACACGCTTTGAAAACCTTCTCAAGCTGCTTGAACTTACACCATAATCATATAACCAGTTGCAACCATAAATAACCCGCATATTAAGCTTAGAATGACATACAAAAAAGAGAGCCACACCTTTTCAAAGGATAATTCAAACGTCTCATACATAAACGTTGAGAACGTCGTGAGCGCTCCAAGGACTCCAGTTGATATCGCGGGACCAAAATCACCTGCTCCATATACGAGACCCATCAAGAAACAGCCTAAGATGTTGGCTATGAAGGTAGCTAAAGGAAAATGAAGCGTGCTCCACTTTTTGATTAACAGAGAGATTACATAGCGTAACCAAGCTCCAATACTTCCACCGATAGCAATCATGATCCATTCCATGTGAGGTCCCCCTTCATCTTCCTTGCACTTTTAACGCCAAGGATAACACCAAGGACTCCCAGTACAATGCTTGCACCACCATAGACGAAAGCATCGAAAAACGCACCTTCTCTTAGATAAACGAAGAGATCAAGAGAAAAGGTGGAGAAAGTTGTAAATGATCCTAACATGCCTGTTGCAATAAATTTCTTCGAATGGTCTGAAAGGTGCTTATTGGATTTAACATACTCATAAAAAAAACCTAAAAGAATCGAACCCACGACATTAACTACTAACGTTGACATTGGATTTCCATTCATCAGTGTTCCGATTACTGCGCGAAGCGATGCTCCAATAGCGCCTCCAGCTGCTACTGCAAAACTATTTTTCACTTGAATGCGGCTCCTTTCACATCATTACCCATCTTAACGAAACCGCATCTCAAAGTCTACTTGTCCTTTTCATCCCAGACCCAGGTATACAGACGCCCACTTGAATCCATCCATTTCAATTCAAACCGTTCGATCCCGTCATACCCATAACTGTCCATCTTCTCTACAAGATCTTCAACGCGTGAAAGCTCACTCACTTTAAGGTGTTTAAAAACCTTCGTCACTTCTTGCTTAGCTAAATCCCCTTTCTCAACAGCTTTTCCGCTCTCTACTTCAAACTCATTCGGACTCGAGAACTCCCACTCATGTTCAATTCCATTTGACATAACCATACATTTAAATGAAAAGCTATTTTCAAGTGTGGATGCCTCAGCTTGAATCGTAAATATACACAAATAAATGACCATCACTAATACAATTGACTTCTTCATGATTCACCACCTCTACCTTATGCTGACTGAAATCGATGGAAATTATTCGTCGACAACATAAACAGAATTGCATCCACAACAGCTCCGCACTAAAATAGAAAGAAGTACTGTAACGTAAAGGAGAAATCATGACTACACTACGCAAAACAAAATCTAGCATACAAATTGAACGATATGGACTAGAATCCGTCCCCGATAAATTACGGACAACCAAATGGTATGAGTACACCATGATCCAGATGACAGTATCCGTAAATGCAGGTAATTTCCTCGTCCCTGCACTCGCTGTACTCGAAGGAGGTCTTAGCTTCGTGTGGGCTGTTCTCTCAACCTTACTAGGAGCTACTATCGCTTTTCTGTTTGTTTCCTATTTATCGTTTCCTGGAGCTCGAAGAGGAATTCCTTCACAGTATGCCGTTCGCTCGTTCGTCGGAGTCAGAGGAGCCCAGTATTTTGCTTCACCTGTCAGAACCATCACATCACTCTATTGGTTTGCCGTTCAAACAATCGGTGGAACTTACATGGTGGTTGAGCTCATGAAGCGTGCTTTTACTATTCAACTGTCCTTCCTTCCAACTGCACTTTTTCTTGCGGCTGTTATGGCTGGTCTTGCATTGGTAGGATTCGATGCTGTAAAAAAAGCAACGAAATATTTCCTGCCCCTTCTATTCGCAGGAGGAGCAGCTATGTTCTTTGTCTATATTACTTCTTCAGTCGACGGCAACACCTATTCATCCGTTATGACAATGAATGAGAAGCCACATCTAGCATCGTTCTTTTTCTTTGCGAGCCTTGCATTTGTTCAATATGTATCAGGTGTTAGTAGTTCTTCTGATATGGCACGTTATTCAAAATCTACCGCCCATGCTTTTTGGGGATTATTCTTTGGCAACACATTTGGTTTCTCATTAACCGCTTTGCTCGGTGCCTATACTGCTACTGTATCAGGCACGTGGAATCCATTTTTAATCACTAGCCAACAAACACAATCTCCACTACTTCTTACACTAATATTTGCTTCAGCACTTTGTTCAATGATTATGATTAACATTAGCAACGCGTATACAGGCGGATATAGTCTTTTGAACACCTTCCCTTCATTAGGGAGAGTGAAGAGCGCATTATTACTCGGTGCCACTGCTGTTTTATTAAGCAGTTTTCCAGAGTTTGTTGACGAGGCAGAGAAATTCATCTCGTTTTTAGGAGCTTTTGTAATACCACTCTCAGCAGTGATCGTAGCTGATTTCATCGTAGTTAAAAAAGGAAGATTTTCTTCAACCATGCTTCAAGAATTAACAGAGCAAGTTAACCTAATCAACCGACCTGGCTTTTTGGCTATCTTGATTGGTTTCACTTTCTACCTCCTATTGCCAGCTGCTTATTCACCAGGGTTTCTTTCATTTCTTACAACCGGCCTTCTATACTTGGCATTTCAAAAATTGAACCAGCGGAAAAATGAATAACATACGAATGGTATTTATAGTAACGGAGCCTATAAAAAAAAGTTCATGCGCATGGCATGAACTTTCTGCATCCTAATAATAACTTCTTCGATCGGGTTTTCGTGGAACTCTCTTTGCTTCAGCTTCACTTTCTTCCTGATCGATGGTACCGCTCTGGTACGATTCACTTAACTGTTGATGAACAGCCATCTCACCACTTTCATCATAAGCCAGTTCCTTCTTTTTATCAGCCATTCTGGGCACCTCCTATTATTTCGGACTTGCCTTTGTATTGTTTCCTACTTAATAAGAGATTACTTATTCAATAAGAAAATCACAATTGGTTATCACTTCAAATAAGGAGGTCATCGCTATGTATGTGTTTCAATTTGACGAGCGCTTACAACTTGCACTCCCGGTTTTCAATGGCTTATGGGAAGACATTGCATTAGCTGAACGAGAAGCGATAGTTTATCGTTGGGAACAATCGAGGGGAACCATCCCTGATCGAATTACCGAAATTGAACAAATCATACAGTTCAAACAGAATCGATTGAGTCTCGAAGAAGATTTCAATAAATCCTGTCATATTAATTCTGAAATCGCAGAGCTCGCTTCAATTATAACTGATTTGTGGATATGGTATCGCAAAAACCTTCCCACTGTATGGGATAGCTAATTTACTTATGAAGTTCTCTAACGATATGAGGCAGCTCTGGTAAGAGTAGTTTAGACATAGCAAGCTTAACTGCACCCGAGGAACCCGGCATCGCAAAAACGGCCGTACTTTCAATTACTCCCCCAATAGCTCGACTTAACATCGCTGGTGTGCCAATATCATCTGTATAACTAATCATTCGGAACAACTCACCAAAGCCATCCAACTTTTTCTCAAGCATTCGATCGACTACCTCATAGGTCACATCTCTTCTCGCAATTCCAGTACCGCCAGTCAATAGAACTGTATCAACCTCAGTATTTTCAATTCCGCTCTGAATCGCAGACTGAATTTCATCTTGCACATCGTTTACGATTAACCTCTGAGTAACAATATGTCCTTTATCCTCTAGCATTTGTGCCATTACTTGACCACTTTTGTCTGTTTCAAATGTCCTAGTATCACTCACTGTTACGATTAGAGTGTTTATTGACTTTGGCGCTGCTTTCTTGTGTTCAGTTGAACTCATTCTTAGACACCTCTCTCTAGCTCATGAAGAAATCGTTTTTGATAAAATTTATGTGCGATCTCACTAACTGATCTGGCAAATCTGTAATTCACACCTGCACCAATAGCGATTCCTAAAAGAGGGATACCCTGAATGACTTTTTTCCTAAGCATCATGAGGACTGTCCCTTTGACAATTTGCTTCATGGGACCCTGGAGCCAGTTTGCATTCGCAATTTCCTCTAGCCCTTCGTAGAAGTAAGGATGTGTTTGTTCACGCATCAATTCTTCTTCCAATGAACTCCAAGCTTTTTCTTGCAAACCTTTTGGAAGCGTCGCCATGTGGAACACCTTAAGTGCTACCATCATCTCTGATGGATAATTCACGGGATAACCATATGTCATTGCAATCAACTGCACGGTTCTAAGATTAATTGCAAGAACAGCCGGTATATCAAGACCAAGCAAAAGCAAGCTACCTGTTCCTGCAAGCCCCCCCTGTGCAAATGAAACCATTCGCTGTCGTGCAATTTGCTGATCAGCTATGTAGGCGAGCTGATCGATTGATAAATGCTTCATATCTTGAATTTGTTCAATATCAGGATGAAACAATCTCGCATCTGTTAACAGACGATGGCTAGCGTCAACCTGTGATTGCGAATTCTGGATAAAGGAATGCATATGAAATAGAGCAGAATCGATGGCAGCATAAACACGTTTCTTCATAGGTGATTCAAGCTGGTTCAGCTGATAATCGTACCATTTCTGGAAGGTGCGTTCTACATCAGTTGCTTGCTGTGCAAAATGCTCTTCTTTCCATCGAATAATAACATCCATTCTTTTTTGTTCTCGTTCTGTCCACGCCAATCGTAATCGCTCCCTTCGAACTCTTTCTTATATTGTAGCTTTTCCAATTAAAAACTTCCAACAAAGGTGAAAGAAGGATATAAAAAAAACAGAGCATCCGAAGATGCTCTGTACCATTTATTTAGAAAGTCTTACTGTATCTCTTGCAATAACGACCTCTTCGTTTGTAGGAATAATCATCACTTTCACAGGAGAATGTGGGTAGTTAATAAATGCTTCTTTCCCTCTCACCTGGTTTAGTGCAGGATCCCAATATACTCCCATAAATTCAAGGCCACGAAGAACGCGAGCACGCACAGCATCACTGTTTTCGCCAATTCCTGCCGTAAAGATAATCGCATCAAGACCGGACATACGAGCAGCATAAGAACCGATGTATTTGTGAATGCGTGAAGTAAACACTTCAAGTGCAAGTTCTGCTCGTTCGTTTCCAGCTTCCGCTTCACTTGTAATATCGCGAAGATCGCTTGAGAAACCTGACACACCTAGCAGACCACTTTTTTTATTCAATGTGTTCATGACCTGTTCTGCTGTTTGACCGGTCTTTTCCATAATAAATGGAATCAAAGCAGGATCGATGTTACCAGAACGAGTTCCCATGGTAACACCAGCAAGAGGTGTAAAGCCCATTGACGTATCAATTGATTTTCCACCTTCAATGGCTGCGATACTCGCACCGTTTCCAAGGTGACATGAAAGCAAACGAAGTTGATCTAACGGGCGACCAAGCATTTCAGCTGCTCGTTCAGAAACGTACTTGTGAGAAGTACCATGAAAACCATATTTACGAATACCAAAATCTTCATAGTATTCATATGGAAGACTATATAAGAATGATTGTTCCGGCATGGACTGATGGAAAGCTGTATCAAAAACAGCCACCGATGGAACATCAGGAAGAATATCACGGAAAGCACGAATTCCTACAAGGTTTGCAGGGTTGTGTAATGGCGCAAGCTCAGAGACCTCTTCAATTCCATCTAATACTTCGTCCGTAATCATTGCAGAGTCGTTAAATTTCTCTCCACCATGCACGACCCGGTGTCCGACACCTTCGATTTCATCGTAAGAAGAGATGATTGAGAAATTAAGAAGCTTATCTAGAAGCATTTTAACTGCTACTGCATGATCAGGAATATTTGTAACTTCTTCATTTTTTTCACCGTTCACTTCAATTGTGAAAATGGCGTCATCAAGGCCGATTCGTTCGACAAGTCCTTTTGTGATAACAGTTTCTTCCGGCATATTTAAAAGTTGAAACTTCAACGAAGAACTACCGGCGTTGATTGCGATTATTTTCGCCATATGTGACAGCTCCTTTAATTCTTTAATTAGCGTACTACACGAAAATAGAAGGGGTACACCCTTCTATCTTTTAACACTCTTATTATTTAAACACCGACCATCACTTTATTCAAGGCGAAAACCGCTTACATTCAAGTATTCCGCCAATTCAGATTTGTAACCGTTTCATTAGTGTTAAGAAAGCTGTGAAAACCACCCGTTGATTTGCTGCATCATATTTAACATTGCTTCACGATTAGAAAAAGATGGAAGTTTCGCCATCATAACTTGTTTCGGTTTCAACGTATTTTCACCTTTTTTCTGAACAACTAAAATACTTTTGGCTTGAGATTCGTTTGCAAAAAGGCTTGTTGGTAATTGAATGATACCGTGAATCACAGATCGTTCATTCAACAAATTCCTAACTTGCTTCGCACCATCATCTCCAAATAGGAAATTTGGGATCATGAAGAAGAGCATACCAGATTCTTCAGTCATATTTAAACTTTGTTCAATTAGAAGATGATGAACGTAAGACATTCCTTCATCCGCTCTTAATTCATAGTTCGCTGCTGCTTCCTCATGAGGATAATAGCCAACCGGAAGATCAGTCACCACCGTATTCACCTGTGGAATATATAAAGGCTTTACGCTATCCTGATGAAGAAATTCAACCTGGTGTTTCTGCAAGTTAGCATTCGCGAAACCAAGATGGAGTAACAGATCATCTGGTTCTGAGCCAAATGCTTCAACTGACTCTCCGTCTAATTGGTTGAGAACAGAAGTTAATAAATTCGCTGTTCCTACAGCCGGATCAAGAATTCTCATCTCATCAAGTTTTAACACTTCTTTATACTTTTTCACTAAATACCCAATTAAATGCGCTACGCTATCCGGCGTCATCGCATGATGTGGCTGAATTCCTTTTTTCATCCCTTTGAGTAGGGCAAGTTGAATTCCTTTACGGACCGTTTCTTTCTCAGCGCCTTCAAAATCACAAGTTTCATATAGATTTTTAAGCCGCACCACTGTATCTCTATCCAATTCTTCTTGAAGTACTTTATTTTCAAAAATGTTCAACCCAGTTTCAACAAGTGCTTCAAGATAAGACATCTCCAACTTATTTTGAATAACAAGTGTTGATTCATCCAGAACATTATATAAATTTTCAACAGTCATTTCATTCATAATTCCGCCTCCTATCAGTTCGCCGTCTCTATTGTAAACAGTCTGGACTTCTTTCGCAACAATGGCGAATATAGTGAAATTCCCATTCGAGATATTTTTTGCAATTTATAGTTGGATAATCCTGATGATGAATCCTATTCGACTAAAAAAAGACTTCGATGTTTCATCGAAGTCTTTTCCATGTTCACTCCATTATTCCGCCTGCTTTGCAGCATTCAAAGCTTGGTCATAGTCTGGATGATTTGTTGCTTCACTTACGTACTCTGCATAGACAACTTCATCTTTACTATTCACGACAAATACAGCTCTAGCTAGTAAGCGAAGTTCCTGCATCGCAACGCCGAAGGCTTTACCAAAAGAAAGATCACGATGATCCGATAATGTAATCGCGTCTTCAATGCCTGCAGCACCACACCAGCGCTTCTGCGCAAATGGGAGGTCAGCGCTTATCGTTAATACCTTAACATTAGAAAGGTTAGCAGCTTCTTCATTGAATTTACGTGTTTGAGCATCACACACGCCTGTATCAAGTGATGGTACGACACTAATCAATCGAACACCAGAATAATCATCAAGTGTTTTTTCTGATAAGTCGTTTGCTAGAACTGTAAAATCTGGCGCTTTGTTACCTACTTTTACTTCTTCACCAAGTAGTGTCATTGGCGTTTCTTTGAAAGTAATGTTAGCCATGTTCATACCTCCTTCATAATTGGTCGTATGTACGACTGCCTTCATCATATATGGGAGAGGGATAGAATTCAAGAAATCAGCTAATAAAACCTCTCGCAATCGAATAGCATTAAGTAATAGGCTAAGTTAGCTTCTGTTGTTGAATTCTCGATTTTTGGTTCCTTACTTTAAACAAATAAAAAAGCCCCTCCAATTGGAGGAGGCTAAAAATTCAAATCTTGCTTGTCATCCTCGTTTTTTCTCTGCTGAGCACGAAATAGACTCTTGGAATGCGAATTGTTTCTTGATGATTGTCCACCATCCTGCTTGTTGTTATTCTGATGCTTGTTATCTTGTGAATTCTGGTTCATGTTCTGGAGCATGCTCTGAACCTTCTCAATTGCCTGAGGAGCTAAATCCAATAACCGTTCATAAAGATGTGTCGTGTTATCAAGATGAATCATCTTAATGTCACCTGCACTTACGATGAGAAATGCGATCGGCGTAATTGAAACACCTCCGCCACTACCACCACCAAAAGGCTCTCCCTTACTCTGATTCTGCTGATCCCGCTGGTTCGATTGTTGCTTCAGCATGAATTCACTGCCCCCTGCTGCAAAACCAAACCCTACTTTAGATACAGTGAGAATAACACTTCCGTCAGGGGTTTCAACAGGATCACCAATTATCGTATTCACATCAATCATGTCTTTAAGGTTTTCCATTGCTGTTTGCATAAGTCCTTCAATTGGGTGTTCAGACATATTCTTATCCTCCTTCACTTACTAGACCGCTAAGTCTCTTGTAAATTCTTTTGAGACTTCATTAATTTAATTACCGCGATCATAGCATGCCCCAGTTTGAAGGTAATCATGCATTTCAAATACGTTTGAATTGTCTTCACTTCGTAAATGGGTGTAACAATTAATTGAGGGACAGTGAGGAAATTCGAATGGTGCGATAGAAGAGAAAGTATAGCGACTTTTAAATTTAATAGAAGTTCAGCTCCAACAGCAGTGTTAGCAGCATTTTCCATACCGAAATTAGTCTCCCACTGAATGTTTTTTATCCTTGTTTTCTCTAGAAAAAACATTGCTGATTTACGAGCACTCAGCGTTTTCTTAAGTAAAGTCTTAAGCTCCTTTAGATCTCTGAATATCCCCTTTTCTTCAGCTTTCTCCTTAACCACTTCTTCTCCCCCATCCAATAATTCTTTAATCGGAATGGTGGTAGAGTAAATAAACAATCCAAAGAAAGCATGAACTTGAATTTGCAGTTCTTCTACAACTGCCGAATGTTCGATTGTTACCGTAACGTGAACTGTTGAGAAAATGATAAGAGGCAATAAAGTAAGCAATAGAATAATGACGAAAACGACGATCGCAGTAATCAATGAATAGCCCCTCCTTTTATCAGCAGAATGAACGTAAGGACTTTGTACTTTCTAGAAAATTCGATATAAAATAAACCTGCCCAGTATGGACAGGTTTATTCATAATCGTGCTATTATTTTTCGTGAACCACAATTGTATCTGCAAATAAATCGTGAATTCCTTGCTTCTTCTTCGTGAAAGCTACAACGATAAACCCAACAAACAAAATCGTTTTACTAATAAATCGCCCAATGCCTTCACGAAAAATAACAGTACCCCATGTCAACCCTTTCCCTTTATCAGATTCAACTCTTAAACCGAACAGCATCTTTCCAAGCGTCTGGGATAGAAATTTTGTCATAAGAATAAAATATGCATAATAAACGATTCCTGTTAAAACAGCTTGAACTGGTAAGAATGCCGGTTCTCCTGCCGGGACATCAAACCCTCTTAACGCAGGCGTAATTAAAATGCCATTCAAACTTGCGACTACGATAATATCAACTAAGTATGCCCAGAAACGCATCCAGAACCCTGCAAATCTCAACTGTGTAGGTTCTTCAGAGAATGATGCGGGAGGGGCAGTCGTACTCATTGTTTCATCCATTCTGCCAGCCTCCTTATTCAGAATATAGGTACATAAGTTCAGGTGATTGCGGAGTGGATAACAACTGCTGAATGCCTAGCAGATCTTTATCTGGTCCCATAAGCTTTGCCGCCGTCATTTCAAATAGAGAACCAAACCCTAAATTCTGCTTATATTGAACGACTTGAAGCTTGCTATCACCAAGTTCTTTCTTCATACCTTCAATTGTGTCCTCCAAATTTCCGAGTTCATCAACAAGATTCACTTCTTTTGCCTGTCTGCCATCGTAGATTCTTCCATCTGCAAGCTCTCTAACTTTACTTTCGTCCATTCCTCTGCCTTCGCTGACGACATGAACAAATTCATTATATGAATTGTCAATCATAGATTGAAGGATTTCACGTTCCTCATCAGTCATTTCACGGCTTGGAGACATGATATCTTTATGTGGTCCACTCTTAATCGTCTCCCACTTCACGCCAACTTTTTCTGCGAGTTCTGCATAGTTCATTGACTGCATAATGACACCGATCGAACCCGTTATCGTCGAGGGACTGGCCACAATTTTATCTGCAGGGGATGAAATGTAATATCCTGCGGAAGCCGTCATACTACCCATCGACACGTAAATTGGCTTATCTGTTTTTTCCTTAAGCTCAAGAATTTCATCGTAAATTTCTTCACTTTCAACAACGCCTCCACCTGGCGTATTCAGACGAAGAATGATCCCCTTTACCTGATCATCTTCACCTGCGTGCTCCAATCGTTTCAGGAATACTTGATGGTTGTATCCAGACTGTGGCAAAAAGCTTGTGTTCGCACCTGTATCTTGGATAACACCTTCAACATTTAACACAGCTATTTTATTTAGACTACTCCCTTCTTCCACGACCGTCTCTGCAAATTGATCAGATGTATTTAAGTCCTCTTTCCAACCTCCAAAAGCAAGGCTGGATACAAAATTAAACCCAATCGATACGATAATCAGCACGACCGTTATACCAAGTGCAATCCATCTTTTCCCATTCATAGTAAGCCCCCCTCTATATCCTGATGCTATATTATGTACGATGAAACCAAACTATTGGTTTCATATTTTTGAGAATACCATACAAAATAAGGAATCGCACTTCTCAGATGAATGTGTTTTCAATCTCACTAGTTGAGACAGAATAAAGGATACCTATAAATAAAATGTGACTTATTGATATTTTAAACAAGATGTGACGGTTTTGAGTGAAAAATCCACGTTATTTCTGAACATTGTCACAAAAACAAGAATTTTTCTTTTTTCTAAAAAGAGACAATGATAAAGTAAAGAAGATAAACAGTTGGACTAGGAGGAATTCATATGCCAAATCGCCGTAATTTGTTTTTTTTCTATAAACAAACAAAAGAATTGCAGGAAAAAGTAGAACCTCTCAAAGCACTTGCTGAAAAAAATGATTTTCATATCGTAGAAGACGCCAAAGATGCAAGCATTATTGCAAGCATCGGAGGAGATGGAGCTTTTCTTCAAGCAGTAAGAAAAACAGGTTTCCGGGAAGATTGTCTCTATGTGGGGATATCAACAGGAGAGCTCGGGTTCTATTGTGATTTTCACATAGATAACTTGCAAAATATGGTTGAAGATATTCTATCTGAAGGCATTGAAGTGCGCCGCTACCCCACAATTGAAGTAAACGTGAACAATGAATCGTCGTTCTACTGTCTGAACGAATGTACGATACGGTCCTCTATCATTAAAACACTTGCGATGGAAGTATACGTGGAAGACTTCCATTTCGAAACGTTTCGTGGCGACGGATTAATTGTATCGACACCTACAGGAAGTACTGCTTACAATAAGTCAGTGAATGGGGCAGTCATTGATCCAAAACTCGCCTGTATGCAAGTTAGCGAACTCGCTTCGCTCAATAACAATCATTACAGAACGCTTGGATCACCATTCGTTTTAAGTGATGAAAGATCACTCACACTTCAAGTTATTCAGGATGAAAATGATTATCCTGTAATAGGCATAGATAATGAAGCGCTCAGCATTCAACACGCTAATGAGATCTCTATTCATATTCCAGAAAAACGTATCAAAACCGTCAAGCTAAAAGACAATTCTTTCTGGCATAAAGTCCAAAGAAGTTTTCTGTAAGTGAAAGGAGCACCGCTAATTGTAGCGGTGCTCCTTTTTCGTTTATCCGAATCCGTTAAAGATTTTTGTATTCAATGCTTTCATCTATCACCGTCATCACAGCTTTTGTGTGAAGAATAAGATCGGGATTACAATGAAAAATATCTCGATCCAATACAGTGAAATCTGCGTCAAAATTTTCTTTGATTTTCCCTCGTTCCTCTTCTCTCCCAATAGCATACGCACTTCCACCTGTAAATAAAGAAACTGCCTCAAAAACAGAAAGCTTTTGCTCGGGATAATATCCCTCATGATTCTCATCGGTACGTTTTCTCGTCACGGCTGCATGAATTCCGAGCAATGGATCGACAGGTTCAATTGGTGCGTCCGATCCTCCCGCAATTGGAACGCCACTTTCTAAAAGGGTTTTCCATGCAAATGACCACGCCATCCGCTCTTCTCCAAGCCTTTCTGTTACCCAGGGGAAGTCCGAAGCCACAAATCTCGGCTGTATATCGAGCACGACAGAAAGGTGGTTTAATCGCTCAAGTAAGTCTGCCCGCATTACCTGTGTGTGGATGAGACGATCTCTTAGACCATAAGGAGCTGGATATTGTTCTATGGCTTCAATGGCATACTCGAGAGCCAGATCACCAATAACGTGGATCGCTACAGGCATGTCGTGACTTCTAGCTTCCCTAACAAGTTCTGTTAAACCTTCAATACTATGAATCGCTACACCTGATGTATCTGGTGAATCATTGTATGGGTGGCTCAGTAGTGCAGTTCTTCCACCAAGGGCACCATCAGCAAAAATTTTCATCGCGCCAAGTTCAACATAATTAGTACCATCACCAAAACCCAAGCCTTGCCTACGCATCTCATCAATGACTTCATGGTGAACCAACAAATTCGCTCTAAATTTGCGTTGCCCGTTGATTACGTTAATAAAGGTTTCATACGTTCGTTTAAAACCTCCATAGTAATTAAGATCTTCACTATGTCCACCTGTTACACCTTTCGAAACAAGATCATCAACCGATGATGTAAGGGCTCGTTCTAAAAAATCAAGGCTTACTTCTGGCATTGCGTCTTTCACTAATTCTTGAGCTCGATCCAAAAGATAACCTGTAGCTTTCCCATCGTTATCCCGCATAATAACGCCACCTTCAGGATCAGGCGTTTGATCTGTAATACCAGCAAGCTTTAGAGCAATGGAGTTTGCAAGGATAGCGTGTCTACAAACCCTCGTAAGCATCATGGGGTTATGAGGTGCAATTTCATCAAGCTCAACTCGATGAAATATCTTACGATCTTTAAAGTTGTTTTCGTTCCAGCCTTCCCCAATAACCCACTCATCTTTACTAGTATGTTTCACTTTTTCAACGAGCATCTCTTTCATTTCTTCTGCAGATTTCGCCTGAGACAAATCGAGACGGAGAAGTTTTTCACCATGACCAATCATGTGTAGATGACTATCAACGAAACCCGGAATCATGACGTTTCCCTTCAGATCAGTTCGATTTGTAATCTCCGCTCCAAATTTCGAAGTTAGTTCTGATTCAGATCCAGTCTTTATGATCCGTCCATTCTCTGTGTAGACGGCTTCTACTGTGTCATTCTCTAGCTCAAGTGTATAGATCTTACCTCCAAACCAAAGCGTTCCCACTGATGTTCTCCCCTTTTTGTAAAAGTAAATTGTGAGCTTATTGTATCACTCCTCTTCTATGCTGTGAATCTTCTGGATTTTCAATCAACCACTTCTTGATTTTTCAATCGTGATACAATAGGAATAATTAAGAGAATGAGCAAGACAATTGTTGAAGGTGAGGAAAGCTTGTTGAAGAAGAAAATATTATTTACTGGCGGCGGGTCTGCAGGACATGTCACTGTCAATTTAGCACTTATTCCACGTTTTCTTAAAGACGACTGGGACATCCATTATATTGGATCAGAAAAGGGAATTGAACGTCAGTTAATCGAACCAGTAAATGGTGTAACCTACCATCATGTTTCTACAGGAAAACTAAGAAGATATTTTGATTGGAACAACTTCAAAGACCCCTTCAAAGTTATCAAAGGAGTTGGCGAAGCTTTCTCTATCATTAAACGAGAAAAGCCATCTGTGATTTTCTCAAAAGGCGGTTTTGTTTCAGTTCCTGTTGTGATCGCTGGCAAAATGAACAATGTGCCTGTTATTATCCATGAATCAGATTTAACACCTGGGCTTGCTAACAAAGTTGCCATTCCGTTCGCTTCGAAAGTATGCACCACTTTCCCGGAAACCGTTAAGCATCTACCAGAAAATAAAGCAGAATATATTGGAGCGGTTGTCAGAGAGGAACTCAAGAGTGGTAAAAGTACGAAAGGACTTTCTTTGGCTGGATTTAGTGGTGTAAAACCAGTCATGCTTATTATGGGTGGTAGTCTAGGAGCCAAGCGCATTAATGAAGCCGTTCGGAATCAACTTGATGAACTTCTTAAAACGTTCGATATCCTTCACCTTACAGGTAAGGGCCAGACAGACTCTTCTGTAGAGCGTAAAGGTTATAAACAGTTTGAATATGTAACAGATGAACTACCTGATTTGTTAGCAATGGCTAATTTAATTATCTCAAGAGCAGGTTCAAATTCAATCTTCGAATTTCTCGCATTGAAAAAACCGATGCTACTTATTCCTTTATCGAGAGCAGCAAGTCGGGGTGATCAGATCCTGAATGCTCAATCGTTTCAGAAATCCGGTTATGCGAACGTATTGCTAGAAGAAGATTTAACTGACACTTCCTTCATAAACGCAGTTCAAGAAACCTATGACCAACGTGAGAGTTACCTCGAAGCAATGGAACAGGATAACGCAGGAGATCAAGCAAACAAAATCGAAGCATTGATTAAAAACCAAGCAAAGTAAAAAGAAGAAGAGGACCAACTCCGGTCCTCTTCTTCTTTATATCAATTATAGAACTAATTTCATGACATGACTCATTCACACATATTCCACGAACACGATATGCTTACGAAGCCCCTTGCGCTTCTTTTTGTCGCAGTTCGATCCTTCTAATTTTACCTGAAGTCGTTTTTGGGAGTTCTTTAATGAACTCAATTTTACGAGGATATTTGTAAGGAGCTGTGAGTTCTTTGACGTGATCTTGTAGGACTCGGACTAGCGCGTCTCCCGCCTGACTAGGATCTTTAAGCACGATATAAGCTTTAACAATATTCCCACGAACCTCATCAGGACTAGCAACAACAGCACACTCCTGTACTTCAGGGTGCTTAACAAGTGCGTCTTCTACCTCGAATGGTCCAATTGTATATCCTGAACTAATGATTATATCATCACCTCTGCCCTCGAACCAAAAATAGCCATCCTCGTCTTTGGATGCTTTATCACCGGTCAAATAATATTCCCCCCGATAGGCCATTTGCGTCCGTTCCTCATCCTTATAATAGCGTTTAAATAAGGCAGGAACATCTTTATGCACAGCGATATCGCCAACTTCTCCGCTTTGAACAGGCTGACCTTCTTCATCAATGATTTCAACCCGGTTACCAGGCGTTGGCATCCCCATCGATCCAGCCTTAACTTCCATTCCTTTTAAAATACCTACTAGAAGCGTATTTTCCGTTTGACCATATCCATCCCTTACATCGATGTTGAAATAGCGTCTAAACGTATCAATCACTTCACGATTTAGAGGTTCTCCTGCTGAGACTGCGCTTCTTAATGATGGTAGCTTGTACCGATCCAATTGATCTACTTTTGCCATTAACCGATATTCTGTTGGCGTGCAACAAAGGACATTGATCTCATACTCTGATAAAAATCCAAGATACGTTTCTGGATCAAACTTACCGCTGTATACGAAGCCTGTTGCACCGCTACATAGTGTAGCGACAAAAGGACTCCAAATCCATTTTTGCCAGCCCGGTCCTGCCGTAGCCCATACATTGTCTCCCTCTTGTATATCAAGCCACGAAGCAGAGGATGTTCTCAAATGAGCATACGCCCATCCGTGGCTATGAACAACACCTTTCGGATTCCCCGTCGTGCCAGAAGTGTAGGATAGAAAAGCCATATCATCCCTTGATGTTTTTATTCCCTCGAAAGAAGCGCTTTCATTTCGTGCTTCCTCAAACAATGAAACCCATCCACTTGCCCCGTTTCCAGCAATAAATTTATACTTCAATGACGGCGCCTCGTCCTCTATACCATCGAAAGAATCGATCAGCCTTGATTCACAAATGACTGCCTTTGCTTCTGCATGATTAATCCGGTACACGAGATCCTTCTTTCTTAACATTTCAGACGAAGGAATAACCACCAAACCTGCTTTTAGACAAGCAATATATACTGCATATGTATCGATCAGCCTTGGCATCATAATCAAAACACGATCCTGACTAGTTAAGCCATGGGCCGTTAATGCCCGAGCGATTTGATTTGCTTTTTCAAACAATTTTTTGTATGTAATATCGAGGAATTCTCCTTGATCGCTTCGCCATTTCAAGGCGACCTTGTTTTCATCCGAAGTAAAACGCTCCATCTCACTTGTTAAGTTATATGTTTCTGGCGCAATTAAATTCTGCATCCATTCTCCCCCTTTAATCTGTAATAATTCCATTATACATAAAAGTTCGAAAGTTTTGAACTTTTCGCATTAGAAAACCTTCATTATTACAATCAAATTTGGTGAGTGAAGCTAATAACGGCAAAATAAAAAGAGAAAGGTGTGATGAACACCTTTCTCAAGCCATTTGTATTCAATTATTTAGAGCTTCCCCCAAATTGTTGTTCAGACTGTTGAACAAGACGCTTTGTAATCTCGCCACCAACTGAACCGTTTGAACGTGAAGTCGAATCAGGACCAAGATTCACACCAAACTCTGTCGCAATTTCATATTTCATTTGATCTAGAGCCTGCTGTACTCCTGGTACAACTAGTTTGTTTGAACTGTTATTCGCCATGTGTCGTTCACCTCCTTACCTATAGAATTCGATAGAGAGGGAGGTGTTATCCGCATTTTCTTATGGCATTAACACTAAATGTTGGAAAAACTAGAGTAAATCATTAAATTCATCATCTTTTTCTTTAATAATAATCGTTTCAACGCCTGCAACGGCTTCTTCAACAAGGTCATCGATCTGCAAATATTGTTCGAATTTGTTTGCATGTTCACGCTTCGGTTTTGTTTTAGGAGCTTCAGGTAAAAAGACTGTACAACAGTCTTCATATGGACGAATAGAGATATTATACAGATCAATCGCCCTTGAAATTTTCATAATTTCAATCTTGTCCATTGAAATAAGCGGACGTAGTATAGGATAGTTTGTCACTTCGTTAATTGTATTCATACTTTGAATCGTTTGACTCGCTACCTGTCCGAGGCTTTCTCCTGTTGCAATAGCAAGTGCATGATTTTGTTCTGCTAATTTCTCTGTAATACGCATCATCATTCTTCTCATAATCGTCATGCTGTAATTATCAGGCATTTCCTTTTGAATCGCTTTTTGTGTGTTTGTAAAAGGAACAACATGTAGACGAATATCACCGCCATAACGTGTTAAAACCTTTACAAGGTCTTCAACCTTTTGTCGAGAACGTTCACTCGTGAAAGGAGGACTGTGAAAATGGACCGCTTCTAATTTCACACCACGCTTCATCGTTAAATAACCAGCAACCGGGCTATCAATTCCACCAGATAGCATAAGCATTACTCTGTTCTCTTGAACTGTTGGAAGACCGCCAGCTCCTTCTGAATTCGTGCAACTTAAATACGCACCATCTTGTTTAATTTCCACTTTCAATTCCAATTCCGGGTTGTGCACATCTACTGTCAGGTTTTCTGTATTACGAAGTACATGACCACCGATATCATGATTCATCTCCTGTGAGCGATGGGGAAATTGTTTGAATGGTCGTCTAACTGTCACCTTAAACGTCATCTCTTGATCACGCTGTTGATCCTTAACAAGCTGTAATGCTTTCTCTTTGATTAGATCCAGATCGTGCTCTGTCTTAATTGCCACGCTTAATGAATGGATCCCAAAGATCGTTTGCAGCTTTTTAAGAATAGGTTCAGGTTGTGCACCATTTAACTTAACCACCATTCGATCAAAAGATTGATGCACTTCAATCGAATCATAATCTGCCAAAACTTGTTTTACTCTTTTTTTCAAAGAGGTTATAAATCCTTTTCTGTTTTTCCCTTTAAGGGAAATTTCACCGTAGCGAATAATAATATGATCATACATGGCTATTACCTCATTACATATTTTAATTTTGAAATCGCCTCTTGAAATTCTTGAATAAAAACTTCAATTTGCTCTTGAGTCGTATCATAAGACAAACTAATTCTTATAGCTGTTTTAGCACTTTCTATCGAAAGACCTATTGCCGTTAGAACATGACTAGCCTCAGCCGCTTTGGAAGAACAAGCTGAGCGTGTAGAAACATAAATGCCTTTTTCTTCTAGAGTGTGAATCAACACTTCAGGCTTTATGCCAGGAACTGAAAAATTAATAATATGCGGTGCTGTGTTGAAAGAAGTATTTAGTTCCACACCTTTTATCTCAGAAAGTTCCGTATGCAACTTCCGTTTCAAGGCTTGGAGATTTTCAATCCCTTGAAGAGAATTCCCAAGATAGAGTCTGAGGGCTTTTGCCATCGCGACAATACCGGGTACATTTTCCGTTCCTGATCGAACCTCATCTTCTTGGCCACCTCCAGATAGCAAGGGAAAGAGTTTTATGTTTTGTTTTTTGATAAGCATTCCCGTTCCCTTCAACCCGTGAAATTTATGAGCTGAATAGGATAGAAGATCAGCTTGAACATCATGAAAGTCGATCGGGACTTTTCCAATACCCTGAACATCATCAACGTGAAAGATAGCTCTAGATTTTCTCTTGATCAGTTGGCTAATTTCCTTCACCGGCTGAGTCGCCCCAATTTCATTGTTCACATGCATAATGGAAACAAGCGTTGTAGAGGAAGATAGAGCGTTTTCCAGATCGTCCAAAGAGATGATACCTTTCTCATCAACGGGTAAGTACGTCACTTCAAACCCCATTGATTCAAGCTGTCGAAAAGATTGTATGCAAGAAGCATGTTCAATTTGTGTTGTGATAAGGTGTTTTCCACGATTCATATAGTGAAGGGCTACACCTTTAATCGCCATATTATTGCTCTCAGTTCCACCAGATGTGAAAATGATTTCACTCGCCTTCACGTTTAGTAGTGTAGCAATACTTGTTCGTGCTTGTCTTAGCAATCGTTCTGCTTCTCCACCTTTACGATGAAGCGAAGAAGGATTTCCAAAAAATTCTTCTGCTGCCTTTCGATAAGCATCAAGAACTTCTTTATAAGGTTTTGTTGTGGCACTATTATCCAAATAAATCATCTTACGACACCTTCTGTCATCGTTTATTTCCAACTAATAATCCTACCATAGGTGATGGAAATCACCAAATCAAATATTATCACTCTTCTAACATTTATATCTATTATTTCCACTTTTTCTTATAGTGGAAAACATTAACAAAACTTACTACTCACACCTACAATCACACCTTAATTATTTGAATAATTAATCATTTTATAATCGTTATGATTTGTCGGTCAATTGTGTTAATATGAAGTCCGAAAATTAGGACATGTTAAACAGTTTATTCAGGAGGATATTATGAAGGGAAAATTATCAAATAAAGACACGTTGACAATCGGGCTAATGCTCTTCGCACTTTTTCTAGGAGCCGGAAACATGATCTTTCCTCCAGCACTTGGTCAGGCAGCTGGGGAAAACATTTGGGTGGCAACATTAGGATTTCTCATTACTGGAGTCGGACTTCCTCTTCTTGGCGTCACAGCTATCGGATTAACTGGAGGAAACTTAAATAATATTGCTTCCAAAGTTCATCCAGTATTCGGACTCATATTCACAGCCGTTCTATACCTTGCGATAGGGCCATTCTTTGGAATTCCTAGAACAGGTACAGTTGCTTTCGAGATTGGGGTGGTACCATTTCTAGATGAAGCAACAAACGCTACTGGTACCCCATTACTTTTATACACTTTGGTCTTTTTTGGTTTAACTTTCTGGTTATCTTTGAATCCTACTAGGTTAGTGGATCGAGTAGGAAAAATTCTAACTCCGATATTAATTATTGTACTGGGTAGCTTAATCATTGGGGCTTTTATCAATCCGCCTGGTACATTAACATCACCATCAACAGATTATCAAAACGGTGTATTCTTTAAAGGATTTATTGAAGGTTACTTAACAATGGACGCAATAGCTGCTCTTGTTTTTGGAATCGTTGTGATTAAAGCCGTAAATGATAAAGGAGTAACCGATCGTAGAACCGTTTCAGCTGCTGTTTTGAAGGCAGGAATTCTTGCAGCCATCGGCTTGACAGCTATTTACCTTTCCCTTGCATACATGGGGGCTACGAGTTTGGACCTTGTTGGCACTGCTAATAATGGTGGGGAAATTCTATCAGGAGTTGCTGATTATTTATTTGGGTCTTTCGGCACTTTATTGCTCGGAGCAGCGATCACTTTTGCTTGCTTAACTACCTCAGTTGGCCTCGTAACGGCTTGCGGGGAATATTTTTCTCAAGTGTATCCGAAACTTTCTTATCGAACAGTGATCCTTATCATCACAATTTTTAGTACATTTGTAGCGAATCTCGGACTTACACAGCTTATTACATTTACTCTACCTGTTTTAATTGCCATTTATCCAATTGCAATCGTTCTTATTTTCCTGACATTTGTAAATTATATTTCACCTGTTCATCGCTATGTTTATCAGGGCGCTATCTTACTCACCATCTGCATAAGCGTCCCTAACGCTCTTGAAGGTGCAGATCTTGCGGTTCCGGGACTTGGGTTCTTGCACAACCTTCCTCTTTACAGTGAAGGCGTGGGATGGCTTCTGCCAGCCGTAGCTGGTGGAGTAATCGGTCTAATCATTCGATCTCTTAGTAAAAAGTAAACGAACATAATCCATTATTAACGCAGGCTACCGCCTGCGTTTTCTTTATATAAAAAACTCTCCTCTAATGAGGAGAGCTATGTTCTTACAGGTTGCCTCACATCATCTTTCAGAGATTGGAGAACCTGCGGATCTACTTTTTCGATTGCGGCTTCTGCTGTAGAAAGAGCTTCATCGTATTCATACTGCCTAAAGTGATCTTCAGCTTTATGAAGTAATTCATCTACACTTCTGTGTTTCCCACGATAGCGATTGCCGAATTGGATTAATCGTTCGGTAAGCAAAGCGTTTTCTACAAGCTTCTTCGTTACCTCTGTACTATGTTCTACGGCTCTTTCTGCATCAGCCAGCACTTCATTGATCTGATAAATGTCGAGCGGTACATCTGAGAGACGATCATTGAGCTCGATAATGATATCCTCAGCTAGTTCATAGCCATCGATATAGGACTCAGGAATTCCTGGCAAATTGCTAATTTTCATCATTCGTCTTGACTCGATTAACTCTCGTTTAAGCTCTTTAATTGTTTCAAGTGCCTTCATTTCATCTTTTCTTAACATATGCAAATTCTCTTTTTGGATTTGCATATCGTGATCGATAGAGGCAAGATCTTCTTTAAGTGAGAGGACCGTTTCAGCAAGCGTCGTATACGCTTGCTTATTCCCATCAACAGCTTCTTGAACGGAGCTAAACCGAACATGCATGTCTGATATTTTCTTCTCAATCTCTTTGATCATCCGTAGTTCTTGTTCCTCTAATCGATAGCTGAGCTGAACAACATTCGTTTCTTCTTGTAAATCTTGAAGATGATTATTTGTTTTAAACAACTCGTGCTCAAGCTCTTCCACTTTCTCAGTAACCAGATGTCTTGCGTCTACTTCATTTTCTAATTGATCATATAAACCCTCGATGCTTCTTCGAACAGCATCGATTTCAACTTTTACATCGTTCACTTCAGTTTTTTCTATGGCAGAGTCCCATCTTACAAGATCAGATTCTACACTTTCGATATGTTCTTGAATCTCAAGGTGATCCAGAACGTAACCTTCAGACTCCATCACCGAGGTACCATCCTCAAGCTCTTTAAGTTGAGAAGGAATCTGTGTGTGAACGAGAGCAATCAGTTCAGGTGTCACAACTATTTTTTCCTGTAATGCCGTTAATCGATCTTGAATGTCTTTCAATACATTTCTCGCATCAAGATAGTTACCTTCTTCTGTCAGCTGTTCATAATGGTTCAAGTTTTCTTTTAGTTCATCAAGTTCTGCTTCAAGTGACGGAAAAGCTTTCCCTAGTGAACGATTTTGTGAAAGTAGCCTTTGTTTTGCTTCTCTAAAGACTTCTTGTACTGATACGATTTCAGTTCGATTTTGCTCTTCACTTGACACTAATTCATCAATATCTTTTAGCATAAGTTCAATACGTTTTTCAATTTGCTCGAGACGCTCTTGGGTTTCAGCCAGCGTAGCTCTGGCTTTCCTGAACCGGTACTTTTCAGCCGCATCCTCCGTATCCATCAACTGATCTTCCAGATTAGGAAGCTTAACAGCAACAATTTCGTCCCATTCTTCACGCCATTTCTCGAACTTTTCTTCCGTCTGCCCAGACATAATAAGTCCTTTTACTTTCGAAATTTCATCTGTCACCGGCCTATTTAATATATCAATCTTCCATTCTTCTAGACGATCGATCTCATTGTATATTTTTCTTCTCGCAAAAGTGCCGTATAATATGACGGCTACCAGTAAAATTATCGCAATGACAATATACTCCAACGGAAGCACCCCTTCTTCCACATCATCAATTTATGTATTCATGCTAATTTAGCAGTCTAAATCATCAGATATAGATCTTTTATAAACGAATATGTACGAATTTTATTAATGTTTTTATGATACCATGTAATTACCTGTTTGACTAAATAAATTCAATATTCGACAGCTAAATTCCTTGATTATATTATAAACTTTTTCATTTTCTGAAAGAAGGTGCTTTAGGATGAATATTTCTTACGACGGGCATATTCACTCTCCCTATTGTCCTCATGGTTCAACAGATAAATTTGATGCTTATGTCGAAGCAGCAATTAAGTTCGGTTATAAAGGCATGACCTTCACTGAGCACGCTCCGCTTCCTCTTGACTTCATTGATCCGGTCCCAGAACACGATAGCGGAATGAAAAGAGAGTATTTGTCTGCTTATTTCCATACCATTCAGGAGCTAAAAGAAAAGTATAGTGGAGTAATGACAATTCAGTGCGGCTTAGAGGTCGATTATATTGAAGGTTTTGAGGAAGATACAAAGCAATTTCTCGATAAAGTCGGTCCACAATTGGATGACGCCATTCTCTCTGTTCATTTCATCAAACATAATGACCAGTACACATGTCTTGACTACAGTACGGAATCATTCAATGAGCTCATTCATTCACTAGGTTCAATTGAGATGGTGCACCAGAAGTATTACGAGACTGTTTTGAAATCAATCACTTCTAACCTTGGTAAATATAAACCAACCCGCATTGGTCATATTACACTTACAAATAAATTTCAAAAACGCTATCCCTTCAAAGGAAAGTTTGAAAACCAAATTTCTAAACTTCTCGACTCGGTAAAAATGAAGGGTTATTCTCTTGACTACAACGGAGCTGGGACAGTTAAACCAGACTGTGGGGAACCTTATCCACCAGATTGGGTAATAAAAGAAGCTATTAAACGTGAAATCCCTCTCGTCTATGGCTCAGACGCCCATAGTTCAAAAGGGATTGGACAGGGAGCAAACTCCCTTACGACTCACTTACTGAGTTACCCGGACAAACTTAACCGTTCATAACGAGAGATCTTGTCTTCCAAACCTCGCCGTTACACACATATAGTTCAATCCATTCCATCATTTGTTTCGTATAGCGCTCAATAAAATAATGCTCACCTGGCTGAATATGATGAACTTCAAGAATATACTGAGGATGCAAAAATGGCATGGATAACATGCCTCGCATTTGCATCACGATATAATCGATTGATTGTGGCCGGAATTCTTTCCGTGCAAATCCCACTTCAAAGATTTTTGTAAAATAAAACTTCTCCTTCGCGAGATACGTCGTCATGATTTCTCTAACAAGAACGGAATCAAATGTAATTTCACGATGAACAAACCGAGCGAGTTGTCTATTCTGATGCTGATATTCCATCACACGTTGAATCGCCTCGATCAGACAGGATTTTGCTGGTTTCATATCGAGCTGCTGATAAGCGGCTTCGATTTCTTTCACATATCCTTCTAGGAACGACGTCATAAGAAATTCAGCAAGCCCTTTCTTCCCATTAAAATAATAAGAAATAAGTGCTACATTCACATCTGCCTTCCCAGCTATATCTCGAACAGAAGTTCCGTTAAATCCCTTCGTATTAAAAAGTTGAATGGCGGCCTGTATGACACTTCGCTTCGATACTGTATCTCGCTCCTGTTTCACTAGGAACCACCTCCAAATTGTTCGTTCATCATACACATTCGTTAGTTTGTAGCGCGTTCCTTTAAGAATCGTGCGACAAAATATGTGTGCATACCTGCAAAATTTGATATGATTAGCATAATTTCGAGGTAAAGAAGAGGTGTTTGGGCATGTTTGAAGTCGAATCCTATTCAGGGAAAAGAGAAAAGGATTATCAAATGGTCATTAAACAATTAAGAGCGTTACTAGACGGCGAAACAAATCAACTCGCTAATTTAGCAAATGCATCTGCAATATTGAATCAATTTTTATCTGATATTAACTGGGTTGGATTTTACCTTTATGAAGAAGAAAATGAACAATTGGTTCTTGGACCATTCCAGGGTCTGCCTGCCTGTGTTCGTATTCAGAACGGAAAAGGTGTTTGTGGGACAGCTTCCAAAGAAGAGAAAACGATGAGAATTGATAACGTGCATGAATTTCCTGGACACATCGCTTGCGATGCTGCTTCACAATCTGAAATTGTTGTACCTATGTATGCTTCCGGAAAGCTACTAGGCGTTCTTGACATCGATAGTCCCAAAGTTGGACGCTTCGATAGAGTCGATCAAGAGTATTTAGAGAAATTCACTGCTGCTTTAGAGGATTACCTCTAAAATCGTTACTATTTAAAAACTCCCGCCAGTTAAAGTGGACTTGGCGGGAGTTTTTTTATGCGTCAAGCGCCTGAAGGATATCTTCCCAAATATCTTCCCATGCCTCCAAGCCAACTGATAAACGAATGAGCGATTCGCTAATCCCCATTCTCTTTCTTTCTTCTTCGGGCACAACGGCATGGGTCATCGTTGCCGGATGTTGAATCAACGTCTCTGCATCCCCGAGGCTAACAGCAATTTTGACCATTTTCAGTTGATTCATAAACTGCTGGGCTTCCTGCTTTCCTCCATTAAGTTCGAAGCTAATTAACCCGCCCGGACTTTTCATCTGTTTCATAGCAATGGAATAGGAAGGAGATGTTTCTATGCCGGGATACATCACATTTTTAATAGCTGAATGAGCCGTTAATTTTTCTACAATACTCCTTGCATTCGAACAGTGTCGGTCCATTCGTATAGGTAATGTCTTCAAGCCTCTTAGCAAAAGCCATGCATCGAACGGAGAGAGAATACCGCCAATGTCTTTTTGAGTGCTTTTGGCAATTGAAGTCATCGTGTCTTTGTCTCCAACAACCAGTCCAGCTACAACATCTCCATGACCGCCAATGTACTTCGTTGCACTGTGTAAGACAATGTCACAGCCAAACTCGAGCGGACGCTGTAAATACGGTGTTGAGAAAGTATTATCCACAACTACTTTAATCCCTTTCTCTTTAGCAACAGTTGCGATCATATCAAGGTCAATAAGCTTCAATGTAGGATTGATAGGTGTTTCAATATAGATCACGGTTGTATTTGGACGTATAGCTTTACGTACTTGTTCAATTGAATCAAGTGATAACAAATCGTGATCTATTGAGAACTTCTCTTTCAACATCTTAAGTAGTCCGAACGTGCACCCATATACTCCTTCAGAACAAAGGATATGGTCACCTGTCCTTACAAAATTCATAAGAACAGCAGAAACTGCAGCCATTCCAGAACCAAATGCTAATCCTGCCTCAGCATTTTCAAGCGAAGCAATACGCTCTTCTAACATTCGTACTGTTGGATTTCCAAGTCTTGAATAAATATATCCTGGCTCAACACCAGCAAATCTCCTTTCACCAGCTTCAGCTGTTTCGAAAGTAAACGTTGATGTTTGATAGATTGGTGATGAAAGACTATTATGATGTGATTCGGCTTCATAGCCATCATGGATCGTTTTCGTCTCAAACCGATGCTTCCCTGTCAAAGTAAGACCCCCCTTTGTGTTAAAAAATCCTATGCTCTTCATTATTGTAAGCGCTTTCTATTATAAGGTGAAGAGGCAATATGTATATTTGAAATAAAACCTTTCCATCTTTAATCAAGGAATTGTTTCAGAATGGAGACTGAAGTTGACATCTAGTCTTGAAAGGGTTACAATTGCATTTGTGTAAAATAAGAATGGGCAGCAGCGTGACGGGCTGTGATTTCATTATGTTCCTTTAAATAGGTACGCCGCGTACCCTCCGGCTGTCGAGGTGAAGGCGTGTGAAAACATAATGTGCACAAACCGGAATCACGACACTGTTTTTATTTTATACCAATCTAAATGGTATAAAGGAGGAGCTAATTATGGCTCGATATACAGGACCAAGTTGGAAGATTTCTCGTCGTCTTGGTATTTCTCTAAGTGGAACAGGTAAAGAATTGGAAAAGCGTCCTTACGCTCCAGGTCAACACGGACCTAACCAGCGTAGAAAGCTTTCTGAATATGGACTTCAGCTTCAAGAAAAGCAAAAGCTTCGTCACATGTACGGCATGACTGAGCGTCAATTCCGTCGTCTTTTCGATGATGCTGGTAAAATGAAAGGTGTTCATGGTGAAAACTTCATGATTCTTCTTGAAGCTCGTCTTGATAACCTTGTTTATCGTATGGGTCTAGCTCGTACTCGCCGTCAGGCTCGTCAGCTAGTTAACCACGGCCACATCACTGTTGATGGCAAACGCGTTGATATTCCTTCTTACCGCGTAGCGACTGGTCAAGTGCTAAGCGTTCGCGAGAAGTCAAACAACCTTGACATCATCAAAGAAGCAATCGAAGTAAATAACTTCGTTCCAGAATACCTTACTTTTGATGCAGATAAGCTTGAAGGTACGTTCTCTCGTCTTCCTGAGCGTTCTGAACTTCCTGCTGAAATTACTGAAGCTCTTATCGTTGAGTACTACTCTCGTTAAGCTGTTTCATAAAACCCCGGAATTTTTCCGGGGTTTTTATTTGCCTTTAAAACTGTGATTGGGTCTAACTAACTTTTGCTCCACAACACATTTAATCAAAACAGGCCCACCTAAAAACTTAGGTGGGCCTCTTCACTACTTTTTAATAAGTAAGAAGGAAGTATTTCTTCTTTCCCCTTCGAATAATAACGTATTGATTCTCTATCTGGTCTGCTTCCGAGATGACTTTGTCCATTTCCTGGCACCGCTCGCCATTAATATAGACAGCTCCATTCTTAATATCTTCCCTCGCCTGACGCTTTGAAGGTGAAATTCCTGCTTCTACAAGTAAATCAATAAGTCCCTTATCTTGATCTTCTACATGATAAGAAGGAACGTCTTTAAAGCCCAGGCGAATTTCATCTGCCGTTAGCTGTTTAATATCTCCACTAAACAACGCCTCTGAAATATTGATCGCTTGCTGGAGTTTCTCTTCTCCATGCACAAGTTTCGTCACTTCTTCCGCCAGAGTGCGATGCGCTTCTCTTTTCTCAGGAGCATTCTTATGTTTGGACTCAATCTCTCTAATTTCTTCAATACTTAAGAATGTAAAGTAGTTAAGAAATTTCACGACATCACGGTCATCTGTATTGATCCAAAACTGATAGAACTCATATGGAGATGTTTTATCAGCATCCAACCAGATTGCACCGCCTTCAGATTTCCCAAACTTTGATCCATCACTTTTGGTCACAAGAGGGAAAGTGGCACCATAAGCTTTTCTTGACTCTTCAATTCCTTCTTCTTTACGAATCAACTCAAGCCCTGCTGTAATATTTCCCCATTGATCACTTCCACCAATTTGTAGACGACAGTTTTCTTTACGATAGAGTTGGAGAAAGTCATAAGATTGAAGAATCATATACGTAAACTCAGTATATGAAATCCCAGCTTCTAGACGAGAAGTAACGGAATCTTTGGCTAGCATATAGTTTAATCCGAAGTTTTTACCAATATCACGTAAAAATGGAATCACATTCAACTCGCCAATCCAATCAAAGTTATTGACAGCTTTTGCAGAATTATCTCCAGTTTCAAAATCTAAAAAGCGAGCAAGCTGCCCCTGCAACTTGTTTGTCCACTCTTTGACAATATCTTCTGAGTTCAACGTACGCTCATTTGACCGTCCACTTGGATCCCCAATTAAACCTGTAGCACCCCCAACGAGCGCAATCGGTGTGTGGCCAGCTAGCTGAAATCTGCGAAGTGCAAGTACTGGTAAAAGATGGCCAATATGAAGACTATCTGCCGTTGGGTCAAACCCTGAATAAAGAGCGATTTGATTCTCTGAAAGTTCTTTTTCAAGTCCCTCTCTGTCTGTCACTTGATTGAGAAGGCCTCTTGCTTCTAATTCATCTAAAATATGCATCGTTTCGACTCCCTTTGTCATTAGTATTCCGATTAATAATCATGTCCATGTTTAAGATAACCCTTAATCAAAAAAAGCATATAAAAAACCCGCCCCTGGTAAAAGGGACGAGTTTGATCGCGGTACCACCCTTGTTGAAGAAAGTAAACTTTCTCCCACTTAGTCAGAATAACGGTCTGAACCGTCTAATGCTACACAGACAACACAGTCTTTCCCATTAGATGCTCATGGAAGTAATTCACATTTTCCTTTATGCTGGTTCACACCAACCACCAGCTCTCTGAAAAAGGGAGAAAAACGTTACTTCGTCCAATCAATGCATGTCGTTCTTAAAATCACTATTTAAATTAATATCACACTAACGAAATTGTGTCAATTTTAGCCGTTCACTACTTACTACCAGTTTATACAAATATCGACGACATATGCTATAATAAACAGGATTAATTTGAGGGGGTATAGGAATGCGAGAGCTTTTTTCTTCTATCAGGCAGAAGTGGAACGCGTTCATTGATAGATTACAAGAATACAACATTTTAACTGGCTCAAGGATTGCTTACAAAGTCATCTGGAATCTTTTTTTAATCTTTCTTGTTCTTGGTCTTATGGGTGCTTTTTTCGCCGGTGGTGTTGGTGCGGGATATTTCGCATCTCTTGTAAAAGATGAACCGATTCGCTCTTACGATGAGATGAAGACAGATGTCTATAACTATGAAGAAACTAGTGAAGTCTATTTTGCTGGCGATGTTCTTCTTGGTAACTTTCGGTCTGATATAGAACGAAAGGAAGTTAAGTTAAAAGATATTTCTCCTCTTCTGCAAAAGGCAGTCATTTCCACGGAAGACGAGTATTTTTACGATCATGACGGCATCGTTCCGAAAGCAATCGGACGTGCTATTCTTCAAGAAGTCACAAATTCTGACGACCGAAGCGGTGGAAGTACACTAACGCAACAGCTAGTCAAAAACCAAATTTTAACGAGGGAAGTATCATTTGAACGAAAAGCGAAGGAAATGTTGCTTGCGCTTCGCCTCGAAAACTTCTTTTCAAAAGAAGAAATTCTAGAAGCTTATCTTAACATCGTTCCTTATGGACGAAATGCTTCGGGTAATAACATTGCAGGCGTACAGGCAGCTTCTCGAGGGATTTTCGGTGTGAATGCAAGTGATTTGAGCTTGCCACAGGCTGCTTTCATAGCGGGTATTCCCAAAAATCCATATACATACACTCCATTTACAAATTCCGGAGAAGTTAAAGAGGATCTTTCAGAAGGTATTGATCGGATGAAATTTGTTCTTTATCGTATGTATGAAGAGGAAACGATAACGAAAGAAGAGTATAACAAAGCGATGGAATATGATGTTGAAGGCAATCTTACTAAATCATCACCTTCTCCTGTTGAAAAATACCCTTATTTAACGTTTGAAGTTGAGGATAGAGCTCAAAAAGTTCTCGCAGAGCAGATTGCTGATGAGGAAGGTTATGATGGAGAAAAGCTTGCTAAGAGTGTGGATTATTATAATCAGATTACTTACGAGGCAAACATCACTGGTACATCTGCCACAGAGATTGCAAAACAGAAAGATCTTAAATGGACAGAAGTTCAGGATAATTCAGAGGTCTTCATCGAATTTATGGACAACGCCGAAAAAGAACTTCGTAAAAATGGCTATAAAATTTATACCACGATAGACAAAGATATGTATGATGGTATGAATCAAGCAAAAGATCAAGTTCTTGATAATCCTAATTATTTCCAAAGCTCAAAATCAGTTTCTGTTAAAGACAATGAAACAGGTGAATTAGTTAATAAAGATTTACCTATGCAAGTTGGTAGTATTCTGATCGAAAATAAGTCAGGTAAAATCTTATCTTTTATTGGCGGTAGAGACTTTAATGTGGAGCAACTAAATCACGCTACTGATGCAACTCGATCCAATGGTTCTACAATGAAGCCATTACTTGACTACGCACCAGCTATGGAATTAGGAAAGATACAGCCAGGATATATTATTCCTGACCTTCCAACAGATGATATTTGGCTTCCAAAAAACTATGGACTCAATTATCATGGACTTGTTACTGCACGCAAAGCACTTGAAAGATCTTATAATGTGCCAGCAGCAAGGATCTATTCAAAGCTAGATCATAAAGAAGCAACAAACTATTTAATCAAAATGGGCTTTAGTACATTAACTCAACCAGACCGTTCAAATCCTGCCACTTCTATTGGTTCACTTGAACGTGGTGTAAGCGTAGAAGAGAACACAAATGCGTTTGGTACGTTCGCCAACGGTGGCAAATTCGTTGATTCTTATATGATTGATAAGATTGTTGACCGAGATGGCAATACCATTTTCGAACAAAAACCTGAACCCGTTGAAGTATTTAGTCCACAAACTGCTTACCTTACTATCGACATGATGCGCGATGTCATTAGCGATGGTACTGCTCAAGATATACCTAGTAAATTGAAATTCGGGTCTGATTGGGCAGGTAAAACTGGTACTGGACAAAACTACAAGGATGCCTGGTTTGTGGCCGTTAATCCTAATGTTTCTCTTGGCGTTTGGACAGGTTACGACCTGGAGTTACCGATGGATTCCCATTTATATTCGAAACGAAATAAAAACCTGTGGGCCCTATTTGCAAATGCGGCATATGACGCAAAACCAGAAATCATGGACCCTAAAGAATCGTTCAAGATGCCTACAGGAATTGTCCGCCGTTCATTCTGCGGTATTTCAGGAAAACTAGCTTCTGATCTATGCCAAAAAGCAGGGTTAGTAAAAACGGATCTATTCAATGCAAAATATGTTCCTACAGAAGTTGATGACAGCCTTACTGAGGGGCGTTACGTAGTTATGAATGGTAATACTTATCAAGCTCTCGCTTCGACTCCACAGGAGTTTGTGTCAAGCGGAGTAATGATCAAAGAAGATTATTTCTCAGGAATTAATACTTCACAGCTTCTCCCTTCTGGATTTAGTGATCTAAATATCGTTTCAGAAGGCAAAACAGCAAATGAAAATGGTAAAAGTCCTGGTGCAGTTGGTGGCATATCAATCAGTGGAAATACTCTGAACTGGGGTGCCTCTGGTGAAAGTGACATTGTAGGATATCGCATCTACCGGGCTGCAAACGGAAGCACTTCCTTTACAAAAGTCGGAAGTGTCAAGTCTTCAGATAGTAGCTCATTCACTATTCCTTCTGGCGCTTATGCCTACTACGTAACGGCCGTAGATGTTGCCGGGAATGAATCTGGTCCATCAGCTAAAGTAACTTCGGGGAATTGGTCTAATAAACCAGAGCCAAAAGAACCTGAAAAGAAATCGAAACCAGATGAAGCAGAAAAGAAACCAAAACCAGATGAAGAAGAGAATAACGACAATTCTGGTAACACTAACAATAGCAATGGGTCTAACAACAACAATGGGTCTTCCAATGAGAATTCGGAAGAGCCACCTGCTAATAATGGAAATACTAATTCTAACAGCAACACTGATACTGGTAATAACAGTAGTTCAGACGACAGTGGTAATCCTAGTAATACGAACAATAACAATTCATCCAATACCACTACTAACTCTGAAGATAGTCCTGAAAGTAATACGAATTCCAGTAACAATAATCAATAAAAAAATAGCCTGCAGCAAATGCTGCAGGCTATTTTTTATTAACTAATCCTCCATAGTAGATAAATCACCTGTCGGAAGATCTAACTCCCATGCTTTTAGAACACGGCGCATAATCTTTCCGCTTCTTGTTTTTGGTAGCTTATCTCTAAACTCGATTTCACGAGGTGCTGCATGTGCTGCGAGTCCTTTTTTAACGAAATTACGAATTTCTTCCATCAATTCATCTGATGGTTCATGACCATCACGTAGGGCTATAAATGCCTTGATGATTTCACCACGTACAGGATCCGGTTTACCAATGACACCTGCTTCTGCGACGGCAGCGTGCTCAACTAGCTTGCTCTCCACTTCAAATGGTCCTACTCTCTCGCCAGATGTCATGATCACGTCATCTACACGTCCCTGGAACCAGAAGTAGCCGTCTTCATCCTTATAAGCGGAGTCTCCTGACACGTACCAGTCGCCTTTCAAAAAATAACTTTCATATTTTTCAGGACGATTCCAAATCGCGCGCATCATAGATGGCCAACCTTTTTTAATAGCTAGATTCCCCATTCGATTAGCAGGAAGCTCATTTCCCTGATCATCAACGATTGCTGCATGCACGCCAGGAATTGGTTTCCCCATGGAACCAGGCTTAATTTCCATCGCTGGGTAGTTACTAATAAGCTGAGCACCGGTTTCTGTCATCCACCAGTTGTCATGAATGCGAAGGTCAAGAACTTTATTCCCCCACTTAATAACTTCAGGGTTTAACGGCTCTCCAACACTTAATACATGACGTAATGAAGAAAGATCGTATCTTTTGACGATCTCATCACCAGCACCCATTAACATACGAAACGCTGTTGGAGCGCTATACCACACCGTTACTTCGTATTTCTCAATCGTTCCATACCAATCTTCCGGGCTAAAGCGGCCACCTCTGATGACGTTGGAAGATCCAGCAAGCCATGGAGCAAAAATACCATAAGATGTACCGGTTACCCACCCTGGATCAGCCGTACACCAATAGACATCATCTTCCTTAAGGTCAAGTACCCACTTAGCCGTTTGATAGTGCTGAATCATCGCATTATGAACGTGAAGAACGCCTTTAGGCTTTCCAGTAGAGCCTGACGTGTAATGAAGAATCATTCCGTCTTCACGGTCCACCCACTCGATTTGAAGTTTTTTATCGGCTGACTCAAAATGCTTATTGAAATCTAAATAAGGACCTTCTTCTTTCACATTCTCGCCTACTAATACTACGCTTTCCAGATGTGGTAGCTCATCAACAGGAACGCGCTCAAGAAGCTCTGGAGTTGTAACCAGAACTTTCGCTTCACTATCTTCAAGCCGATCACGAACTGCTCCCTCCATGAAAGCTTCGAACAGCGGACCTGCAATTGCTCCTAACTTAAGCGTCCCCAATAGGATAAAGTATAGTTCAGGAGAACGTGGCATGAAAATAAAGACTCTGTCTCCCTTTTCTACATTCACTTTTCTTAACACATTCCCAGCTTTATTACTCATCGTCTTCATTTCACTATACGTATACTTTTCATCTCTTTTTGGGTCAGAAAAATACAAAGCTACTTTGTTCTTGCGATCGGACTCAGCGTGCTTATCAATTGCTTCATAGGCCATATTTACATTACCTGTTTCATTCCAGGCAAATGCCTTTTCCACGTCTTTCCAATCAAAATTCTCATATGTAGCTTGATAATCCTGTAAATTATGATTACCCAATGTAGCAGAAAGCGGTTTCAATTCCATAAGTAATCTCCTCCTTCTCCTTCATCTCTTACCCTGATAGTATAACATAAATTCCTAATTTTTTAACAAATGACAAAACTTAATTAAATCCAATTGAAACCCCTTACATATGCTAAGTTTCATGTATAATAAGGATTGAGGTCATTATTAAAAGGTGGTGACTAGATGGAACATCAAAAAACATATAATGCTATTGAATGGAATACACCTCATGGAAAATTAATTATCGAAGGACCTATTTCGCCTGATCGACTTGCTTCCTATCACTTACATAAGGACCTGGTAGCATTTCGTCCACCAGAACAGCAGCATAAGGCGCTTGTAGAGATCGCTGGCCTTCCAGAAGGAAGAATTATTGTTGCGAGAGAGCGAGAGACAATTATCGGCTATGTGACATTTCTATATCCAGACCCTCTCGAGCGTTGGTCAGAAGGAAAGATGATAGATTTACTTGAGTTAGGAGCAATTGAAGTTATTCCTAAATATCGTAATGCCAAAGTTGGGAAAAGTCTCTTACGAACATCGTTCATGGATGATGCGATGAACGATTATATTGTCATCACAACAGAATATTACTGGCACTGGGATTTAAAAGGAACTGGCTTATCTGTATGGGATTATCGTAAAGTCATGGAAAAAATGATGAATGCCGGGGGACTTGAATGGTATGCAACAGACGATCCGGAAATAAGTTCTCACCCAGCGAATTGTTTAATGGCTAAGATTGGATCAAGAATTAACCAGGACTCCATACAGGCGTTTGATCGCCTTCGATTCCATAATCGCTTCATGTATTGAGAACGAAAAGGAGTGAAATGAGTTGGTCATAGAAGAAATCATGAACCGGAACGTTTTCTCACTGGAAGAAAGTCAGACAATAGCCGACGCCATTAAGATAATGAGTGAAAAAAACATCCGCCATCTACCTATCGTAAATCAAGAAGGAGAATTAACAGGGATTGTTTCAGATCGAGACATTAAAGACGCAAGTCCATCTATTCTTGACTCTGACCCAAACAAAGAAGTCCTGCAGTCTCCGCTCTCATCCATTATGAAACGAGAAGTCATCACTGCACATCCGCTCGATTTCGTTGAGGAAATCTCCACTATTTTTTACGAACAACGAATTAGTTCCATTCCAATCATAGAAAATCGCCGAATCATAGGGATGGTTACCGAGACTGACATGTTACATACGTTGATCCTCCTAACAGGGGCACATCAGCCTAGTTCCCATATCGAAGTCCAGGTAGCAAATGTATCCGGACAGCTCGCTGATATTACACAAATCATTCGAAAACGAAACGTCAACATTATCAGTGTTCTTGTTTATCCATGTAGCCACGATGAAAAATACAAAAACATCGTCTTTCGCATTCAGACGATGAACCCAACGACAGTGGTCAACGATATCAAAAATGAGGGTTATGAAGTACTCTGGCCGAACATGCCGGGTGTAAAAAAATGAAATGTGATTCTTTATTCGTATACTCCTCAGACTATTTAAACTATAAATTCAGTGATGATCATCCGTTTAATCATATTCGTGTTCAGCTAACTCAGGATCTTCTGACCGAGATAAATGCTCTAAACAATGAAGAAGTCATTGCACCACGCATCGCGACAGATAGTGAAATTGCTTTAATTCATGATCCTGCCTACATAGATGCAGTTAAAAAAGCAGGTAATGGAAGTCTTCCCTCATCCATCGCTTCAAATTATGGACTAGGAACAGAAGACACGCCCATTTTCCCCAACATGCATGAAGCAAGTGCTCTTATTGTAGGGGGGACGCTTACTGCCGTTGATTCAGTAATGACAGGAAAAACCTCTCACGCTCTAAATGTTGGAGGGGGGCTTCACCATGGCTTCCGTGGGAAAGCTTCTGGATTTTGCATTTATAATGATAGTTCTATTGCCATTGAGTATATGAAACAAAAATACGGTGCAAGGGTTCTTTATGTAGATACAGATGCTCACCATGGTGATGGCGTACAATGGGCTTTCTACGATGATCCAGAAGTTTGTACACTTTCAATCCATGAAACTGGCCGATATCTGTTTCCTGGCACTGGAAACATCAATGAGAAGGGTCAGGGAAAAGGTTATGGTTTCTCTTTTAATGTTCCAATTGATGCATTTACGGAAGATGAGTCATTTCAAGAAGTTTATGAAGCATCCTTCCGAAAAGTGATCGACTACTTTAAACCAGATGTCATTTTAACGCAAAATGGTGCAGACGCCCATTATTACGATCCTCTGACACATCTTTCTGTTTCGATGAAAAGTTATGAATTCATCCCTAAACTCGCTCATGAATTAGCTCATGAATACTGTAATGGGAGATGGATAGCTGTCGGTGGAGGAGGATATGATGTCTGGCGTGTTGTTCCCAGGGCTTGGTCTAGAATATGGCTTGAAATGAGAGGGATTTCGGTTTCTGGGAGTCTTCCTGAAAAATGGTTAGAAAGATGGAAACCCCTTTCCCCGTTACCACTCCCTCCTAATTGGCACGACGAGAAAAACCTCTATGACCCTATTCCAAGGAAACAAGAAATAACCGAAAAAAACAAACTCATTTTGGAACGTGCGCTATATCAAATCGTCAATTAGTGTGCCCATGAATAAACAAAAAAAACGAGCCAGGAGGCTCGTTTTTTTGTTTTGCTATTCTTCATTATGAATGGTCGAATTACGATGTTGTAAACGGTGGGGAAGAACGACCGTTTGATCTTCAACAGTTTCTTTATTCATTAATTTCGTTAGAAGACGCATCGCTACGGCACCAATATCATACATTGGCTGGACAACCGTAGATAGGGTTGGACGAACCATCGTCGCGAGTTTTGTATTATCAAATCCAACTACTTCAAAATCTTCCGGGACGTTGTAGCCATTGTCTTGAGCTGCATGAATGACACCAAGCGCCATTTCATCTGTACCAGCAAAGATTGCCGTTGGTTTGGTCTCTTGAGCAAGGAATCCTTCCATTGCCTCGATACCCGAATCATACGTGTAATCGCCAATAGCAACACAATCTTCATCAACCTGCATACCAGCACCTTCTAAAGCTTGACGATATCCAAGGAATTTCTCTTCACCATTGATCGGGTCTTCTAGTGGTCCACTTACCATACCGATTTTTTTATGACCTTTTTCGATAAAACTAGTGACAAGTTCGAACGCGGCTTTTTGGTAGTCGATGTTAACTGATGGGATTTCTTGGCTTTTTTCTAGTGTAGCTGCCAATACGATTGGGACTGGAGAACGCTTAAATTCTTCAACATGCTCTTCAGTAATCTTACCACCCATAAATACAATCCCATCTACTTGTTTCCCGAGCATTGTATTAAGAAGGTGAATTTCTTTTTCTTTATTTTGATCAGAGTTACTCAAGATAATGTTATATTTATACATTGTTGCGATATCTTCGATTCCTCTTGCTAGTTCAGCAAAGAAAATACTTGAAATATCAGGAATAATAACCCCAACTGTTGTTGTTTTCTTACTGGCTAATCCTCTTGCGACAGCATTGGGACGGTATCCTAACCTCTCAATCGCCTCAAGTACTTTTTTTCTGGTGGCAGGCTTAACATTGGGATTGCCATTCACAACCCTAGATACAGTTGCCATCGAAACTCCTGCTTCTTTTGCTACGTCATAAATCGTTGTATTCACGATGATCCTCCTTCATGCTCTTACGGACTTTAATTTCCTTAATGATACGATACTATCCGTTTAACTGCAAACGCAAACCTTATATCGACTAACGCTACTTAAGCGACATTTCCTTCTGTTTTGGACGTACTATTAGCTTCTACCGAAACGGTTTGATAAATAAGTCATACCATTTGTTCCTAATCCTCTACAAATGATATGTAGGTTATTTCACATTTACATACTGTATTAAAGATAGCATATTTAGTCACTTTTTGCTGTAATTAAGCGTATTTTTTATTGACAAATTAACAACGCTTACCAAAAACTTACGAATATTACATATGATAACACTTGGGCAATTTTTTATTCTAACAGAAATGTTTAAGAATTATAGTAAAACTTGTAAAACGCAATTCTTTCATGAACAGAAAAACACCTTCTACTTATAAAGTAGAAGGTGTAGCTTTGGCTGGATTAAATAATCCACTTGCTTTCAAATCAGCAACAAATTGCTCGTATTGAGGTATGTCTAATTGTTGAGCTGCATCTGAAAGAGCAACAGCTGGATCAGGGTGAACTTCTACCATGATTCCATCTGCACCGATTGCAAGACCTGCTTTGGCAGCCGGGAATAGAAGATCCTTTCGACCAGTTGAATGCGTGACATCCACTAACACTGGCAAATGCGTCTCCTGTTTTAGGATTGGAACAGCCGTTATATCCAATGTGTTTCTCGTAGCTTTTTCGTAAGTTCGAATTCCTCGCTCACAGAGCATCACTTGCGTATTCCCATTAGAGACAATGTATTCAGCTGCATTAATGAACTCCTGAATTGTAGCGGATAGTCCCCTCTTAAGAAGAACTGGTTTATCTACAGAACCTGCCGCTTTAAGAAGCTCAAAGTTCTGCATGTTCCTTGCACCAATTTGAATAACGTCAACGTACTTAACGGCTTTCTCAATGTCTGCAGGATTCACGATTTCACTAACTACAGCAAGATCATACTCATCGGCAACTTGCTTTAAAATTTTAAGACCTTCTTCTCCAAGTCCCTGGAAATCATATGGAGAGGTACGAGGTTTAAATGCTCCACCACGAAGCATTTTAAAGCCCTGCTTTTTAACAGCTCTTGCGACTTCAGCTACCTGCTCATAGCTTTCAACTGCACATGGACCGGAAATAAGCACTTGACCACCATCGCCAACTTTTTCCCCTTTTATATCAATAACCGTGTTATCCGGCTGACGCTTTCTTGATACTAATAATGCTTTACGATGATCGTCTTCTTGAAGTTCAAGGCTTGCCTTAAAAATTTCCTTGAAAATATGCTGAAGAGTGGATGTATCAAATGGCCCACCATTTTTCTCTGCAAGTAAATCAAGCATCTTACGTTCTCGAACAGGATCAAAACGATTGATTCCCTGTGCTTTCTTTACTCGACCTATCTCTTTTGCCACTTCAGCCCGCTCATTGATTAAATCTAGCAACTGTAGGTTAATCTCATCTAACTTCTCTCTCAACTCATCAATCTGGATATTCGCCATACTATCTCCACTCCTTATCTGTTTAAGTGATTAGGGTTATTATATACGATGAAAAATAAAATGTCACTACTTTTCTTTTAATTCTTAAACGCTTTTAAGCATTAAACTGTGTCAGTGAAATAAAAACGGCCTACTCCTGACCGTTTATCCCATCACGAGGGAGAAATATCCCCTCTGATGGAAAATTTTATTATTTTAAAAATTGTTTTGCAGCATCTGACAACGATGTATAGGTGATTCTCCAATGCGACTCGTTCCAAACCACGTCATCCTCATTGAATATGAGTGCTTGAGGTGACTGATGCTTTACACCACAAGATTCAGCTATTTCATTTGAAAGTGGACGTGATTCCTGAACGTTTAAATAATACACTTCTTGAGAATGTTCCTCAGAAAACTTCTGGAACTCCTCAAAGGCTTGAGCACTAATCGGACAGGTGGTACTGTTTTTAAATAACAAAAATCGGTTGTTTTTTTCTTTCGCTCGTTTAAAATCCTCAGATGTAGATACTTTAATCATAGTCATACGTAAATCCCCTTTCTAATCGCTATAAGTTCATTATAAAGAAAATAACAGTAAATGAAAAAGAAGAAGCCTTCAGGCTTCTTCTTACTCGTTGCTATTTAGACATTATGATTTTGTAGGGTTCTCCATCGATGCTGGTTCTTCTTCAGAGAAATGATCATTTAAGTCCTGTTGAAAGCTTTCAACATCTTCATCCGCTTGAGCACGGAAAGCATCATTTTCCTCTGTTTCAAGATTTCTATCTTTGATTTTAGAAACCAGGTTGTTTGATTGATCTGAAACCTGCTTGTAGATCGTATTGGATTTTTCTTTCGCACGGTTTGCGAAATCAGTGCTTCGTTCCACAGCTGAATCACGGAATTGAGAAGTTTTCTCCTTCACTACTCCAGCTTGCTGGTTAAGATCACTTCTAAGCTCTTTACCAGATTTAGGGGCTGATAGTAACGCTGCAGCAGCTCCAACGATACCACCAATTAATGAACCAATGATAAAATCCTTTGTGTTAATATTGTTATTATTGTTGTCTGACATCTGAATACCTCCTATGATTTTGAATCGATGTATTGATCTGTTGCCTTCTTCTTGACTTGCCATTTCTGCCAAATTTGCATAGCAGCATTACCCCATTGAACAACTTTTGTGACTTGCTCAGATTGGCGTTCCGCCTCTTCTGTTACTTTACCAGTAATATTTTTTAAGGAATGATTCATCTTACCAAGTGATGTTCCTACATCTTTAACTTGTACAAAAACACTATCAAGAGCTTCAGATTTACCCTGAATGTCTTCTGCAAGCAAGTTTGTCTTATGTAGCAGTGCTGTTGTTTCAGTTGTTAAGCCATTCATTTGTTTTTCAAGGCTATCGAGCGTTTTCGCTGTATTACTAAGCGTATCCTTTAAGGATTTTAAAGTTTGGGCTACGAAATAAACAAGAACTGCAAATGCAATCGCGATAATAGCTACACTTAAATAAAGTATAATCTCCATGTGCTGGCACCTCCCTTTTCTCCATCTCTTCCCTCGATTTGTCTTTCATAAACACAAGTTTGTCATTTCACATACAAAAGTAAAATGAGACTACCCTACTATTAAATAATTCGTTACAAGTTTCATTATTCCTTTTTAAAAATTTTTTAATACACTTACTCCCTTAAAACTCCTATAATTTCATAAGCAATTCCTCTTATAACAATAGCAATCTACAAAAAAAGAAAAGGCGCAATGCCTTTTCTTTTAGATCGATGCTTTTTCCGCTTCGTATGCTTCTTGATATTTCTGTATATCGCCTGCACCCATGAAAAGGAGCACACCACTATCGTGTTCGTTAAGTTGTTGAATAGACTGCTCTGAAATGAGATGAGCATTTGGAATTTTGTCGATCAGTTGATCGATCGATAACTGACCTACATCTTCGCGTGCAGAACCAAAGATGTCGCACAAATAAACAACATCTGCTTCCTTCAAGACATCAGCAAATTCATTCAGAAAAGTTTTCGTCCTCGTAAATGTATGCGGTTGGAAAATCGCTACTACTTCACGATTCGGGTATTTCTGATGAGCTGATTCAATGGTAGCTCTAATTTCAGTTGGATGGTGCGCATAGTCGTCAATTAATACCTGACTATCCACTACTTTTTCAGTAAACCTTCTTTTAACACCTTGGAAGTTCGCAAGTTGGGCTGCAACTGCATCACCTGAAAGGTTCTCATAATGACATAATGCTACAACCGAAAGAGCATTTAAAACATTGTGCTTACCAAACATTGGAATCTGGAACGTTCGATAATAATCATCACGAACATGCACATCGAACGTTGTACCATTTTCATCAATTTTGATATTCGTCGCCTGAAAGTCATTCTGGTCGTCGAAACCATAAAAAACAACAGGTACTTTCGTTTGAATTTGCTGTAGGTACGTATCATCTCCGTATGCTATGATGCCTTTCTTAACCAGTAAAGCCATTTCCTGAAATGCAGAAAACACGTCATCGACATCTGAAAAATAATCTGGATGATCAAAATCAATGTTTGTCATAATCGCATAGTCTGGCTGATATGATAAGAAGTGACGACGATATTCACAAGCCTCAAAAACGAAATACTGGCTATCTTTTACGCCTCTACCAGTCCCATCCCCAATTAGGTAAGAAGTCGGTTCTGCTGCACCAACTACGTGAGATAACAAACCAGTTGTTGATGTTTTACCATGAGAACCAGTCACTGCAATACTAGTGAACTTTTGAATAAAGTCTCCAAGGAATTTATGATAACGATAAACAGGAAGGTTCATTTCTCTTGCACGAACTAACTCTTCGTGTTGATCATCAAAAGCATTGCCGGCAATAATAATCATGTCTTCTTTGATGTTCTCTTCTCCAAATGGAAGAATTGTAATTCCTTTTTGTTCAAGAGCTTCCTGTGTAAAGAATCGTTTCTCTACGTCTGAACCCTGTACGCTGTATCCAATATCGCTTAGGATTTGTGCGAGGGCGCTCATCCCGGATCCCTTAATGCCAACAAAGTGATATATAGTCATTTCAGAACCTCCACACTTTCATTTCTTCTCCGCTTGATCTTCTTTAGTATATGATGTCATTACAAGTATGCGCTGCTTTTCTTTTCAATACTACATTATAGCAGAAAAAGAGACAGGCCACCAATATTATTCGTGTATTGAAAAATACTCGATAGAAACAAAAAAGACAGGAGTTTGTTCCTGTCTTTTTTTGGACTTATTCCACGCGTTCAAGACGTGGGTTGTGGCGATATTTCCTTCCAGCTTTTGCTTGTGGTTCATCATCAAGAATGACATTATCCCCTGTAAACCCAATGTCTACTTTGAGAAGGCTGCTGCCTACCCCATAAATATCTACCGGTACGCTCTGAGCTTCAAAAGTTCTAATTCTTTCTTCTGTAAATCCACCGCTTACCACAATTTTCACGTGATGATAGCCTTCTTGATCTAATGCATCTCTCAGAGCAAAAATTAACTCTGCATTAACACCTCTCGGATCGAACGTTCCGAGTACATCAGGATTACGCCAGAAATACTGATCGACCATCGTGCGAGAAGTATCGACACGAACACCTTTCAACGTATCACCGAATTCTCTTGCTACTCGCAAAGCATCCGTTACGACATCATTGTTATAGTCCACAAGAGCAATTAACTCATCTTCAGGATATTTGGCGTAATATGCTTTGGAGGCTTCAACAACGTCACCTTTAAACAATTGAATCAAAGCGTGAGGCATTGTTCCCATTCCTCTTTTACCCCACCACTCGTTCATAGCATGCGTCGCTTGTGCTGTAGAGCCGCCAATATGTGAAGCATATCCGTCACCAGCTTGCTGCGTGTAGTGATCATCACGATCTCCCATAAAAATAACAGGTTTTTGAATACCAGTAGAACGAGCTGCCTTTACTACATGATAAACATTCGTTGCAACTGATGTTCTTCTGCCCAGAATCCCATCAATAATTCCTTCTAGAAAACCAAAATTCTGATAAGGTCCTTTGATTTTCAGTACAGTTTCAAATGGAGAAATTTTGTCACCATCTTTAAGAGACTCAATTTCAAGAGAATCAGGATTCTTAGCAAATGTCTTGATTAGAGCAATCGCTTCATCTGACCCACAAAGAACGGCATCGTGTTTTTGAAAAAACTGCATGGTAACGACGTTATCAGGCTTGAACTCTTCCACTATTTCACATGTTTTTAGGAAGTAAACAGCAGAAAACCAACCTTCGCCAACTCGCTCATCAAATTTAAAAGTTCTGTTCGTAAGTCTTTTTATTTTTCCTTGCATTTTAAGTTCAATTTCTTTCATAATGGGGCTCCTTCAAGTAGTTTCGTCATTCGAATGTGAGCTCTCTATGTTCAACCATTCACTTATCTGACTATAAATTTACCATTAGCTTAACACTATTTATCATATAGAACTAGCCTGTATAAAACAAGTAGAAAAGATATGCACTAGGCATGCATATCTTTTAAAAATGTCTCTTCGAAATCAGCTTTACTAATTAGAATACTTCGAGGCTTACTACCCATTGCCTCAGACACAAGACCACGTTCTTCCATCATCTCGATTAATCTTGCTGCTCGGTTAAATCCAATTCGGAAACGTCGTTGCAAAGCAGATGATGAAGCCTGTCCCTGATCCATTGCCCAGATACATGCCTCTTCAAATAAATCGTCTTCTTGATCATTGTATTGCTGTTTCTTCATGAGATCTTCTTTTTTAATTAAGTAATTCGGTTTCCGTTGCTTACGTACAAAGGAAGTAACTCGCTCAATTTCCTCATCTGATACAAAGTTCCCTTGAAGTCGTACAGGTTTTGAAGAACCATTCTCCAGACAGAGCATATCCCCTTTACCTAGAAGTTTCTCAGCACCACTCGTATCAAGAATCGTTCTAGAATCGATTTGTGAAGAGACCGAGAAAGCTATGCGCGTTGGAATGTTGGCTTTAATAAGACCTGTGATGACATCTACTGAAGGACGCTGTGTGGCTACAAGAAGATGAATACCACATGCTCTTGCTTTCTGAGCGATTCGACAGATTGCATCCTCAACATCTTGAGGAGAAACCATCATGAGATCAGCAAGTTCATCGATGACGATGACGATATATGGAAGCTTGTGTTGTGGTTCACCGTGATTGATTGCTCTTTCATTATATCGCTTAATATCACGAACCCCTGCCGCTGCAAACTTCTCATACCTTTCCTCCATCTCATCAACAGCCCACTTCAACGCAGTTGTAGCTTCCTTAACATCATTAATAACGGGTGTCACAAGATGTGGAAGTCCATTATAAGGAGCTAGCTCAACCATTTTCGGATCGATGAGCATCATTTTCACATCATTCGGGTTCGCCTTAAGCAACAAACTTATTAGAATGGAATTAATGCATACACTTTTACCTGATCCTGTTGCACCAGCTATTAGGCCATGAGGCATCTTTTGAATATCTGTTATTTTAGCTTCACCTGCAATATCAAATCCTAGAGCTGCATTTAAGAGAGAGCCTTCAGATTGGAATGCACCACTTCTTACAATCTCACGAATAAATACTGGTTTACTAGTGGGATTCGGCACTTCAATACCGATCGCGTTCTTGCCTGGGATTGGCGCTTCCATTCTAATATCACGAGCTGCAAGACTAAGTTTAATATCATCACTTAAATTCGTGATTTTATTGACTTTTACACCCGGACTCGGCTGAACTTCAAATCTCGTAACTGTTGGTCCCATCGTTGCCCCGACTACTCGTGCCTGTACATTAAAGTTTTGAAGAGTAGATTCTAAAAGCTCACGCTGTTCTTCAAGCCACTGATCATCACTACCTTCATTACGAGGTGGGATATCTAATAATGAAATTGGTGGAAGCTTGTATTCGCCTCCAGCAACTGGCTTTTTCGCAATATGTCGTCTATCGTTGGCTAGCATCATGACATTATAAGGAACTTGTGGTTTGGGTCTGCTTTCTTCACGCTTATCTTGCAGTTCTTGTTTCTCGTCAGTTTCATTGGACTCGTTCTCTTCATGATGATCTTCTAATATAGAAGATTGTTCTTCGCTTTCATATGCAACTTTTTCATTAGAAACAATCTGATCAGAATCCGAAGGAACATGCTCGCTCATTTCTTCACTTTCAGTTCTTTCAATGTCATCACCATGAGATTCACCTGTCATCTCTTCAACTATGTTTTCTTCTACTGACACGTCTTCAGTTTCAGATGGATATAAGATTTCTTCTTGTTCTTCCTTTTGAACAACCTGATCAGAATCCGAAGAAACATGGCCACTCACTTCTTCACTTACAGAACTTTCGATCTCACCACTATAAGATTCGTCTGTTATTTCTTCCAAAACCCTTTCTTCTTCTGGCACATCTTCAGTTTCAGATGGATATAAGGTTTCTTCTTGTTCTTCCTTTTGAATAATTGGTGTCTCATTCTCTTCCAATAATTCATTTACTGATTCGTCATGGGATTCGTTATTAGATCCATGATTTATGATTTCCTCAACCGTATCGTCACTTAAATGGGCTTCTGAAGCAACTTTGTCTTCATCGACTCCTTTCTCAATAACTTGCTCATCACTATCCACAACTTCAATACTAGATGATGCGAGTTTTATATCAGATTCACTAGATATGGCTTTCTTTTCTTCTAGGTGATTGGAAAGAAGTTCACTTCTGCTGTCTTCTTTTGAAGTTAATTCAGGTTCCTGAATTAGCTTATTGATTACTTTGTTTTTATCAAGCGGTGTATATTGATCATTCGATGCTGTATTTTTAGTTTTTGCTGCATCTTCCATCTTTTCTACCACAGGGCGTTTACTGAATCCATAAATCGGTGATGGGATATCTGAAGGTTTAAAGTTAACACCTGAAAACTTCTTACTTTTGGACGAATCGCTAACCTCTGGCTCCGGTTTTCTTTTAGAGTTTCTGAATTGACCTTGCTTCTTGGAATTGGGTTCTGTTATTCCCTTTGGCCTTTGATCAGTTCGTGAAATTGTTGATTGATCCTCATTTTTTTTCCGTTCTGTATGATCTTTTTTAACATCTTGCTGTTTCCTATTGTTTGATTGATCTGGGATGAGCGGAAAACGAAAGTTGCCGTCGCGAGGGTATTGATGAACAATTCTAGCTTCATTCTTTCGATCGCCATTTTCCATTCTTCCGATAGAGTGTTTGCGGTCTATTCGCTGATGATGCTCTGAATGAATTGAACCTCCAATATCAGGATCTTTCTTTTGGTCAACTTCCTGTTCTTCATCAAGATCGAATAATCTATTCCAAACTTTTTTAATCCAATTATTTTCCAATTGCAATCACCTTTTCTAATTAAGCCCTTTTAGGTCGCGCTATTCTTCTATTTTATCGGAAACTCCCCTATCATTGTAAGGCTGTTTCTAAAATCTTTCGTAAAAAAAACAAGTTCTTCGTCTAAAACTGCAAAATAAGTTCATTTTTCTCATCCGCTTCTCTATAAAAAGAAAAAACCCACTAGAATTTTCTAGTAGGTTTTGAATTCAGATCCAATTTCATAATCATCCGGGAGGACAAGAATTCCTTTTTCTTGAGGTGCGTCCGGCAAATCAAGCTCTCGAGCTGAACAAATCATTCCAGTGGATTCAACACCACGCAAATTAGCATCTTTAATAATCATACCAGATGGCATCACTGCGCTAACTTTTGCTACAACAACTTTTTGTCCTTTATCAACGTTAGGTGCGCCACAAACGATCTGCAACTTTTCAGCTCCAACATTCACCTGACAAATATTTAATTTATCAGCATTCGGATGCTTTTCCATCGCTTCAACCATGCCAACAACAAATTTTGGAGAGGCATCGTACACTAGTACATCTTTAAAGCCGCTTTCTTTAATAACAGCATTAACAGCAGCTATCAGGTCTTCGCTCTCTTGGACAACACCTGTGGCTGTCACTTCAAATACGCTTGAAAATTGAAATAAATTATATCCAATTGTCTCATTGCTTTCTTTGCTATAAATCCGTGCAATGTTATTTGTTCTCTCAACAGCTTTATCCTCGCGTTCTGTACTTCCTAGTGTCACAATCAATGTGTCTCCTACGCCTTCTTTGTTGTAAAACATGTTCATAGTACCTGTACTCCCTTTTCCAGTGATTATTTTTTTGGTTTATTTTTCGCCATAATAAATATTGGTTCAAGCTTCCCATCTTCATACATGAAAGGAAGTCCTGTGACAGGAACAAGACCACTTGAGAAGAAATGCATCGTGAGCTGAGCAAGCGCGTCATACCCACGTTCATTCTCGATATCGGCAAAAATCAAAACGTCTTGATGCGGTACAGCTACTGCAAGCTCACCTTTCGCATCTTTCGCCATTCGTTCCAATAAAGAATCATTCAAAATTCTACTTGCATCGTATCCGTCATTCGTGTTTAGGAAATAAAAGTTATTTCCCGCTACCGCATCAGCTTTTACTTCAGTAGAAAGCCCACGAAGATTAAATAACGAGACCTCATGAAGAGCTTCTTTCGTCCACCCTTCTTTATCAAGCCATTCCTGATCAATTAAACGGTAAGATTTACCAAGATCAAGTGCATAATAAATCCGGGTTTCCGCTGTATGTTCACTGAACACAAACGGCACACCTGTTTCTGTCTCAGAGGCAAAGGAACCTGATCGAATCACTGGGAAAATGCTATTCTCTTTCCCGCTTAGTTCATGGTTCTCTTTCATGACTTTGAGCGTTTCTTCAACATGATGAACGACCTCATCAAGCAGTTTTTCTTTACGCTCTTCATATTTCGCAGTAAGACCTTTTAATCCTAGACTCATCCCTTTGCCTGTCGTTCGATCTTCAACTCTAAGCTTTTCTTCTTTTTTGTTGTATGTAAGCTCACGATCTTCTTTTTGAAGTCGTTTCTCAAGTAACTTTTTCAAATCTTTCGGTTCCATGTTTACACCACCCTATACGTTCAAAGCTGTCACTTTATCATACCATGAATTACTAGAATACAAAAACAAAGCTATGCCAGGCATAGCTTTGTTCGTTCGCTCATTCATTCACGCTAGAAAGGAATTCTTCAATTTCCTCTTTTGTTTTCCTTAATTTACTAACAAAACGACCTGTTTCTTCTCCATTGTTAAAAGCCACTAAGCTTGGAATCCCAAAAACATCCATTTCTTGGCAAAGTTCAATGTGGTCATCTCTGTCAACATAATAAAATGCCATATCTGAATATTCCTTTTCTAATTCAGGTAGGAACGGCTCAATTACTCTACAATCCGGACACCAATCTGCCGAAAATAGCAATACTGATTTCCCTTCTTTAATTGCCTCTAAATACTCTTCATGCTTTTCAAATTTTTTCATGATAAACCTCCTATTGTTACTCAGTACTTATTTTCATGTCCCCAGGACGAATAAACCCTTTTTTTCTCATTAATTCGGATATTAGCAGACTTATGATGGCCGGTCCAACAAAATGCAACATTAGAATCGCGAACCATACCCAACGATCGGTTCCCATCACATTCAATGTCATAATTTGACCAACAAAACCACTCGTACCCATCCCAGCACCAGAAGGATTATTTAATAAAGAAAGCCATCCACTTCCAATAGGGGCAAGGATGGCACCCGCCATTGTTGGAGGAAGAATAATCCAGGGGTTCCTGACGATATTCGCTACTTGGAGCATAGATGTTCCAACACCCTGAGCGATAAGTCCCCCAAATCCATTCTCACGATAACTGCTTACCGCAAATCCAACCATCTGTGCTGCACAACCAATGGTTGCTGCACCTGCCGCAATTCCTTCTAACCCAAGCATAATCGCGATAGCAGCGCTTGAAATCGGCGCAGTGAGAGCCAGTCCCATAAGAACGGCGACGATGATTCCCATTAGAATTGGACGTTGCTCTGTTGCCCACATAATAAGTGATCCAAACTGAGTCATAAATGCATTGATCGCCGGTCCTATGAATGATGCTGTGCCATACCCTGCAAAAATTGTGATCAACGGAGTTACGATAATATCAAGTTTAGTTGATTTAGAAACCAGCTTTCCTGCTTCTGCGGCTATTATCGCAGCAACAAAGCTACCTGCTGGCCCACCAAGATCCGCTCCTGCAGCACCTGCGAGTAACGATGCAAAAAGGACAAGAGGAGGTGCTCCTAGGCCATACGCCACTGCTACACCAATCGCAGGTCCCATTAAGCTCATCGCTAGTTCTCCCATTGGAATAAGGAACGCAAACATGGGAATTTGTGCTCCAATAGTTTTAAGAATAAGTCCAATAATAAGTGATCCAAATAGTCCGAGTGCCATATAACTAAGCGCTGTAACGAAGTATACTCGGGGTGAAAGCGTTATGCCCTTCTTATGCAAAAAATCTTTCATCTTTCTCTCCTTCCAAACTGACAATCCAGTATTAGTATACACAAACATCTAAGATTAAGCTCTTTCCCTAAATTCATTTTACCTGTCAAATTACTAGGAACCATTTAAACCTCGTGCTACAATCATTGTGCTACCAACTATAAGGAGGCGTTACTCTTGGAACTAACAGTTTATCTCGCTGGACAAATTCACGATAACTGGCGGACCGAGTTAAAAAATGAAGCACAAAAACTAGAGCTCCCTCTCCATTTTGTAGGTCCAATGGAAAATCACGACCGCTCTGATAACATCGGGGAAGAAATTAAAGGTGAACAACCCAATGCTCTTTTCAAAGATGAAGCTGCATCTGAAATGAACAACCTCAGAACTCAGGTTCTTCTCAATAAATCAGATGTTGTCATTGCGCTTTTCGGTGAAAAATACAAGCAGTGGAATAGTGCAATGGATGCAGCAACAGCTGTCGCCCTTCAAAAACCACTCATTCTCATCAGACCAGAATCATTACACCACCCACTGAAAGAACTTTCTAACAAAGCTCAAGTTGTTGTAGAAACACCGGAACAAGCACTTCAAGCACTCTCTTATATAGTTGAAACGAATTAGTTCGAATAAAAATGGTATTGACCGATCAAAAGTTTTACGATTTGTTCATACATGTCAGTTCGTGTCACGGCGCCATCGGTGAAGATACCGATCGCGCCTTCTTTCTTGTTCACTTCGGCTCTGCTCGCATATGCAGAAACCAATGGCCCAAGTTCCTCTCCCTCTTCCAAATGTTTTCTCATCACATCAGGTAGTGGGAACCTTGCCCCACCTGCTACAATTTCTACTCCCTCATTGTTCACTAGAGCTCCCCAATTGCATACATATAGACGCTCGCCTACCATCTGTACACCACCTTCCAAACCAATCCCTATGCTTGCTCGAGCTTCTTCCATCGCTGCCTTTGCTCGCTGTTTTGCACCTGAGAGTGTTTCTTCATCACCCCATGGCTGTTCAGACACTCCTGAAGGTACTGAAACCCCTTTGACATCATTATGGAAATGGGCTTTAACTGCGTTAATTTTAACCGGATTTAATGAACCAACACCAATTCTAGGCATCTTTATCCCTCCTGTACATAGTTACATTTCTCCACTCCAACCAACTTCAATCTCATTAGAAAAGGAGCCTAATCGGCTCCTCTTAAATCAACCATTTCTTTTAATACTATCTACCGCTGCCTGATCTGTTGATTTCACCAATTTAATGAGCAATTCTTTTGCTGCTGCGTAATCATCAACGTGGATAATGGAAGATGAAGTATGAATGTATCTTGAACAAATTCCGACCACTGCTGAAGGAACACCGTTATTTGATAAGTGTACGCGACCTGCATCCGTTCCACCCTGCGAAATAAAATACTGATATGGAATTTCATTGCTCTCGGCTGTATCAAGAACAAAATCTCTTAGTCCCTGGTGAGTGACCATAGAGCGATCATAGATCCGAAGAAGCGCTCCTTTTCCAAGCTGTCCGAACTCACCTTTATCCCCAGTCATATCATTTGCTGGACTTGCATCAAGGGCATAAAAAAGATCAGGGTTTATCATATTCGCTGCCGTTTGTGCACCTCTTAGTCCAACTTCCTCCTGAACAGTAGCTCCTGAATATAATTCATTTGGCAAATCTTCATTTTGAAGTTCTTTAAGAAGTTCAATAGCAAGGCCGACACCATAGCGGTTATCCCACGCTTTTGCCATGATTTTTTTCTCATTAGCCATTGGTGTGAACGGACAAACAGGGACAATTTGTTGTCCTGGAGTGACACCAATACTTAGAGCATCTTCTTTGTTATCAGCACCAATATCGATCAGCATATTCTTGATTGCCATCGGCTTGTTTCTAGTAGCATCATCCAGAAGATGAGGAGGTATCGATCCAATAACCCCAGGAATAGGGCCGTTCTTTGTCATCACTTGCACGCGTTGAGCAAGAAGAACTTGACTCCACCAACCACCAAGTGGTTGGAATCGCAACATCCCATTCTCTGTAATAGACGTGACCATAAATCCAACTTCGTCCATATGACCAGCTACCATGATACGTGGACCTGAATTCCGTTTGACTCCAAAAACACTTCCGAGGTTATCCTGAATCAACTCATCCGTATACTTGCTAATTTCGCCTTTCACGAATTTTCTAATGTCATGTTCAAACCCTGGTGCACCTTGAAGTTCAGTTAGTGTTTTAAATAGTGACAGCGTCTCTTCTTTCATATGTATCCCCTTCCAATATTCCTGTATTCTCTTACTATTGTATCGAATCTGTATGAGTCTTGCTAGTCGCATGAATTTTCAGCATAAACATTTGGTAGGAGAGCAAACTTCCGATATACTGAAGAAGGGAATAAATTGGCCAGTTTTAGAAGGGAGAAATGAGTAATATGAAAACAAGAGATATGCTAATAGGAGCTTTGATTGGGGCTGGTGCTGCAGCGATTACAACCGCTTCCATCGCGTCAAAACAGACGGTCCTATCCCCCGAGAAAGCACTGAGAGCTGTTAAAGGCGCTGTGAAACCTGTTTATTCAGTTAAGGGATCATGGATTCATATGAAAACTGATTCAGTAGAAAAGTTCAATCTACCTTTCACAGTCTATTCAGGTGGATTAACATGTGAAAAAGAAGGCGAGCTCCAACAGCTTGACTTCATGGTTGATGCAGAGACTGGAACACTAGTCGAATTACAAGCACAATAAGAAATCCCCCAGCGAATTGATTCGCTGGGGGATTTCTCTTAACTCTCTATATTAGAACGTTGAATTTGTTTCATATACATTGTTTTGTAATTTAAATCGTAGAGTAGAATACTTATTTTTTGACCACAAGTAAGCAATAAGTGCTGGAACAATCAGCATAATAGCACTTAAGAACAACATGACACCCATATGAAGGTTTTCTCCTGTTACATCTGAATGACTATCTTTGTATTCTTTAGCTTTCTCTACATCTAAAATTTTGGAGTCTGGAATAACGGCATTCGCTTCAGTATCATAGAAAAGGACTTCTGTATGATCTTCAAAGAAAATATTATCACGAACAGTATTGAACTTAATAAGCATCATCGATACTTTGCTGAAACCCTTATCTGCAGAACTATCAACCTCAAGTGACTTAGCGTCTTCGACTTTAAGTGACCCTTTGTCATAATCATAATGTTCTTCTGCAAGATAGCTGGTAACACCCTTTTTAATATCACCGCTAACGTCTGCCTCTGCATGTGCTGCTGTACCGGCGAAAGGTAAAGCGACTAAAAATACAGCAATAAGAGCAAAAATTCCTTTTTTCATCATTTTTTCCTCCTTTAACAAACAAATTATCCAATTCTTATCATACCATATTCGAACTAGTATTCTACTAACATTTTGAAGAAAAGAACATCCAATTCGAGGAAAACAGGGACAGATCATCCAATTCACTCTATTAGACTTGTACCCAAACAGAACTTATTTTTAACAATTGCGACCAATTTAACAAAAAAAAGAACCGGGCTCAACCGGTTCTTATTGTGTAATAGGTTTTTCATCAAATTGATTGCTAATTTCTTTTGACCGTGTCGCAGCATTTTCTACAGCTGCCTCAAATGCTTCGCCGCCTCCATTTTCATAAAGCGCTTCAAGTCCCGCTTGAGTTGTACCATTCGGAGAAGTCACTTTCTTTCTTAGAGCAGACGGAGAATCTTCTGATTGCTCTGCCATCATTCCTGCACCAAGTACAGTTTGAACAGCCATTTTACGAGCAGTTTCAGTCTCAATACCGCCTTCAATAGCCGCTTTTTCAAGGCTCTCTATCACATAGTAAATATAAGCTGGTCCGCTTCCTGCAACACCTGTGAATACGTCCATTTGTTCTTCATTGATGACAACTGTTTCACCAATTGAACGAATGAGGGCGCGAGCGATCGTTACCTGCTCATCAGTTACATGTTTGCCTGCTGCTAGAGCAGAAATAGATTTTCCAATCATACTTGAAGTGTTCGGCATAACGCGAATCACTGGCTGTTCACCGTCGAGTTGTTCTTCGATGTATGAGGACGGTACGCCTGCTAGTACAGATAAGAGAAGCTGATCATTAGTAATGAAATCTTCAATTCCTTCTAGCGCGCGCTCCACATCCTTTGGCTTCATTGCAAGGATAACAACATCTGCTTCACGAACTGCGAATTCTATACTTTGAGTCGCCAATACGCCATGATTCTCCATAAGCTCCTGACGACGTTGTTCATTACTTCGATTTGTCATAATAATACGCTCAGGTTCAATAGTACCTGACTCAATCATTCCTGCAGCCATTGCTTCTGCCATTGAACCCGCTCCGATAAACGTTACGGTTTTATTTTCTAGCATGATTGCCTCCTTTGGATTCCGAAAAATCATCTACGGTCATTTATACTAACACTGCTTATTAAAGGCTTCAACCTTTATGCAGCAAGAAAAAAGCATACTCGTAAGATAGTAAGTGAAAACGTTATCATTTGTATCTCAACGTTATCTCTATTTGTGAGATGGGCGTATATCGCTTCTCACGGCTTCTCACACTCTCTCATCACGACTGCGTTATTAACAAATCGTACCAGATGATGTACGAACTACAAGAAAAAGAGGCTCTCAATTGAGAGCCCCTTGCGTTACTTATGATTGAACTTCTTGCTTTGATTTCTTCAATATTCCTACCATCAACGCGGTAATGATCGTACCGATGACAATCGCAAGGATATAGAGAAGTATATGTGAAAGTGAAATGTTATTAACAGACCAAATCACGAATGCGCCGCCATGCGGTGCTGGTAATGCGATATTGAATAACATTGTTAACGCACCAGCAACAGATGAACCAACAATAATGGAAGGGATAACTCGACCCGGATCCGCTGCCGCAAAAGGAATCGCTCCTTCTGTGATGAATGATGCACCCATCACATAGGCTACTTTACCCGCTTCGCGCTCCGTTTTATTGAAGCGATTTTTAAATAAGGTGGTAGCTAACGCTAGACCAAGTGGAGGCGTCATTCCTCCTGCCATAATCGCTGCGTGATACGTAAGGTTACCTGCATCGATCATAGCAATTCCGAACGTAAAGGCCGCTTTATTAATAGGGCCACCCATATCTACTGCCATCATTCCTCCCAGAATTAAACCAAGAAGAAGTTTGTTGGTTGTCCCCATACCACTCAACCAGTTCTCAAGTCCTGTATTAAGAGCACCTACAGGCTCTATAACAACATACATCATGATGATGCCTGTAATAAAGATACCGAACAGTGGATAAAGTAATACTGGCTTTAACCCTTCAAGAGACTGTGGAAGTCCAGAGAAAAGCTTTTTCAAAAGAAGAACAGCGTAACCAGCAAGGAAACCAGCGATGAGTCCACCCAGGAATCCAGCACCATTCGTAGAAGCCATCAAACCACCAACAAGACCAGGAGCAAGACCAGGGCGATCAGCAATACTCATTGCGATAAATCCAGCTAGAACTGGGATCATCAGTGCAAAAGCATTTCCACCGCCGATTGTATTAAGAGCTGCTGCGAAAGCATTGTAACTTGGGTCATCTGGATCTGAAGCATTAATACCAAAGATAAATGAAAGGGCTATCAAAATACCGCCACCTACAACGAGCGGAAGCATATTCGATACACCGTTCATCAAGTGCTTATAAAAAGCAGACTGCTTTCCTTTTCTTTCGTTTTTCTTCTCACTAATTTGATCTTCGTATGATCCAGAAGCTTTATAAACCGGGGCATCACCACTTGCTGCCTGCTTTAATAAATCGGCAGGCTTTCGGATCGCTTCCGCTACAGGCACTTCAATCACATTTTTACCTCTAAAACGCTCCATTTCAACTTTAGTATCTGCTGCAACAATAATCCCCGGTGCTTTCTCAATTTCTTCATCTGTTAGACGATTTTTCACGCCTCCAGAACCATTTGTTTCAACTTTTACAGTATAACCAAGTTCGGCTGCTTTTGCCTTCAATGCATCCGCTGCCATATATGTGTGAGCAATACCTGTAGGACATGCCGTCACTGCCAGGATTTTGCCACTAGCTTCATTCGTTTCTTCAACTTCGTCATCCGCGTTCTCTTCTTCTTCCTTCTGGTCGAACGCCTGTAATACTTCTTCTTCCGTTCGTGCTTCTAGTAGACCTTTACGGAATTCGTTATCCATTAAGAACGATGATAGTCTTGATAGTGCTTCGAGATGCGTTTGATTCGCTCCTTCTGTTGCTGCAATCATGAAGAACAAATGAGCAGGTTGACCATCTAGCGATTGATAATCAATTCCTTTTTCAGATCGACCAAATACAATGGCAGGAGATTTAACGGCTGCTGTTTTAGCATGGGGGATTGCAATTCCTTCTCCAATACCAGTCGTGCTTTCTTTCTCCCTACCATGAATTGCTTTTTTAAATCCGTTCAGATCCTGTAAGTTACCTGCTGCATAAAGCTTTTCAGATAGTTCATTAATCACACGATCTTTTGAATCTGCTTCAAGATTTAGAATCATCGTCTGTTTGGTTAATAATTCTGTGATTCTCATTCTTCAAGACCTCCCCTTCCATCATACGGATGAACCGTAATCTGCTCCCTTAATTTTTGTACTTCTTCTTTTGTACAGAACCCAGCTGAAAATGCACTTGCGCTTCCTGCCGCAATACCCGATTCGAATGCTTCTTTAAGACTTCCTGATTCTAAATAGTTGCTCAGAAATCCTGCTACTACAGAATCCCCTGCTCCAACTGAATTTTGCACTTCTCCAATCGGAACATTTCCAAAAAGAATTTCCTCTGAAGTAATAAGCACTGCGCCATCACCTGCCATGGAGACGATGACATTCTCTGCCCCCATATCTTGTACTTTCTTTCCGTATTTAACTGCATCATCAACAGATGTAACTTCAACACCAAACAAGTCACCAAGTTCATGATGGTTTGGTTTAACAAGGAAAGGGTTCGCTTTTACGGTTTCTTCAAGTGCTTTCCCTTTCGTATCTACTATAGCGTGTACACCATCCGGTAATGAATGCAGCATTCGCGAGTAAATATTTTGATCGATACTAGAAGGAACACTTCCTGCCAATACGACCACATCACCAGCAACCGTTTCTGATAATTGCTTATATAATTCATCAACATTCTCCTCTGAAATCATTGGAGACAAGCCGTTGATTTCAGTTTCCTCGCCGTTTTTAAGTTTAATGTTAATGCGTGTGTCTCCATCTACCTTAATAAAATTGGGCGATAACCCTTCAGCTTTAAGAGACTGCTCAATGTATTGACCTGTAAACCCACCTACAAATCCTAAAGCAGTGGAATGATGACCGAGTCTTTTGAGAACTCTTGTTACATTCACTCCTTTACCACCTGGAATCTTGGTTTCCTCATCTACCGTATTGACAAGCCCGGTCTTCAGGTTTTCAAGCCGAACAATATAGTCGACTGATGGATTTAACGTAATTGTATATATCATCTTTTCACCACTTCTACTGTTGTATGTTCACTGATATGATCATAATTCATCTCAGGATGTTCATTTGTAATAATTGTACTTTCATGAAGATCTGCCACTTTACTGAAAGCAGCTTCTCCAAATTTAGAATAGTCCGTAATAACATAAGGTTCCCTTGAGAGTCTGATTGCTGTTCTTTTGATGATTGCCTCATCAGGGTCAGCTGTTGTAAATCCAAACTTTTCGTGAATCCCATTTATTCCAATAAAACATTTATCAAATCTGTAGGTTTCAATACTCTCAAGTGCTTTTGGACCTGTCATAGCTCCCGTTTTCGCCTTAAACTTTCCACCTACAATATAAGTTGTGATTCCTTCAGTTAGAAGACTTTCAATGACTTGATAGCCATTTGTTACAACGATGACCTGCTTACCGTGAAGCTTTTCGGCAAGTTTCTGTGTCGTTGTTCCTGCATCTAAAAAGATACAGTCTCCATCTCGAACTAATCCAGCCGCATAGTCTGCAATAATGGTCTTTTCCGCCAGGTTCTGTGCGGATTTCTCACCAAGCGATGGCTCAGTCCATTTCGAATGAAAAAGGGATGCGCCTCCGTGAACACGTTTCAGCTTATTCTCTTCTTCAAGTTGAACTAGATCGCGACGTATCGTTGAGACGGAAGCACCAGTCGCATCACTTAAATCATGAACCGTTGCGGTTTCTTGTTCCTTAAGAACTTGTAATATGATGAAATGACGTTCAGCATTTAGCAAGACATCACCTTCTTTCTACTCACATTATAATGAAAGCACTTTCATAAGTCAATCATTTTCGTTCAAAATAATTCATAAACAATCAAAAAAGTTCATCCACACTCAAAAAATTGAAATACTTTATAAGGTGGACCTTTCATCAGCGCTAGTTTTCGGTCATGCCTTTTTAATCGTTAGATGTACCAATTAGACCTAAAAGAGAAATTGCCCCACCCAAGCGTTGCGACTCACCTGCGATTTGAGCGGAAATCAACTCTACTCTTATAGCAACTGTGTCTAGGAAAACAGTTAAAACAAAAAAGAAGAACGCATTTGCGCTCTTCTTTACTATCATCATTTTCGCTTCACTTCATCCGTAATTGTATAATTTTCATCCCATTTTAACGCTCTGTAAATGGCATCATGGTAGAAAAGAAACCATTTATTATGATGCACAGCATCTGGGATCCATTTGTTCTTTGCCTCGATTGAGGTCATTGGATAATCATCATAGGCAAGCACCCAGAGAGGATTAGCATGCGCATGAGTAGGCATAAGGTCCGCCATATGAATGAGGGTCTCATCACCCTCCACCATCGTAATAATCGAATGACCGTTACTATGTCCACCAGTATGATGCATCGCTAAGCCAGGGAGCACTTCAAGCGTATTCGTAAACGTTTGAATCTTATCCTGAACCGCTTCCCAGTTTTCCTTCCAATATGTATTCTTTGAACGAATATTAGGTTCTCTCATTTCGTTCCATTCCACTTCTGATGTATAAATGACAGCATTTGGGAAAGTAGCTCTGTAACCACCTTCAGAAGGTTCGGTCAATCCACTAGCATGGTCAAAGTGTAAATGCGTCATTAAAATAATATCAATGTCTTCTTCCGATAAAGATAGTTCATTAAGTGATTCATGAATATCGGATTCTTCGTTGACTCCGTAATTTCTTTTCTGTTTCTCATTAAGTTTCCCTAATCCAATACCTGACTCTACCAGAATATTCTTTCCCTGCCATTGTATAAGCATAGGATCCGTCCTAAGCTCAATTTGATTCCTATCATTTACAGGGTATTTTTTGCTCCAAAGCGGTTTTGGGACTACCCCAAACATTGCCCCTCCATCCATATGAGTGACACCACCTCGAAGCCACGTGATCGAAAGTGTTCCTACTTGTAAGTGTTCCATAGAATTCCCCCTTTTTAATCATAACCTTATTCTCTCATTAAAAGAAATCGCTTTCAAATAAATAAAACGCTTTTTCAAAAGCATAAAAAAAGAACCGTTCATAACGGTTCAAGTTGTAAACTGTGCTTCGCATCGATAGATACGGCTACCTTTCGCAGAAAACTTTTCTTCATATTCTGTCATCACATTGTCAGCCATTCCACTTCGATGCAAGTCAAGACTTACATGATTAAGTGTCATACCATACGCCGAAAAGCTATGAAGAGAATATTCAAACAATCCCTGATTATCTGTTTTAAAGTGCACTTCACTGTTCTGCTTCATAACAATGCGATAAAGATCCAGAAACGATTTATACATGAGACGTCGTTTCTCATGACGATTTTTTGGCCATGGATCTGAAAAATTTAAATAAACACGACTCACTTCATTTTCCTCAAAGATCTGAGAGAGATCCTGTGCATTCTCATTCAATAGACGGACATTTGGCACATCTTCTTCAATTAACTTTTCTAAAGCAGATACCATCACACTTGCTGATAACTCTAAACCAACGAAGTTAATATCAGGGTGCTGTTTTGCCATACCAATAATAAATTGACCTTTACCTGTACCTACTTCTAAATGAATAGGATTGCTATTATGAAAGACATCGTTCCATTTTCCTTTCTTTTCAGAAGGATTGGTTGGAACGAATTGCGGGTTTTTTGCAAACATATCTTCTGCCCATGGTTTGTTTCGCTGACGCATACTTTCACTTCCTTATTATCTTCTTTCCTTTTTCACACAATCGACATTTTACCATGAAATCAACAGAATAGGAAGGTTGAAACAGGGTATAGAATAGTTATAAGATTGTTTAAAAAAACGATAGACATCATTGAAAATAAGAAGGTAATATGAAGGTCGGAGGGGAGGAGAACATTATGGAAAACTTTCTTATCATGTGGGCACCTTGGATTGTTATTATCGTTTCCATTGTCGCACTGTTCGGCTGGGGTGCAAAAGGAGATACTCATTAGCAGACTGTAACAAGACAAACCTGGATTCTTCCGTGTTTGTCTTGTTTATCGTGGCATAATTCCTTCTAATATGTACACGCTATTTAGTAGTACAAATAAGGAGGAAAATGCATGCCACTTTCACATCAAGACCAGCTTTTTATTCTAGCCGATATTCTCAAAAATCACCAGATCGACTGCACAGGGACCTCATCAGAATGTCAGCAAATCCAACGTCTAGCATCCGCCTTACAACGGAATGACGTGATTGCCCCGGAAATCAAAGAGGTACTTGGACAAATTGAACAATATAGCTCAGCAGGAGCGGGACAACTAGACTTATTAAACCATATAGAAACCCACCAGCCTCATATTAGCCAGTGGGTAGAAACCATTAATCATTATCAATAAGCCGGTAGTGATTAAGATTTTCAAGATCTTTCTTCCAGAATTCAACTTCTCCGTTCAGTCCTTTAAGGTCATACCAATAGATCGATAGCAAGGTCTGTGCCACCACATACCAGTACATGCGGTGGCGTAGACCTTCTGTATTTGTAAGGCCGTAATGAGCGAGCCATTCTCCCCACTCCTCTTTCGGAACGTACCAATAAAGCAACATGCCGATATCAAGCGCTGGATCTGCAACGACTGCCCCATCCCAATCAATCAAGTATAAGTTCCCTTCCTCACTAAACATCCAATTATTATGATTCACATCACAATGGCAGACGACCTTTTCGACATGCTCGAGATCATTCTTATTTGCTGCTAGATAAGAAAGGGCTCTTATCACTTCAACATCTGTCCGATGATGATTCTCAAACTTCTGCATAAGGTCAAGATAAATGACGTCTGGTGAAAGAGGTTTTTTACCGAGACGATTGAGCATCCTGCGAAGTTCTGAAGACCGATGAATTTTATAAAGCATTTGGGCCACTCGTGGCTGCTTCATTTCATGAGACTTCAGTTCCCTCCCCGGCAGCCACTTCTGTGCTGTAATAACGTCCCCATTCTCAAGTCGCTTGGTCCAGAGAAGTTTCGGTACAATACCTTCCGCCGACAAAACAGCCAGAAAAGGCGAGGAGTTCCGCTTAAGGAATAATTTCTCGTCTCCATATTGAGCTAAGTATGCTTCGCCTGTCGCTCCGCCAGCTGGCGTCACCTGCCAGCCTTCGCCTAAAATGTTATCCAACAATTTCACCTTCGATTTCTGTTAGTTTGTAGATTCTGGAAGTTTTGCGTTTTTAGCGGTGTGTTCTCCGGACTTAGCTAAAAACCGTCTACGAATAAAAAATTATAACACACGTTGACGAAATCTTCATGTATTAATCATTTGTCAATAAAACTACAGTATTAAATGGCGCAACCGAAAGAGCTTTTTCAGTTGTTTTTCTCATCGGTTCGATTCCCGCTTGAGATCCATCTGCAAGAATCCATTTCTCCCCATCTCCTACATCAATAATATCGTCATGGAACCCGCCATTGTGAATGACAACAATTTTCTCATTGGTTCCTTCCTGGTCAATACGGTAGGCGATTAATGGGCCAGGAGAATCGAAGAAGGAAATCTTATTCATATCATGATGTTCAGACATTCTAAAGACTCCAAAATGCTTTCTTATGGAAAGAAGACCTTTTACATACTTAACGTTTTCTTGGACTGCTCTCATTCTTTGCCAATCAAATCGATTAATTTTATCCGGCGATTTATAGCTATCTTCTACGCCGTTTTTCGTTCGATAGAATTCCTGTCCTGCATGGAGAAAAGGGATACCCTGTGAAAGAACCGTTACAGCGGTTGCAAGCCTGTGCATCTTCTGTTTTACATCCTCATTGACTCCTGGATGACTTCGATTTAATCGATCCCATAATGTATGATTATCGTGGCATTCTACGTAATTGATTGACTGTGATGCCGTAATAAATTTGTCCTCAACACTCCCCATTATACACTTCTTTACGTCTTCTTTAACGGAAAAGTTCCCAGTTGCAAACCCAGTCGAGCGAGTATCGAACAGCTTTCCTTTCACAGAATCTCGAAAATGATCATTAAAAAATCCGATTCTTGGCATTTCTCTTGCGTGAGCGCTCATTGCTTTCCGGTGGTCTGGTAAGATCGTATTCATATGCCAGCCTTCACCGAACAATAAAATGGTAGGATCAATGCAATCAAGTGCATATCGAACCTCATTCATCGTTTCCTTATCATGAATACCCATTAAATCGAATCGGAATCCATCGATTCCATACTCTTTTGCCCAGTAAACAACAGAATCCACTATTAACTTCCTCATCATTTTTCGTTCTGAAGCCGTATCATTACCGACTCCAGTACCGTTCGAAGGTTTTCCCCCATGATCAAAACGGAAGTAGTAACCTGGCACTATTTTCTCCAGGTTGGAGGCGTGGAGCTGATAGACATGATTAAAAACGACATCCATAATCACTCGAAGTCCTTTACGGTGAATGCTTGAAATCATTTCCTTCACTTCATGGATGCGAGTATATGGCTCGTGTGAATTTAAAGAATAACTTCCTTCTGGAATAAAATAATGGATTGGATCATAGCCCCAGTTATAAGAAGGCTCAGCCTTCATTTCATCTACACTACCAAAATCCTGTATAGGTAAAAGTTCGATGTGAGTTACACCTAACCATTTCATATAATTCAAGCCTGAGGGAATGCCATCTTTTTCAGAAGGATTTTCTGAGAAAGCCTTGTACTTGCCTTTATGTTTCAGACCACTTTTAGATTGTGCACTAAAGTCTCGAACGTGAAGTTCATAAATAATGGCGTCAGAGGGTCTTGCGAGTGTAGGCTTCTCCATCGGGTTCCAATCATCAGGATTCGTATGAGCAGTATCAACAACCATACCGAATTTGCAATTAGATGTAGCTGCTCTTGCGTAGGGATCAATCGTTTCCTGCCACTTCCCATTTACGTATACACCGTATGTGTAAAGTGTCCCTTCTCCATCTTCTGGTGAAGAACATTCGAATACCCCACGCTCATGCTTGATCATAGGGATTTCCTTAAGCTTCTGCAAACGATCACTGTAGATGTTTACAATCACTTCGGTCGCCGTTGGTGCCCATACCCTAAACAGAGTCCCTCGCCCTGTTAGGAAAGCTCCTAAATCTCCATCATAATGGAATCGTTCATCAAAGAGTTCTGTCCTCACGACTTTTCCAGTATAGACAAGGCTTGATTCACCATTTGAATGAATGAGGAAATAATCATTTCCAGGAATATACTCGTCTTTAACATCAAAGGAGACGATTCTTTTCTTTCCCATTTTCGAGTTATCTTTCACATCGAATGGAATATCTAGATGACCATCAGTAAGAGTGTAGGCATCGTGTACATTTAACGAGATATCAGCCATAACCGTTATTGTGTGAAAATCATCCCAATATGCTGTAAAAGCCTGGCTTACTTTTTTAAATGCAGAGTAATCTCGTATCAAATAAATCCCATCCTTTGCTGAGATGCTTACAACCTTTTTCACTATCTATCTTATTTAAAAGAGTTAAATTTGCTATTTATTTCATCATAAAAATCAAGAAATCCATTTCAATAAGAGTGGTCCAAGAATGGACACACAAAGAGCACATAAACTTAGTCCAATAGAGCTGACAGCCGCTTCTTTCTGACCATATTCAAGTGCTTTCGCAGTTCCGATCGCATGCGATGCTCCTCCAAAAGCCATCCCCACACCTAGAAAATTAGAAATACCAAGGATGTTAAATAACCAGGGGCCAGTCACAGCGCCACCAATTCCAGCAATCATAACAAAAATAACGGCAAATGCTGGTTCACCACCAGTCATACGTGCTACCTCCATAGCTACCGGAGTGGTTACGTTCTTTGCAATAATCGTTGATGTAATCAGTTCGTTATATCCACTAATAAAGGCTAGCCAATAACCAGATAGCATGCCGAGTAAACTAGCAGTCAATACAGTTGTCAGTATTTCTACTTTGTATTTACTTAGTAACTTACGCTGCTGATAAAGGGGAAAAGCTAGTGCAACAATTGCCGGGCCAAGCAAAGCATCAATCCACTTTCCTCCACTAAAGTAAGTATTATAAGATACATCACACGTCTTTAACACTACAACCAGAAAGACAGTACAAGTGAGGACCGGGATCATAAATGGATAAGGAAGCAATTGATATAATCTACGAAAAACAACATAAAGAACAAGTGTTAAAACTAACCAAAAAATCATTTCCAAAACAACCAACATTCTCTACCCCTTTCGATTTGCAAGATACTGCCCAACTAATCCCGTTCCCCCCATGACAATCCACGTACTTAGGAGGACAATCGGAATTAACCAGAGACTCTTGCCACTAAAGAAGTCGAGATGTTGCATAATGCCGACAGTAACCGGAATAAAAAGCAAAGGCAAATGGTTCAACATGGCAGAAGCTCCTTTAGAAATCCATTTAACCGGAATCACTTTTATATAAAGTCCAATTAATAGGAGGAGCATTCCTACCACACTTCCTGGGACAGGAAGTGATAATGCATTCTGGAGATAAACTCCGACAAGATAGAAGCCAAACAGAAGGCCGATCTGAATGGTGATGACAAAAACGCTATAGCTTAGTGAACGCATAAGACTCAACACGTTGATATCTAGGTTTTTCTAGAGGTGCTACCTTGTACAGATGTAAAGAGGATACTTCCTGACTATCACGTTGAAGTGTTGGCCAAGCAGGAGGTATGACCTGTTCTGAAAAACGCCATTTTTTTGCAAGAGTAATGTGTGGACGATATTCTTTATGATCGGTAACAAGACCTGTAGCTGAACAGATTTGATGTACTTCCTTGTGAAGGATATCCAACCTTTCGTTTCTCATTACATTCGCATAAAGGACACGAGGTTGCTGCTGTCGCCCAAACGCACCAATCTGATCAACAGTTAGTTCAAACGGTTCAATTCTCTTTACTAATTGTTGCAATCCGTCGTGTATGGAAGAAAGTTGTTCCTCCGATACACCACCTAGAAATTCCACTGTTACATGAAAATCTTCAGGATACACAATATGCTTAAATAAATCTAAATTAAACTCACGTTGAACTTTCTCTAGTGCTCGTCTAAGGTGCAGTTGGACGGGGAGCGCAATGAAATAATGAGTCCTCAATTTTCCCACTCCTTCTATCCTAGTTCTATTCTATCAAAAAATCTGAATTCTCTTTCACTTTTTTTACTTACAAGCGTCATCTTATTGCTTGAGACTTATGTTTTGCTATAATGGGGAACAGTAATAGGAGTCAGTCTCGTGACTCTTACTCATAAAATCCAATCTCTCTTTACTTTAACCATATGGTGAAGAAATTTAACCTTATCTTATAAGAAAAGGACGTGCTTACATGATCTATGAAAATATGGCAGATCTAATCGGGGATACCCCGCTCTTGAAATTGAATCGTGTTCCAAACCCTGATGGTGCCAAAATTTATGCCAAACTTGAATATTTTAATCCAAGTAGAAGCGTAAAAGATCGAGCAGCTTACAATATGATTGTAAAGGCAGAAGAAAAAGGACTTCTTAAAGAGGGGTCAACGATTATTGAACCAACTTCCGGAAACACAGGAATCGGTCTTGCGATGAATGCCGCAGCAAAAGGGTATCCTGCCATTATTGTAATGCCAGATAATGCTACCCAAGAACGGATTAAATTACTCAAGGCATATGGAGCAAAAGTGGTTCTAACACCTTCATCCGAAAAAATGCCTGGCGCGATCAACAAAGCAAAGGATATTGCAGATACCATCGAAGACAGCTTCATCCCGATGCAATTCGAGAATGCTGCTAATCCAGATGCACACAGAACGTCTACAGCGCTTGAGATTATTGAAGGGATGAAGCAACTCGGTGTTACACCTGCAGCTTTTGTTTCTACTGCAGGAACCGGCGGAACGGTTACAGGAACTGGAGAAGTGTTAAAAGAACACTACCCCGACTTAACTGTACACGTTGTCGAACCGGAAGGCTCCCCAGTATTATCTGGCGGGAAACCAGGTAAACATAAGCTTGTAGGTACTAGCCCAGGATTTATCCCTGACATTCTCAACACATCGATTTATGACGAAATTATTAAGATTACTGACGAGCAAGCTTACGAAGTAACGCGTAAACTGGCTCGTGAAGAAGGGTTACTTGTTGGTCCTTCATCAGGAGCTGCAGTGTATGCCGCTATGCAAGTTGCAGAACGATTATCTCCAGATCAAGTTGTCGTCACAATGACTTGCGACTCTGGGGAACGTTATCTCTCAAGCGACTTATTCAGCTCTCTTTAACATTTCAACGCCATGCCGCTAACGGCATGGCGTTCTTTCTGTTTATTTAGCTAGCTCATAGATTGCTTCGGCATAAATCGCTGCAGCTTTCAGGAGATCTTCCATTTCCACATACTCATTTTTTTGATGTGCTAGATGTGGCTTCCCTTTAAAAAGTGCTCCAAAAGCAACTCCCGCTTCAAGAGAACGCGCATAAGTCCCACCACCAATTGATAGCAGTTCTGCTTTCTCACCTGTTTGCTTCTCATATACGTGCTGAAGCTTTTTTATAAGCTCATTGTCTTTTGGTACATGATGAGGCGTCATATGGTCAAGAACATTCATCTTAACCTCTAATGGCCCTGTTACTTTTTCAAATGATTTTTGAACCTCATTAAACTCACACGTAACAGGATAGCGAAGATTTATTCCAATTTTACCGCCCTCCCGAAAATGATACGAAAAAGTCCCAGCGTTCATTGTTAATGACCCTGTAATCTCATCTTCACATGCAACCTTTAATCGTTCTCCTTTGAAATCATCTATGAGCCACTTTGTAATAAAGCCTATGTAAGTCGCTCCATTAGAATCAAAGTTCCTCTTCCCTAAGAATTCTGCCAAGCGGAATGCTGCATTATTACCTTCTTCAGGTGCTGAACCGTGTACGGATACGCCATTTAATTCAAGAGTTAGTTGGTGATCAAGAGTAACCTTTCCATCAAGACCATGTTTTTTTAAAAATAACTCAAAATCTTTTTTTACGTCAACTAAAGTGCCCTGTTCACCGCGACATACACCACATGCATAATCAGGTACCATGTTCAGCCTTTGTCCAGATTGGAAAGACTGAAGAATAAGACGTTCATCATTACTTTGTGTTACAGGAAAGGTCCATTCAAAATCAGCGATTCCTTTTTCAGCGTGAATGATTGGAAACACGGCATCCGGAGCAAACCCCATCATTGGCATCTCTTCATTCTTGAAGTAAGTATCGACACAACGCCATGAACTTTCTTCGTCAGTTCCTACAATGATGCGCACACGTTTTGACAAGGATGGATAGAGCTCTTTCACAATATTCATTGCCCAATATGAAGCAATCGTTGGCCCCTTGTCATCAATCGCCCCTCTTGCATACAGTTTCCCATCACGCAAGTCTGGCTGAAATGCAGGTGTTGTCCATCCACTTCCTGCGGGCACAACGTCAACATGACAAAGAATCCCGATAAGTTCTTTACCATCCCCAAATTCTAAATGACCCGCTACGTGCTCAACATCTTTCGTTACATAGCCATCACGTTTTCCTAATGAAAGCATATAATCGAGTGCTTGTCGGGGACCAGGTCCGAATGGTGTTTCTTCACTACTCTTATCTTCCTCTAGAACACTTTCAATCTCAAGAAGACCTGTCAAATCTGACAAGAGGTCTTCCTTTCTTTTCATCACTTCATCGTGCCAGTTCACTTCGCTCATATACGTGACTCCATTCCTTTTAATTTTTTGTAAACTGATCGATCACATATCACAAATAACTTCGCATCTTTGGAAATCCGTTCATCGAGACGACGATTGATATCCATTCGATTCCCATCAGCTATTAGAGTAGCTCCCTGTTGTAACAAAGCATCGAACGCATTACGATATGTATCCCACTCCTTATGCACCGCTATTTCATACAAATTCTCTCCATGTCCTCTGCTTAATAGCTGAGAATAAACGCCAGAAATCCCTTTTGTGAAAGCCGATCTGACCGCCATACGAGAAATAGCCTCATTAGAAAGTACAAATTCATCCACTTGAACATGTGTAAAGTTCTTAATATGCTCTTCCTTCATCACTTCGACAGTCGTATGAATAGCTGTTGACATTCGTTCAATTGAACTAGCTATAATTAGTGTTTTCCCATCTGCTAACAATGCATCGTGAATAGCGTCATCAGAAAAAACGAGAACTGCCTTCGCATTCGTAATATCGGCATTTCGAAGAACTGCTTCTTCTGCAGCATCTCCTTGAATATAATGAATATGGTCTTCAATAATCGGCGCCTTTCCAAGCTTATCGATGATAACAATTTCGCATTCTTCAGAATCCATGATCTCTGAAACTGCGTAGGACGCCTTTTGAGACCACCCGATGATCACAATATGACCTTTCCCCTGATAGGGCATTTTCCCTTCCTCCTTTCGCTTCTTGATTTCTGCAAAGGCATCTACAAATTTACCAATCACCACTCCTATTAAACCAATTCCTACAATATAGAGAAACATAGCGTAAATTCTTCCAGGAATGGTAACGGGGAAATAATCTCCATAACCAACCGTTGTAACAGTGGTCATCACCCACCATACCGCTTCAAATAAAGTGGGAAACGTCTCAGGCTCAGCAAATCTCATGATAATGGAGCTTCCTATAACAAGAATCAAGGCAGCATAAAACATAAACCAGTTATTGAGTTTTGTAGCATTTTTAATAAAAATTCGAAAAAACACAGTTCTTCCCCCTTTCCTCTAAGACATCTACCTTTAAGAATAGCAAAGGAAGTTGCGATTAGGAAGAAAGATCCAACGGAAATGACTTTTTTGCCGAACTAGCAAAATTATTGTAAAATAAACTTTAAAGAGGGGGTGTAAGTTGACTTAATAAAGGGAAAAGGCAATATGAATGGAATTCTAATTAATCATGCCGATCAATCGCTTGTCTTATGAAAGTGGTATGACCCTATTCGTCATTACACCAAGTTGGGAGACCCAACACATCCAGAAATCACTTCCAGTCACAATCGGAGCACTCAGCTAAACTTTCATGACAAAATGAAGGAATCCTTATAATTTTAAGTATATCTTTACGTTTCCTTCATATGGTTTTAATAGTCAATAATTATGCTAAGGATAAGGCATTGATTACATGTTAGGGAGTGGTTCTTTGAGTATTACTTCAACTGATCGTATGATGACCCGTATCAAGTCTATCTATTTATTCATTAGCAAGCATGGTACTGTCAGCACAAATGAGTTAGTTGAAGAGTTTGGGATTACCCAGCGAACTGTTCAAAGAGATTTGAATGTACTGGCCTATAACGAATTAGTCAAAAGCCCAAACCGAGGAGTCTGGACCATCACAAGCAAGAGAGTTAAAGTTGGATAGCGAATTAGATCATTTGTAAAACCTGGCTTTTCGTCAACAGCACGATGACGAAAGCCTTTGTTTATGGAGTGAATAATTGATCTTAAATACAAAAAACATATGAGAAAGCTGGTGCTTTCTCATATGTTTTTTATTTTACTTTGTTCGATTTTGTTGATAGTTTGTTGGAACGATCACTTTATCATGTCTAAATTTGACTGATTCATCTACGTGAATAAATGGTTGATCGTCAGAAAGTAAATTAGATAATAACCCCTCTGAAAGTTCAAGGCCCTCGACTAGGCCATTCGAATTAATCATAACTTCTTTAACTTTGCCTAATTCTTCTCCTTCTTCCGTAAGAACTTCAGCCTTATTTAATGATTTGTATGAACATTGATCTATAAGTATAGAAGATTGAACCTCTTCTACATCTTCTTGGATCAGCAAGGAGTCTTCCTCCCATGTTAAATAATGATAAGGAACAATCATATAGCCATTTGTCTCCTGTTCTTTACGATCATCATCTGTGACAGGGTAGTTATCAGGCGTAAATTGTCCTCCAGAAGCTTGAATAGAATGAAGCATTTCACTTGCATGATGATCAGGTACCGCATCTTCTTTATTACTTGCTTCTTTTTTATCGATCTCTAAAAATGTTATTTTCTGCAGCTTTTGATCAAAATAAACCTGCTTTACAATCAACTCAGCAGATGACTTATTCTTAAGCTTACTACCTAGAATTTCTTTACCAACCTTGATCATGAATATCCTCTCCTTCACAACTGACTACTACTGCTATTCCCCAGGTCAGTAAAAAGGAAACGAAAGATCACTTTTGCAGGAATTGTATTTCATCTTCTGTTAACTCACGATATTCACCAAGTTCTAAATCTTCATCAAGATGAATTTCCCCCATTTTAATGCGTTGCAAGTAAATCACTTTCTTCCCCACAGCTTCAAACATTCGCTTCACCTGATGATATTTTCCTTCATGAATCGTTAATTCAATCTCTGATTGCTCACCTGATTCCAATATTCTTAATTCACCTGGCTTTGTTAAATAACCGTCATCGAGGGTAACACCTTTCTGAAATGCACCTACATCTTCTTCCGTTACAACACCGTTTATCCTTGCGAAATAGGTTTTTGGCACATGATGCTTCGGAGACGTTAAATGATGGGCTAGTTTCCCATCATTTGTAATAATTAATAATCCCTCTGTATCTTTATCTAGCCGTCCTACAGGAAAAGGTTCAAACACTTGATCCTCTGGTATAAGAATATCGATGACGGTCTCATCCTCATCTTCTGTTGCTGAAATAACTCCAGCAGGTTTATTCATCATTAAATAAATAAATTCACGATAGTCAACAGTTTCATGATGAACTGTTACAAGGTTACGTTCTGGGTCAACGTGTTGTTTAGGATCTTTCATTACTTCCTCATCTACGCGTACGACGCCAGTCTTGAGAAGCTTCTTTACTTCTTTTCTTGTTCCATAACCCATGTTAGCTAGCAATTTATCTAATCGCATCAAAATCGCTCCCTTTCCATATTTTTACCACTTTTTCTTTCATTTTTTAGCATAATTCTTGTGAATCAAGGGTATGTAAACGTTAAATGCCAAAATGCACGTTTGGAGTGAATAGAATGATTGAGAAAGTTGGCCTTTTAGCAACCGCTCGTAAAAAAAGCACGAAATCAGCACCCGTTACAGAATTTTACCAAAGCCCTTTATTTCAGAAAACGCTTCAGTATGCTTCTAACCACTATGATCGCATGTATTTTTATAATGCCAAAGACGGCTTATTATTACCAGATGACATAATGGATCCATATGATGTATCAATTAAAACATTCACACATTATCAAAGGGAAGAATGGGCTCAGAAAGTGATTGAGCAATTCTATCAGTACGAACCATCTACCAACATAACGGTTTGTTTACACGGTGGAGCTGTCTACCGTAAGCATCTAGAACCCCAACTTAAAAATTATGATTATCATTATGAAGTACCACTTAAAGGACTCGGGATTGGTGAACAATTAAGCTGGTATCAGAAAAACTCAGTATAACACGGACATACGCCCAGCAACACTGCCCAACAGACACATACACTATTAAGTACCTAAAGCAAGGGGGGAACTATGTATGTATGATCGACCACAAGGGCAGGGTTACCAAATGTACCCAGGGTATCCTGGCTATCCAGGGCAACCTGGACAGCCAGGACAGCCGGGCTATTATCCTGGAAATATTGAGCAACAACTAAGAGAAATCGAGAGACAACTACGACGACAGGATAGAAGGATTACTCGGATCGAAAGACAAATTGGTATACGAGATGAAGAGTACGGCAATTAATAACTAGTTCTCTTCATATTAACGAAAAATGAAGGTCCCCATCGGACCTTCATTTTTTATCGTCTTTTTAAGATTGAGAATCGTTCACCCAATATCAGTCCAGCGAGATTGGAACGGTACGATAGCCAGAGGAACACGATTCCCCCTACCGTCACTCCAATCAATAGATTAATAATAGAATACAGCATGCTGCCACCTTCACTCGTTGAAAGGTATAAATCAGGCATAACAGACTCTAAAGGGAGAATTGCCAACTTAGAGGCGACCGCCATAACAACAACGAAGATACCAATGAGCAACAACCTTCTTGAAAGAAATCCAAAATCATAATCGGTATATTTCTTAATGATTACAATCGTGATCAAAACTGATGTAAACAATCCAAGATTTGTTGCTAAAATGGATCCTTTCCCCTCAAAAATTGTAACAAATGGATAAGTTAATCCTGCTTTTAATGCCAATCCTGCTAGTAAACTATATACCGCAAATTTTTGTTTGTTAATTCCCTGTAAAATTGCTGCCGTAACAGAGAAAAGTGCAAACAATATTGCAGTCGGTGCATACCACATCAACAACGCACTCCCAAGTTCCTGGTTCACTGTCGGATAGAGCACCCTAAAGATTGGTTCAGATAAAACCGCTAGTCCAATCGCAGCTGGGGTAGTCAAGAACAATAAAATTTGGAACGTTTGCGTGAGCTGATTTTGCAAAGAACCTTCCCTGTTAGCGGTGTAAGATTTCGTAATAGCAGGAATAATCGTCATAGAAAGTGCGGTAGCAAGAGAGACTGGAATCATAATCAACTTATGGGCAAGCCCAGTAATAATAGCAAATATCTCTTCATAAGCCGGTTTGGCATATCCAATACTCTTTAATGCCGGATTAATTAGAAAAGTATCTATTTGCAAATACAAAGGAATCGCTAGACCAACAACAACAAAAGGAAGAGCATACGTAATGATTTCTTTGTACATATCTTTTAAAGACACATTGTGGTCAACCTTACTTTCAGCAAGATGACGATCGAGCGTTGGTTTTCGTTTTCTGTAGTACCAGAAGACGACCATCAAGCCCCCTACTGCACCTATAAATGCCCCGAAAGTGGCGTATGTTGCTGCTGTTGCAGCAGAGCCATCCATGTATTTAATGATAATAATGCTTGATGCAAGAATAAATACAATACGGAATATTTGCTCAACAACCTGAGACACAGCGGTAGGACCCATTGACTGAAGACCCTGGAAAAAACCTCGTGTTAAACTCATGATTGGAACAATTAACAATGCAATACTAACCACACGAATAACAAGGGTTACATCAGCAATCGTATTCCCCTCATTACCCTCCTCAATCACCAGGTGAGCTATTGGTTCTGCCAATAAGAACAAAACAAGAAAGGCAACGAAACCGGTTAGTGACATTAGCAACAACCCTGATTTAAATAGCCTCCTCCCTGTTCGGTAATCACCAAGCGTGTGATATTTCGAAACAAATTTCGAAACAGCCAGCGGTATCCCAACTGTGGAAAGGCTAAGCATGATCGTATATGGAGTATAGGCATATTGATAAAGTGCTACTCCCTGTGTACCAACAAGAGCTGTAAATGGAAACATATAAATCATACCAATTATTCTAGAAAAAAGGGTGGCTGCAGATAACAGCATCGTCCCTCTGATCACATTTGAATCAGACATTTCTCCATCTCCTACTTCTAACCATTCAAGTATATCTATTCGTCATCTATCAACAATTTTCAACAGTTCTATAAATACACTTCTCCATTTTAAGCTATTTACCTAGTAACAACAAATATAAATTTTTGTGAAACTTTTATAATGAGTATAATTTGTGGTATGTTTGTGTGTAGCAAATTGAGAGAGGTGTAAGTATGAACTATGATGTCATTGTGATTGGCGGAGGCCCATCCGGACTCATGGCGTCTGTATCCGCGGCTGAACATGGAGCAAAAGTGCTTCTAGTTGATAAAGGAAATAAGCTCGGTCGAAAACTTGCCATATCTGGAGGCGGACGCTGTAATGTCACAAATCGTCTTCCGCTAGATGAACTTATTAAATTTATTCCTGGAAACGGGAAGTTTCTATACAGTGCATTTAACATATTTGATAATGAAGATATCATCACTTTCTTTGAAGACCTAGGCATTAAGCTAAAAGAAGAAGATCACGGTAGAATGTTTCCCGTCACGAATGATGCAAAATCTGTTGTGAATGCGCTTCTAGACAAAGTACGCCGTTTGAATGTGACCATTCAAGTAAACACGCCTGTTGAGAAAGTTCTTTATAAGGATGGAGAAGTTTCTGGAGTGAAGCTTCAAACAAAAGAAGAAATCCACTCATCAAATGTGGTTATTGCGGTAGGTGGAAAATCTGTCCCACATACGGGGTCTACAGGTGATGGCTATGCATGGGCAGAAGAAGGCGGTCATACGATTACAGATCTTTATCCTACAGAAGTTCCGCTTACATCTAGTGAACCGTTTATCAAAAACAAAGAACTGCAGGGATTATCACTAAGAGATGTTGCTCTATCTGTTCTGAATCCAAAAGGGAAGATCATTAAGACTCACAGATGGGATATGATTTTCACTCATATTGGATTATCAGGACCAGCTGTTCTCCGATGCAGTCAATACGTCGTCAAAGCAATGAAAAAATTCAATGCACACTATATTCCACTGCAAATTGATGCCGTACCTGATCAAAATGAAGAAGAGTTATATCGCGAACATATGAAGCTTGCAAAAGATGAACCCAAAAAAGCGATTAAAAACATTTGGAAAAGTAACGTTCCAGAACGATACATGCTTTTCTTATTTACTAAATCTGAACTTTCGCCTGACACAACATATGCTCATTTGTCTAAAGAAAAAGTGAGAGAATACGTTCGGTTATTAAAGCACTTCCAAGTAGCTGTTGACGGGACACTTCCAATTGATAAAGCATTTGTGACAGGTGGAGGCGTATCATTAAAAGAAATTCACCCGAAAGAAATGGCATCGAAATATACCGATGGTCTTTACTTTTGTGGTGAAGTTCTCGACATACATGGCTATACCGGTGGCTACAACATTACATCTGCCTTCGTAACGGGTTATACAGCAGGAAAAAGTGCCGCACAAAGAAAAGCGGAATCCACAGTTTAGACTTGAGAATCGCTAAATATTCAATTTGAACACTTTACAAAAAACAGAGGGGCCTGCTAAAAGCAGCCCCCTCTGTTTTTTGATTTTTTTATCGTTTCGTTCGATTTCTTCCACCGGTACTTCGATTGCGATTAGACGATGAACCTGATTTGTATGAAGAACGTTTATCCCTTCTTTGATCGTTGCTTCTTCCTGATTCACGATCTTCATGAGCAGGTAGCGCTCCTTCAACTTTCTTACGAGCAAGCTTTTTTCCAATCCCTTTTTCGATCATTTGGATGAAGGATTGATCCTTTGCTGCAATATACGTATACGATGCACCATCTCCACCCGCGCGTCCTGTTCGACCAATTCTGTGAATATAGCTCTCCGTATCTTGAGGAATGTCATAATTAAATACGTGAGTAACCCCTTCAATATCAAGACCTCTTGCTGCTACATCTGTTGCCACAAGCAATTGTATTTTCGCATCACGGAAACGTTTAATCACACTTTCACGTTTCGCCTGGGAAAGATCACCATGAAGTTCATCTGATAAATATCCTCTTGCTTTTAAATCACCATTCAGTTTACTTACTCTGCGCTTTGTTCGACAGAAAATAATGCCCAGGAAAGGGCGAACTTCGTCAATTGTTTCCGTAAGTGAACCAAACTTTCTTCGATCAGTCGTTTCAATTACAAATTGCTCAATTTCTTCAACCGTTTTCCCTTTCTCTTTCCCTCTAATTGTTTTGGGAGAACGCATGAACCGTTTTGCAAGCTGTTTAATGTCACTCGATAAAGTTGCTGAAAATAGGGCTGTTAATCGACTTTCAGGTGTTTCACTGATAATATCTTCAACTTCTCGTAAAAACCCAATATGAAGCATTTGATCTGCTTCATCCAAGACAAGATAAGAAGTTTGTGATAAATCAATTGTCTCTCGACGAATATGATCAAGAAGACGCCCCGGAGTTCCCACAACAATGTGTACCTGCTTATTCAGACGTTTAATCTGCCTCTCCACATCTTGCCCACCATAGACGGCAAGTACATTCACATCATCTCGTCCTTCTACTAACTTCATTAGTTCTGATGTGATTTGAATCGCTAACTCTCTAGTTGGCGTTACGATTAGCGCCTGCACTTCTTCAGCTTCTGTATCGATGTTCTCAAGAATTGGCAACAAAAAAGCAAATGTCTTTCCGGTCCCTGTCTGTGCTTGAGCAATAACATCTTTCCCTTGTAACATAACTGGAATCGTTTCTTTTTGGATATCCGTCGGTGTTTCTATTCCCTGAGCTTCAAGTTGCTTAATGAGACGTGTATCTAATCCCAATGTTGTAAATTCGTTCAAATTATTCACCTCATATTTAGTATAGCTAATCTGTTGATCTTCTTTCAGAGTTTAAAAAATATCAATTTACTTCTCATCTATTCATAAGATCGATCACTATTTCGTTATGGTTCTCTCTTACTGTAACTTACTTTACTAACAGTATCGTGTTATGTTTCGTTAATCAAACAAAAAACTGCCTCCTTACGACAGCTGAAGAGCGGTCGAATGAGACAGCCTTTACTTATTATGCCTGGTAATTCCGCATTACAGTTGAAACATAATTTTGTGTTTCTTGAAATGGGGGAATCCCGCCGTAACGATCAACATTTCCTGGACCAGCATTATAAGCTGCTAAAGCAAGTTGAGTGTTACCGTTGTATTTATCCATCATTTGTTTCATGTACTTCACGCCGCCCTCGATGTTTTGTCCAGGATCTAAAGGATCCTTCACACCGAGAGAAGCCGCAGTCGCAGGCATTAACTGCATCAATCCCATAGCACCTGCTCCGCTGATACTATCCGATTTATATCCTGATTCCTGTTTTATAATCGAATGCACGAGCTTTGGATCAACGCTATACTTCGCCGACAATTCTTCAATATATCCATCGATTTCAAGTGATGAAGATGCATAGGAAGGGTGAGACGACTTAATTAATGGGGATTCGGGTGGAGCATATGAGTTCACCGAGGTCGAGTTAACAGGAACTTCTGCACTCCGTTTCTGTCCTACACTTTGATTAGAGAGAGCCTGCTCTAGCATGTCTGTAAAAGTAAAAGTGGACGGTGGCTGCTTGCCTACTGCGTTAGGCTGTAGCTGTCGCAATGCCTGTAAATCCATCATTGCACGTATAAGATCTGCTTTCATTTAAACACCCCGGTGTAGTCTTTTCCATCATTATACCAGAACGAGAGCAAGAACGATTGCTTTTCTTTAGGCAATTTACTTGGACAATGAAGAGAACAGTGCTATGATTTATTAATCTTATCAACTTACTAGGAATAAAGGTCCAGCAAAGCGTCTTTCAGAGGTAACCTCCAAAAGACGCGATACTTAAGAAACTGTCATGTAATAAATAGGTTGCTTGCGGCGTTTCATTAGAATTTTCACAGCGAGACGTGCTGCTTTTCGATCTTCCGCAAGTACAATAATTTCTTTATCACATACTTCATTTTCTTTCGTCTGTCTTCCTAGATAAGAAAGCGGAATGTTCTTTGCTTTTTCATAAGGCGTACGGTGAGAAAGAATATAATCTCTCACATCAATTAGACAGTATTTATCATCATCAAACCGCTCTAAATTAATCGGCTTCATATAAGAATAGGGGTAAATCATTCTCCACAACCCTAACGTAAATGCAGACATTACAGCTACAGCCATTCCCCATATCGCCATTCAAACTCTCTCCTTTTAAGCAGGGCTATTTGACTTTACCCTCCCATTTCATCATACCGCCAACCATGTTTTTTACTTCATAACCATTTTCCTGCAGATACTCACACGCACGTTCACTACGGCGTCCAGAGCGACAAATCATAATATGTTCTTCTTCTTTTTTAATTTCATCAAGTCGTTCAGGGAGTGTTCCAAGACGAATATGCTTCGCTTCAGGGATCATACCTTCTTCAACTTCTTCATCCTCACGTACATCGATTAATGAAACATCTTTTCCTTTATTAATCAGCTCTTGAACCTCTTCAGGTGTTACTGTTTTAATTGCATTACTCATAAAAAACATGCTCCTTCCGTACAGTTCTAATATGGTTTTTCCAATTATATTCACTTCAACAAATTCAATCGTACATGATTTACATCTTCAATACAAGAATTCTATCTTCCTCTCATCATAGTAGTATTCTCTACTTTAGGAAGAGGTTATTCAAAATGACTGAAAAGCATTCAAACATAGTTTAATAAAACAATCATGTGAAAAACCCTCTCCATTTTCAGGAGAGGGTTCAATCTTAATTGGCTACAATATTCACTAGCTTACCTGGAACAGCAATTACTTTGCGAAGTGTTTTGCCATCAAGTTGCCCTTTAATTTTCTCATGTCCTAAGGCAATTTCCTGCATTTCATCTTGAGATGCTTCTGTAGGAATAGAGATTTTGGCACGAAGTTTTCCGTTAATTTGGACGACAATCTCTACTTCATCTACTGTAAGCTTACTTTCATCAAACATTGGCCAGTTTGCGTACGCAAGTGACTCCGAATGTCCAAGTTCACTCCATAGTTCTTCCGCAAGGTGTGGTGCTATAGGTGAAAGCAACTTCACGAATCCTTCCATTAAGGTAATGGACACCGAATCCTGTTTGTATGCTTCATTCACGAATACCATCATTTGTGAAACGGCAGTATTAAAGCGCAAGCCTTCCATGTCCTCAGTTACTTTCTTAACTGTTTCATGATAGACACGTTCCATCTCATCTCCTGAATTCTCTTCAGAAATAGAAGATTTCGTTAGATCACCTTCGCCGAACAAGCGCCATACACGATCAAGGAAGCGACGAGCACCATCAAGCCCGTTGTTAGACCATGCGATAGAACCTTCAAATGGTCCCATAAACATTTCATACAGACGAAGCGTGTCAGCACCGTGGCTTTCTACAATTTCATCCGGATTTACAACGTTTCCTTTTGATTTACTCATTTTCTCGTTATTTTCTCCAAGGATCATTCCTTGATTTCGTAGGCGCTGGAATGGTTCTTTCGTTGGAACAACACCGATATCATAAAGAACTTTATGCCAGAAACGCGCATAGAGCAAGTGAAGAACGGCATGCTCAGCACCACCGATATACATATCAACTGGCAACCACTCATCCAGTTTCTTTGGATCCGCTAGCATTTCATCGTTATCAGGATCAATATAGCGAAGATAGTACCAACAGCTTCCTGCCCATTGTGGCATGGTATTTGTTTCACGACGTCCTTTCATACCCGTTTTAGGATCGACTACATTCAACCAATCTTCAATATTCGCTAGTGGGGATTCGCCAGTTCCAGATGGTTTAATTTCAGTTGTTTCAGGAAGAACGACAGGAAGCTCTTCTTTCGGAACTGCAGACATCGTACCATCTTCCCAATGAATGATTGGAATTGGCTCACCCCAGTAACGCTGACGACTAAATAACCAATCACGAAGACGATATGTTGTTTTCTTTGTACCTTTTCCATGTTCCTCAAGCCATTCAATACTTTTCTTAATCGCTTCTACTTTCTCAAGATCATTTAAGAAATCAGAGTTCACATGCTTTCCGTCTTCGGTATACGCTTCTTTGGAAACGTCACCTCCAGCAACCACTTCTTTAATTGGGAGATTAAATGCTGTCGCGAACTCATAATCACGTTCGTCGTGAGCCGGCACAGCCATGATTGCTCCAGTTCCATAGCTCATAAGAACGTAATCTGCTACCCAAATTGGAAGCTTCTCATTATTGAGCGGGTTAATCGCATAAGCACCGGTAAACTCACCTGTCTTTTCTTTCGCAAGCTCAGTTCGCTCAAGATCACTCTTCGTTTGAACTTTCGAACGATAGGCTTCAACTTTTGAGATTTGCTCACTTGTTGAAATCTTTTCAACAAACGGGTGCTCAGGTGCAAGAACCATATACGTTGCTCCAAATAGTGTATCTGGACGCGTCGTAAACACATCGATTGCTTCATCATGCCCGTCAATTGCAAACGTCACTTCAGCACCTTCAGATTTCCCAATCCAGTTCCGCTGCATTTCTTTTATACTATCTGACCAATCAAGTTCTTCAAGATCTTCAAGTAAACGATCTGCATACTCTGTAATTTTAAGCACCCATTGCTTCATAGGCTTACGAACAACAGGATGACCACCTCGTTCACTCTTACCATCGATGACTTCCTCATTAGCAAGAACGGTACCTAGCGCAGGACACCAGTTCACGGCAACTTCATCTACGTAAGCAAGTCCTTTTTCATATAGCTGCGTGAAAATCCACTGAGTCCACTTATAATAACGAGGATCCGTTGTATTTACTTCTCGATCCCAATCATAAGAGAAGCCTAATTCTTTAATTTGTCTTCTAAATGTATCGATATTCTTTTGAGTGAAGTCACGTGGATTATTTCCTGTATCTAGAGCATACTGCTCTGCCGGAAGGCCAAAAGCATCCCAACCAATTGGATGCAGTACATTGTATCCCTGCATCCGCTTCATACGAGAAAGAATGTCTGTTGCTGTATATCCTTCAGGATGTCCAACGTGAAGACCAGCCCCGGACGGATATGGGAACATATCGAGTATATAAACTTTCTCACCGTTCGCGTCATTATCAGTCTTAAATGTTTTGTTTGTTTCCCAGAAGTGTTGCCACTTCTTCTCAATTGATTTGTGATCAAATGCCATTGCCACTCTCTCCTTCCAGTTCTTACAGAAAAATAAAAAACCTCCCATCCCCGTTGTTTATCAACAGGGACGAGAGGTTGAGAATCTGATATTCACAATCACCCGCGGTACCACCCGGCTTAGTGCTAGAAATCGCACTCACTTCAGACCTTTAACGCAGGCACACGGGAAACCTTACTCCATTCAGGCTCCGATTCAAAGGTGAGTTCGCAAAGCTTCTATGTTAACTTCCACCAACCGTTAACTCTCTAGTAATAGAATCTTTGGTACTATTCCTTATCATTATCTTTCACTTCGGTAGTTACGTATATAATGTGTATTGTATGAAGACTTGTGAAAAATGTCAAGAACATTATCAGAATAGCCGTTATTTTCGTTTTCTATACATTTAATAAAACGACTGCTCCATAAACATCTTCTATGCGCATTCCTCTTTCATAGTATTAAATCAACATGGACGCGAGGATGACTCAGTTAACAAAAGATTCGAGCACCCCATCCAGTAGTAATGCTAATCACGTTACCCTATAAGCCGGCACGATCTTCCATCGCAAACGGAGTGATTAAAAAAGAAACGCACCATAGTTGGTGCGTTACCCTTCTCTATGTTTCTTCTGACTCGCGGAATCATCTTTTGTCTGCGGCTTATCTTTCTCTTCTCTCTGCTCTTCTTTTAGATCCTCGAGAGGAACAGCATCTACAGTCATTTCTGACTCATCCTCATCAAGCTGATTTTCTTCTTTATCTGGGAGTTGCTCTGGATTATTTGTATTGCCTTTTTTATGAGGTTTTTCTTGATCAGTCATACTACCACCTCTTTAACTGGAATAGTATCATTTACCACACTCCATAAATTCCCAAACCAATAAAATGTTGTTTGGAGAAATCCATTTGAACATGGTAAAGTGAAACGTAGTTATTCCGGGCTTTAAGTCCGCGAGAGGAGACTTTATGAATAGTAGTAGAGAAGGCATTCCATCTCACTTTGGTGCTGAGAAACGCTATTATACTTTTAATAACTTCCTTCAACAGAAATTCGGTCATAAGGTTGTAAAGGTACCACTTGACGGTGGATTTGATTGTCCAAACAGGGATGGAAAAGTGGCACATGGAGGGTGTACTTTCTGCAGCGTGAGCGGTTCAGGTGATTTTGCCGGTGACCGTCGTGATGACCTTGTCACGCAATTTAATACCATCAAGGATAGGACGAGTGAACGCAAGTGGAAAGGTGCGAAATACCTCGGATACTTTCAAGCGTACACAAATACTTATGCTCCAGTTGAAGAGTTACGGAAAAAGTTCGAAATTATTTTAGAACAAGAAAATGTTGTTGGTCTTTCGATTGCAACAAGACCGGATTGTCTACCTGATGATGTTGTGGAGTATCTTGCAGATCTCAATAACCGCACATTTATTATGGTCGAACTTGGATTACAGACCGTTCATGACAAAACCGGAGATCTCATCAACCGAGCGCATGATTTCAAATGTTACTTAGAGGGTGTCGAGAAGCTTCGTAATAAAGGGATTAATGTAGTGTCACATATTATTAATGGTCTCCCAGGGGAAACAACGGAGATGATGTTTGAAACAGCACATGCGGTTGCTCAATTAGATGTGCAAGGGATTAAAATCCACCTCCTTCACTTACTTAAAAACACGTCCATGGTCAAACAATACGAAAAAGGTATGTTGGAATTTCTTGATCAAGAGACTTACGTCAATCTCGTCGTCGATCAGTTAGAAATTCTTCCAGAGGATATGGTTATCCACCGCATTACAGGTGATGGTCCAGCAGACCTCCTTATTGGACCGATGTGGAGTACAAATAAATTCAGCGTTCTAAACGCTATCGAGAAAGAACTTGTTCAGAGAAACAGCTGGCAAGGAAAATTTCACAAAGTAGAAAGGATCAAAACGACATGACACTTCAACGAATCTTACCTTTTACAAGAACGCTACTTGACAATGTTCTAACAAAAGGTAGCGTTGCGATTGACGGAACATGCGGGAATGGACATGACACGCTATATCTTGCTGAATCTGTTGGTCCATCCGGTAAAGTATACGGGTTTGATATTCAACAGGAAGCTATAGAAGCAACGCAGCAACGACTCACAGAAGCTGAACAAACTTCTCATGTTCAACTCATCCAAGCCAGTCATGAAACGATATTGAATGTAATAGATCCCTCTGATAAAGGAAACATTTCAGCGGCTATTTTTAACCTTGGCTATCTTCCAGGGGGAGACAAATCAATTGTTACGGAACCAGGAACCACCGTTCAAGCTGTTACAGATGTTTTGAATCTTCTTCGTTCAGGTGGCATGCTCGTCCTTGTTGTCTACCCAGGACATGAAGAAGGAAAAATAGAGAGTGAGATTGTAACTGATTATGCATCTAGTCTTAACCAGTCACACTATCAAGTGCTTAAATATCAATTCATTAATCAAATTAATGAACCTCCGTATATCCTCGCTTTCAGTAAAAAATAAGGCAGGTGCATGAGCACCTGCCTTATTTTCTATAAAATTCCCATCGATTCGATATGTTCTCTTGTTCGCTCGTTGCCTAGATCGTGAAGTAGGCGATAAACCTGCTTCATATGATCATCGTAATCGTGGTTGTTCTTATCTTCGTGATAACTCATCGCTGGTACATGAGAACGATAAAGGGAGAGACGACTGTCTTTATCGGCAAGGTCAAACAGTTCACTGAGCTTGAACACGTCTTCCTCATCCGCATCAATTTCAAAATGATAACTTGATGCCCCCTGGTCTTCTAAGATTTCTCCTGAACTTACATTGACGTAATAACGCTTCTTCATCCTTAAAGCCCCCTTCACAAACCTATAGGCTTCTTTTCTCACGAATCAGCATATTTTATACGTCATTTACTGAGAAGCTTTGTGAAGTCTTCTATATACCCAACCGTTGAAATAGAAGAAAATACTTGAACGTCCACCATTCCGAATGATTTTCCGAGCTAGGGAACGCACATCTTTTTGCTCCATCACTTTTTTATCTGCCAAATAAATACCAAGCAATCCTCTGTTTATAAGGCGATGAAATGATGAATGCGGAAGTCCTTCCACACTTTTATCAGCTTCTTTAATGAAATGAGCCACACGACGAGCAAGTTCATCATTGTCTTTGTAATAAAAACAAAAATTCAAATCTCCACCCGCTCGATCTTCTTCTTGATCGATAAAGTAATCAAGCATAATATGGAGACCTTGCACCCAAGGGAAGTATCCTTCTTTAATGAGTTCTGTTCCACCTTTAGGAATCATATCTCCTAGTGAATAGGATACAAGACAGAAGATGCCTAGCGTTGAACCTGCACAGGCAGAAAACTCGTTCCAGGTCATATCAGGAAGTTGATCCTTATGCTGATCAAACCAGCTCTTCAACCTCGGAACGCGGTCATCCTCTGTTACATGCTTATGTACTTGAAGATCACAATAATAGTGACAAAGTTCAAGTAAGGCAGGTTGCACTTCCTCTTGATTCGAAAGCTCACGGATGACGTTCTGACACGTTTCGACAAGAGCTCGAAGATATCCACCATCATCCTGCTCTTCCCTATATCGATAATAATCGTTCTTCGCTACCATTTCTGGTGAGAGTGCCTCTACCATCGATTCGTGTAGTGCGCTAAAGTCTGCCGGATCAAGCGATGTACTCCGATCGCATAAATTATCAAGATAATCGCTAATCGTCTGATAGGCAGCTACAAATTTAATTGATTTGTCAATTTCACTTCCAGCTAGGAGACCATAAATTGCGCCACCTTCGCAATGAAACGTTTTTGATTCTATGCTATCGAGCGCCTGTTTCCTTAATTCTGGGTCCGGGATTTGCTCTGCCCTTTTCTTCCATTGATCTAGTTCATGATGTACCCGTGGCAATACTCGCCTGTAAATGCTATACATCAATGTCCAGGGATGACTTGGTACTTTCAAGTGATTCCACTCCTGTATCATTTATTTGTCTTGATCGATTACCTGATTTTCCAATAACTGAAGTTTTAACTCAACAAAGGATCGTGCTGTTGCGAAAACCGCATCTCGTTCAGGTTCATTAAACACTTCATGATAAAATCCATCCCACTCTTTATAAGCTTTATCTGTTAAAGGAATACGATTAAACCAGGAAACAACAGCATGCTTATCAACGATTCGATCGTCACCACCCTGTACAACGAGAAGCGGCAAGTTTTGAAAAGACTTTGTCCCTTCATTTGAGACTTTGATGGCCTTAAGTAGTTCACGATACCATCTTACAGAAACTTTTTGCACCATCAAAGGATCTTCTTGATCTCGTTTATGAAATTCTTTATTCCTCGTCCCTATATTTGGCTCCAGCTTGGAATTTAATCTTAGTGTTGGAACGATTGGATTTAATACTCTGGAAAGAAGGTCTATTCCTTTATTAGGAGGGTTTACTAGACCAACACATGGTGAAGATAGGATGACCCCTGTAAGCGTGGGGCGCTTCTCCATGATCGTTCGAATAGAAGCAAGTCCTCCCATACTATGTCCTAGTAAAAAGACAGGAAGTTGATAGTCATGAGCACGATTGATCCATTTATTAATCGTATCGATATATTGATCAAACGAATCGATGTGTCCTCGTCTTCTTGTACTCTCTCCTTGTCCTGGCAAGTCTCCCAGAACGACATGATATCCGGCTTCTAGCCATTTTGAAACAAGCCAGTCATACCGCCGGTGATGCTCGTTCGCTCCATGAACTAAAACAATAACTCCTCTTGCATATTCCACTTCTTTAATTCGCATGGAAATAAGCCCCCTTATGTAGGTTCATTCTTTTTGATACACTACTTTTGAAAAGGATTTCATATAATATGAAGGAAAGTTGGGATTAAATGCTTTATGCGTATTACGATAAAAAACCTTCGATTCATGAAACAGTCTATATTGCGGATTATACTACCATTACTGGTGATGTGACAATCGGAGCACATAGTAGCGTCTGGTTTAATACGACAATACGCGGTGATGTAGCACCAACAGAAATAGGGGAAAGAGTGAACATTCAAGACAATAGTGTGCTCCATCAGAGTCCAAATAAAAAGTTAATTCTAGAAGATGGCGTAACGATTGGTCACCAGGTTATTTTGCATAGTAGTATCATTCGAAAACATGCCCTCATTGGAATGGGTTCGATCATTCTTGACGGCGCTGAAATCGGGGAAGGTGCTTTTGTCGGAGCAGGTAGTCTAGTTCCTCCTGGAAAGAAAATCCCCCCGCATTCACTTGCTCTCGGAAGGCCAGCAAAAGTAGTAAGAGAATTAACAAAAGATGACATACTTGATATGGATCGCATTCGTCGTGAATATGCTGAAAAAGCTACCTATTACAAAAATCAAAGACCACTTTAGGAAATGCATAATTTTTGATGGTTTGAGGAAGGTTACCAATACAATCCTAATGGATAGAGGTGGCTTCTATGTACAAAATGACCATCGTCTTGATCGTCCTTGTCGTCATCACGTTGCTAATAGGGGCATTCTTGACATATCGACTTGGTCAAAACCAAAAAGGGGAATACGATAATCAGGGAAATGCGCGAATGAAATCATCTTTTTTCAACAACCCGATTTTCCTTATTTATATTGTTGCTACCGCACTTGCAATTGGATATGTCATTTATTTCACTCTAATTTAATTGAGAGGATCAGGATAAGCTTCCTGGTCTTTTTTTTCATGACAAGAAAATCGTATTTGAGATACACACTTAAGCGTTCCAATATCTCCGTTTCTAAACGCTCGTCTCCGCTTTTCTTTGATCCAGCTACAGCAGGCAGACTCTCGGTCACTTCACCTCCCAACTCGAACACAAAGAACGTGTTCGTTTTGGGAGGTTCCAGTGTCTGTCGAGTCTAAACGCCCGCTTCCGCTTTTATTTTGATCCAGCTATGACTCGCAAAAACTCTGATATTTCACTCTTTCACTGGAACACAAAAAGCGTGTTCCAATTGAAGAGTTCCAATATCTCCGTTTCTGAACGCTCGTCTCCGCTTTTCTTTTCAATCTTAATAATTCTTTAAGATTTCTTTAATAGTACCACTAAATTTCTCCTATAAGATAGAAGTAACACATAGCTTGAAGGGGGATTATTTTGAGCAAAGTAGTTGGGTGGCTTTATGAACAGGAGTGTACGGTTTTTCGATTTGTCAATTTGAAATGTCATTCTCGGTATCTTACTTCTTTTTTCGGATGGGTAACACATGTTGGTGGGGCACGGGCAACGGTTTTAAGTACGCTTCTGCTGAGTTTATTCTTGCCGGTTCCATACCGATTGTGGGCCATTCAGAGCGCAATAGCTTTGGCGGCTAGTCATCTTCCAGTTCATCTCATCAAAAAGCACTATCCACGCCATCGCCCATACCTTTCCATACCTGAAACAAAAATGCTTGTTTATCCGCTTAAAGATCATTCGTTTCCATCCGGCCATACGACAGCTGTATTTTCTGTTATTACTCCATTCATTATACATGTACCAGCCCTTTCTATTCCTTTAACGGCTCTAGGATTTCTTGTTGGGCTGTCACGAATTTATCTTGGTCACCATTACCCATCAGATGTACTTGTTGGGGTCATACTCGGTGGAGGAAGTGGGGTTTTGGCGTCAATTCTTTGGGTCTGAAAATGAAACTGGAGGGATTTATATGAAGCTAGCGCTTTTTACAGATACCTACTTTCCACAGGTGAACGGCGTTTCACGTACACTCGGGAAATTTACGACCTATCTGGATCGACAAGATGTTGACTACAAGCTTTTTGCTCCTGATTGTCATGCAGATAAAGACTTATTCTCGAGCAACATTCACCGCTTTACAAGTATGAAATTTTTCTTATATCCCGAATGTCGAATTGCACTCCCAAAGCTCCGTATTATTCGTAACCAACTCCAGGGTTTTAATCCTGACCTGCTCCACATCGCCACCCCTTTTAATATCGGGATGAGTGGGCTTCATTACGGAAAAAAATTAAAAATCCCGATGGTGGCTTCCTATCACACGAATTTTGATGATTACCTAAAACATTATCATCTCGATTGGTTGTCTCCTTTTGTATGGAGATACTTGACGTGGTTCCATCAACCATTCTCTTCCATCTTCGTACCTTCAACTGAAACACGCACACGATTACATCGGAAAGGTTTTGAGAATTTAAAACTCTGGCGTAGGGGTGTTGATTGTGATCTTTACTCCCCTGTTAAAAAGAATAATTCGATCAGAGATCGATATAACATTAAGGAAAAATATGTGCTTCTCTTCGTCAGTCGCCTTGCACCTGAGAAGAACCTTGAAACCTTAAAGAAAATTATGTGGAAACTTCCAGAAGAGCTAAAACAACAAACGAGATGGCTCATCGTTGGAGACGGACCTGCCATGCCACAATTTCAAGAAAACCTTCCTAGTAACGTTACTTTTACCGGTTATAAGCAAGGTAACGAGCTAGCCGAACTCTACGCGACAGCTGACCTTTTCATCTTTCCTTCTGCTACTGAAACATTCGGCAATGTTGCTTTGGAATCACTCGCGTCAGGAACTCCTGTAATTGCTGCTGGTGCAGGAGGATTAATTGATGTCATAACAGAAGAGCGGAACGGTATTTTTTGCTCACCATATGACGAGAACGACTATGTTGCTGCAATTAATCGATTACTAAAAGATCAAACAGAAAGAAAAATGATGGGCTACGATGGGCGGCGTCATGCGCTTTCACAATCCTGGGATGCTATCTTTGGAAGATTAGTAGAGGACTACGAAATAACAATCGGGATGAAACGGTTGGCAAGCTACGCATAATGAAAATAGGAGGAAAAGTGATGAAACTTGCTGTATTTGGCGCAAACGAAATTGGTTTAACTGCATCCGCCGTATTTGCTTCTCATGGCCATCAAGTAGTATGTACTGACGAAAATCGCAGTCAAATAGAGACACTTAACGCAGGAACACTTCCGATTCAAGAAAATGGGTTGGCCCAACTCATCTTAGAAGCACAAGAAGCCGGTAACCTCAGTTTCTCTGTTAATCGATTAACCGCTGCATCAGAATCTGATTATCTACTTTTCACAGAAGTCATTCCTGTAGATGAGAACGATAGCCCTGACCTTTCAGCATTCTTTCGATTTATTAGACAAATTGCCATTACTGTCCATACTCACAAAACCTTTATTATTAAAAGCACGGTCCCGCCAGGAACAGCAACAATGATAGAAGAAATTCTGATTGAACAAGGGTTGACAGACCGTTCATTTGACGTTGTAAGTAATCCAGATTTCATTAGAAAAGGAACGGCCATTTTCGATTTTCTGCATCCTGCGAAAATTATCGTTGGAACCTCTTCCCTTCGTGGTTGCAGAATGATGGAAAGGTTTTATGCGCCTATTTCTCAGTCTCTGTATTATATGGACCATTCGAGTGCTGAATTGATGCGCTACGCCTATCATACTTATCTATCCCTGAAGGTGTCTTGCCTTACAATGATTGCAGGCGTAGCAGAAACCTACGGTGCTGATGTAGAAGCCATCCAAACTGCGTTACCTAAAGAGTCGTATTTTAATGAACATTCACTATATCCAGGATCCTGCTTTCTTGGTTCTGAAAAACCATCTGAAATCGCTTCATTTCGTTCCATGATTCAAGGGTCATCGTCTGCCAATAGAATGTTTGAAGCGCTTGAAGGTATCGATCAGTACCAGCCAGAAGTGTTGATTCAGAAATTAAAAGATTTTCTCGGTACACTTCAAGGCGTCAGCATTGCGTTAATGTCTTCAACTACTGTGAAAGCAATTCCCTCCATTCCAACCTCAGAGCTCGTCATAAAGAGACTTGAAGAAGAAGGTGCAATCGTAAAAATGTATAACCTTGAGAAAGCAGGCGATCGTTTTAGAGAGAATTCTTCCACTCCTCTGTATAAAATCATAGCAGACTGCGAAGCACTTTTACTTATGACAGAAAAAGAATCGCTCCAGAATGTAAATTGGAAACAAATTGTAAAGAAACTTAAATTACCGTTAATAGTCGATGGACATAATTTATTTTCACTGGAGGAAATGAGGAAAATTGCAAACACTTATGACTTGATATATTGTTCTATTGGCAGACCTAATATTTATAAGGGTCTGGGTTCTATATCGGTTCAATCCGTTCAATAAAGACGTTGGTTATAACTTTCTTCGAGCGATCGAGAAACTGTAGGATTAGAAATCCCCGCATGATCCGCAAGTATTTTAGAAGCTGGGGCGAGTCCATCAGTATGTGGCCAACGTTCCTGTTCCCATAGGTGAGAGCGCTTAAATGATTTCGCACAGTGGATAAAACACTCATCCACTTCAATCCCAATTCCAAGTAGAGGAACCTTCTCGTTAACAGCACAGCGTTCAAGAAGCCGCTTTTCCTTCACAATCACTGCTTTACCGTTAATGCGCAGTGTCTCTTCACGACCTGGAATTATCAGCAGCAGGCCAATTCTAGGATTTTCCAATAAATTCATTATTGAGTCCATTCGCTTATTCCCGGGTCTTTCGGGAATAAGCAAATGTTTCTCATCCAGAATTTGTATGAATCCTGGCGCATCTCCCCTCGGAGAAACATCACTGCCAGATTTCGAAGAAGTTGCAATCATTAGAAAGGGTGAATGAGCAATAAAAGCTTTGCAGTGCTCATCAATGATCGTAATGACTTTATTAGATGCGAGCTTACTTGGAAGACCTACTATTTCTTCTAATTCCCTTACAGAAGCAACCGTTTCCCCGAACATATTAGCCATCATTCTCCCCACTCTCAAGAATTTTGTTCCATTTTACCACAGTGTCTTTTTCTTCAGAAAATCTTACTATCAAACGCTGCTCTTGGATTCTTAAACTTGAGCAAAAAAAAGAAGCCATGATGGCTTCTTTTTACGATTATTTAATTCCTGCACCTTGCTTAAGTAACTCAGCGCGATCAGTTTGCTCCCAAGGAAGCTCAATGTCTGTTCGACCAAAGTGTCCGTAAGCAGCTGTTTGCTTGTAAATCGGACGACGAAGATCGAGCATCTTGATAATGCCTGCAGGGCGAAGATCGAAATTCTCTCTTACAAGCTCGACAAGACGGTCCTCAGATACTTTTCCTGTTCCAAATGTATCAATGGCAATTGATACAGGTTGAGCAACACCTATTGCGTAAGCAAGTTGAACTTCACAACGATCTGCAAGACCAGCAGCTACAAGGTTCTTGGCTACATAACGAGCAGCATAAGCTGCAGAACGGTCTACTTTTGTAGCATCCTTACCAGAGAATGCACCGCCACCGTGACGCGCATACCCGCCATAGGTATCAACAATGATTTTTCTTCCGGTCAAACCTGCGTCACCTTGAGGTCCACCTATAACAAAGCGTCCTGTCGGGTTAATGAAATATTTTGTATTTTCATCAATTAATTCAGCAGGCACAACTGGCTTTACAACGTGTTCTTTAATGTTACGTTGAATTTGTTCAAGTGAAATTTCTGGATGATGCTGTGTAGACACAACAATCGTATCAACACGAACCGGCTTCCCAGATTCATCGTATTCCACTGTAACCTGGGTCTTTCCATCAGGGCGTAGATAAGGAAGAATTTCTTCTTTTCTTACTTCGCTCAAACGACGTGCTAATTTATGTGCAAGAGAAATCGGAAGTGGCATTAATTCCGCTGTTTCATTACATGCGTAACCAAACATAAGTCCCTGGTCACCTGCACCGATTGCATCGATTTCATCATCGGACATTGTGCCTTCACGCGCTTCAAGAGCAACGTTTACACCCGCCGCGATATCTGCAGACTGTTCATCGATTGACGATAGAACAGCACATGTTTCAGCATCAAATCCGTATTTTGCACGTGTATAGCCGATTGTTTGAATCGTTTCACGAACGACTTTCGGAATATCTACATAGTGCGAAGTTGTAATTTCACCTGAAACTAAAACAAGACCAGTTGTTACTGTAGTTTCACAGGCAACGCGCGCATTTGGGTCATGCGCAAGAATATCATCCAGAATAGCATCGGAAATCTGATCTGAAATTTTATCAGGATGCCCTTCTGTTACTGACTCAGAAGTAAACAAACGACGATTACTCACTCAAGTACCTCCTTAAGGATTGGATCCTATCTAATTATGTTGTAATGGATACGGTACTCATTTCCCTATTACCCTGTGCCGAAACGAGAGAACGAATTCAATTTCTTATCGTCTTACCTTTTTTTATAGCGTCATCAACCTCAACGACATTAAAAAAGCCCTTCCCATCAATCAGAGGGAAAAGGAGCTGATATCTCATGCCTTTCGCCTCTTATCTTCCAAGACTATCGTCTTGCAGGTTAGCACCTTAATCCTGTTGTATAGGAGTTGGTTGCTGAGCTTCATCGGGCCTGTCCCTCCGCCTGCTCGGGATAAGAGTATCCATTCTCGACATATAATAACGTAGATGAAAGAATGTGTCAATATTGAAAAGCGGAAGTGGGCGTTTAAGTCCGACAAGCGCTGGAAGCGTTACATTTGAACACGGTCTTTGTGTTCGGATGTAATGCTGAGGTGAAGCATGACTCGAGGAGGCTTGCACGCGATTCGGTGCCGAGCTGACGACACTGAAAAGCGGAAGTGGGCGTTTAGACTCGGCAGGCACTGGAGCCCTCCAAATTGAACACGTCCTTTGTGTTCGAGTTGGATGGTGAAGTGACCGAGAGTCTGACCACTGCAGCTGGACACGAAAAGCGGAAGTGGGCGTTTAGACTCGGCAGGCACTGTAAACCTTTCAGTTTTACCACAGTTTTACCACAGTTTTATGTTATGATGAAATCCTAAAGTAAATAAGACCCCTGCCTACTGATTGATTTCACAAAAACAAAAATGGACATCCCTTCAAAATAATTCTTTCCTATATATATGAGAACTCTAACTAACCTAAAAGGATAGTCATTCACCTTTTTTTCACTTTTCAAGCAAAAAATACATAGATTAGTATAGAATAATTAAATAAATGTGTTATACTATTTTTGAGTTTAACAAGTCAGTCAACGAAATCTTTAATAAAGGATGGGTTTAACGTATGAAAACAGCTTCCTTCTCCTCACCGTTATTGGATGCGATTTTAAATAAGAATAATCCACATGTGAATTTATCAGTTTCTGAGTTGATCGAACATTCCCTTTTTAAGAACGAAGGAACATTGTCGTCGACCGGCGCACTTCGCGTTGAAACTGGAAAATATACGGGGCGTTCTCCCGGGGACAAGTTTATTGTAAATGAAGACTCGGTAAAGAACAAAGTAAATTGGAAAACGAATCAGCCAATTTCCGAAAAAAGTTTTGAAAACCTTTACACGAAAGTGTTGAATTATCTCGGTGAGAAAAAGGAACTTTATGTATTCAAAGGATTCGCTGGTGCTGACGAGTCATCTAGACTTCCTATTCAGGTAATCAACGAATATGCTTGGCATAACCTTTTTACCCAACAGCTATTTATTCGTCCGAACGAAACTGAGTTGAATGATCATGAAGCTGAATTCACTGTAATCTCCGCACCAGGATTCCAGGCAGATCCAGAAGTAGATGGTACAAATTCTGAAACATTTATTATCATTTCATTTGAAAAACGCACCGTATTAATTGGCGGAACTGAATATGCGGGTGAAATTAAAAAATCAATCTTTACTGTTATGAACTACCTACTACCAGAACGTAACATTCTTTCTATGCATTGCTCAGCTAACGTTGGCAAAGAAGGAGATGTTGCTTTGTTCTTCGGTTTATCTGGAACAGGAAAGACAACGCTTTCAGCAGATGCCCATCGTTCACTAATTGGTGACGATGAACACGGTTGGTCAATGAATGGCGTGTTTAACATTGAAGGCGGTTGTTACGCTAAATGTATAAACCTTTCTAAAGAAAAAGAACCACAAATATGGGATGCGATTCGATTCGGCACCGTTCTCGAAAATGTCATGATGGACAAAGAAACACGTGTAGCAGATTATGATAACACGATCTTAACTGAAAATACGCGTGCTGCTTATCCAATCGATGCCATTCCTAATATTGCAACTCCTAGTGTTGCTGGACATCCAAACACGATTATTTTCTTAACAGCAGATGCGTTTGGAGTTCTTCCACCAATCAGCAGGCTAACAAAGGAACAGGCCATGTTCCACTTCCTTTCAGGATACACTAGCAAGCTAGCCGGAACAGAAAGAGGTGTCACATCACCTGAGGCAACCTTCTCAACCTGTTTTGGAGCTCCATTTCTCCCATTGCCTGCTTATCGCTATGCAGAGATGCTCGGTGAGAAAATCATGGAACATGATGTTCAGGTCTTTCTCGTTAATACCGGCTGGTCCGGTGGTGGTTACGGAGTTGGACAGCGTATGAAACTCTCTTACACGAGAGCGATGATTCAGGCGGCTCTTAACGGAGAGCTTGACAGCATCGAAACGGTAACAGATCCAATCTTTGGCTTGCATACACCGTCTCATTGTCCAGGTGTTCCGGCTGAAGTGTTACAACCGAAGCAAACATGGGAAGATAAAGAACAATATGACGTGAAAGCAAGAGAGCTTGCCTCTCAATTCACAAATAATTTCGAGAAATTCACAAACGTCTCTGAAGAAATCAAGAATGCGGGACCGAATATTTAATTTCGTTTCGAAAAGCACCTTAAATGGTGCTTTTTTTTTTGATTGATTTGCGATTCTGGCTGTAACAAATACATACATACCTCAATTCCACCATCCAGCTAACACCCCATTTAAAAATGCACGGCAAAGTAAACAGGAGTAATCCAACTAAGATCTTTCACATGATGTCACATTTTTCTATTATTTTTTCATGCCAAACACATAATTTCATGGAAGACATAGGCTATAGTATCTCAAACATGAGCCTATCTCATGTGACGACTGTGGAGGCTATACGATGAATAAAAGATGGATCATGCGACGAACTATTTTTATAAGTGTCTTTCTTCTTCTCCTTTCTGCTTGTGGATCTAATACAGAAAAGAATGATCAAGTTAGAGTAGCAGAAGTAACCCGCTCGATCTTCTATGCGCCGCAATATGTGGCTATATCAGAGGGGATCTTCGAGAAAAATGGGATTGATATTGAGCTCACAACTACATGGGGAGGAGATAAAACGATGACCACCCTTCTCTCGAACGGAGCAGATGTCGCCCTCGTAGGATCTGAGACTTCTATATATGTTTATGCCCAAGGAACGAAAGACCCAGTGATTAACTTTGCTCAACTCACCCAAACAGATGGTACATTTCTAGTTTCAAGAGAAAAAGTAGATCACTTCTCATGGGAAGATTTGAAAGGGAGCACGTTTCTCGGTCAACGAAAGGGCGGTATGCCACAAATGGCAGGTGAATATGCCCTTAAACAAAACGCAATCGATCCACAAAACGACTTAAATCTCATTCAAAATATCGATTTCGCAAATATTTCAAGCGCCTTTGCATCCGGTACTGGAGATTACGTACAACTATTTGAGCCCACTGCAAGTATATTCGAGGAGCAAGGAGTTGGGCATATCGTGGCTTCATTCGGTAAGGAGTCCGGTACCATCCCCTACACCGTATTTATGGCCAAAGAAAGTTATTTAAAGAAGAATTCTGACACTGCAAAACGTTTTACAAAAGCACTTTACGAAGCACAACAATGGGTAGATACCCACTCAGCAGAAGAAATTGCCAAATCAATCGAACCATTCTTCCAGGATACGGACCTTGAACTTATCACAACTGTTGTCGATCGATATAAAAGCCAACACTCGTTCGCAACGAACCCAATTCTTGATCAAGAAGAATGGGATAATCTCCAAAACATTATGAACGAAGCAGGCGAACTTCCCGTACGCGTTGATCATAGTAAACTAGTCAACAATAGTTATGCTGAAGACGCCCAACAATAGGAGGAATTAAGATGTCTTTCCTGCAACTTGATTCAATCTCCCATGTCTTTTTAACTTCACAAGCAGCAAAGCAAGCGATTTCGGACCTTTCTTTTTCAATCAAAGAAGGCGAATTCGTTTCCCTTCTTGGTCCAAGTGGTTGTGGAAAGTCTACTTTACTTTCAATTATTTCCGGCTTGCTGGAGCCTACTGAAGGCACGATTACTCTCCAAGATAAAGAAATTCATAAACCTGGAGAACGAATGGGCTATATGCTTCAGCAAGATTATCTGTTCCCATGGAAAACGATTGAAGACAATTGTCTGATAGGATTAAAGCTCTTAAACCAGCTCACAGAGGATAGAAAAACAAACACATTAGATATTCTCGAAAAAATGGGGCTAGCTGATGTACGACATGCATATCCAGATCAGCTCTCAGGAGGGATGCGCCAGCGTGTGGCACTTGTTCGCACACTAGCAACTAACCCAGATCTTCTGTTGTTAGATGAACCTTTCTCTGCATTAGATTATCAAACAAAATTAAAACTTGAAGACCTCGTATTTACTACATTAAGAAATCATAAAAAAACGGCATTATTAGTTACTCACGACATTGGAGAAGCCATCGCTATGTCTGATCGTGTCATTCTGCTTTCACCTCGCCCAGGGAAGGTAGCTAGAACATTTGAAATCCCAACACATCTTCGGGAGCTTCTTCCCTTCGATGCCAGGAATGATCCTGCTTTCCCTGAGCATTTCCAGCTGATTTGGAAGGAGCTTGATTCTTTTGAGCAATCTCCAGCTTGAGAAGCAGCATACAACTTATGTTAGAAAGTTAAAAAGAGAGAAACGAGAAATAATAAGTTGGCAACTTTTCCTCCTTGTAGCGTTTCTAACGGTTTGGGAAGCGGCAGGAAGAATGACTTGGATCGATCCCCTACTGTTCAGCTATCCGACTAAGATTGCATCGCTTTTCCTAACGAAAGTAAGCGATGGTTCTTTAGTGGTGCATACTGGTGTCACACTCCTTGAAACGATTGCGGGCTTCATTCTTGGAACGGTATTTGGAACTATTTTTGCAGCTGGCTTATGGTGGTCACGAAAAGCATCAAAGATTACCGACCCTTACCTAGTTATATTAAATTCAATGCCTAAAGTAGCGCTCGGTCCTATAATTATTGTTGCCCTCGGTCCCGGTTATCTCTCCATCATAACAATGGGCGCTTCCATATCAGTCATTATTACAACCCTTGTAATTTACCATGCTTTTCACAGTGTGGAGCCGAATTATGTTAAAGTGATCCGATCGTTTGGAGGGAACAAAAAGCAAGTCTTCCGTGAAGTGATTCTTCCCGCTTCATTTCCTGCAATGATTTCTGCATTAAAGGTAAATGTTGGCCTTTCATGGGTTGGGGTGATTGTTGGTGAATTCCTCGTATCGAAACAAGGGCTTGGCTATATGATTATTTATGGATTCCAGGTATTTAACTTTACACTCGTTTTGCTGAGCTTAGTGATGATTGCCCTGTTTTCTTCCATTATGTATCTCGGTGTTGAATGGTTGGAACGCAAATTAATTAAACATTAGCTTCTCATGATGAGGGGCTTTTTTTGTTGCGAATGGGCAAACTAGTTAGCCAGAACTTACAAAGCTGACGAGCGCCTACACGTCTTGCCAATGGCAAAATGATTGCTATAGACCCACCCGAATCAAATCTGCTAGCATGAAGAAGAACATACTCCTTATGAAAACAGGTGAAGAAAATGAAGGAAGCTCTGAGAGGAGTCTGGATCAGCATTTCAGCTTATTTGCTTTTATCTGTAACAAAGCTCGGTGCTGGTTATCTCTATGGATCAGAGGCTTTACTTGCAGATGGATGGAATAATGCGTCTGACATCGTCGCATCAATCGCTGTATTAATCGGCATGAAAATTTCACTTAAGCCTCCAGATCGAAACCATCCATATGGCCATTCAAGAGCAGAGACCGTCTCTTCCCTTTTTGCATCATTCGTCATGTTTGCGATAGGGCTACAAGTTCTTTACCATACGGCAACAGTACTTATGGAAGGAACAGAAACATCCCCTTCACTAACCTCTGCCTGGGTAGCCTTACTCGGTGTAATCGTTATGGGAGCGGTCTACCTCTATAATCATCGACTGGCTAAGAAGACAAATAGCCACGGCCTAATGGCTGCAGCAAAAGATAACCTATCCGATGCGCTAGTTAGCCTTGGTGCTCTCATAGGAATTATTGGAGCCCGATTGAATATGCACTGGCTTGACCCCCTTACAGGGTTCATCGTTGGATTAATCATTGTTAAAACGGCTTTTGACATTTTCAAGGATTCATCCCTCATGCTCACAGATGGCTTTGATAAAGAAAAACTTAGTGAAATCCAAACAACGATACAGGGGATAGAGGGAGTCGAAGCATTGGTAGATTTGAAAGCACGAATGACCGGAAGTCACGTGATTGTGGACGCAATAGTGGAAGTCGCCCCTGAGCTGAATATTGAAGAAGGCCATTCCATTACTGACAAGATTGAAGAACAGCTCGAGAAAGATCATGCTATTAAAACCACTCACATTCATGTAGAGCCAGGAAAGCGAAACCAATAGAAAAAGTCCAGGACGAGGTAATGTCTGGACTTTTTCAATCAATTTTTTTTAGATGTTGTAGACTGTAAGGCAACACTTGATCTTTCATCATGAAACTGTATCGTTCATTAATATGAATGTCTTTCGGGAGCTGTTTCAAAAGAACAGGTCCTTTTGTTTCCATATAATCATCTTTTGAATCAAGACGATCGATGTCTGCATAATACACATTCTTAATAATGGTTCCACCTTTACCTTCTACACGGTACTGTCCGACATAGCGAAGGTTATCCACGACGCCGCCAGTTTCTTCATAAACCTCTCGTACAGCAGCTTCTTCTGCGCTCTCTCCTTTTTCAACCTTTCCCCCTGGAAATTCAATTCCTCTTCGTGAATGTTCAGTAAGTAACCACTTTTTTTGAAATCGGCATATGACCCAAACATGTTTTGGGGCAGGAGAGTAAGGATGATCTTGAAATGAAAATGTTACTTGATTATGATAGTAATCTGTAAACATAAATTCGCTCATTTGATAACCTCGTCCTTTAGTTTCTTACTTTATTGTAAAAGAGTAGTCCGTCGTTGTCCAATCTCCTTGTGAAAAAATAAAACGCACGGACTGGATGTCTCGTGCGTTTACTTTAATTAATCGTGAAATTTTTAATAATCCAGTGATTGTTTTCATAAAGAAAGTTAATTTCAATCGTATACGAGCCGTTAAGATCCGATTCATTAGATTGAATTAGTTGATACTCAAAATCATTCATTTGCTTAAGCTCATATGGCTGATCCGTATTTACCCATGGGAAAAGTTCAGTAGGAACAAGATAAAGACCACCCTCACGTTCTTCAAAATAAACGTCAGTAATGGTAGAGACAAGATCTGAAGATGCGACTTCTTGTAAATGCTGTTCCATATCTTTTTTAGTAGTAAATTCTTTGACCATGTTTTGATCGTCTGTATCCTGAACAATACGATTAATCAATTCACTCGTTAGCTTTTCAACATTTGGCTTATCTACTGAAAATGATTTCGCTTCAGCTTTGTTTTCTAATGAGTGAAGCATGATCGCTGAATGGTTGCTAGCTACTTTGGATAATTCGGTTCCACACCCAGATGTTATACCTAATATACTTACAATCATTATCAAAGTTATGTACTTTTTCATGAATCTCATCCTTTTTGTTATTGTAAAATTCCTTTGTACATAACACTTTCCACTTTAAGTAAGGTGTCAAACTAACCATCGGGATATTAAGCCTTTTTTACTACAATCGATGTTTTTTAAGACGTCTGTATGGATTAACGGTACAATGATCTTACGATTTAAAAAGACGAAATGTTTCGTTTTTTTAAAGATTGAGTTGAATATAGATTGGGGTTTTCCATTGTGAAAGAGATCTGGAGTGAACGTTTTGGCTATTATATGAAGCATCGGCTTTCGTATGTAACTTACATCTTACAAGGTGGTTTATTGATCGCATTGATCATCGGTGGTGCAATTGGTATTGGGTATTACAAACGGTTTCTCAACGTGATTTCTGATTCTTTTCCCTCTGCATTAGTAGTAACAATTATGATAAGTACACTCATGAGCCTTCAAGGAATAAAAGTTTTCCTACTACCACCAGACAAAGTATTCATGACACCTTTTGAAGGACGAATGAAGAGTTATTTCAAACGATCTTACGTCTACTCATTCCTTCGCACAGTGCCAAGAATTTCTATTGCTTACCTTATTAGCGTTCCACTATTAATGACATCGGAGCATTCATATCGTGACTTGCTCTATTACGGTATTTTTATTATAGGACTTACTCTTCTGTCTTTATATATCATCTTCCAAATCTATCAAACGGCAGTGAGATACATTCGTTTCTCACTCTTTGCACTAAACTTTGCGATTCTTTTCTTTCTCTTCGAAGGATATTTCCTAATAGCCCTTCTATCACTGTTTTTGTTAATCTGGTTTGCTATATTTCTTCAAAAACGTAAATCAACTCTAAAGTGGGAGCAACTGATTGAACTAGAAGCTTCCCAAACTGCTGCATTCGAGCAATTAGCCAATCAATTTGTTGATGTTCCTGCTTTACGTAACTCAGTGAAACGACGTTTGTATCTATCGTGGTTGATCCAACTATTCCCTGTAACCGAACCACAGCTATACCGATCCATCCATGCCTTCTTTCGTAAAGGAAGCTATATCTGGATTTACATACGATTAATCGTGATTGGAGCTATTCTTCAGTTCTATTTTAAGGGCACTTTCATCATCTACATGATCTTACCTTTTGTTCTATGGATATCGCAAAATCAAATAATGTCTATAAAGAAGGAGCTTGTAAGCGAAACCTTCATTGCTCCACTCCAAAGAGCTAAATCAACTAAATCATTGAATAAACTAATCTTCACTTTGTTAACCATTGAAACTGTTACCTTTAGTCTCGTTCAACTTCCTTACCTTATTCACGCTATACTTTGTCTAGTCGTTGGTCTATCACTAGCCTATATTCTAACGAAAGAAACACGTCATCAACAAAAAAGATGAATCAGCCATAGCCGATTCATCTTTTTTCACTAACAACAGTAAGGATTGTAGTTATCTCCGCCAACATAGCCTGGTCCATGACCATAGCCTCCACCAAATGCGCCAGCACCAACAATAATTAACAAGATAAACAGTACAACAATCAATGCAAATCCTTTTCCATATCCTCCGCTCATCTTTATCCCCCTCATATAATTTCTTTAACTACATTAATACTTTATGTCTTTCAATGAATTTAGGAAGGGCAGGAGCGGAATAAAAACAGAAAAACTGGTTTACTGCCGTGTTTATAAAGGAGGATAAGCAAAAAAAATAGAGGCAAACCGCCTCTATTTTCTCGTATTATGATTTAGAGCTGATAAAACGCCCATCTCTTCAATTTGCCTCTTTGTTTCAGGAGTTCCTAAATCATGGATGAACCGATACAATTCATAATTCGCTTCATCAGTCCAATTCCGATGTGTGTCAACTTCTTGTTCCTTATAATGATTCATTGAAAAGAAATCATTCTGTTGGACATATTTCTGAGATTTCAGGTTCTTAATGATTCCCTCTATTTGCATAAGTTCTTCGCGATTTGCTTTAATCTCGAATGAATGTAATTGTCCATCAACTTTTGTTTCATAAAGCTCACCTTTAGGGGTAACATAATACGTTTGACGTACCATTCGATCCACCTCCATGAATAATTAGACAGGACTCGATTCTGTGTGAGCGTAACCTTTGTATTCATGTTGAGCAGCATCAATCGTTTTCTCAACTGTATCTAGTCGAGAACGGAAGGTCCCTACATCGCGACCATTGTTCTTAGCTTTCTCAACACGTTCTTCATAATTTTTTTCGACCGTAGCTTCCGACTCCACGTGGAACTGCTTCTTATCATGATCGACAACGACTTGAATAAATTTTTCCATTGACTTTACCTCCTAAGTTTACCTTTCATGGTTGTTACTTTACCCGTTTCAAATAAATACTAATCTCTCTCCTAGAAACGAAAAACCAAGAATTTATGTTAAAATAAAGTGAACCTTTCGTCAGAGGGAGTGCATTCACTCCCTCTGACGGTTAGTTGAACCAATCAGCCCTTAATGGGCAGTTGCCCCCACCTTAACGCCTCGATTAATTTGCGGTCTGAGGTGGGGGTTTTACTGCCACTTCTGGGTGAGATAAACGGATGAATCCATAAGAATAGTTCAGGTGATGATCATGAATTTTACAACAACGCCACACCGTGCAGTGACTGAATATGACCTCTCAGCTCCTTTAACACCAGTCAAGACTACGCAATCCTTTCAAGATAAAGCTGAGCAGGATTTTTTTCATGCATTAGAAGAAAAGGGTATTCGTCTTAATCAACGTCAAACGGCGGCAGTTAAGCATACCGAAGGACCTCTTCTTACAATTGCAGGAGCCGGTAGCGGGAAGACGTCCGTCTTAACCGCACGAACAGCATTTCTATTGACTGTGAAAGAGAAAGACCCTTCAAGTATTCTTTTGATTACTTTTACGAGAAAAGCTTCTGAGGAAATGCGCCAGCGTATAAGTAAATTACCAGGTGTATCACCACAGGATGCTGGCAGATTAACGGCAGGGACTTTCCATTCGATTTTCTTAAAATTATTAAGAAGCCTTGGCTATAATCAAAAAATAATGAACAGTGACCGACATAAACAAATCATCATGAAAAACATTCTCAAAAAGATGAAAAGTCCAGAAGCCTCATTACCTGAAATCATGCTCTCTTCTATTTCATCTTGCAAAGTGAAAATGATGGAGCCAAGAGATATTCCAGATAGTAAAGAAACAGTCGAATTAAAAAAAGCCTTTACGCAATATGAAGAATGGAAAAATACAAATGGGTATATGGATTTTGATGATATTCTTGTGTTCATGTATCGGGAATTCATACATAATCCCACTCTACTCAAAAAAATGCAAAATCGTTTTCAATATGTACTTGTAGATGAATTTCAAGATACCAATCCGATTCAATATGAATTGATTAAACAAATTGCTGCACCACAAAACAATTTATTTGTAGTCGGCGATGATGATCAAGTTATTTATTCGTTTAATGGGGCAAACAGTTCGATTATTTTGGAGTTTGACCAAGCATATCCAGAAGCTTCAGTTGTCACTCTCGATACAAATTACAGATCCGCCCCCTCCATTGTTGGGCTTGGAAACCATGTCATTAAACATAATACGTATCGAAGAACGAAGACAATGAATGCTACTGATAAAAATGGTAAACAACCCTACTATCTTCGCCCTGCTACGACAGAGGATGAAGCAGGTTACGTCCTTCGCCATATTCGAGAACAAAGAAGAGAATGGAAAGATATCGCGATCTTAACCAGAACCTATACAAATGCAAGAGCTATTTTTGAACAGCTCATTGAGCAGGATATTCCTTTCAACGCCCAGGGGATGAAGCAAGTTTTCTATGAACAATCGATCATCAAAGGAATGATGGAGCACCTACGTCTGGCTTACGAGCACCAGAACCTTGATGCTACGGCCGCTATCCTCCCGTCACTTTTTATTAATCAAGAAGCAGGGATGCGCCACATCGAAATGGAAAATTTCGTAGACCCATCAGAATTCCCCTTAACGCATTTGAAATCCTGGAAGTCGTTACGCGACTTCCAAAAAAAATCGATTGATCGTCGAATCCGTCTGATCCAGGAAGCGAAGCGCCATCAACCACAGAAAGCCATTCAATTATTACGAGATGATTATATGAAACATCTAGATAGTGCGAATGATGAAGCTCTAACCGTTCACAAAACAACACTTAAAGAAATGATGGACGAGCTTGAATTCTCAAGTTCACGATTCGAAACAATTCCAGAATTTCTTGCCTATGTCGATCGCCTCATCCAACGATTTAATGAGCATAAACAAAAACCAAATACATCTAATGGGTTATCACTTTTATCGATCCATCAAGCCAAAGGGCTTGAATTTCCAGTCGTTTACGTCATAGGTGCTTCAGAAACGATTCTGCCGCATGTATCGGCACTCAGTACAATGAAAGACAAAGAAGCCTCTCAAAAACAGCTTTACACAAAAAATCCGACCGCTGATTTAGAAGAGGAAAGGCGCCTGTGTTATGTTGCAATAACTCGAGCAAAAGAAGAACTGTATATATGCTCACCAGAGAAACATCTTGGGAAACAAACACCAGTCTCTCGATTCCTGACAGATGCTTTCAAGAAAAAAATTGAAAATGAGGGTAAAACCGTACCTGCCTGGGTTTGTTCCAGTGAATTTTGCAAAGGGTGGATGAAAATCGATGAGAACGGACATCCTGATGAGAAACAGTGTCCACTTTGTAAAAAGCCAATGATTGTTTCTCAAAAGATGATTCAAAAAGACTGAACTATGTCACCTTGTTAAGCATTGTTGCGCTTTGATTACAAATCATTTAAGAGAAGTTTAACTTCCGTTTTTTGTACATCAATCATGCTATAGTAGAAAAAAAGCGCAACAGGAGGGCTCCGATGAGCAGCATTCGTTACGAAACCATCTTTCAGAAACAGCTTGGAAACGGTACGGTTATCGGTATAATGGATTACCTTGAAGGCAAGCTGATCAAATTGAACTTAAACGACCAGGAGCCGGAATATTTAAACCCGGAATTAAAGGAATTCTTTCAACAAGAGCGTATGAAAGTAATTCCAAAACAATAATAAATGAAATGAGAAGCTTCCGAGCATTTCGGAGGCTTCTTTTTATGGCTCTTTTCTAAAAGATTGTTTTTATGCAAGAGATTTTGTATAAAAACGAACATTTTTGATATCCTATGAAAAAATGACCCTGATTAAACCATTAAGTTACTCCAAGTAAGTAGTTATTTTTAACTATTATTCATAATAAAGGTTTGATATAAAAAATGAAAAGGGTATATGAATAGTAGCAAAGGATATTGCTATTTTGAAGGAGGAAGTCATAATGTTGAAACAAGTTCTAATTATTATCGGAATTGTAGTTGTCGTTGCATTTGTTGTCAACGCGTTATTCTAGAAGACAGCAATAACTGAGATATGTATGAAGTTAATTGACTTAATCAAGGAGGAATAGCAATGGTACGTACAATACTTATGATTATCGGCGCAATTGCTGTAATCGCTGCAATTATTTCATTTATTTAATCCGCTAGAAAATGGTTTTATTAAAACTTATCTTATTTGTAATTGATATTTTCTTATTTATTCATAAAAAAAGTCAGCAGGGGTATTCCCTGCTGACTTTTCTACATCCTACTAATCATTCTTCTTCATGTTATTTTTCACTTCATCAACTTTGGACTTCGGAATGTATATAAAAATCGCCTTCTTCTTATTATTCATAGTAATCTCCTTCAAAGTTAAATTTATTATGATCATCCATATTCATTTTACTTGATATAGGCCCACTTAATCAATTGTCACTCAATAATTGCATGAAAACAATCCCTTAGTACTAAGTGTTCTGATCACCACCCTCTTATTTGTAATCGAACTGTCAAGAAATCGATAAAACTTCACCTTCTATTCCGGAAGGTCTCTTGATATACTACTTGTAAATTGCTTGTATCTGTTTTTGTGAATCCATTCACAAATGATTATGTTAAAGGAGTGAGATAAGTTGTTTAACCAACCACTTAAACTATTTCGAGGTATCGGTTATGCAGAAGGAATATCCTTCTTACTTTTACTAGGAATTGCCATGCCGCTTAAATACCTTATGGATATCCCTATTGCCGTAACAATCGTTGGCTCACTTCATGGTGCGCTATTTGTTTTATACCTTGCCGTTATTCTCTATGTAACGATCGTGAAGCGGTGGTCTTTTATTAAAGCCGCGCTTGCAGTTGTTTCTTCCGTTATCCCTTTTGGACCGTTTATTTTTGATGCGCGTCTTATAAAAAAGTCTGAGGCATAAGAAAAAGGCAGGACCAATACTGGTTCTGCCTTTTTCTTTTTTTGATTGCCGCCCTATTCAAACTATTTCTTTTCTTATGGTTACGCGTTCCAGTTCTTCTCGATTTAAATCAAAGCCTATTCCAGGACCATCTGGCACAGCGATTGTCCCATTCTCTAAAGTCACTTCAGGTAGGATGAGATCCCGATCCCAATAACGAGTTGAAGCAGAGATATCACCTGGTATCGTGAAGTTAGCGAGACTAGAAAGAGCAATATTTTGCGCCCTCCCTATGCCTGATTCTAGCATGCCACCGCACCAGACTGGAACTCCTCTTTCAGCACATAAATCATGAATCCGTTTACTCACTGTGAGCCCGCCTACCCTGCCAGGTTTAATGTTTATTACCTGGCAACTAGCTAGATCAAGGGCTTTCCTTGCATCGTCATAAGAAGCAATACTTTCATCAAGACAAATGGGTGTCTGTAACTCTTTTTGCAAGATCGCGTGATCGACTATATCGTCTGCAGCAAGTGGTTGTTCAATCATTAATAGGTCAAATTCATCTAATGTTTTTAGTCGTTCAA
>CAWDWH010000017.1:0-14513 GCA_963805895.1 uncultured Bacillaceae bacterium
AGTTTTCTCATACGCAAGCAATGAGAGTTTACTAATTTGAACAATATGGAGTTGTGGTTATGAATAAAGTTATGTCAAACAAGTTTGTCATTGCCTTATACGTTCTGCCATCTCTGTTATTAATAGGGATACTCATCTTTATTCCGTTACTCTTAAGTGGTTATTACGGGTTAATGGATTGGGACGGAATAAGTGCGATGAAATTTATTGGTATGGATAATTATATCAATGTTATTAAGGATGATAAGTTTTGGGATAGTGCTCTCCATTCTTTTCTTCTCGCATTGTTCTCAACGCTTAGTTTGGTTATCTACCTTGCCATTTCTCTTATCCTCGTATCAAAAATAAAAGGTGCAGATTTACTGAGGAAAATTTACTTGATCCCTATGCTTCTTTCTTCTGTTGCGATTGCCCAGCTATGGATTAAAGTCTACAACCCTAGTAATGGTATTCTAAACAGTATTCTTGTAGGGATCGGAATCGATAATCCGCCATCATGGCTAGCCGAGCCTTCGATCGTTTTGTATGCCATTTTTATTCCGATTCTGTGGCAGTATGCTGGGTTTTACATATTGATCTATTATGCTGCGCTTAAGAACATTCCAGATTCAATTATTGAAGCCGCGAGAATTGATGGGGCATCTGCTCTGGAAATTGCTTATAAGATCAAACTTCCGCTTATTATGGGCGTCGTGAAAGTGACGATCGTTCTTGCCATTGTTGGTTCTTTAAAATATTTTGATCTTATCTACGTGATGACTGGCGGGGGGCCAAACGGTGCTAGTGAAGTGATGGCTTCCTATATGTATAAGTTAGCTTTCTCAAATTATGAATTTGGTTATGGAAGCGCGGTAGGGTTTATGCTTCTTTTGATCACGCTGCTCGTGACGATCATTATCCGTAAATTAACTGAATCTGATGAAAAAATCCAGTATTAGGAGGACCAATCACATGAATCGATTAGGCTATGTCTTGCTCTATCTCTGCTTAGGGATTGTAGGCGTGTTTCAAATATATCCGATTGTCTGGTTATTCTTGTTCTCACTAAAAGATAATCAAGAGATCTTTTCAGGCTCTCCTTTTTCCTTTCCGACCGAGTTCCATTGGGAAAACTACCAGAAAGTTTGGGATGGTGGGATAGGACTCTATTTCTTTAATAGTGTATGGATTACAGCTGTATCTATTTTATTAACGGTTTTATTAGCAAGTATGGCTACTTTCGCCATAACGAGATTGAATTGGAAGTTAAGCAAATTAGTATTGGGCTTATTTATGATCGGTTTGATGATTCCGATTCATTCCGCTCTCATTCCGTTGTTCAATATGTTTTTGAATGTGAATTTAATTGATCATCCATTGTCTATTGTGATCACCTATACGGCCTATAATTTACCGATCACAATGATGATTTTACTAGGATTTTATTATACGTTGCCCCGTGAGATCGAGGAAGCAGCTATTATTGACGGTTGTTCCATTCATCGGTTGTTTTTCAGAATCATTTTACCGATGACGATGCCTGTAATGTCTACAACCGTTATTATCAATATGATTTATAACTGGAATGAGTTTGTCTTTGTGAACACGTTTATTAGTTCAGATAAGTACAAGACGTTAACGGTCGGTATTCAGAACTTTATAGGTCAATATATGACTGATTGGGGAGCGATTGGCGCCACATTGATCATTAGTGTTTTACCAATTCTAATTGCATTTATCTTTTTCAGTAACAAGGTTGTGGAAGGTATATCATCAAGTGCAGTGAAAGGATAACGCTTTTATGAAAAGAGGAGGATAACGATGCCAGAAAACAATTTTTTTAATGCTCATCATTCACCGATCGGCGCATTTTCAAGTTTTACATTGGGGTTTGGCGGTAATGGCGGTGGACTCGATTTAGAACTTGGACGTTCACCGAGAAAGAACATTTACATAGGTCTTGAATCATTGAAGCGAGAAGGTCATTATGATGCCCTCCCATTCTATGGATCGAATGAAAATGAGAGTAAGCGATATGACATTGAGAATCCGGATCCTGATCCAGACAAGCCTGAGATTATTCATCCATTTCCAAAAGATAGCGTGGAAAGAGATTTTCAACTTGGTACTGATACGTGGAAAGCAGGCGATTTAACATTTACAGTGTATTCGCAAGTTCATCCTGTAGAGAATCCACAGGAAGCAAGCGAAGACGAAATGAAACGAACACTTGTCCCTGCCGTTTTGGCGGAATTAACCATTGATAATACAAAAGGAGAGAAGAAGCGACGCGCCTTTTTCGGCTACGAAGGTAGTGATCCTTATTCTTCTATGCGTCGATTAGATGATACAGCAGAAGGACTGTCCGGTATTGCTGAAGGAAGACTAACGGCCATTGCATCTAAGAAAAATGAAATGAAGTCAGCGATGCACTTTAGTATGGAAAATATTCTTACTACTCCTTATGAAGAGAATTGGACGTTTGGTCTTGGACCGCTTGGTACGCTCATTGCAGATGTACCAGCAGGGGAAAAAGTGACGTATCAATTTGCGATTTGCTTCTATCGAGGTGGAATTGTTACATCGGGCATGGATACTTCCTATTTCTACACGAAGTATTTTCCCAACATAGAAAGTGTAGCAGAATTCGCTTTGGCGCACTTTGATGATCTGAAACAACGGGCCGTGCAAAGCAATGCGATGATTAGTGAAGCAAACTTATCAAATGATCAGAAGTTCATGATGGCCCATGCGATCCGTAGCTATTATGGGAATACCCAACTGCTTGATTATAACGGGAAACCTTTCTGGGTAGTTAACGAAGGTGAATATCGAATGATGAACACGTTTGATCTAACAGTAGATCAATTGTTTTTTGAGATGAAAATGAACCCATGGACAGTAAAGAATGAATTGGATATGTTCATTGAGAGGTTCAGTTATGAAGATCAGGTTCGTTTTCCAAATGACGAGAAGCTGTATCCAGGTGGCATAAGCTTCACTCATGATATGGGCGTAGCGAATACAATCAGTCGACCACACTATTCCTCTTATGAAGTATACGGAATTGATGGTTGTTTCTCTCATATGACAGGGGAACAATTGATTAACTGGGTACTCACTGCTTCAGTTTATATCGAACAAACGCGTGATGAACAGTGGCTACTGGACAACTTTACTATTTTCAAAAGCTGTCTAGAGAGTATGGTTCATCGCGATCATCCAGATCCAGATCAGCGTAACGGGCTGATAGGACTTGATTCAAGTCGTGTCATGGGTGGAGCAGAAATTACAACGTATGATAGTTTGGATGTCTCCTTAGGTCAAGCTAGAAATAATATTTACCTTGGAGGCAAAATGTGGGCGGCATATGTCTCGCTCGAAAAGATTTTTTCTGATCAAGGGGACAGCGAGCTTGCTGCATTGGCTGGAGATCAAGCTGAGAAAAGTGCTCAAACGATGGCGAGTCATATGACGGATAGCGGCTATATTCCGGCGGTTCTCGGTGAGAATAATGATTCAAGAATTATTCCTGCTATTGAAGGACTAATCTTCCCTTATTATACAAACTGTAAAGAAGCGCTAGATCCAGAAGGAAGATTCGGGGAGTACATTAAGGTTTTGAAAACACACCTCGAAACGGTGTTGAAAGAAGGCGTTTGTAAGTTTGAGGATGGAGGGTGGAAAATTTCCTCTACTAGTAACAACTCCTGGCTCAGTAAAGTGTATCTTTCTCAATTTATTGCTCGTGAGATCTTACACTACGAGGATGAAAACGGAGCAAAAGCGGATGCAGCGCATGTGAAATGGCTGACGCATCCAGAATTGTCAGTTTGGAGCTGGAGTGATCAGATTATCTCGGGTGAAATAATAGGAAGTAAATATTATCCACGTGGAGTGACAAGTATTCTGTGGTTAGAAGAAACAAAGTAAGAGTGGTAAAAGGACGAAACCTCATCGGTTTCGTCCTTTATTTTTTGCCAGAAGAGGGGCTTTGCAATGATCAAGCTCCCCACAAAGTGAGGAGCTTCCATGAGATTAAGCTAATTTCTTTTCCTTTTTAACAGAGTAGCATATGACTACTCTTTCCTCCCTTCGAATGAAATCGCTTGCAATAATGTCATTTTACCAAAGGTTTCTTAGTTTGTATAGTGGATAAACTAACTGAAGAATGGTTTTTAATCTCGTTTGAACTTACTGGCATCTATTCGTCAGTCCTCATGTATGATGAACTGATTTTTTTCTCGTTACTTTTGTAAAAGCATGCAGAGATAGCCACATAAGAATAAAAGCCGTTGCGCTTCCACCGAAGATAAATGCTAGAGCAGGAAGTAGTTTCATTATAAAATAGAAAGAGGTTAGGCAAATGACCATCATTATCGTCGTTAAGGGGCTAAGTAGCATGATAAGAAACGAGTTTTTGAAGACAGTGCTCAAGTTTATTTCAAAATGAACAAAAGTGGGGAAAATATATAAAAATAGTAGCCCAATCAATAGAATAAAGGCAAACAAAGGAATGTATGTCCAATGGGCTGGATGCATTTGTTTGATGTAAAACAAATCAAGAGAGGTAAGCCCAATTAAGATAGATAGACATGCTCCTAAACCATTCCCTTTCCAGAAATCAGCTTTATAATAACGCCAGAACGATTTCCTGATGGAGAGCTGTGTATCTCCTTGTAACCATTGTCTAATAACAGCAAACATGGCGAGCGTAGAAGGGAAGACTCCTAGTAAAATGCCTCCTACTAAAGAAAAAAGTAACCAAAATAGATTGAGAAGTGCTAGTTTTGTTACCCACTCAAAGAAACTATAAAAAGCACTTGATGTATTAGTCATCCTATATCCCCCACAATAAAACATAAGCTAAGCGCTGATGTTTCTCAGATTAATAGAAGCTAAAGAGAGTATATCATAAGTGCCTGTCACCACCCGTCTTTTGTCAATTGATGTCGATACTTATAGTGGGAGTGAATTTTCTGTAAATAGAATGGAAGAGTTGAACGAAAGCTCAAAATGTATGGTAGGATAACGGTATTCAAGACTTACAAGTATTTGGAAGGAGCGATACGATGAAATTCGATTACCATACGCATCATGAGCGTTGTGGTCATGCAGAGGCGACGATTGAGGAGTACATACAGGCTGCTATTAAAAATGATCTTCAGATGATTGGGATTTCCGATCATTCCCCTTTTTTCGCAAGTGAAGAAGATCGAGCGATGCCGAGGATTGCGATGGCTAAGAGTGAGTTTGCTTCCTATGTTGAAGAGGTTTTGACATTGAAAGAGAAGTACCGTGGGAAAATTGACGTCTTACTCGGCGTTGAATCTGACTTTTTTCGAGAGCACTATTCGTTATACAAAAGTATTTACGATCAGTACCCGTTTGACTACATCATAGGCTCAGTTCATTTTAGTAATGGAACGAATATTTTTGATAAAAGACGTTGGGAGAACTTATCAGAAGAGGATATTCGTATAGAAAAAGAGCATTATTACAAGCTCATTGTTGAATCAGCTGAGAGCGGTGTTTTTGATATTTTAGCTCATATCGATGCGATGAAAGGCTTCTATCCAGACTTTGCTAACGTTCAAACCCCTGAAGTTGAAAAAGCATTGAAGCGTCTCGGTGAACTTGAATCGACGATCGAAATCAATACTTCAGGGAAACATAAAGATTGCGGCGGATGGTATCCAGCGAATGACATGCTAGAAATGGCCTGCCATTATGGCGTGGGTGTGACATTTGGCTCTGATGCTCATTGGCCATCGCGTGTTGGAGAAGAGTTTGAAGAAGTGCGAGCGAAGCTGAAGGAGATAGGATTTACGCATTGGACGGTGTTTCGGGAGCGGAAGAAGGAGTTTGTGGAGTTGTAGAGGGGTCAGACCCCCCAAAAGAACAAAACCCAATAAAACCTGCTAAAAGTCCGTCCAGTATGGACTTTTAGCAGGTTTATTTCTATACTGCTTCATACACTTCTGCTTTCTTCAATTTTTACTTTCTCAAAAGAGGGAAGAGGTTAGATAGAGAAACATACGCATTAGAAACGCCATTCTATATAACGAAAGGTCGTGCTACATTTTGAAAGGAGAAGAACTCATAGACAAACTCTCACAGGTGATTCAACATGATCGTATTTTGAATGACATTTCCGACCGCTACAGCTATAGCTATGACGCTTCATTTGGCACTTATCTTCCTGACGTAGTTGTCCAGCCTACTTCTGCTCAGGAAGTCTCACAAATTATGAAGCTTGCGAACAAGCACTTGATTCCTGTCTATCCGAGAGGGCAGGGGACGTCTCTTAGCGGTGGCCCTCTCCCAGTTAAAGGTGGAATCGTACTTGATCTCTCTCAATGGAAAGACAGGCTCGATGTTTATCCGGATGATATGGTTGCAGTCGTTTCACCGGGTATTCTCACGGCAGCGATTAACGAGGCGGCGATGGAATACGGTTTGATGTATCCCCCTGATCCAAGCAGCTCTCATGTCGCTACAATCGGTGGAAACCTAGCAGAGAATTCTGGTGGGCCGCGCGGATTGAAGTACGGTGTGACGAAGGACTACGTGATTGGACTTGAAGTCGTCACACCAGAGGGGGAGATTACTCGAACTGGTGGTCGAACGATTAAGAATGTGACCGGATATGATCTGACCAAGCTGATTGTTGGTTCGGAAGGGACGTTAGGCATTATTACTGAAGCGACACTTAAGCTCTTACCGAAAACTGCCGCTACCAAAACGATGATGGCTGTTTTTGATGACCTTGTCTCTTCTGGCTCAGCGATTTCTCGTGTTCTTACCTCAGGCATTCTCCCATCGAAAATGGAAATCATGGATCAGGGATCGATTCAAGCGGTCGAAGACTATCATCCACTTGGACTACCGACGGAAGCAGAAGCGATTATTTTACTAGAATTGGATGGCCATCCTGTCGCGATTGAAGATGAGATGAGGCGTGCGGAACAGATCTGTTTGGAAGCTGGAGCGGTGAGAGTGAAAATTGCTGGTGATGCTAGGGAAGAAGCGGACCTCTGGCAAGCGCGAAAGCTTGTTTCACCGGCGATTGTTAGAGTGAAACCGACAAAAGTGTCTGAAGATGCCACTGTTCCGCGCAGTCAAATTCCTCATATGTTCCAGAAATTGAAGGAGATTCGTGAAGAGTTCAAAGTGACGCTTGTGGTTTTCGGACATGCTGGGGACGGAAATCTTCATCCGAATATTATTTGTGATAAGCGAGATGAAGAAGAAATGATTCGCGTGGAAAAAGCGGTTGCGGCCATTTTTCGGGCTGCTATTGAGCTTGGTGGTACGCTTTCCGGTGAGCATGGCATCGGAACGATGAAATCTTCTTTTATGGAAATGGAGCTGGGTGAAGCTGGACTCGATATGATGCATCGGATTAAAACCACTTGGGATCCGAATAACGTGCTGAACCCAGGTAAAATCTTTCCTGAAAAAGGACAGAAACTGGTGTTGCGCGATGAGTAGTGTGACGGAATTGCAGAAGAAGCTAAACTATGATAAAACGTTCGATTGTGTGCAATGTGGTTACTGTCTACCGGCATGTCCAACCTATGAAACGATGGGAAAAGAGGCTCATTCTCCGCGCGGCAGAATTAATTTAGTGAAAATGCTCGCTGAGGATAAAATCACGGTGGAGGACATGCGGGAACCTATTGAGAAATGCCTCGGCTGTCGGGCTTGTGTGACGGTATGTCCGACAAATGTGGAATACGGGAAGATTCTTGAAGGAGCGAAGGAAGTTCTCGATGATCATGAGCAGAAAACCTCCAAGAAAAAAATTACGGAAGACGTCATTTTTAATACGATTTTCCCATCAAAGAAGTGGATGGATCGGATCGGAAACGCATCATGGCTCTATCAGAAAACAGGGCTGCAGAAAATGGCACAAAAGACTGGAGTCACAAAAGCTGCGCCATTCCACCTTGATCAGTTCGAATCTGTTCTGCCCCCTTTGGCCTCTCCTTTAGAACGACGCAGAACGAAGAAAGAATTCCGCAATTTATCGCATACTAGGAACGTAAGAGTCGGCTTCATAAGCGGGTGTGTCATGGATAGCGTTTTTCACAAAACGAATCGTAACACGCTGACGCTTTTGGAGAAAGCAGGTGCTGATGTCGTTGTGCCAGAGGGGCAAACGTGCTGTGGGGCTCTTCATGCACATGCAGGTAAAGGAAAGGATGCAAAAGAGCTAGCGAAACGAAATATTGAAGCTTTTGAGCAGATCGATGTTGATTATATCGTGAACAATGCGGGGGGCTGCGGGGCGATGTTAGTCGAGTACGATCACTTATTTGAAGACGATCCCGAATGGATGGATCGAGCAAAGCGCTTTGTAGCGAAAACGCGTGATATCAGTCAAGTTCTTGTTGAGTTGAACGGATTAACCTTCTCGAAGGAAGTGAATGCAAACGTCACCTACCAGGCTTCTTGCCATTTAACCCACGTGCAGCGAGTGACAGATGAACCACTCGAGCTCTTAAAAAGCATTCCGGGCATTCGGTATCGTGAAATGAAAGGCTATGACAGATGCTGTGGCTCAGCAGGGATCTACAACATCGTTCATTACGAGGATGCGATGGATATATTGGACGTCAAGATGAAGAAAGCGAAAGAAACCGAGGCAGCGATCATCGTGACAACTAATCCTGGCTGCTTGCTTCAAATGAAGCTCGGTATCAAGCGGGAAGGACTGGAGGATAAAGTGAGAGCGGTGCACCTCATCGATTTACTTGCAGAAGCAGTAAAGTGAGTTCGACAGGTGACAGGCACCACCCGGTATTGCTCGAATGGTGTCGATAGAAGGGAGGAGGGGATGACCCCTCCTCTTGTGCTTCTCAGCTGTCCTCGGTAGAATAATAGTAAGACAATTCAGTCAGGAAGTGTAAACGGATACATGAACAGAATCAAATCACTTTCTCTTCAAACAAAATTATCTTTCATGATTCTAGCTCTATTATTTACGGTTCTGCTTGTCCTTGGTTTGATTTTTACTTTTTTTTATTCGACTAGTGTAGAAGAACAGATGGGGGAGCGGGCGCTTAATGTCGCTCAATCTGTAGCGACGATGCCAGCTGTGATCGACGCGATGACGACAGAGAACCCATCAGAAATTATTCAGCCCATTGTTGAAGATATTCGTTCTAAAACCGGGGCGGAATTTATTGTAGTGGGCGATAAAGAGGGAATTCGTGTTGCTCATCCACTACCTGAACGAATTGGGAAACATATGGTTGGTGGTGATAGCCAGCAAGCGTTGTTCGATGGAGAATCATATGTCTCTAAAGCAGAAGGGTCGTTAGGCTCCTCTCTCAGAGGGAAGACGCCTATTATTCACAATGAAGAAATTATCGGTATTGTGTCAGTTGGTTTTCTAATTGAAGACATTGAACATAAAATCGATCAGTTTGAGCTAAAGGTTATGAGTTTAATAGGAACCATCTTATTACTCGGGTTAGCGGGTGGTTTTTTGATTGCGAAGAGTGTAAAAAAGTCTATTTTTGGGCTTGAACCTTCAGAAATTGGAGCGATGTTTCTCGAGCGCAATACGATACTCCAAACAATCAGAGAAGGCATCATAGCGGTTGATTCGAAAGGAATGATCACTCTCGCCAATCCAGAAGCTCATCGTATGCTAAATCGAGACGAAGATGAGAAGTTAGAAGGAAAAGACATCGTCTCAGTTCTTCCTAATACAAGAATGATGAACGTTTTAAGCTCTGGGAAGTCAGAGTACGATCAAGAGATTGTGATAAGCAACAGTCCTGTCATTGTCAATCGGATACCTATTATTCAGAAAGGTGAGATTACTGGAGCTGTATCAAGTTTTAGAAGAAAAACAGAAATAGAGGCTTTATCGCGTGAACTCTCTCAAGTCCAAAGCTATGCGAATGTCCTTCGCTCCCAAACACATGAATACGCAAATAAGCTGTATACGATTCTAGGATTAATTCAACTGGGGTCTTATGAAGAAGCCATCGAATTGATACATGCCGAAGCCATCGGATATCAGGAGGTCGTACAGTTATTAGTAAAAGCTGTTCCAAATCCGATTATTTCTGCCTTGCTTTTAGGAAAATACAATCGCGCGCACGAGCTACATATTCAATTCATGATTGAAGAAGAGAGCAGCATGGGGGAATTGCCTGAACAGATCGAGCAAGAAAAAATTGTAACGATCCTTGGGAACTTAATCGATAATGCGATGGAAGCTGTTGTTGATAAGGAAGAAGGCGAGCGAATGGTACACCTCTTTATGACGGATTTCGGAAAGGATCTAATTTTTGAAATCGAGGATTCAGGAGGTGGCATTTCTGATACAGAGGTGGAACGTATTTTTGAAAGAGGGATCAGCAGTAAGCAGGGAAAGGATCGTGGTATCGGTCTTTCACTTGTTAAAAACTCTCTTGATTATTTAGGAGGATATATCACGATTTCCAAAAGTCGTTATGAAGGAGCAGCTTTTACTGTTGTCATTCCTAAGGGGGAATAAGAAATGTCTGATATAGAAGTGCTAATCGTTGAAGATGACCATCGTATTGCGAGAATTAATCAGAAATTCACAGAAAATGTACCAGGATATGTGGTGATGGGAGTGGCATCGAATATTCAGGAGGGCAAAGAACTTCTGGAGATTTTGGAGCCAGATCTCGTCCTGCTCGATATCTTTTTTCCTGAAGAAAATGGTCTTGGCTTACTCTGGCACATCCGTGAAAATTACAAAGAAACGGATGTCATGATGATTACGGCAGCAAAGGAAATTGATGCTGTCCAGGACGCCCTTCGTGGAGGGGCAATTGATTACATTATTAAACCGGTGATCTTTGATCGATTTAAGCAAACCCTGGAGAAATTCAAGCAAACGAAGGGACAGGTGAATCGTCAGAGGGTCGTGAGTCAAGAGGAAGTGGATCACTTATTTACGAGACAGGGAGCACATACCGCTACTAAGGAAGTGGTCCCCAAAGGAATTGATCCTTTAACTCTATCAAAGCTAACTGATGTACTAGTATGTCAGACTCCTCAAGGTATGACAGCTGAAGAAGTAGGAAACGTGATGGGCTGCAGCAGGACGACAGCTAGAAGGTATTTGGAGTATATGGTTTCGATCGATAAAGTAGATGCGGAGCTGTCATATGGAACAGTTGGCAGGCCCGAACGACGCTATCATCCATTGCAGAACGGGAATTAAAAAGAGCCGCTTCAGGTGGATTCTCATTACGAGATTTCACTTCTGAAGCGGCTCTTTCACTATTAAGAAGCGAGATGCTCTTTATCCTCTTCTTCTGATTTTTTACTTAATTTCCCTTTTATAAGAGGTAATATAAGTGATAACAGTGAAAGGACAAGAAGAACAACGGTGACCTTGCTATCGAAAAAAGTCATATAGCTTCCGTTTGATATTGTTAGCGCCTGTCTAAACGATTGCTCCATCATCCCTCCGAGAATAAAGGCGAGAATGAGCGGTGCTGCAGGAAAGTTAAGGAGCCTCATAATAAAGCCAATCACCCCAAATGCTAGCAGCAAATAAAGGTCGAAAGTGCTGAAGCTTACCCCGTAGACCCCGATCATACAGAAGATAATCACAAGTGAGATTAAGAGCGCCTTTGGAATATAAAGAATCCGTGCGATGAATGGAATAAGCGGAAGATTTAAAACAAGCAAGAAAAGGTTTCCGAGATACATACTTGCAATCACTCCCCAGAAAACGTCAGGGTGATCGGTCAGCATCAATGGACCTGGCTGAACTCCCACGACGAGAAGGGCACCGAGAAGGACAGCAGTCGTTCCTGACCCTGGAATCCCAAGCGTTAACAGAGGAACGAAGGCACCACTCGTTGCGGCATTGTTGGATGTTTCAGGTGCCGCGAGTCCTTTGAGATTCCCTTTACCGAATGAAGAAGGGTCCTTCGACAGTTTCTTTTCTGCAATATAGGACATGAATGAAGCGATCGTGGCACCGGCACCGGGAAGGACTCCCAGGATGAATCCGAGCACAGAATGCCGAGCGATCGGACCGGATATTTCTTTTGCTTCCTGTTTTGTGATTTTCAATGAACCTACATTCGAATTTCCGTTCATCATTTTCGATTTTCGAGTAAGGATTAAAGAGCAAACTTCTGCAAGGGCAAAGAGTCCTAGCGCAATGATAAGGAAATCGATCCCTTCAAGAAGGTTCGGGTTCCCAAAAGTGAAACGCTGTGTTCCGGTTTGCTGATCAACGCCGATCGTAGCGATGATCAAACCGATCGTTGCAGAAATCAAAGCCTTAACAGTCGAACCTTCAGACAAGCTTGCGATCGCCGTTAATCCGAGAAGCATGAGGGCGAAATATTCAGTTGGCCCGAATGAGACGGCAAAGCTAGCCATGAGCGGAGCCACTAACATGAGGGCTACAACGCTTACGGTTCCGCCTGCAAAAGAAGAGATCGCAGCAATGGCAAGTGCTTTCCCTGCCTGTCCCTTTTTTGCAAGGGGATACCCATCAAAGGAGGTTGCGACAGTCCCAGATATTCCTGGTGCATTCAATAAAATCGAAGAAGTTGAACCTCCAAAAACGGCTCCATAATAAACTCCCGCCATTAGAATTAGTGCTGAAGCAGGATCCATTCCATAGCTTAACGGGATCATGATTGCGATCGCTGAAATAGGACCGAGTCCAGGCAGCATGCCGATCAGAGTTCCAGCTAACACCCCGATGAAAACAAATAGAATATTTTGAAACGTCAGGACGACTTGAAAGCCATAAAGCATATTCGAAATCGTATCCATCTTCTTTCCTCCTTTCTAAAAGGGAAGTATGCCCTGTGGCAAGTAGATTTGAAGCAGGTAGTTAAATGAAAAATAAAGAACGAGGGTAAAACCGATCGAAACGGAAATCAAGGATTTCCATTTTGTATAGCCAAGCATTCGTGACGTAACGAGTAGAAAAAGAATGGTCACGACGACAAATCCTAGAAGTTCAAATAAGAGAATATAGACAAAGATGAGACCGGCAACTGCAAGCAGCATCAGTACTTCATCTTTCTTGAGATCACTTTTCTTCCGATCTTCAACAGGATTCTGTATGAAAAGTAAGATCGAGAGACCAGCGAGTAAAAAGCCTAGCCCTTTCGGTAATGCATCGGCATCAACGATCGAATAAGGGAAGGTGGGGATCTGAAAGCTAAGGACGAGATATAAGATCGAAATGAGTAATAAAACAATGGCTACTTTACGTTCAACACTTGCTACCATGACAACACACCTGCCTTTTATAAATGCGAAAGGTCAGCAACGACTGACCTTTCGCTCTATCATTATTTTGCTAAACCAACCTCGTTCATCAGTTCCTCCATCGTCTTGTATTCTTGATCAAGAAATTTCTTAAATTCATCTCCGGTCATGAAGTTATCATTCCATCCAAAATTGTCTCGCTGCGATTTCCATTCATCCGTTTCCATCATGTCTTTGACAGCCTGCTCATAAAATTTTGCTGCTGCAGGGTCCATATCTTTCGGGCCCATAATGCCTCTCCAAACGACGAATTCATCATCAATTCCCTGCTCCTTTAGCGTTGGGAACTCTGATACTGTTTCGCCTTCGAGGGGCTCAGGGGAGGTAATCGCGAGAACTTTCACCTTACCAGCGCGTGCTTGTTCTGTTGCTTCCGCAAGACCTGTTGAATAGACATCGACTTTATTTCCAAGTAGCATGCTCATTCCGCTTCCATCTTGTGCAGAAACGTATTTCAATTGCTTAATATCGACTCCAGCTGCTTTCACTGCTTTAACAAATGCCATATGATCCATACTTCCTGGAGCCGAGTCTCCGACGACTGAAACGGAAGTTGGATCTTCTTTCAGTGCTTCAACGAGATCATTCATGTTGTCGTAGGGAGAGTTAGCTGGAACAACGAATGCTGAGTAGTCAGCGATCACGCCTGCGATTGGTGTGAAATCATTGTGACCAAGTTTCGACTGGCCATTTAATGGTACAAACAAGATGGGAGGCGATGTGACGAAAAGCGTGTGGTTGCCACCTTTCTTGTTTACATATGACCAACCAACAGCACCGCCACCGCCAGGCTTGTTGGCGACAGCCATCCGTTCATCAATGATGTTTTCTTTCTCCATGACCTTTGAGATCGTTCTTGCCGTAGTGTCCCATCCACCACCAGCTCCAGCAGGTGCGATCATCTCGATTGGTTTATCAGGACTCCATTCGCCGCTACTTCCTGACGAACTTTCCCCGGAGCTTTCATTACTTCCACATGCACTTAACAGAAGTGCGCTCCCCAACAATACAGACATCAACATGTTCTTTTTTTTCATCAACGTCATAACCCCTCTCATTTATGTAATCGCTTTCAATTCGATAACCAAACTATATCTAATAATGTAAGTGATTTTAAGAAAACGGAAATAAGGAAGGTTAGTTCCATTTTGGGCATTTTGTGCATAAAGTTCATGGGGTTTGTTCCTTCTTAAACAAACGTTTATTTAATGACCATTCGCCTCATTTCTGAA
>CAWDWH010000018.1:0-33985 GCA_963805895.1 uncultured Bacillaceae bacterium
GTGCCTGTCACCACCCGATTCATGTTCTTTAAAGTAGAATGCTGTCGAGAAGATGTAGTTGACGAAATTACAAGAGAGGATTATTCTTTGAGAAAGAATGAAATTTGACTGAGGAGGAAGAAGAATGACGAGGCTTCAACAGGATAAGCTCGTACTAAGTTACAAAGAAACTACAATAGATTTTCTATGGTAAGAAAACCAAGGATATGGCTTCCAAATCATTTCTATCACATTGTCAGTCGAGGCAACCGGAAAGAACTGTTGTTTCATGATGAGCGTGACTACCGAACATTTCTGTATATTCTTCAACAAGTCTTCGAAACACACCCCTTTGAAATAGCTAGTTACTGTTTAATGAACAACCACTATCATCTTCAACTTCGTTCAAAAGATGCTCCCATTTCTAAAATTATGTCACTCGTAAACAAGCGATACGCTTCCTATTTCAATGCGAGGAACGATCTAACCGGTCACGTTTTTGAGAAGCGTTATTTTGCTGAACCATTGAATACATCAGCGAATATGCTTGAGGTTAGTCGCTACATACACCTTAACCCCATCAAGGCAAGCCTCGTTACTCAACCAGAGGACTATCCATGGTCAAGTTATCACGATTATTTTTCTGGAGAGACGATTAGGAACCCCTACCTGAATCGATCTCCGTTACTAGAAGGATATCCGGGAACAGTTAAACAGAAGGCTAATTATTATTGTGACTATGTGAATGCGAAAAGAACTCTTTTATTGGATGTATAAACTAGTATCCAAAATGCAATTCACTCTCATGTAAAGAAAGGGCGGAAGCTATTTTGATGATTCCTATCACCCAACAGCAGTTCTCTTCCTTAATTGAATTGGTTTACTTGGGTAATTGGTTGGCAAATGGATCAACGAAGGGGGAAAAAGAACTGGCTCGGTACAATGCACTCGAGGAATATCTCTTGTCGAAGACAGTGGAGTTTGGACTAGAAGAAGAGTTTCCATTCGATCAGGAAATGGGACAGCGTCTTCCGACAATGAATTGGGAAAAAGGAAGGCATCATATAATTGAAGAATATAATGCAGAGAACTTTTGGGAAAGCTTTGTAAGCATGATGGCCTTTCGTGACGTTGAACGTGAAAAAGGAAGCTGCCAAATGACCGGATGGATGATTGAAAGGGTATTCGAGCTAGAAAATGATTATATGGAACATTTTTTAGAGCACGGACTTGATCGGATCGAAGTCAAGAAATAATAAAAAAAAGATGCCAGGCTTAACTCGCATCTTCATTCTTAATCAAACGTTTGTTTAACAGTTACTCTCGCTACTTATAGTCCCATAACACTCTATATTCTCCGCTTTCTTTCACCACAAAAACTTCCTGTACAAGATCAAAATTTCCGAACTGGTTATGAAACTGCTGGGTCACCTTTATCATATAAACTTTTTTCATGATAACGCCACTTACTCCGGATCTCCAATTTTTCTTTGTTTTTACTTTGCCAACTTTATAAGTGAATGATGTTGCACCTATATCTTGCGTAATCAGTTGCGATCGCAGTTGACTGTACTGCTCATCGGAAAAGCGGTTCTTCATTTCAGAGTGAAACAGTCCCCATGATTTCTTGAAATCGCCGCTTTGTTCATATAAATAAAATTCTTTCACAGTTGCTGAAGCTCTCGTTTTCGGCTGCTGAAGAATCCAGAAGGTAATCGCCCCGCCAAGAAGCAACATGATACACAAAATAAGGATAATCCTTCCTCCGCCTTCACGCTTCCGTCTCGTTTTAAAGTGCGACAAGGTCTCGTCCTCCTTGAAGCTTGACTATTAGAAGTGTATGACAGGCACGGTTTGTCCCATTCAAATTGCTTATAAATTGTTAACAAACGAGAAAAGGCTTAGTGGTATAATAGTCCTATTAGTGGAAAAGACGGAACCATTTGGAGGAGAGAAATGAAGTGGAGACTACTAGGGGTATTGCTGGTTTTTCTTTTCACGGTGGCATGTAACGAGAAAAATTCAAAAACAAACGTTTCTGAACCGCAGATAGAAGCTAGTGCAGAAGAAGAGAGTGACAGGAACGTTCTTAGTCAGGAAGAAACATTCTGGAAATTACTTTATGAAAATAAGGCGGATAAAGCTACCCAAGAAAAAATCGCCATTCTTCTTTCAGAAGGCGTAGCTGTTGATACCTTAAATGCTGATGGTGTTACTCCAATCACATATGCCGTTATGGAAGGGAACACCAATCTTGTGGAACTGTTCCTTCAGAATGGTGCAATTGTGCATGATCATGATGAAGAAGGAAACGATGCTGAACCGGAGCACAAGAAAAATGAGAACCTTCTGGAAATGGCAGTTGAGCAGGGAAATGTTGAGATTGTTGATCTGCTTTTGAAAATGGGGGCGCATTTTGAAGGTGGAAATGAAATGATGTTGAAAACAGCCGTGCATCAAAAGGACACGGAACTCATCAAGACGCTTTTACATAACGGATACAACCCAAACCTGGAAATCAACGTAGATGGGGAGACTTTCACGCTATTGAACTACGCGATTGTTGAAGGAGATGAAGCTATTATTACGTTACTTCTTGATGCAGGAGCAAATCCGAACTTTACGGTGGAGAAAAAGGAAGAGAATGCTGTTGTGACGGCGGTAACTAGTGAACAGTCAACAGAATTAGTCGCACGTTTGCTTGGACGAGGGGGAGATGCAAATGCTCGTTATAAAGGTAAGCCGATTATGTTCGAAGCGATAAAACAAAATGATGATTCTCTTGTTGAAGCGTTCCTAGTTGCAGGAGCAACACCTTTTTCAAAAGAAGAGAGTGATCAGGCATTTGAGCTAGCGACCAAAACGGACCAAATGAAGATTGCGGACTTACTTCAAATGTACGGTTGGTAGGATTGAAAGCGACTCAATTCTAAGAAAATGGTGCTGTTACTAGATTGCAACAGCTACCATTTTCAATATCTGTTTTGTACGATTACTGACCGTGAATGACATCATTTAAACGATCGGGATAGTTAGTGAACATTCCAGTTACGCCCCAGTTCAGTAGTCGCTCCATGTCTTCTTTTTCATTAACTGTATAAGGATGAATCAGCAATCCAGCGTTCCTCACTTGTTGGACGTAGTTTTCATCTATTTTCGATGCGGACATGCCTACGCCAACAGCGTAGTCATTTAATCTTTGAAGTTCTTCTTCAGAGATCGCGGCAGGTTCTTTGTATGAAATCAGTTGAATGAGCGGTAGGTTCGGATTGAGCTCATGTGTTTTTAGTAGACTCTCTTGACTAAACGACTGAATCAACACGTTACTAGAGCGTTCATTCACTCCTGTTAGGTTATATTTTTCAAGTATACGAAGTAACTCTTCTTCCATGCCTGGATAGACATCAGGAGATTTTGTTTCTATATAGTAGTGTGCGTTTTTACCAAAAGTTTGAATGACTTCTTCAAGAGTCGGTACTTTAATTCCCTCGTAAGCAGGATTCGCTTTGTTGGGATTTTTTTCATTGAACCAGCTACCAGCGTCTAGCTCTTTCAATTGTTGAAGAGTATAGTTTTTTACCAGTCCAGTTCCATTTGTCGTCCGATCAACAGACTCATCGTGCATTGCAATGAGCTTCCCGTCTTTGGTCATTTGAAGATCGATTTCGATGAAGTCACCTTGCATTTCTTCACCAAGTTTATAGGAAGCAATTGTATGCTCGGGAGCGAAGCCTGAGGCTCCCCGATGGGCAACATTAAGAAGTTTGTTAGGGTTCATAGGGGTTTTCTTGTTCTCAACCGCGAATGCAGCACCTGTCGAGAATAGACTTCCAAGCAACAGCAGGGTCATTGATAAGAGTGCCATTTTAAATCTTCGGTTCATCATCATCATCCTTTCCAACCGTAGTATAGTCGATTCTTGTAAATAGTGATTTACAAATTTCGATTTCCACAGATTCTGCGTGGAAAGAGTAGCAGGGAAAAGATAACAAGTTTGTCCGAAAGCGTCGTCTGGGCAAGGTAAGACGATTGAATATGTGAAAGAATAGATAGAGTGAACAATCACTAAACCGGAAGTTATAGGACCTTCATCATGAAAAAATTAATAAAATCTCAATAAGTCATGAGGAAAAAAACGCATAGTAAACTATTGATCCACGTTTAGGTCATCCAAAGCGTAGCTAGGATCCATATAGAAAAAAACCGGCTTGCCAACAATGGAAAGTCCGATTTCTCTTCAATTCTATTTTCTATTCCTCAACGACGGGGAGGCAGTGAGCTTACTCACATGGATTTTAAGCTCCTCAATCACTGCAGTATTCTCAGATTCATTAACATTAGGTTCAGTCAATTTCTTTTTGATAATATAGTTTGTAAGAAAACTGCCTTTTGTTTCGAATCCCAGACGTTTAAAGCTTTCTATACCCTGTTCGTTTTCCTTATCTACCATGCCATAAATAGTCGTGATACCCTGTTTCAGCACATATTTTTCAAAAGCTGGCAAAAGCAGACGAGCGATGCCTTTGCTTTGAAAACTCTGATCTAAAACGACGTAATCGATGAGTACCATATGGTTAATTCTTAAACGATAGCTTATAAAACCCGCAATTACCCCATTCTCATGACAGATAATAAGTACTTCATGGGCATCATTCAATATGTTTGCGATTCTATTAGCAGGGACGTCAAAATTTTGAACACAAATGGCAATTAACGGAGCGTCGTCCTGTCCTTTCATGCGTTTGCGAATATACATCCATCATTCTCCTTTGATCAATATTAGTTCTAGAGAGTACGTTCACTGATAAACCTTACGATCGTTAAAAATGGAGTTAATGCAGAGTAGCTGCATTAACTCCATAGGTGAATTATTCAGGTGCAGGTGCTTCAGTCGTATTCACTCGCTGCTTGATGACTTTCTTTCTTTTCTTGTTGCCTTCTAAGAGTTCATCTAACAAATTGCGCAAAAGTTCTTTCACTTCACTTCCTCCTTATAGAAGTATTTGAAATGCTTTCATTTCATATGGTATCTTACGTTCGCTTGTCTGAAATGTTTGGACAAGTATGGAATAAGAAGAAAAATGTGTGAATAGTTGAATTTTGCTTTTCTTACACATAGTGTTCGTTATCTCAACTTTTTTTAAAAAAAGTTTGTTTACTAGATAAATAAAGTTGGTGTTGTTATAATTTATGAAATACATAGCGCACTATAGTAGATGAGCATCGTTCTAAGCGGAATCAAATGAGATGAAAAAATCGAGCGATGCCCTTGCATGACTTAATATCTCATTAAAAAGAAGAGAGGTTACGACTGTTGAAGATTACGAAACGACGATTTGGAGAGCTGAATGGGGAGGAAGTTACCCAATACACGGTCAGCAATGAGAATGGTCTAGAGATTAGTTGTCTAGATTATGGATGTATCATTACAAAAATTATCATGCCTGATGCTAATGGGGTACCTGAAAATATTGTACTAGGTTTTGATGAACTGGACAGCTACCTGACTGATTCTCCTTACTTCGGAGCTGTGATTGGTCGTGTAGGCGGGAGAATTGCGAACGGCAGGTTCGAGCTAAATGGCCAGCACTTTGAACTACCAAAAAATGATGGTCGAAATCATTTACACGGTGGTCCAAATGGCTTCGATAAAGTCATTTGGAAGACAGAAGTGATCAATGAAAGGGATGGGGAAATCGGTCTTCAGTTCTTTTATTCGAGTTCAGATGGTGAAGAAGGCTATCCAGGAAATCTAGATGTTACTGTGTCGTATGTACTAACAAATAACAACGAACTTAGTATTTCCTATTCAGGATCATCAGATCGAGATACACTGCTTAACCTCACAAACCATACGTATTTTAATCTTAGTGGTAATTTGAAAGAAACAGTTCTGCATCATGACCTGATATTACCGAGTAATCATTATCTCGAGCTGAACAAGGAGCTTCTTCCTACTGGGAATAAGGTCGATGTGACAAATACAACATTTGATTTTAGGAACGGGAGAAAGATCATAGATGGAAAGAAATCGATCGATTCTCAAAATGTGCTAGTGGGGAATGGATATGATCATCCTTTTCTTCTAGATGAAATGAATCATAAAAAGATGATACTAAGCGATCCTAGAAGTGGAAGGAAGGTTGAAGTGGATACGACCGAATCGTGTGTTGTTTTATATACGGGAAACAGTATACCTGATGATTTCACGTTAAGAGGTGTCCCATCTGAAAAATACCTTGGCGTGTGTTTGGAAACTCAGTCTCCTCCTGATGCGATTAACCATCCTGATTTTCCATCGATTGTTCTTGAAAGAGGAAAAAAATATAACTCGAAGACAACTTATACATTCTTCATTTAAAAGTGAATTTTATTTAGCGGGGAGATCGAGTGAGCAATCGAGTAGCTGAAGTAATTGAACATTTATTATGATAAAGCCACTCACGAGTATAGGTTGAACGGACTGATTATCCAATAAAATACCGAAAAAAGGAACAACCATTGGCTGTTCCTCTTTTCCGGTAAATAAGATTAAAGGTAGTAAGATAAGCACGTTTCTCTGTTTTAATTAACTAAATCGATCTGAAGAAAGTTTTCAACTGTAAAAGCTACCACACCCAGGGCAGAAGAATGAGTGGAATGCTCAGAAAAATCAATCCTAAGTCCTTTTTGTTGAAATTTTTGAGTGTGATCATTGATATGTTTGTTCACTGGTTTTTTAAGCCACTTTTTGGCTGAAGCGAGCCGATTTCCTATGATAACTTGCTCCGGATTGAATGTATTTATAATATTGTTAATACCGATTCCTAGATAAGTTCCGATTTCTTCAAACAACTCAGCAGAACGGTGGTCCGTGTTAGCCAGTTTAATTAAACTTTCTAAACAAAGGTCTTTTCCTTTTTGCGGGTTTAACTTTAACTCTTCTGCTTTGTTAAGCAGTGTTTTTTCAGAGGCGTATAATTCCCAGCAGCCCTTATTTCCGCATCGGCATTGGAGACCGTTTACGTCAATTGTCATGTGGCCCATCTCACCTGAAAAACCATCATGCCCCTGGTAAAGTTCACCGTTTAAAATTAATCCAACGCCTATTCCAATCCCAGCACTAACATAGACAATATTATCAAATGCTTGACCCGCTCCGAATTTTTTTTCACCGTATGCTCCCGCATTTGCTTCATTCTCGATGATGACAGGAATGCTAAACTCATCTTCAATGATGGTTTTTAACTGAACGTTCTTCCAGCCAAGGTTTGGTGCCAATAAAATTTCGCCTTCTTTATTGACGATCCCTGGTACACCAATTCCAATGCCAACTACGCCGTATTTGCATGAAGGGGTGTTCAAGGAGAGACTCCTGATCATCGCTATAAGTTGATTCTCGATTTTTTCATAAGTTAAATCATAGAAATTTAGCTTTTCTTCTTTGACAATATTGCCATTTAAGTCCGTTAAAATGCCAAGCATATAGTTGACACCTAGATCGATTCCAATCGAAAAACCGGCAATCTCATTAAAGAGAAGCATGACAGGTCTTCTTCCACCACTTGATTCTCCGGGACCAGATTCATAAATTAAGTTTTCGACAAGGAGCTCGCTGACAAGAGAAGAAACAGTACTTTTGTTAAGTCCAGTGGTTTTCGCTATATCCGCTCTTGAAATGGGGGTATTGTCTTTGATGATCTGCAATACGATCGACTTATTCCCTCTTTTAACAACGTGTTGATTCCATGTGTGATTTAATGTCATTTTCATTTCGTTCTCCCTTTTCGTTTAACTTCGTATCATTATTCTATCACAAACTTAGTTTATCCAGTAGACAAACAGAAGTATTTTTGCTATTCTAAATTTACGGAAAGCGGTTTATTAATTTTGAGGGGGATTTTAGATGGGTTATAAGAAAGCGTTTACATTATTTACGATGGTTTTTTTCGCGGTCTTACTAGCTACAGGGTGTGCTTCTTCAAGCAGTAATGAAGAAGCAAGTGGTGATACGAAAACGATTGATTTCATGCACCTTTGGCCAGAAGGAAGTTCTAAAGATCACAACAGAATTGTAAGCGAAATCATTTCAGATTTTGAAAAAGAAAACCCCGATGTGAAGGTTAACCTTGAAGTACTTAGTAATGAACAATACAAAGATAAGTTAAAAGTATTGTCTACTTCAGAACAGTTACCAGATGTTGGCATGACATGGCCAGCAGGGTTTTTGGAGCCTTATGTGGATGGTGAGATGTTTGCGCCGTTAGATGATGTACTTGATGATGGATTGAAAGATGAGTTCGTCGCTGGTACAACTGAAGCTTATGAGATTGATGGGAAAACGTATGGTCTCCCACTTGAATTGAATATTGCGACTGTCTTCTATAATAAAGCGATTTTTGAGAAGTATGGTCTTGAGGCACCCGAAACATATGAAGAATTACAAAACGTAGTAAAAACACTGAAAGAAAATAATGTGGAACCAATCGCATTAGGTAATAAAGATAGATGGACTGGCTCGTTGTGGTACATGTATCTTGCGGATCGCATCGGTGGCTCAGACGTGCTAACGAAAGCCATTGATCGTTCTGGCACTTTTGAAGACCCGGCCTTAGTGTCAGCTGCAGAAAAAGTTCAAAACCTTGTAGACATGGGAGCATTTGAGAAAGGATTTAATGGCCTGTCCGATGAAGAAGCCAAAAGTATGTTTATGAACGGACAAGCTGCCATGTATTTAATTGCTACATGGGATCTACCAAACTACACGACGAATGAAGACGTTCCTAAGGAGTTTAGAGATTCAGTTGACTTCTTTAAATTTCCAACGGTCGATGGTAAAGGTGATAAAAACAGTTTCGTTGGAGGACCAGGAGTCGGCCTTTTCGTAGCAGAAAATTCAGATGTGAAAGAGGAATCGAAGGAATTTGTTAAGTTCTTCGTAGAGAAGTGGGGAGAGAAGTCTGTAGAAGAAGCAGGCGTTATTCCTGCAACAAAAGTAAATAGTGAAAACGTAGAGCTTCCAGAGATGTACAACGATGTATTAAATGAATTGAATGAAGCTAGTAATATCACTTTGTTTGCGGATGTGCAAATGAAGCCAGAGGTGGCCCAAGTTCACCTTGATGCCATTCAGGCTCTTTTCGGAGGAGAAATCACACCTGAAGAGTTCGCGAAGTTGCACGAAAAAGCTCTTTCAGATTCAGAGTAATTATAGAAAACAGTATAGCTGGCCTCTATCTTAAGTGAGGTCAGCTTCTTTCATTTTAGATCGGAATCCATTTGAAAAGTAAGGATCTTTCAATCTACTTTGTATATTGAATAAACAAATGAAAGCTGTTTAATAATCTTAGAAAATACAGTGGAAGTTTTCTCATACGCAAGCAATGAGAGTTTACTAATTTGAACAATATGGAGTTGTGGTTATGAATAAAGTTATGTCAAACAAGTTTGTCATTGCCTTATACGTTCTGCCATCTCTGTTATTAATAGGGATACTCATCTTTATTCCGTTACTCTTAAGTGGTTATTACGGGTTAATGGATTGGGACGGAATAAGTGCGATGAAATTTATTGGTATGGATAATTATATCAATGTTATTAAGGATGATAAGTTTTGGGATAGTGCTCTCCATTCTTTTCTTCTCGCATTGTTCTCAACGCTTAGTTTGGTTATCTACCTTGCCATTTCTCTTATCCTCGTATCAAAAATAAAAGGTGCAGATTTACTGAGGAAAATTTACTTGATCCCTATGCTTCTTTCTTCTGTTGCGATTGCCCAGCTATGGATTAAAGTCTACAACCCTAGTAATGGTATTCTAAACAGTATTCTTGTAGGGATCGGAATCGATAATCCGCCATCATGGCTAGCCGAGCCTTCGATCGTTTTGTATGCCATTTTTATTCCGATTCTGTGGCAGTATGCTGGGTTTTACATATTGATCTATTATGCTGCGCTTAAGAACATTCCAGATTCAATTATTGAAGCCGCGAGAATTGATGGGGCATCTGCTCTGGAAATTGCTTATAAGATCAAACTTCCGCTTATTATGGGCGTCGTGAAAGTGACGATCGTTCTTGCCATTGTTGGTTCTTTAAAATATTTTGATCTTATCTACGTGATGACTGGCGGGGGGCCAAACGGTGCTAGTGAAGTGATGGCTTCCTATATGTATAAGTTAGCTTTCTCAAATTATGAATTTGGTTATGGAAGCGCGGTAGGGTTTATGCTTCTTTTGATCACGCTGCTCGTGACGATCATTATCCGTAAATTAACTGAATCTGATGAAAAAATCCAGTATTAGGAGGACCAATCACATGAATCGATTAGGCTATGTCTTGCTCTATCTCTGCTTAGGGATTGTAGGCGTGTTTCAAATATATCCGATTGTCTGGTTATTCTTGTTCTCACTAAAAGATAATCAAGAGATCTTTTCAGGCTCTCCTTTTTCCTTTCCGACCGAGTTCCATTGGGAAAACTACCAGAAAGTTTGGGATGGTGGGATAGGACTCTATTTCTTTAATAGTGTATGGATTACAGCTGTATCTATTTTATTAACGGTTTTATTAGCAAGTATGGCTACTTTCGCCATAACGAGATTGAATTGGAAGTTAAGCAAATTAGTATTGGGCTTATTTATGATCGGTTTGATGATTCCGATTCATTCCGCTCTCATTCCGTTGTTCAATATGTTTTTGAATGTGAATTTAATTGATCATCCATTGTCTATTGTGATCACCTATACGGCCTATAATTTACCGATCACAATGATGATTTTACTAGGATTTTATTATACGTTGCCCCGTGAGATCGAGGAAGCAGCTATTATTGACGGTTGTTCCATTCATCGGTTGTTTTTCAGAATCATTTTACCGATGACGATGCCTGTAATGTCTACAACCGTTATTATCAATATGATTTATAACTGGAATGAGTTTGTCTTTGTGAACACGTTTATTAGTTCAGATAAGTACAAGACGTTAACGGTCGGTATTCAGAACTTTATAGGTCAATATATGACTGATTGGGGAGCGATTGGCGCCACATTGATCATTAGTGTTTTACCAATTCTAATTGCATTTATCTTTTTCAGTAACAAGGTTGTGGAAGGTATATCATCAAGTGCAGTGAAAGGATAACGCTTTTATGAAAAGAGGAGGATAACGATGCCAGAAAACAATTTTTTTAATGCTCATCATTCACCGATCGGCGCATTTTCAAGTTTTACATTGGGGTTTGGCGGTAATGGCGGTGGACTCGATTTAGAACTTGGACGTTCACCGAGAAAGAACATTTACATAGGTCTTGAATCATTGAAGCGAGAAGGTCATTATGATGCCCTCCCATTCTATGGATCGAATGAAAATGAGAGTAAGCGATATGACATTGAGAATCCGGATCCTGATCCAGACAAGCCTGAGATTATTCATCCATTTCCAAAAGATAGCGTGGAAAGAGATTTTCAACTTGGTACTGATACGTGGAAAGCAGGCGATTTAACATTTACAGTGTATTCGCAAGTTCATCCTGTAGAGAATCCACAGGAAGCAAGCGAAGACGAAATGAAACGAACACTTGTCCCTGCCGTTTTGGCGGAATTAACCATTGATAATACAAAAGGAGAGAAGAAGCGACGCGCCTTTTTCGGCTACGAAGGTAGTGATCCTTATTCTTCTATGCGTCGATTAGATGATACAGCAGAAGGACTGTCCGGTATTGCTGAAGGAAGACTAACGGCCATTGCATCTAAGAAAAATGAAATGAAGTCAGCGATGCACTTTAGTATGGAAAATATTCTTACTACTCCTTATGAAGAGAATTGGACGTTTGGTCTTGGACCGCTTGGTACGCTCATTGCAGATGTACCAGCAGGGGAAAAAGTGACGTATCAATTTGCGATTTGCTTCTATCGAGGTGGAATTGTTACATCGGGCATGGATACTTCCTATTTCTACACGAAGTATTTTCCCAACATAGAAAGTGTAGCAGAATTCGCTTTGGCGCACTTTGATGATCTGAAACAACGGGCCGTGCAAAGCAATGCGATGATTAGTGAAGCAAACTTATCAAATGATCAGAAGTTCATGATGGCCCATGCGATCCGTAGCTATTATGGGAATACCCAACTGCTTGATTATAACGGGAAACCTTTCTGGGTAGTTAACGAAGGTGAATATCGAATGATGAACACGTTTGATCTAACAGTAGATCAATTGTTTTTTGAGATGAAAATGAACCCATGGACAGTAAAGAATGAATTGGATATGTTCATTGAGAGGTTCAGTTATGAAGATCAGGTTCGTTTTCCAAATGACGAGAAGCTGTATCCAGGTGGCATAAGCTTCACTCATGATATGGGCGTAGCGAATACAATCAGTCGACCACACTATTCCTCTTATGAAGTATACGGAATTGATGGTTGTTTCTCTCATATGACAGGGGAACAATTGATTAACTGGGTACTCACTGCTTCAGTTTATATCGAACAAACGCGTGATGAACAGTGGCTACTGGACAACTTTACTATTTTCAAAAGCTGTCTAGAGAGTATGGTTCATCGCGATCATCCAGATCCAGATCAGCGTAACGGGCTGATAGGACTTGATTCAAGTCGTGTCATGGGTGGAGCAGAAATTACAACGTATGATAGTTTGGATGTCTCCTTAGGTCAAGCTAGAAATAATATTTACCTTGGAGGCAAAATGTGGGCGGCATATGTCTCGCTCGAAAAGATTTTTTCTGATCAAGGGGACAGCGAGCTTGCTGCATTGGCTGGAGATCAAGCTGAGAAAAGTGCTCAAACGATGGCGAGTCATATGACGGATAGCGGCTATATTCCGGCGGTTATCGGTGAGAATAATGATTCAAGAATTATTCCTGCTATTGAAGGACTAATCTTCCCTTATTATACAAACTGTAAAGAAGCGCTAGATCCAGAAGGAAGATTCGGGGAGTACATTAAGGTTTTGAAAACACACCTCGAAACGGTGTTGAAAGAAGGCGTTTGTAAGTTTGAGGATGGAGGGTGGAAAATTTCCTCTACTAGTAACAACTCCTGGCTCAGTAAAGTGTATCTTTCTCAATTTATTGCTCGTGAGATCTTACACTACGAGGATGAAAACGGAGCAAAAGCGGATGCAGCGCATGTGAAATGGCTGACGCATCCAGAATTGTCAGTTTGGAGCTGGAGTGATCAGATTATCTCGGGTGAAATAATAGGAAGTAAATATTATCCACGTGGAGTGACAAGTATTCTGTGGTTAGAAGAAACAAAGTAAGAGTGGTAAAAGGACGAAACCTCATCGGTTTCGTCCTTTATTTTTTGCCAGAAGAGGGGCTTTGCAATGATCAAGCTCCCCACAAAGTGAGGAGCTTCCATGAGATTAAGCTAATTTCTTTTCCTTGTTTAACAGAGTAACATATGACTACTCTGTTCGTTCTTCAAATGAGATCGCTCTCAATAGTGTTAGTTTACCGAACTTTCCTTAGTTTATAAAGTGGATAAACTAACTAGGTGGAGTTTTTAGTTCCATTAGAACTCACTGGCGTTTGTTCGTCAGTCCTCATGTTTGATTAACCGATTTTTTTCTAGTTACTTTTGAAAAAGCATGCAGAGATAGCCACATAAGAATAAAAGCCGTTGCGCTTCCACCGAAGATAAATGCTAGAGCAGGAAGTAGTTTCATTATAAAATAGAAAGAGGTTAGGCAAATGACCATCATTATCGTCGTTAAGGGGCTAAGTAGCATGATGAGAAACGAGTTTTTGAAGACAGTGCTCAAGTTTATTTCAAAATGAACAAAAGTAGGGAAAATATATAAGAATAGTAGCCCAATCAATAGAATAAAGGCGAACAAAGGAATGTATGTCCATTGGGCTGGATGCATTTGTTTGATGTAAAACAAATCAAGAGAGGTAAGCCCAATTAAGATAGATAGACATGCTCCTAAACCATTCCCTTTCCAGAAATCAGCTTTATAATAACGCCAGAACGATTTCCTGATGGAGAGCTGTGTATCTCCTTGTAACCATTGTCTAATAACAGCAAACATGGCGAGCGTAGAAGGGAAGACTCCTAGTAAAATGCCTCCTACTAAAGAAAAAAGTAACCAAAATAGATTGAGAAGTGCTAGTTTCGTTACCCACTCAAAGAAACTATAAAAAGCACTTGATGTATTAGTCATCCTATATCCCCCACAATAAAACATAAGCTAAGCGCTGATGTTTCTCAGATTAATAGAAGCTAAAGAAAGTATATCATAAGTGCCTGTCACCACCCGCCTTTTGTCAATTGATGTCGATACTTATAGTGGGAGTGAATTTACTGTAAATAGAATGGAAGAGTTGAACGAAAGCTCAAAATGTATGATAGGATAACGGTATTCAAGACTTACAAGTATTTGGAAGGAGCGATACGATGAAATTCGATTACCATACGCATCATGAGCGTTGTGGTCATGCAGAGGCGACGATTGAGGACTACATACAGGCTGCCATTAAAAATGATCTTCAGATGATCGGGATTTCCGATCATTCCCCTTTTTTCGCAAGTGAGGAAGATCGAGCGATGCCGAGGATTGCGATGGCTAAGAGTGAGTTTGCTTCCTATGTTGAAGAGGTTTTAACATTGAAAGAGAAGTATCGGGGAAAAATTGACGTCTTACTCGGCGTTGAATCTGACTTTTTTCGAGAGCACTATTCGTTATACAAAAGTATTTACGATCAGTATCCGTTTGACTACATCATAGGCTCAGTTCATTTTAGTAATGGAACGAATATTTTTGATAAAAGACGTTGGGAGAACTTATCAGAAGAGGATATTCGTATAGAAAAAGAGCATTATTACAAGCTCATTGTTGAATCAGCTGAGAGCCGTGTTTTTGATATTTTAGCTCATATCGATGCGATGAAAGGCTTCTATCCAGACTTTGCTAACGTTCAAACCCCTGAAGTTGAAAAAGCATTGAAGCGTCTCGGTGAACTTGAATCGACGATCGAAATCAATACTTCAGGGAAACATAAAGATTGCGGCGGATGGTATCCAGCGAATGACATGCTAGAAATGGCCTGCCATTATGGCGTGGGTGTGACATTTGGCTCTGATGCTCATTGGCCATCGCGTGTTGGAGAAGAGTTTGAAGAAGTGCGAGCGAAGCTGAAGGAGATAGGATTTACGCATTGGACGGTGTTTCGGGAGCGGAAGAAGGAGTTTGTGGAGTTGTAGGATAGAGAGAGGGGAGAGTCTTCTCCTCTGACTATTTTTCAGAATATTCGTTGAATGTTACGGTGTTTTAGGTTATTCTATAAAGTGAAAATACGAAAAAATGTATATTGAGGTGAGGATATGGAAGGCAAATGGGAGAAATTATACAGCAAGAATGGACTCGCAGCTAGGAGAATTGCTGCTAGTCTATTAGCGATCGAGCCAGGAAGCCGTATTCCTCGCGTAAGTGATTTTGCTACAGAAACATCACTTGGAAGGGGGACAATTCAGGGAGCGTTACGTCTACTAGAAGAGATTGGAGCTATTGTCCTTGAAGCGAGAGGACACCTTGGTACCTTTCTTGTTAGAACAGATCGAGAACTACTTTGGGATATTGCGGGACTTGGTTCTGTTATGGGTGCAATGCCTTTACCATATTCGAGAAAATATGAAGGCCTTGCTACTGGTTTAGTTCAGGTGCTTGAAATGATGAAAATTCCTTTCAATCTAGCTTTTATGAGAGGATCTTCGAATCGAATTGAGGCCTTGAAGGCTGGAAGGTATGATTTTGTGATCGTTTCAAGACTTGCGGCTGAGCTTGCTGTTGAGAATGACGCTCGTATCGAGATGGTGAAAACATTTGGAAATAACTCATACGTTTCTGGACATGAAATCTTTTTTTCGGACTCTAAAACCGAGCGTATTCAAGCTGGTATGAGGATTGGTATTGACTATTCTTCAGCTGATCAGCATCTTCTCACGGAGTATGAAATAGAAGGTATTGATGTTCAGCTAATTGAAGTGAATTACATGCAGCTGATGGAGATGCTCAAGAACAATGAAATTGATGCTGCAGTTTGGAATAAGGATGAAATCATTCATTCAGAAGGAATGGGGAATGGATCGTTTCGTTCAATTAAAGCTCAGGAACTAAGTAGGAAAGTGAATGAGGCGACAATGCTCTTAAATAGGGAGAGAATAGAACTCAGAGACGCACTACTTGATTTGTCTGTATTTAACGTTAAGGAGTTACAAATTCAAGTTGAACAAGGTGAGATATACCCAAGATATTAGTTAGGAATCCACTTTGGGTTCCTATGATTTTAATATACTAAATACTGTATATTGAGAGGGGTTAGTTTTATGAAAACGGTCAAGGAACGATTAGATATTCTAAGAGCTGGCGATGTCATTAGTGAGGAAGCATCAACACTCGCTGAAGAAGCTGTTCAAAGGCTAAGTAGGCAGGCTCAAAATGCACTTCCTCAAAATAAAGTAGAAATGCTTGTTACTCATCTTGCATCAGCTCTAACACGTATGTCTCGCGGAGAATCGATCGATGGGCCACCGGATGAGCTCGTTTCGGAAATAGAGAAATCCGTTCAAATTGATCTAGTGAAAAGGGAGATTACATGGATTCAATCCAATTGGGGAGAGGAAATACCACAATCTGAGATCGCTTTTTTGAAAATACACTATGTATCTATTTTTCAAGAAATGAAATAGGAGGAGATTTGTAATGAAAATTGTTGTTGGTGGACAGGTAGATAAGAAGGAAGTAGAAGCTCTTGTGAAGGAACATGGACCAGATGGAGTGGAAACCTCTGTTAAATCAGATGTAGAAGCCGCAATGGCAGTGAAAACTGGTCAGGCAGATTACTATGTTGGGGCATGTCACACTGGTGGTGGAGGTGCGTTAGCAATGGCTATTGCCATTATTGGAAAACCAAGCTGTGAAACTGTTTCAATGCCAGGAAGAAAACCAAATGAAGAGAAAATTCAACAGGCTATTAGGGAGGGAAAGAAAGCTTTCGGTTTTACCGCAGATCACATGGAAACTGCCGTTCCGATGATCATGAGGGCAATTAAAGCACTTTAATTTAGAAGGGGGTTCAAGACATGGAAATGGTTCTCGTCATCTTGATTGGTGCTATGGCAGCTGTTCTTGCAAATTTGAATTTGGCTGTTTTTAACGATGGCTTACGACCAATTGTACCTGAGAATACTGAGGGACGAATGGGACGTAAAGAGCTGGGTTTAACGGCCTTTGCTATGAGCTTTGGACTAGTTGTTGGTTTTGGAATTCCTTTTACCATAACTGCAAGTATTATCCTTATTCATAGTATTCTTCTTGGAACAGATATTATTGGGTTAATTACGCCACGAAATAAATGGGGGACACCGGTTGCAGCAATAGTTGGTGGTGCATATGGTGCAGGTTTGTTAGTTGGACTAGAAGGATTTGTCGCATTATTCGAAAAACTACCATTGAATTTTTTAGATGCAATGGGACAAGTGGGGTCTCCAGTTGTTGTAACCTTTATGGCTTTTCCAGCTCTAGCTGTTGCATTGCAATTCAGTGTTAAAAAAGGTGTCTTAACATTCATCACTTCAGCAATTATTCGGCAGCTAGCTGTATGGCTAAATGAAAGCGGTGCCATATCCTTTGGTGATACAGCTGTTACGTTAAACCAAGAGGGAATGGCCCTCATTACTGGAATGATTTTCTTAATTACTTATGCTATTCGCCAAAAACCTGAAGGGGAAGGAAGTAGCATTGATCTTGCATCTGTTTTTAGTGAACGAGTGAATCGAATTAAGAAGCATGTGATTTATTTCATGATTATGGGGGGGCTAATTGCAGCGGCTACGAATCTACTAATCATGGCTGGAGACCCGATATCCTTAAATTTACTCGCGGACGGAAAAGTAACAGATGCAGCCATCGCTGCTGGGGCGAGAGCGCTTGGGTTCATTCCTCTTGTAGCAAGTACAGCGATTGCAACAGGTGTTTATAGTCCTGTTGGATTTACAATTATTTTCGTTGTAGGGTTGCTTGTTCCCAACGTATGGATTGCTGCCATCCTCGGTACCATTACCGTTTTTCTTGAGGTCATGCTACTGAGTCAGATTGCGCGTTTTCTTGATAAATATCCTGGTGTACGTCAATCAGGAGAAAATATTCGTACAGCGATGAGTCGTATTTTAGAAGTTGCCCTCTTAATTGGTGGCGCGAACGCAGCCAATGCGATTGCGCCTGGACTTGGGTTCTTTGTCATTGCTGGATTTTACTTGTTAAATGAGATTGCCGGGCGACCAATTGTGCGAATGGCTGTAGGACCGATTGGCGCGATAGCAGTTGGAATTTTGGCGAACATTCTTGTCGTTCTTGGCATCATGCAAATACCACAATAGAAGGAGGAGATAAGATGATTCAAACGGTTAGAGGACAAATCGATCCTACTGAGCTTGGGGTTTGTTCAGCTCATGAACATCTTTGTATTGACCTATCACGAATTAAAAAAGATCCCGACACTATTCTTGATGATATAGGAGGGATGGAAGAAGAACTTCGCTATTTTAAAGCATCAGGTGGACAGGCTATGGTAGAAGTTACGAATGATGGAATGGGACGTAATGCAACCCTCCTTAGAAAGTTAAGCGAAACAACAGATGTGCATATAATCGCAAGTACAGGTTTTTATAAAGATCCATTCCTCCCAGATCAAGCAACTAAATGGAATCGTGACCAGTTTGCACAATACATGATAGATGAGATAAAGAATGGGATTGAAGGAACAGACGTCTATCCTGGTGTTATTGGAGAAATTGGGAGCAGTCAATATGAAATCAAGCCAATTGAAGAAGAGCTCTTAACTGGGGCGGGAATTGCGGCGATGGAAACGGGGCTACCGCTCACAACACATACAACGCTCGGAACGATGGGAGTCGAGCAAGTTGAGCTTTATTCTAATCTTGGTTTGCCAATGAACCAATTGATTGTTGGGCACCAAGATCTTAATCAAGATGATGAACGAGTGCTTGCAGTTGTGGAAGCTGGAGTATTCGTAGGATTTGATACGATTGGCAAAACTAATTATCGACCTGATGAAGACCGAATTCAAACGATTTGCTATCTAGTTGAAAGAGGATATGGTGCGCAAATTTTATTATCTGCTGATTTAACAAGAAAGTCACATTGGCATAAGCACGGAGGTATTGGATATGACTATGTTCTCAATGAATTTGTCCCTCGTTTAAAAGAAGCAGGTTTGTCTGATGATTATATTCGAATGATGCTAATCGATAATCCCGCTCATGCTTTCAGCCGAAAGGGGTCTGTATAACATTGAGATACCAGGAATCAGTTATACCTCAGATGTCACTTGAAAAAGCAACAAATAAACAATTTGAAATTGTGGATTTTATCACAAAGGAATTTATGGACAATGAAACGTTCCATGATGGTGATCGTGGCGTGCATCCGATTTATAAGCGTCCTAAAACAACAGCGAAAGTTGAAAAGGTTATTGCTAATATTTTTGGAGCTAATCAAGCGGTACTTGTGCGCGGATCGGGTACTGGTGCCATTCGCTCTCTCTTAAGTGCGCTTCTAGAATCAGGAGACCCGATGATCATTCATACCGCACCCATATACATGACTACAAAAGAAACAATCCGGATGCTTGGCTTGCGTACAGAGACGGTGGATTTCAATGATATAGATTCTGTTAAACAACACGTTTCTCGTTCAGAAGCAAGTGTTTTCTATATTCAACATGCAAGACAGCAACCGACTGATACGTACAGTCTAAAAGAAGTGATCGAAGCAGTGAAAACGATTAGACCTGAAATGGACGTTGTTGTAGACGATAATTACTGTGCGTTGAAAATGGACAAAATTGGAGTTCAGGCTGGGGCTAATTATTCTACTTTTTCAGGATTTAAATTACTTGGACCTGAAGGAATTGGAGTAGTACTTGGGAACGGTGCAATCGAAACAATTCAACATCGGAATTATTCTGGTGGCAGTCAAGTTCAAGGGCCAGAAGCGATGGAGTTGCTTCGAGCGTTACCTTTTGCACCTGTCTCATTAGCTATTCAGAGTCAGCAAGTTGAAGTTCTATGTGAGTTGTTAAATAAGGGTGAAGTATATGGTGTGAAAGAGGCTTACATTACAAACTCTCAATCAAAGAATGTCATTGTTGAATTGAAGGAGCCTGTTGCTCAAGAAGTGATTGAGCGCAGTAAGGCATTTGGTGCAGCAACTTATCCAGTTGGTGCTGAATCGCGGTATGAACTCGTTCCAATGATTTATCGAGTATCTGGTAGTTTCCTGGAGAGTTCACCAGAATTATTTGACTATGGTTTACGTATTAATCCTATGAAAGCTGGAGCTGAGACCGTTATTCGTATTCTTCGAGAAGCTTTGCGAGGAGAGTAATGGCCTATCAAAGAAATATCTATATGCTGTCGTTTAGGAGGCTACTATATTGTTTCTTTCACTTACAAAAAAGAGAAATCCAGAGCTCATAAAAGCGGGAGTACAACTTCACCAATCTGGGCTTATTCCCCCTAATACGTATGTTCTCGATCTTGATACCATAGCCAGAAATGTCAGAAGCATGGCGGACGCTGCTAAAGAGAATGGTTTCATATTGTATTTTATGAGTAAGCAACTTGGTCGTATTGGTGAACTTGGAAATTGGGTTGCAAAACATGGAATTGAAAAAGCTGTTGCTGTTGAATTTGAAGAAGCTTACCGACTTCATCAGTCAGGTATCAAAATTGGTAACGTGGGTCATCTCGTTCAACCTGGCAAACATCAGTGGGGTGAAGTTCTTGGCTTCGAACCAGAAGTTGTTACGGTCTTTTCGATTGAGCGAGCAAGACAAGTTTCAGATGCAGCTATGAAACTAGGAAAGAAACAGGAAGTTATTCTGAGGGTAATTAATTCATCAGATACCATTTATCCTGGGCAGTGGGGAGGATTTCAGCTAGAAGAACTTCAATTATCCATCCCGAAGCTAAAGGAAATAGAAGGAATTGAAGTGATGGGAGTTACTTCTTTTCCATTATTACTAATGGATAAAGAGCAGGAAGAGTTATTATTTACTGAAAATCTGAAAACAATTCTTTCAGCAAAAGAACTACTTGAAGCATCTGGATTTCAGATTCGACAGGTTAATGGTCCAAGTGCAACGAGTACTGAAACCATTCCAATGCTCAAAAAAGCAGGAATTACGCATGGCGAACCGGGCCATGCTCTGACAGGTACTACACCTCTCCATGCGGTGCGATCGCTTCCTGAGGATCCTGCTATGATCTACGTATCCGAAATCTCTCATGAAGACAAGGAGAATGTTTATGTGATAGGAGGAGGATTTTATGAAAGAGGAAATATGACCGGTGCCTACGTCGGAAACTCTCCGGAACAAATTTTTGATACTTTTTTGAAAGGGAAGTCTCTTAATTCTGAGTACATTGATTACTATGGAAGGCTCGAACGAGGATCGCATGTATCTATCGGTGATACGGCAATATATGCTTTTCGTACGCAAGTGTTTGTAACTAGGGCGAACGTAGCTCTTGTGCGTGGGTTGCATGAAGGTGTTCCAGAAATCGTACATTTAGAAAGGAGAGGATAGGATGGGACGTGCGGTAGTGCTCGTTCTTGATAGTTTTGGGATTGGCGCGATGGATGACTGTGAAGATTATGAACCGGGGGATTGTGTAGCAAATACGTTTGAGCATATTCGCAATAAAGTAATGATTTCCATTCCCACAATGTATTCATTAGGTCTCAATCAGCTTGTCGATGGAACAGGAAAACCCAAAGGAGCTTATGGAAAATCAAGACTTGCGCATCACGGCGCTGATACTTACATGGGACATCAGGAGATAGTAGGTAGTCTCCCGAAACGTCCCGCTAAACGATTGATGAAAGATGTTCAGGAAGATATTGCTACCAGCCTTTTAAGAGAGAACTTCAGAGTTACTTATCCTTTTGAAGATTTGCCGGTATTGTTAATCGATGATGCAATCATTGTTGCGGATAACATTGAATCGACTCCAGGTAACATTATTAATGTTACGGCAGACCTGACAAAAGTTTCGTTTGAGTATGCGCTTAAAGTAGGAAGGGTTGTAAGGAAGGTTGTTGATACGAGTCGAGTTATTACATTAGGCGGTCCTCATACTTCGGTCGCGCGACTTCTATCAGTAGTAAAAAAAGGGGAAGCGGGGCAGTGGGGAATTGATAGCCCTAAAGCAGGAGTGTATGGGGAAGACTATCATGTTCGTCACTTGGGATATGGTGTTAACGTACAACGACAATTCCAAACCCTAGCTGAATCTAAAATTCCAGTTTATCGTATTGGAAAAACGGCAGATGTACTCGAAGGAAAGGATTTAGCTTATTCTATTGTGAATACAACAGAGGTGCTTCAACAACTTAATGAAGCATTTAGTAAAGAAAAGCATGGGGCTTTTCTAGTAAATGTACAAGAGACAGACCTTGCTGGTCATGCAGAAGATACGAATTGGTACGCATCGCTTCTTGAAGAAGTAGATAATTGGCTGGAGGAATTTATTCCTGTTCTTAAAAAGAATGATATTTTAATAGTAACTGCAGATCATGGGAATGACCCTACGATCGGACACTCCAAACATACAAGAGAGTATACTCCTCTATTGATTGCCGGGCCAAAAGTGAAGACAGTATCGATTGGGACAAGAAGTACTATGGCAGATATTGGCGCAACATTAAGTGATTATTTTCATATTGAACCCACGGAAGCAGGTACAAGCTTTCTTAATCAAATCCTTGAAAATTAAGGAGGAAGATGGATGATGAAACGAATTGTTATATTGCTGGTCATGGTTCTTCTATTGAATATACCTTTTCTTTCCACAGCGACTGCTACTTCTAACGGAGAGAAGCTAAGTCATGGTAGCCCGAAGAGTGCTGGGATGGACGCTACTACACTTGAGGAAATTGATGGCGTGGTGCGAGAAGCTATAGTTAATAACATAACTCCTGGAGCAGTGGTACTTGTGGCGAAAGGAGGTAAGGTAGTAAAGGAATCTGCATATGGAGATGCACAGAAATATGACATGGGTGTTCTTTTAAAAAAATCTCGAAAAATGAAAAAGAAAACGATGTTTGATCTTGCATCCTTAACTAAGGTTATGGGGACAACGCAAGGAATTATGAAGCTTGTCAGTGAGGGAGAATTATCAGTAAATGATCGTGTAGCAAAATATATTCCAGATTTCGCTTCCAATGGCAAAGAGGATGTTACGATCGCGGATCTTTTAACGCACACTTCTGGTTTAACCCCCTGGCAACCAACTTATTTTCATGCTGAGAATTCAGAAGAAGTTCTGGAATATATTAATGAACTTCCACTTGAATACGAAACGGGAACCGACCGCCGCTACAGTGACTTTAGCTTTATGACGTTAGGGTTTGTCATTGAGGAAATAAGCGGTCAGCGGCTTAATGATTATCTTCAGAAAAAGATTTATGAGCCATTGAAAATGAAGGATACGATGTTTACTCCTTCAGATCACCTTGATGATAAAATCGCAGCCACCTCATGGGGGAATCCTTTTGAATATAAAATGGTGGATGATCCAGACTTTGGTTACAACGTTTCAGAGCGGGCTGAGGATTTTGACAGGTGGAGAAAGAAAACACTTGTTGGAGAAGTTAATGACGGAAATAGTTTTTATGCAAATGGGGGCATTGCTGGACACGCTGGGTTATTCTCTACGGCAAGGGATCTTGCTGTGCTTGGACAGGCTATGCTTAATGGCGGAAGTTACGGAAAAGTGAAGCTTTATGATCATAAGGTTATTGAAGAATTCACAACCCCTCAGCGTTTTGGACAGGGCTATGGATGGGAACTCGATAAGAGCTGGTACATGGGTGACAAACACTCAGAAATGACTTTCGGGCATACAGGTTTTACAGGGACACAAGTGATCTTTGACCCATCTAATGATCTTCAAATTATTGTTTTAACAAATAAACAAAATAACGGACCTCTCGAATCTGGATCGTATCCAAGCACTGGAGGACTTTCCAAACATATCGCGAATATTGTATACGAGTCTATTCAATAATAAACAAACCCTGACCAGCCTCTTTTTATAGATGCGATCAGGGTTCTTCTAATTTAACAACAAGGAGAGAAGTTGAATGAGTGTGAAGAGAAAAGTCATCTTAGATTGTGATCCGGGTCACGATGATGCGATTTCAATTATTTTAGCGGCTTCAAGTGATCGAATTCAGATCGAAGGTATTACGACAGTGGCAGGGAATGTGAGCGTTGAAAAGACAACGCTCAATGCTCTCAAAGTATGTGATTTCATTGGTCTCGATGTGCCAGTGGCTCGGGGAGCTGAGCAGCCTCTAGTAAAAACGCGGGAATTCGCACCAGACATTCATGGAGATTCAGGTCTTGATGGACCAGAGCTTCCGGAAGTTCCAAAGAAAATGACTATCGATAAGCATGCTGTCGATTTTATCATTGAGAGATTGTTAGATTCTGATGGAGAGATCACGCTAGTTCCGACTGGCCCACTCACGAATATCGCGCTTGCGATTCAAAAAGAACCTGCGATTGTTAGCAAGATAAGGGAGATTGTCCTTATGGGTGGCGGTACTTTTGGAAATTGGACACCTACGGCAGAATTTAATATTTATGTCGATGCCGAGGCAGCAGAGATTGTCTTTAACTGCGGTGTTCCCGTAACAATGTTTGGACTGAATGTTACACATGAGGCGATCGCAACTCAAGCTATTTTGAAGGAGATTTCTTCTATCGGCACGAACGTTTCGAATTTTGTTGGAGATCTTCTCGTGTTCTTTACCAAAACCTATAAAGAAGTTTTTGGTTTTGAAGGCGCTCCGATCCACGATGCTTGTACGGTTGCATATTTAATTGACGAAACGATTTTCGATTTTGAAATGGTTCGAGTGGATATTGAAACAAAAGGAGAGTTTACATATGGAACGACTTGCGTTGATCGGTTGAATATCACCGGACGAGAGGCGAATGTGAAGTTCGCTAATGGTATTGATCAGAAGAAGTTTTGGACGCTGTTGAAAGAGGCGTTGCGGTAGAAGGAGGAGGTCAGGTGCGTCACCGGTGACGCACCTGACCCTCTAAAAAGACAAAAACTACTAAAAGTCCACGATGGAAGGACAGTTAGTAGTTTTTTGAAATGAAGTTTACATACTTAATCTTTTTTTCTATTGATTTACTAGAAATAGGGAACATGATAGGTAAACGATAATGGGATTGAAACCTTATTTTGCTAGAAAGGTCGTGGTAAATGATGAATGAAGAGCAGTTAATTGAGCATCTGTCGCAAATCATTGATCGAGATCGTATTTTGAATGACATTTCCGACCGCTACAGCTATAGCTATGACGCTTCATTTGGCACTTATCTTCCTGACGTAGTTGTCCAGCCTACTTCTGCTCAGGAAGTCTCACAAATTATGAAGCTTGCGAACAAGCACTTGATTCCTGTCTATCCGAGAGGGCAGGGGACGTCTCTTAGCGGTGGCCCTCTCCCAGTTAAAGGTGGAATCGTACTTGATCTCTCTCAATGGAAAGATAGGCTTGATGTTTATCCGGATGATATGGTTGCAGTCGTTTCACCGGGTATTCTCACGGCAGCGATTAACGAGGCGGCGATGGAATACGGTTTGATGTATCCCCCTGATCCAAGCAGCTCTCATGTCGCTACAATCGGTGGAAACCTAGCAGAGAATTCTGGTGGGCCGCGCGGATTGAAGTACGGTGTGACGAAGGACTACGTGATTGGACTTGAAGTCGTCACACCAGAGGGAGAGATCATTCGGACTGGTGGTCGAACGATTAAGAATGTGACCGGATATGATCTGACCAAGCTGATTGTTGGTTCGGAAGGGACGCTTGGAATTATAACGGAAGCGACACTTAAACTGTTACCGAAAACTGCCGCTACCAAAACGATGATGGCTGTTTTTGATGACCTTGTCTCTTCTGGCTCAGCGATTTCTCGTGTTCTTACCTCAGGCATTCTCCCATCGAAAATGGAAATCATGGATCAGGGATCGATTCAAGCGGTCGAAGACTATCATCCACTTGGACTACCGACGGAAGCAGAAGCGATTATTTTACTAGAATTGGATGGCCATCCTGTCGCGATTGAAGATGAGATGAGGCGTGCGGAACAGATCTGTTTGGAAGCTGGAGCGGTGAGAGTGAAAATTGCTGGTGATGCTAGGGAAGAAGCGGATCTCTGGCAAGCGCGAAAGCTTGTTTCACCGGCGATTGTTAGAGTGAAACCGACAAAAGTGTCTGAAGATGCCACTGTTCCGCGCAGTCAAATTCCTCATATGTTCCAGAAATTGAAGGAGATTCGTGAAGAGTTTAACGTGACGCTTGTGGTTTTCGGACATGCTGGGGACGGAAATCTTCATCCGAATATTATTTGTGATAAGCGAGATGAAGAAGAAATGATTCGCGTGGAAAAAGCAGTAGCAGCGATTTTTAGAGCTGCAATCGAGCTTGGTGGTACGCTTTCCGGTGAGCATGGCATCGGAACGATGAAATCTTCTTTTATGGAAATGGAGCTGGGTGAAGTTGGACTCGATATGATGCATCGGATTAAAACCACTTGGGATCCGAATAACGTGCTGAACCCAGGTAAGATCTTTCCGGAAAAAGGTCAGAATCTGGTGTTGCGCGATGAGTAGTGTAACGGAACTGCAGAAGAAGCTAAACTATGATAAAACGTTTGACTGTGTGCAGTGTGGATACTGTCTACCGGCCTGTCCGACGTACGAAACGATGGGAAAAGAGGCTCATTCTCCGCGCGGCAGAATTAATTTAGTGAAAATGCTCGCTGAGGATAAAATCACGGTGGAGGACATGCGGGAACCTATTGAGAAATGCCTCGGCTGTCGGGCTTGTGTGACGGTATGTCCGACAAATGTGGAATACGGGAAGATTCTTGAAGGAGCGAAGGAAGTCCTCGAGGATCATGAGCAGAAAACCTCCAAGAAAAAAATTACGGAAGACGTCATTTTTAATACGATTTTCCCATCAAAGAAGTGGATGGATCGGATCGGAAACGCATCATGGCTTTATCAGAAAACAGGGCTGCAGAAAATGGCACGAAAGACTGGAGTCACAAAAGCTGCGCCCTTCCACCTTGATCAGTTCGAATCTGTTCTGCCCCCTTTGGCCTCTCCTTTAGAACGACGCAGAACGAAGAAAGAATTCCGCAATTTATCGCATACTAGGAACGTAAGAGTCGGCTTCATAAGCGGGTGTGTCATGGATAGCGTTTTTCACAAAACGAATCGTAACACGCTGACGCTTTTGGAGAAAGCAGGTGCTGATGTCGTTGTGCCAGAGGGGCAAACGTGCTGTGGGGCTCTTCATGCACATGCAGGTAAAGGAAAGGATGCAAAAGAGCTAGCGAAACGAAATATTGAAGCTTTTGAGCAGATCGATGTTGATTATATCGTGAACAATGCGGGGGGCTGCGGGGCGATGTTAGTCGAGTACGATCACTTATTTGAAGACGATCCCGAATGGATGGATCGAGCAAAGCGCTTTGTAGCGAAAACGCGTGATATCAGTCAAGTTCTTGTTGAGTTAAATGGGTTAACCTACTCAAAAGAAGTGAATGCAAACGTCACCTACCAGGCTTCTTGCCATTTAACCCACGTGCAGCGAGTGACAGATGAACCACTCGAGCTCTTAAAAAGCATTCCGGGCATTCGGTATCGTGAAATGAAAGGCTATGACAGATGCTGTGGCTCAGCAGGGATCTACAACATCGTTCATTACGAGGATGCGATGGATATATTGGACGTCAAGATGAAGAAAGCGAAAGAAACCGAGGCAGCGATCATCGTGACAACTAATCCTGGCTGCTTGCTTCAAATGAAGCTCGGTATCAAGCGGGAAGGACTGGAGGATAAAGTGAGAGCGGTGCACCTCATCGATTTACTTGCAGAAGCAGTAAAGTGAGTTCGACAGGTGACAGGCACCACCCGGTATTGCTCGAATGGTGTCGATAGAAGGGAGGAGGGGATGACCCCTCCTCTTGTGCTTCTCAGCTGTCCTCGGTAGAATAATAGTAAGACAATTCAGTCAGGAAGTGTAAACGGATACATGAACAGAATCAAATCACTTTCTCTTCAAACAAAATTATCTTTCATGATTCTAGCTCTATTATTTACGGTTCTGCTTGTCCTTGGTTTGATTTTTACTTTTTTTTATTCGACTAGTGTAGAAGAACAGATGGGGGAGCGGGCGCTTAATGTCGCTCAATCTGTAGCGACGATGCCAGCTGTGATCGACGCGATGACGTCAGAGAACCCATCAGAAATTATTCAGCCCATTGTAGAAGATATTCGTTCTAAAACCGGGGCGGAATTTATTGTAGTGGGCGATAAAGAGGGAATTCGTGTTGCTCATCCACTACCTGAACGAATTGGGAAACATATGGTTGGTGGTGATAGCCAGCAAGCGTTGTTCGATGGAGAATCATATGTCTCTAAAGCAGAAGGGTCGTTAGGCTCCTCTCTCAGAGGGAAGACGCCTATTATTCACAATGAAGAAATTATCGGTATTGTGTCAGTTGGTTTTTTAATTGAAGACATTGAACATAAAATCGATCAGTTTGAGCTAAAGGTTATGAGTTTAATAGGAACCATCTTATTACTCGGGTTAGCGGGTGGTTTTTTGATTGCGAAGAGTGTAAAAAAGTCTATTTTTGGGCTTGAACCTTCAGAAATTGGAGCGATGTTTCTCGAGCGCAATACGATACTCCAAACAATCAGAGAAGGCATCATAGCGGTTGATTCGAAAGGAATGATCACTCTCGCCAATCCAGAAGCTCATCGTATGCTAAATCGAGACGAAGATGAGAAGTTAGAAGGAAAAGAAATCGTCTCCGTTCTTCCTAATACAAGAATGATGAACGTTTTAAGCTCTGGGAAGTCAGAGTACGATCAAGAGATTGTGATAAGCAACAGTCCTGTCATTGTCAATCGGATACCTATTATTCAGAAAGGTGAGATTACTGGAGCTGTATCAAGTTTTAGAAGAAAAACAGAAATAGAGGCTTTATCGCGTGAACTCTCTCAAGTCCAAAGCTATGCGAATGTCCTTCGCTCCCAAACACATGAATACGCAAATAAGCTGTATACGATTCTAGGATTAATTCAACTGGGGTCTTATGAAGAAGCCATCGAATTGATACATGCCGAAGCCATCGGATATCAGGAGGTCGTACAGTTATTAGTAAAAGCTGTTCCAAATCCGATTATTTCTGCCTTGCTTTTAGGAAAATACAATCGCGCGCACGAGCTACATATTCAATTCATGATTGAAGAAGAGAGCAGCATGGGGGAATTGCCTGAACAGATCGAGCAAGAAAAAATTGTAACGATCCTTGGGAACTTAATCGATAATGCGATGGAAGCTGTTGTTGATAAGGAAGAAGGCGAGCGAATGGTACACCTCTTTATGACGGATTTCGGAAAGGATCTAATTTTTGAAATCGAGGATTCAGGAGGTGGCATTTCTGATACAGAGGTGGAACGTATTTTTGAAAGAGGGATCAGCAGTAAGCAGGGAAAGGATCGTGGTATCGGTCTTTCACTTGTTAAAAACTCTCTTGATTATTTAGGAGGATATATCACGATTTCCAAAAGTCGTTATGAAGGAGCTGCTTTTACTGTTGTCATTCCTAAGGGGGAATAAAAAATGTCTGATATAGAAGTGCTAATCGTTGAAGATGACCATCGTATTGCGAGAATTAATCAGAAATTCACAGAAAATGTACCAGGATATGTGGTGATGGGAGTGGCATCGAATATTCAGGAGGGCAAAGAACTTCTGGAGATTTTGGAGCCAGATCTCGTCCTGCTCGATATCTTTTTTCCTGAAGAAAATGGTCTTGGCTTACTCTGGCACATCCGTGAAAATTACAAAGAAACGGATGTCATGATGATTACGGCAGCAAAGGAAATCGATGCTGTCCAGGACGCCCTTCGTGGAGGGGCAATTGATTACATTATTAAACCGGTGATCTTTGATCGATTTAAGCAAACCCTGGAGAAATTCAAGCAAACGAAGGGACAGGTGAATCGTCAGAGGGTCGTGAGTCAAGAGGAAGTGGATCACTTATTTACGAGACAGGGAGCACATACCGCTACTAAGGAAGTGGTCCCCAAAGGAATTGATCCTTTAACTCTATCAAAGCTAACTGATGTACTAGTATGTCAGACTCCTCAAGGTATGACAGCTGAAGAAGTAGGAAACGTGATGGGCTGCAGCAGGACGACAGCTAGAAGGTATTTGGAGTATATGGTTTCGATCGATAAAGTAGATGCGGAGCTGTCATATGGAACAGTTGGCAGGCCCGAACGACGCTATCATCCATTGCAGAACGGGAATTAAAAAGAGCCGCTTCAGGTGGATTCTCATTACGAGATTTCACTTTTGAAGCGGCTCTTTCACTATTAAGAAGCGAGATGCTCTTTATCCTCTTCCTCTGTTTTTTTACTTAATTTCCCTTTTATAAGAGGTAATATAAGTGATAACAGTGAAAGGACAAGAAGAACAACGGTGACCTTGCTATCGAAAAAAGTCATATAGCTTCCGTTTGATATTGTTAGCGCCTGTCTAAACGATTGCTCCATCATCCCTCCGAGAATAAAGGCGAGAATGAGCGGTGCTGCAGGAAAGTTAAGGAGCCTCATAATAAAGCCAATCACCCCAAATGCTAGCAGCAAATAAAGGTCGAAAGTGCTGAAGCTTACCCCGTAGACCCCGATCATACAGAAGATAATCACAAGTGAGATTAAGAGCGCCTTTGGAATATAAAGAATCCGTGCGATGAATGGAATAAGCGGAAGATTTAAAACAAGCAAGAAAAGGTTTCCGAGATACATACTTGCAATCACTCCCCAGAAAACGTCAGGGTGATCGGTCAGCATCAATGGACCTGGCTGAACCCCCACGACGAGAAGGGCACCGAGAAGGACAGCAGTCGTTCCTGACCCTGGAATTCCAAGCGTTAACAGAGGAACGAAGGCACCACTCGTTGCGGCATTGTTGGATGTTTCCGGTGCCGCGAGTCCTTTGAGATTCCCTTTACCGAATGAAGAAGGGTCCTTCGACAGTTTCTTTTCTGCAATATAGGACATGAATGAAGCGATCGTGGCACCGGCACCGGGAAGGACTCCCAGGATGAATCCGAGCACAGAATGCCGAGCGATCGGACCGGATATTTCTTTTGCTTCCTGTTTTGTGATTTTCAATGAACCTACATTCGAATTTCCGTTCATCATTTTCGATTTTCGAGTAAGGATTAGAGAGCAAACTTCTGCAAGGGCAAAGAGTCCTAGCGCAATGATAAGGAAATCGATCCCTTCAAGAAGGTTCGGGTTCCCAAATGTGAAACGCTGTGTTCCGGTTTGCTGATCAACGCCGATTGTAGCGATGATCAAACCAATCGTTGCAGAAATCAAAGCCTTAACAGTCGAACCTTCAGACAAGCTTGCGATCGCCGTTAATCCAAGAAGCATGAGGGCGAAATATTCAGTTGGCCCGAATGAGACGGCAAAGCTAGCCATGAGCGGAGCCACTAACATGAGGGCTACAACGCTTACGGTTCCGCCTGCAAAAGAAGAGATCGCAGCAATGGCAAGTGCTTTCCCTGCCTGTCCCTTTTTTGCAAGGGGATACCCATCAAAGGAGGTTGCGACAGTCCCGGATATTCCTGGTGCATTCAATAAAATCGAAGAAGTTGAACCTCCAAACACGGCTCCATAATAAACTCCCGCCATTAGAATTAGTGCTGAAGCAGGATCCATTCCATAGCTTAACGGGATCATGATTGCGATCGCTGAAATAGGACCGAGTCCAGGCAGCATGCCGATCAGAGTTCCAGCTAACACCCCGATGAAAACAAATAGAATATTTTGAAACGTCAGGACGACTTGAAAGCCATAAAGCATATTCGAAATCGTATCCATCTTCTTTCCTCCTTTCTAAAAGGGAAGTATGCCCTGTGGCAAGTAGATTTGAAGCAGGTAGTTAAATGAAAAATAAAGAACGAGGGTAAAGCCGATCGAAACGGAAATCAAGGATTTCCATTTTGTATAGCCAAGCATTCGTGACGTAACGAGTAGAAAAAGAATGGTCACCACGACAAATCCTAGAAGTTCAAATAAGAGAATATAGACAAAGATGAGACCGGCAACTGCAAGCAGCATCAGTACTTCATCTTTCTTGAGATCACTTTTCTTCCGATCTTCAACAGGATTCTGTATGAAAAGTAAGATCGAGAGACCAGCGAGTAAAAAGCCTAGCCCTTTCGGTAATGCATCGGCATCAACGATCGAATAAGGGAAGGTGGGGATCTGAAAGCTAAGGACGAGATATAAGATCGAAATGAGTAATAAAACAATGGCTACTTTACGTTCAACACTTGCTACCATGACAACACACCTGCCTTTTATAAATGCGAAAGGTCAGCAACGACTGACCTTTCGCTCTATCATTATTTTGCTAAACCAACCTCGTTCATCAGTTCCTCCATCGTCTTGTATTCTTGATCCAGAAATTTCTTGAATTCATCTCCGGTCATGAAGTTATCATTCCATCCAAAATTGTCTCGCTGCGATTTCCATTCATCCGTTTCCATCATGTCTTTGACAGCCTGCTCATAAAATTTTGCTGCTGCAGGGTCCATATCTTTCGGGCCCATAATGCCTCTCCAAACGACGAATTCATCATCAATTCCCTGTTCCTTTAGCGTTGGGAACTCTGATACTGTTTCGCCTTCGAGGGGCTCAGGGGAAGTAATCGCGAGAACTTTTACCTTACCAGCGCGTGCTTGTTCTGTTGCTTCCGCAAGACCTGTTGAATAGACATCGACTTTATTTCCAAGCAGCATGCTCATTCCGCTTCCATCTTGTGCAGAAACGTATTTCAATTGCTTAATATCGACTCCAGCTGCTTTCACTGCTTTAACAAATGCCATATGATCCATACTTCCTGGAGCCGAGTCTCCGACGACTGAGACGGATGTTGGATCTTCTTTCAATGCATCAACAAGATCATTCATGTTGTCGTAGGGAGAGTTAGCTGGAACCACGAATGCTGAGTAGTCAGCGATCACGCCTGCGATTGGTGTGAAATCATTGTGACCAAGTTTCGACTGTCCATTTAATGGTACAAACAAAATGGGAGGCGATGTGACGAAAAGCGTGTGGTTGCCACCTTTCTTGTTTACATATGACCAACCAACAGCACCGCCACCGCCAGGCTTGTTGGCGACAGCCATCCGTTCATCAATGATGTTTTCTTTCTCCATGACCTTTGAGATCGTTCTTGCCGTGGTGTCCCATCCACCACCAGCTCCAGCAGGTGCGATCATCTCGATTGGTTTATCAGGACTCCATTCTCCACTACCTTCTGATGAACTTTCCCCGGAACTTTCATTACTTCCACATGCACTTAACAGAAGTGCGCTCCCCAACAATACAGACATCAACATGTTCTTTTTTTTCATCAACGTCATAACCCCTCTCATTTATGTAATCGCTTTCAATTTGATAACCAAACTATATCTAATAATGTAAGTGATTTTAAGAAAACGGAAATAAGGAAGGTTAGTTCCATTTTGGGCATTTTGTGCATAAAGTTCATGGGGTTTGATCCTTCTTAAACAAACGTTTATTTAATGACCTTTCGCCTCATTTCTGAAACAAAGCTACGAATTCAATCGAAGTAAAAGGTTGTAATATTTCAAATTCCTTCTATTGACATAGGCATATAGCTATACAAATCCAACGAAATTTCATTCACTCATGACTAAAGTGGTATAGACGACTATAAAGGAAGAGGGTACGATTTGAATAGAATATTCTGAATGTTATTTCATTTGTGTGAGGAGGAGAGCTTGGATTTACCTGTATCCGATCATGAAGAGGAGGGCACTATGAGAAGAAAAACG
>CAWDWH010000019.1:0-13084 GCA_963805895.1 uncultured Bacillaceae bacterium
CCGCCCCAGGCGGACAACGAGTGCTTTTCTATTTATTTATTTATTCCCTACATCACTTGTTTACGATTTTCATTCAAATACTTCTTCTCAAGCTCAGTTAGCGTGAGCTCATGTAGGCTGGTCAAGTCGTTCCTGTTGTCAGGTGAGTTGAGTAACTTACGAATTAGGTAGGTTCGACGATCGATGATGCCTTTACGGAGCTGAATGCCCATGAACACAACCTCCTTCCTTTACGATCACGTTCGATTCTAGGATACCCTTTTTTGACGCTCATGTGTGTTAAGAGTTTGTGAAGAATGGTACATGTGAAGATAACGTCAAAATTTCAGAGATCAATCTGAACCGAATTCCTCATTCTAACGTATATTTGTGGAAAGTCAACCAAGCAAAAAAGCGGAGCTCAATGCTCCGCTTTTTCATCTACTTCGCATACACATGCTGCCCGATCCGCTTAATCACATCACGCGAATAAATCCATTCATCCGAAACGCCGCTCGGATTGTAGTAATACGTCGCGCCAGATGAAGGATCCCATCCAAGATACGCATCCTTCGCGGCACGAAAAGCAGAAGAATTCGGCGTGAGCCAGTACTGCCCGTCATTCAACGCTGTGAACGCATTTTGCTGAAAAATCACACCGTATGTACTGCTCGGGAATGATGGTGATTGCACCCGGTTCATGATGACCGCCGCAACGGCCACCTTGCCTTCATACGACTCACCACGTGATTCCCCGTGAACAACGTGCGCGACCATTTCAAGATTGCTCAGCATGTTCAGCGTATTCGTTCCCGCAACGCCATCCGCGCTGAGACCGAAGTCTGCTTGAAAATCCTTTACGGCTTCTTTCGTGATCGATCCATAATAGCCCGTTGGCGTTGTATGGAAATAATCGAGCTTCTCCAGGATCGACTGCATGTGCTCGACTTCTGTTCCTCTTGACCCCGTGCCCATCATGGCAGCGGCACTATCTTCAAAAACGAATAAATAAAAGCATGACGCTAGAGCCAGAGAACCTAGTACGTGTAGTAATTTCATTAGCAAACTCCTCTCGAATGATATAACACCCATTATAGTACAGGGAATGGAGGAAAGATATGGAACGGAATGCCTTCTTCAAATGGATCACATCCCATTGATCCTCTCGTTTTATCCAGATTCAGGAACAAGGAAAGGACGAACTGCCTAAAGGAGAGAAACCATCAGAAACTCCTAACACCTCCCCGATAAACGTTGTCACAATTCCGAACGAACAAATCTCTGATCCACTTCTCACCGGAAATGCCTGGATCCCCACACACAAACTCCTGTCCAATGCCAGTAGACACCGTACACTCGTCCCCATCCTGTTGCCATGTTCCATGATGAACCTGGCTTATATTTCTGTAAAGAAACGAAGGTAATCGCCAGGTGCCATGACGTTGATCGAGACGATCTGATAATCGCAAACGATCATTCAATGTCGTAAAGTATCCGCACCCTGGAATCTCAAGATCTTCAAACAGCCATTCGTCGGGAACAAAGACATAGTTTAATTTGGAGAAGCCGTTCTTCGTAACGTGGGGATGACTCCAAAGTTCATACTCATTTGAATGCTGAAGCGCATCGGCATACGTTTCAATCCGCTTCTTCACCTTCATCCATCCATAGAGGAAATGTCCCTTCCGACGCGGTTTGCCGATGGTTTGAAACCCACCGAAGAACAGAAACAGATCCCCGTTCCCGACGTTCATTTTCTTCAAATGTGGAGCAGCATTCGCCTGTCCAAATCCCCTCCCGATCGGTACCGTACTCGATGCTTCTATCCACGGTGGCGTTCCGAGCATCGGATCAAAATGAGCATAAATATCAGGATCATTCATGTCGCGCATGCCAACCCCACGTACCTTAATGTCTGACGTCTTGTGAATGTCACGAAAAATCTCACTTACATTCGTTCCCATGATGCCAGGTAAATGTCCTTGTTTCACGGGGATTTCATCATATCGTATGCTCGCTTGAAAAATCGCTTTTCTCTCAGGAATAGGCAACCAAACGTATCGACCAGTCTGTTCATCATACGGCGATAATCTCCCGCCGCTACCCGCATCGAATCCTTTTCGACTTAGTACAAGTTTCATTGTACCGCTCCTTTTTGGAAGTGATTGTTACCTATTTTCGCCGTTCACTTTCATCATCCTCTCTATTTTATTAAAAGAGAGTAAAGATCCCTCCTCAACATTTACAAAAACTACAAACGACTTCTATGGTCTTGTCCCCGATTCTCCTATATACTTCTCATAGAGTTAAGAAATGGAAGCGGTTGATTTTGATAGGGAAGCTTTCGTCAAAATAAGTAGAATAGGGGAGAGAATCGGAATGAAAAAAACAGTAGGCCTTTTATCGTCAGTCATTCTTGCAGGGAGTTTGGTTAGTGCTCCTGCAGCTTCAGCAGCTACAGGCGATTCGTTCGTACAAAAAGCGCAAAGCATGGCAACGGACGGGTATGATGAGTTTGGCTTTTTTAATGAAGTTGAACCAAACGACACTTTCGCTCAAGCGAACGACATCCAATTGGAGGATTTTGCAACAGGAAAACTCACAAACAATGACAAAGACATTTACAAGATTGTAATTGAAGGAGATCAGGAGATTTTCTTAGACCTTTTCGCTGGAACGTTCGATGATAACAGTTCGCTAGACCTTCAGATTGACGTCTATAACAGTTCACAGAAAAAGATCACACCCGATTTCACTGAAAAAGAAGAAGGGTTTTACGCTGGTTTTGAAGCATTAACTCCAGGAACGTATTACTTTGCCGTTTCTGATACGGCGAACAAAAACAATGGTGCCGAGTACTACTTCTCAGCCTCAGCCGATACAACAAGCGTGCAGGAGATCATGCGTATCGAAGGCGCTGACCGCTATGAGACTGCTGTTGAAATCGCCAAAGCTGATTACACCAAAGGAAATGCATCTGAAGTCGTTCTTGCAACAGGACTTGATTTCCCGGATGCCCTTGCAGGAGCTCCTCTTGCTTACCAGATGGACGCACCTATTCTATTAACACGAACAACGTCCATTCCGGATTCGGTAAAAGAGGCGTTAAGCTATTTCGGAGTTGAGCACGTGACGATTCTAGGTGGCGACTCGGCTATCTCGACAGGCGTCGAGAGCGAACTGAGTAAGATGAACATCGACTTCGATCGCATCTCAGGGGAAAATCGCTATGACACAGCTGCCAAAATTGCGAGTGAACTGGATCCAGCGTACACTGACACCGCATACGTTACATACGGTGGGGATTTCCCTGATGCCCTATCTGTCGCATCGATTGCTGCGTTAGAAGGTAGTCCGATTCTGTTAACGAAAACAAAAGAAGTTCCTGATGAAACCGCAAAGGCACTGAAGAATTACAGTGATTCCTATGCGATCGGTGGACAGGCAGTCATCAGCAATGCCGTCGTGAAGAAACTTCCAGATGGAAAGCGGATCGCAGGCGATGATCGGTATGAAACATCTGCAGAAGTGGTCAAACAGCTTCATGTACCAGTGAATTTCGCTACGCTGACAACTGGCGCGGACTTTGCTGATGCCCTTGCAGGTTCTGTCTTTTCTGCGAATCATCTTCAACCCGTTGTGCTAACGAAAAAAGACAAGCTATCCATTCCAGCTGCGAACCTTTTCCTTCAATAAAGAAACAGAGGCATTACACGATTCTAGGTGGGGAAAACGCGGTTGGTACTGGTGTCGAGAAAGACTTGAAGATTTTATTTGATTAAGTATATGCAAGGGCTCAGACACATGTCTGAGCCCTTTTCCTTTCTTCAATCTATCATTCCTCTCATTACTTCGAAAAAAGCATTCATTCGACAAAAAAATCCTATAGCGCTTCCCACATTTTCTCCTATATAATCCTCTTAGCGTAAAGAAATCGGAAGGGTGATGAAGGAGCAGGGGACATGCTCGGTAGCGGATGTGGATGTAAAAATTAGAATGATAGGGGAAAACGAAAACAATGAAAAAAGCATTCGGACTAGTATCTACAGTAATCCTTGCAGGTAGCTTGATCGGGGGCCCTGCTGCTTCTGCCTCAACAGATACCATGGAGGCGCTTGTTCAGCGAGCGCAGAACGTATCAGTGAATGGGTTTAACGACTATGGATTGGTTGATGAAGTGGAACCAAACAATAGTTTCGCTCAAGCGAATAGTATTGAAAGCTATGATACGGCAATCGGGACATTAACAGACAAGGATAAAGACTACTATAAAATTGTGATCAAAGCAGATCACGAGGTTTCTTTTTCCTTTGATGCTGCGACGGGAGAGGAAAATTCATCCTTACAACTTCACGTCGATCTCTACAATAGCTCACAGAAAAAAATCACACCTGACTATGAGGACGATGAGTACGGTTACGGCGCCTTCGTTGAAACGCTTAAGCCAGGAACGTACTATATGGCCGTCTCTGATCTAGCGAATAAAAACAATGGTATCGAATATTATTTCTCATCATACGTCTACACAGGTGACCCAGAAATCACGCGTATCGCAGGTGAAGATCGCTATGACACAGCAGTCCAAATTGCGAAAGAAGGCTTTGAAAAAGGCGCTACGCCAGAAGTCGTTCTAGCAACAGGGTTAGATTTTCCGGATGCTCTTGCGGGAGCGCCACTTGCTTACCAGATGAACGCACCGATTCTTCTAACGAAAAAAACGTCCATTCCTGATTCGGTTAAAGAGGCACTAAAATACTTCGGCGTCGAGCACGTGACGATCCTCGGAGGGCCAACGGCTGTCACGAAAGACGTTGAAACAGAACTGAAGAAAATGAAAATCAAGTACAGTCGCATTTATGGAGAAAACCGCTACGACACGGCCGCCAAAATCGCAGGTGAACTTGATCCGTACTTCAGTGACACCGCCTTCGTCACATACGGTGGAAACTTCCCTGACGCGCTTTCAGTGGCATCCATCGCCGCGATCCAGGGAAGCCCAATTCTACTAACGAAAACAAAAGAGCTTCCAGCTGAAACAGCGAAAGCATTGAAGAATTACAACGACACCTATGCCATCGGTGGGACGACGGTTATCAGCAACGACGTGTTCAAGAAACTTCCAAGAGCCAAGCGCATCGCAGGTGATAACCGCTATGATACTTCTGTGCAGGTTGTCAAACAGCTCGATATGCCTGCTGACTTCGTAACCCTTGCAACAGGTCAGAGCTTTGCTGACGCACTAACCGGTTCGGTGCTCGCAGCGAATCGCTACGAGCCAGTTATCCTAACACAGAAAAATAGTTTACCAGATCCAGTCGCGAACCTATTACAGGACAAAGAAACAATGTTTTACACTATCCTTGGCGGGAAAGATGCCATTGGTGATGGAGTAGAGGATGATATTAAGATGTTGTTTGAATAATAGATAATAAATGATAGAGGGGGTCAGGCACGTGCCTGACCCCCTCTTTAGTGATAACTTCATCAAATGTTCCATATAATGGTTGAGGGATTTTTATCCGTATCATTTTAGGGGGGCGAAATGGATGCATCACTGCACGAATTGCGGGAGGGAGTTAAAGAACAATCGAGAATTTTGTCCAGGCTGTGGTCAGCAGGTACATCAACAGGAGAATTCACCTACTTCTAGAGTTGGAAGGAGTAAAGGATTCAACAAACCCGCCACCTCTATCAGTTTATTCATCTTGATCGCCTTGCTTGTTGGCGGCGCATTCTATATAGGTGGCAAGTATAGTCCACAAAAGGCATCGAATGTGAGTGGTGATCCAGCTCTGAAGAATGAGAACACGTTACCTGTTGATGAGAAAAAGAAAAAAATTAGCCAAAATGAAGCAATAGCAAAGTTCTGAAGTGAAACAAGAAAACTCAGAAATGAATCAGGAAAATAAAGAAGAGAAAAAAGCACCGGTCACAGATGTGAACGTTCTAGATATCGAGATTACAATTGGAGAGCTTAACAAGCTAGCGATTCACGCGGATGGTAGAGACATATCCTTAGGTGAGTGGAAAATAAGGAATAATGATGGAACGCTTTTATTTCTGGCAGATGCCATTCCGTCTGACAACTTGGAGCGGATATTTGCGCTATACGATCAAGACAACTTGGCTCCGATTAAGAAGTGGTCAGTCGAAGTGATGCACATTGTGCACGAATTAGAGAAACAGATGCCGTTAGATTGGAGCATAAGCGTAGGCAATAACTGTGTGTCAGAGTATCCAGTCACACTTCCGGATGCTGTTCTACAAGGATATTCTGGTTCATGTGGGTACTCCATACCTATTTTAAATGCTTCTGACTGGAACGATATGACCTTATTTAGTGATGAAACTGTTATTTCTGAATACGTGAATCAAGAAGTAGAAGACACGGACGACAGTTTGTATCTCCTTCCAAACAGTGATGCCATCAAACTACATGAAAGTGATATCTCCTGGTTAAGCGAAGACGACCTACGATTAGCAAGAAATGAAATTTTCGCGCGTCACGGATATGTCTTCAAATCAGATGAACTAGAAAGCTACTTCTCGGAAAAAAGCTGGTATTTCCCTGATCCGTATTACGATGAATCATTAAGTAAAATTGAAGAGTATAACGTGAAGTTGATCGAAGAGATGGAGGAGCTATATAAGTGAGATTCAAAACAAAAGGTGTCATTATCGTTAGCTCCTTGTTACTCATTGGACTGTTTGCAACCATTATCATCATTAATACCGCAATTGCACCACTTACTAATAAGGTGGTCGATGAAAGAAGATCATCCCCTTCATCAACAATAGAAAATGAAAAAAGGAAGCAGACGAATGCTGAAGGAAAGGATGCTAACCTAAAAGGAACGTCGCTTCCTAATGAAACGGATAAAGCATTCACAATCGTTATTGATCCTGGTCACCAGCAGTATTCAAATCTCTACCAAGAACCAATTGGACCTGGAAGCACTGAAACGAAGAGTAAGGTTTCATCGGGGACATCAGGTGTGGTTACAAAAAAGCCCGAGTATCAACTAACGCTCGAAGCGGCCATAATCTTAAAGAAATTATTGAAAGAGCAGGGGTTCGAAGTCATGTTAACGAGAGAAGTAAACCAAGTTGATATTAGTAATAAAGAACGAGCAGACATAGCGAACCAGCATCATGCAGATTTGTTTATTCGATTACATGCTGATGGATCAACCGATCGAAATGTCAGAGGAGTTCAGATTCTAACCCCATCTGAAAGTCATCCGAAGTTTGAACAGAGCTTACAAGCTTCCAAAACGATTATCAATGCCGTTCACAATGATCGGACGATCCAAACAAACGGCGTTTCAATAAGAAGTGATCTAACAGGATTTAATTGGTCCGAAGTTCCGGTTACCCTTATCGAAATGGGCTTTATGACCAATCCAGAAGAAGATCAAAATCTCTCAAACAAGGAATACCTTCGTAAGCTAATGACATATATAGCGGAAGGGATAGTTGCTTATAGGGGTCAGGTGCGAGCCTGACTTCGCCGATGCCCTAACCGGATCCGTGCATGCGGCAGTTAACAACGAACCTGTCCTTTTAACAAGACCCGATCGTCTCTCTTCACCGGCGAAAAAGCTCTTCGAAGAATATGGAACAAACTCATTCACCATCTTCGGTGGGATGAATGCCTTTCGTTCAGAAGTTGATAATGAGATCTATGATTTGTTTGAATAGTAAATAGAAAGAAGGACCGTGCGCAGGCACGGTCCTTCTTTACATTCTATATCACGTTACGATACTCATCACAATCTTAGCCCACCCAAACAATGCGATCCAGAGAGGAATACTTAGTGAGACGCCCCATACCATTCCTTTAGCGAAGTTGCCTTCTCTGGTAGTGCATAACCTCATCCCCTTTTTAGAAAACCCTGGTTGACCGCCAGTTTGTAGCGGGCGACTTAAGTTTTCATATGATTTAAAGCGTTACAGGAGTAAAATTCTTTAGCGTAAAAAGAAATTCATCCAGTTGATTCAGGGTGATTTTCTTCTATTATAAATGAAAACGCTATCAAACGTTGTCACTTCGCGAAAAATATTTTCACTAGTGTTGATGAATGTTACTCTCTTAACTCTATTCTACCCAAATTCAACTGCTTTTATTACTCCATATAAAAGTCGTATGTGTTGATTCTACTATGACCGTCAACGTTACTGGTAAATTAACGAAAAAATTACATAAATGTAGTTATCACTTCATATTCAAGGGGTATACTCAATTGAAATACATAAAAAGGTAGGTTGTTAAGATGGAACGTTCGAACCATGGATTATGGGGCGATATTGAACAGTTTGTTAAAACCGTAGAAGAAGATCAACGCGAACCTGGCTCAGCAAAGGACTATATTGAACAGATTAAAGCCATTCTCTTAAAATATAATAGACAAGTAGAATAAGAGTAGAGCTGATATGGAGAAATCCGATCAGCTCTTTTTTCGTTAAAGACTTATAGCAACAAATTCAAATTCATTTCGGATCTATAAGCAAGGTGTTAGAAAATATGGTAATATAAAACATATAATCGTTCTCCAAATAGAACAAATCGTGTTGTTATGATGAATAGAACATCTGAATTTCATTGATCTTTTTATTTTAGTAATGAGAGAGTGACGTAAAATAGAGACAATAATGAAAGGGGAAGTTGATGATGATTGATATTCACTGTCATATCCTACCGGGGATCGACGATGGAGCATCAACAGTCGAAGAAAGCATTGAGATGGCAAGGCAGGCTGTAAGTGAAGGGATTACGAAGGTAGTAGCTACCCCCCATCATCGAAATGGTAGCTTTGATAATGAACGAAAAGTAATCTTGCAAGAGGTGATGATCTTAAACAAGGAGCTTTCAAGAGAAGGAATAGAGCTTGAAGTGATTCCTGGCCAGGAAGTAAGGATTTATGGAGAAATGAATGAGGATTACGAAGAGAAGCAACTGTTAACCGTTAACGATGCTGGAACCTATCTTTTGATAGAGTTCCCAACGAGTCATCTTCCTGCTTATGCAAACAAACTTTTGTTTGATCTTCAGATGAAGGGAATCGTTCCAGTTATTGTTCATCCAGAACGAAATCAAGAAATACTTGAAAACCCAAAGCGACTGTACCAGCTAGTGAAAGAAGGTTCCTTAAGTCAAGTAACAGCTTCTGCTGTGTCAGGAGAGATGGGTAAAAAAATGAAGAAGTTCTCACTTGAACTCATCTCACACAATCTGTCCCACTTTATTGCTTCGGATGCGCATAATACAGCAGCTCGTCCATTTGAAATCAGAAAAGCGTTTGACACAGTGGAGGAAAAGCTCGGAATGTCGGTTCGATATATGCTACAAGAGAATGCGGAATTGATGGTGAATGGAAAGATGGTTCAAAAAGAAATGCCTCAGCGGATTCAAAGAAAGAAGAGGTTAGGTATTTTCTAAATAAACAGAGGCAGCCCCGTAAGCAAATGGGCTGCCTCTGCTTCATGTTTAGCTTAATTCTAGATGATCTTTCAGTTTCTGCGTAATACTCTGTTTCTCTTCATCTGAAACAATGTAATACCAAAGCCCATCGATCATTTCACCATGACCTTGAATTTCGAAAGTAGTCATATTCTTACGTGCCCCGCGGTAGTTCTTAAAAATATCATTCATCTCTTCAAACGTCATATTTGTTTTCACATTATCACCGACGTCTTTAAGTAAATCATCAATTTTATTAATGCTTCCAACACTTGCGCCTTCATCAATAATCGACTTAATGATCTCACGCTGTCTGTCGTTACGTCCAAGATCTCCTTTTGGATCCTGATAACGCATTCTAGAGAAAGCAAGTGCTTCATCTGCATTCAAATCGATTTCACCTTTTGCAAAAGAATAACCCTCATAATCAAATGCAAATGGATTATTGACCGTTACACCATTTAAGGTAGCAACAACGTCTTCGAATGCTTCCATATTTACTTTAAAGTAGTAATCGATCGGAACATCCAAGGAAATTCTCGACGGTATCCATCGTCATCTCTATGCCCACCATAAGCATAGGAATGATTCATCTTTTCTACAGTGCCATGTCCAATAATTTCCGTGCGCGTATCACGGGGGATGTTGAACATATACATCGAATCGTCATGAGGATTAAGTGTAATGATGATCATCGTGTCAGAACGTCCTTGATCATTTTTACGCTCATCTACGCCCATTAAGAGAATGGAAACCGGGTCTTTCTCTTCTGTATTCACTTTCTCTGTACGCTTTTCGGACGTTTCTCTACTAATAGGCTCATGCATGTCACTTGCCGTGTTTTTGACTGAGTCATAAAGATAGTAGGCATACCCTCCACCGGCAAGAAGAACAACACCAGCGATCACACCTAAAACAATTAGAAACTTCTTCATTATTACATTCCAGCTTTCTGTCAAAGAATAGTCTTGAAGAATCTTGCGTAAAACCCTAACTTTTATTATAAGTCGAACTATTTTGCAAAGTAAATACATTCCAATAAAAGTTTTGGATCAACTAGATACTCAGGGTTATAAAGATTACTAACGAGTTGAAAGCAAAATAGGTTACAATATTCACCTCACAATATGCTAGTCTAATAGAATAATGCGTTAGAAATGAAAGGAGAAAAACAATGATTGATATACACTCTCATATTTTACCTGGAGTAGATGATGGAGCAAAAACAATAGAGGATAGTATCGCTATGGCAAGACAAGCTTACGATCAGGGGATTACAAAAATAGTAGCAAGCCCTCACCATAAGAATGGTACGTTCGAAAATGACCGTCAAAGTATCCTGGAAAATGTAAAGCAGCTAAACGACCATCTGAAAAACGAAGGCATTGAGATGGAGATATTACCTGGGCAGGAAAATCGCATATATGGAGAACTCATAGAGGATCTTAGTGAGGGTCAACTGTTAACTGTTAACGAAACTAAAACCTACATGCTGATAGAGTTCCCATCAAGTCACCTGCCTCGCTATGCGAATAAGCTACTATTTGATTTACAGGTGCAAGGAATCATCCCGATTATTGTCCATCCGGAGAGAAATCGAGAAATTATGGAAAATCCAGAGCGTCTCTATAACCTGATAAAAGAAGGAGCGCTGAGCCAGCTTACGGGTACGAGTGTGGCAGGAAAGATGGGGAAGAAGATTCAAAAGTTTTCTTTTGATTTACTCAAACATAACCTGACTCATTTTGTTGCATCCGATGCTCATAACATCACCACAAGACCTTTCGATCTGAGAGAAGCTTATGAAACAGTGGAGCAAGAGTTTGGAGTATCGATGAGGTATTGGTTACAAGAGAATGCGGAGGATATGATCCAAGGGAAGATGATAGCGAAAGAAATTCCAGAAAAGGTTAAAAAGAAGAAAATACTTGGAATATTTTAAAGTGATTAAGAGGTCCATGCATTAGAGACAAGACTCTTTACAAAAACTTTACAAAGAAAAATCGTCAAATACTAGCGCTGATATTCAATGTAAGCACTTTCTTCGACTTGATTCGACAAAATATAACATTACCTTCTGTACTAGGCTAGTGTGAGTGAGTGGGGTAAACTGAAAAAAAAGGCTAAATTTAACTGATTTTCTGTGTTATAGTGAAATCTGTATTGAAATTAGTTACGTATTAAAAATATTATGATTGTGTTGGAGGCTTTTATGGAAGAAACGATTAGTTTAAAGGAAATATTCGAAGTACTTAAAAAACGCTTATCTCTTATTCTACTTATTACTTTACTCGCAACAGCAACGAGCGGTATTGTCTCATATTTCCTACTTACCCCAATTTATCAGACCTCAACCCAAATTCTTGTGAATCAAAAAGCAGATTCTGAGAATGCTTTTGATTATAACCAGGTGAAAACGAATGTTGAACTCATTAATACATATAGTGTCATCATCAAAAGCCCGAAGATACTTGATGAAGTTGTAGAAGATCTAAATCTTGATCTATCAACTGGCGCATTAAATGAAAAAATTTCTGTTAGTAACTCACAAAACTCTCAGGTTGTTTCCATTGATGTAAAAGATGCTGATCCAGCACAAGCAGTGAAGATTGCAAATACAACAGCTAGTGTCTTTGAAAAAGAGATTAGTAATATCATGAATGTTGATAACGTAAGTGTCCTTTCAGAAGCGAATTTTGAAGGAACGCCAAGTCCAGTAAACCCTAAGCCAGTATTAAATATGGCCATTGCGCTTGTCGTAGGTCTAATGGTTGGTGTGGGTCTTGCCTTCTTACTCGAATACCTTGATAACACGATAAAAGACGAAAATGATATTGAAAAGCTGCTTGGATTGCCTGTCCTTGGAACAATTGCAGTGATTGAAGATAAAGAAGTAGGTTCATCGAAAGGAAAACATGAAAAAAAGTCAGTAAGGGGTGAGACGGTTGAGTCGTAAAGATCGAAAGTCTATTCACGTTGATAAAGAACGAAGTCTATTAACGCATCAAAACCCTAAGTCCCCCATTGCTGAGCAATACCGAACGATCAGAACAAACATTCAGTTTGCTTCAGTTGAAGAAGAAATTCGCACGATTATGGTTACTTCTTCAGGACCGATGGAAGGTAAGTCGACAACAATTGCGAACCTTGGAGTGGTTCTTGCGCAACAGGGGAAAAGCGTTTTAATTGTGGATGCCGATTTACGTAAGCCAACGGTTCATTATACATTCAGAACAATGAATACAAGAGGGATCACCAATATCCTCACCCGTCAGGCTGAGTTAGTAGAGGTGACACAGGAGACGGAAGTACCGAATCTTAATGTTCTTACAAGTGGTCCAGTTCCGCCAAATCCATCAGAACTTCTTGGATCTAAAGGGATGGATAACCTTATTGAAGAAGCACTTCGACATTATGATGTCATATTATTCGATTGCCCTCCAATTCTTGCGGTGGCCGATTCGCAGATTGTTGCGAATAAGGTGCAGGGGACTGTGCTGGTTGTGAGTAGTGGGACTACGGATAAGGAAGCTGCGGTAAAGGCGAAAGAGAGACTTGAAAGTGTAAATAGTAAGTTGCTTGGGGTTGTACTTAATAGAAAGAAAATGAAGGATGGTAGTTACTATTATTACTATGCTCAGAAAT
>CAWDWH010000020.1:0-19062 GCA_963805895.1 uncultured Bacillaceae bacterium
AGTTTCTAACCGCCCCGTCTGGTTCACAAAAGTGGTCATATCAGCTGATAGTACAATCCGAATTTCGTATCATACCACAATAATTTGCCATGCTTGCTTTTAGGGAGCCGTGCTTGTAAATTCCATTCCGGGTATTGCTTCATAATACGAACTTGATCTCCAGTTGCAAAAGCAATAAAGGATATATAGTGATCTTTAGACATAGGATGTTCACTAGAAATATACCATTCATTGTCAATATCCATGATTGTTAGATTGTTTTCGGTTGTTGCTTTCTTTGCTTCTAATCGATCTAACTTTCGCCCGCAGCAAGATATGGAAATATCTCCAGTTGCCAAAGCGATATTATTACATAAATCACATACAAAATAATTTGATTTTTTCATATTTCCTCCTACAAACTCATTTGATGCTAAATCACCATCTAAGATACTTTCAATATTAACTCCTAAAAGTTCAGATAACTGTGGTAATAGCGAAATGTCTGGACAACCATAACCTCGCTCCCACTTTGAAACGGTTCGATCAGAAATGTTCATTCGATCAGCTAATTGCTTCTGAGTAAGACGTTTTTCCTTCCTCAAACTATAAATTAAATCTCCCACTTTACCATTATTCATCATCTTCTCCTCCTACTACGATTCTATCTTATAGGCAAATAAGCTCAGTAACAACAAACGTTCCGTAGAGTTTTTCTTGAGAGAATCGTTGGGACGATTCGTGACTGAAGAAAAGGTCTAATTAGGTCTCATTATTTTAGGGCATTTTGTAGTGAGTTATTTCCTCGGCTTTTTTCATATCATCCAAATGTCACGCTTTTTATTAAGCTTGTAAAAATTGTAGGGAATATCTACTTAAAAATGAGAGAACGCTCACTAGCTCATATGAACCAACTTTGATTTTCTGTGTTTGAACTGTAGAACATTGTTTGAAAGTTGTGCTAGATTTAAGGCGCGCTAGAGATACATAAAAGAATCATACTGCTTGATATAAGAGGTCAATTCGCTTTTTTGTGTCTCAGTTCTCTTGTTTGACTTAAAAGACTATTACGATCTCTTTCGCCTAAAGTGAACGGAGATGTTAGTACATAAATAATCAAAAAAGTAGGAGGCAGTACTATGTTAAAAAAATCGATTTTAGTTGTTTTTACGTTGGTTCTGTTGTTTAGTGGATATCAATTTGGTCTTCCGTCTGCTCTTGCGATCCCTCCTGGAACGCCGTCAAAGTCTGCCGCTCAATCTCAATTGGATTCCTTGACTGTACAGTCTGAGGATTCTATGTCCGGATACTCACGTGATAAATTCCCGCACTGGATCGGACAAGGGAATGGCTGTGACACGCGTCAGTTAGTGCTGCAGCGGGACGCTGATTATTACAGCGGTGACTGTCCTGTAACGTCTGGTAAATGGTACAGCTACTTTGATGGCGTGCAAGTGTATGACCCGTCTGATCTCGATATCGACCATATGGTGCCGTTGGCAGAGGCATGGCGTTCAGGAGCAAGTAGTTGGAGCACACAAAAGCGAGAGGATTACGCGAATGACCTTGATGGTCCACATCTCATTGCAGTAACGGCAAGCAGCAACCGTTCCAAGGGTGACCAGGATCCGTCTACATGGAAGCCAACGCGTTACAGTGCTCACTGCGGATATGCGAAGTGGTGGATCAATACGAAGTATGACTATGATCTAAGTCTTCAGTCTTCAGAGAAATCGGCTCTTCAAAGCATGCTGAATACGTGTAGTTATTAAGTCAGGTTAGTTGATAGTATGATCGTTTCGACAAGTTGAGGAGGTGCACTCAAATGGATCAGAAGTCGTCAATTTTCACTGCAACTCATGGTGTTATGACCGAAGAAGTGGGTGTGATTAGCGGGGAGCTGGAAATGGTTACTTCCTGTGATAAGGAAGGCGATCTCACGCTTCGCATCACGTATGCAGGGGCAGAGGAATGGTATACGCTCCCTGGTAAAGAATATCGCTTACACGATGTCCGTGATCATGAAGTTGTTCACCGTTTGCTCGTATCGGTGCTTGAGCGCTCTTAAGATTCGACAAGTGACAGGCACCACGATGCTCAAGAAAGTATTCATTCTTGAGCATCGTGGGGACGAGTCTCATAATGCCTCATTTTTAGAAAAAGTAGTTGGGAGTGCTAATGATTCACTGGATTAGCGCTCCCTTTAATAATGAAATGAAATCAGCAGAACAGTCCAGTCCATCCCACATGTTCATTTGCTAACTCAAAACAGTCCAAGTTGCTCCATAAGGTGTATGCCATCTGATGACACCCAATAGTCCATGATTTTTCCGTCTTTCACAAATAAAATATCCATCCCATTGAAACTCACTTTTTCTCCAACTTCTGCCTTGGCACCCCTCATGCCTCCATTATAGTATCCTGTGAATTTCCACCGTGCAGATACGTACGGTTCGTCTATAATAGGACCTACTTCAATCGTCATGGTGACATCATCAAAAAACGAGCAGCCATCCGAAATAATTCCTTTTAAAGCTTCTGGCCCTTTCTTTTCATCCGCAGATTTCCCGTCAGTTCTTGCCTGATGAACCGTACAGTGTGGAGACGTAATTTCATCTAGAACAGAACGATCCTCATTCCAAGCTTTTACCCACAAGTTATAAAGTTGCTCGCCATCATAAAGTGTCAAATCGAACTACCTCCAAAACGTTTTAATTTTATTTAGATAACTGTTAGTTTGACGAGGCTGCTTCTTTTTCCTGCCTACATCACATGGTCGTGTTCTTGCCTGTATACTATCATATTTCTTCTATCCATCAGTTACCGTAAGAAAAGCGTTTCACCTTACTTTTGTTATCTTGAAACTCATCGGGGGAGGTTTCTTATTATGCATCCTTTTTAGAAAAAGTAGTAGGGAGTGCTAATGATTCAATTGATTTGTACTTCTTTTATTTATTTTATGCAATTGCAGAACCGTCACGGCGTTTCAAGGGAATAACAATCCTCAAATAAGGATTTGGTCTTGTTCTACAATTAGAAATCTAAAGGGGAAAGCATAGGAATTCAGAAGGAAATAGGTTGCGATTTGAATTAATTTCCAAATGAGCAAGGAGAAACAGTGGTATTTCTAAATGTATAATAACTATATTTATATAATAATAAATAATATTAAAATTTCGATTTTTTCAGTTTTTTTCTTGTATTACTACAGTAAAAAAACTACATTAAAAAAATATTGGGAATTTCTGTGATATACTTGATTCGTGTGAAAGTTTTCTAATTTTGAAAAATTTTTACTTATAGACTTTTTCTATATGGACGAGGTTTTTACTTGTCAAACGATGAGATCGTTTTTATGCGGATATACTGCAATGAAAATAGATTTAGGAGGAATTTCCTTATGAAAGAAACAGCAATCGTATATTGTGAAAATGAATTTGGAACAATGGACGGAAAGACAGCTAATGGGCTGGTTAGAAGCTCAAGGAAATTCGAGATCGTTGGGGTTATTGATAGTACAAAAGCTAATTTGGATGCCGGCGAATTTCTTTTTGGAGAGCACAATAACATTCCCATCTTTAAGAATCTTGATCATGCGCTAGAAACGGTACAGAGAGTACCTGACCAATTCATATATGGAATAGCTCCTTCTGAAGCCTTTTTAAAACAGGATGAACGAGATCTTCTTTTCAGAGTGATGGACCTGGGGATGAATATCGTTAACCCTCTTCATGAATTTTTCACGAATGATGAAGAATTTGTGCAGCATGCGAAAAGAAGTGGTGTGAAAATTCATGATGTGAGGAAGCCGCCAGAGAAGAAAGACATGCACCTGTTCTCGGGTAGAATCTTAAATATAGATACGCCGATCATCGCGGTACTCGGTACAGACAGTGCAATTGGAAAGCGAACAACATCTGTTTTGCTTGAAGATGCCTTACTGAATCAGGGATTAAATGTTGCTTTTATTGCAACAGGTCAGACGGGATTAATACAAGGCGCCAAATATGGTGTAGCGATCGATGCTATCCCATCGCAGTTTATGACAGGTGAAATTGAAAACCAGATCATGAAAGCGGTGGAAAATGAGAAACCCGATATTATTATTGTTGAAGGACAGGGCGCATTGAGCCATCCTGCGTATATTAGTTCATGTGGAATCATTAGAGGATCAAGACCTGATGCTGTTATCGTTCAACATGCGCCTAAACGTGAATATTTAGGTGATTTCAGTTACATGAAAATGCCAACAATTAAAAGTGAGATTGATCTCATTGAAAACTTTGCGAAGTCTAAAGTTATTGCTGTGACGATTAATCATGAAAAAATGTCTGATCACGAGCTTGAGCAAACAATTGCTCAGTATGAACAAGATCTAGCTCTACCAACAACTGACGCGCTTAAATTTGGATGTGATAAATTGGTGGGAAGTATCTTTGAGGCTTATCCTAATTTGAAAAGAAAACAGAAAACAGTCATCACCCATTGACCATTGCTTGTGTTCCTCGCATCGAAATTAACTTGGCGAAAATCGCTCATAACGCAGCAACGTTAGTCGCGCTTTATGGAACTAAAAATATTGGGTTGATGGGTGTGACGAAAGCCGTTTGCGGAGAACCAGAAGTTGCAAAGATACTCTTAGGCGAAGGGTTTCGTATGCTCGCAGATTCCAAAGTAGTGAACCTTAAAAAGATGAGAGAAGCTGGAATAAAGGCGGATCTTGTATTGCTAAGATCGCCAGCTTTAAGTGAAATCGATTCTGTCATCAAATATGCCGATATTAGCCTTAATACAGAGCTATTCGTTATTGAAAAATTATCTGAAGAAGCTTTGAAAAACCACCTTGTCCATAAGATTATCGTTATGGTTGAGATGGGGGATTTAAGAGAAGGAATTATGCCAGGAACTCTTGAGACTTTTATTGAGAATGTAGTGAAGCTTGAGGGAATCAAAATTGTAGGTATAGGTGTAAATTTCGCTTGTTTTGGAGGAGTTAAACCGAACAATGAAAAAATGATCGAGCTCTCTCTATTGGCGACTAAGATTGAGACAAAGTTTGCTTTTCCTCTTTCATTCGTATCTGGTGGGAATTCGGCCAATTACAATTGGTTTATGAATGCTACAGAAGTTACTAAAGTTAACAACTTACGTCTGGGAGAATCAATTTATTTGGGGCGGGAAACATTAAATCGGCAGGTGATACCCGGACTGTATACGGATGCTTTTACGTTAATTACGGAAGTGATTGAAGCGAAAATGAAGCCTTCCATGCCATATGGAGAAATAGGGCAGAATGCTTTCGGAGAAGTTCCGGAATTCTGTGATCGAGGCAATATGAACCGAATCATTCTGGGCATAGGAAAACAGGACGTACTTGTGTCAGGGTTGACACCCATGTTGGATATTGAAATTCTCGGTTCGAGTAGCGATCATATGGTACTTAATGCGAAAGAGAGCAAACTACAAGTAGGAGACGAAGTCACTTTCAATCTTAATTATGGAGCGCTTCTTTCGGTCATGACGTCGCCGTATGTTTCTAAAAAGTATATTCATGCTTTTAAAGTTACCTATTAATTTTTAGTAAGCTATCCAACATAAGGAAAATAAAGGGAGTGCCAATGATTCTATCATTGGTGCGCCCTTTTTGTTATGAAATGGAATCGGAAGCACCGCCCGATTGATTCAGAGAAGATAGGGGAGTTCCCTGATTAAAAAGCGATCGCAATGGAATATTTATTTATGGCCTCGACAAACTGCAGCATCCTGAATGACAAAAAGGCACATCTTGTGCCTTTTTGTACGTTAAAAATCAAGGAGATATTCCTTTAGGATCTGGCTTGCTCTTGGAAATTGTGTGACGATCTCCCCTGTTTTTGTAGCCCCATTAAACATCTTTTCCATCGTTATAACCTCCCGAATCGTTAAGTATTCTTAAGTACACTCTTAATGTATACAAATTCCTTGTACTAAACTGTGGGGTATATCACACATGAAACGGCAACCATACGTAAGGATATTTCTCAATATGTTTCCGTTAGAGAAAAAGGAAAAGGAAATGCTCCTAATTCAATCAGTTAGCATCCCTCTATCAGATGGAATTAGCAGAACCGTTTCGCCGATTTCCGTGCGTTTACAATCTGCCCATCACTCATCTTCACGATGTGATCCGCATAGACTAACATCTCTTCATCATGCGTAACCGTTAATGTCGTCATACCTAGCGTTGTCGTTAGTTGTTGAATCAATTCCATCGTATCTCGTGACCTTTTGGAATCCAAACTCGCTGTTGGCTCGTCTGCAAATAGAACTTTTGGCTTATGGATGATAGCGCGTGCTACAGCGACTCGTTGTTTTTCCCCGCCTGATAAGGAGGAGGGGTAGGAGGTTAGGCGATGAGTCATGCCAACCTTTTCTAGTATTCTCTCTATCTGTTTTTGTTTGTCATGTTTCGTTATTTCCATTCCAGCAATGTCGATCATCATTGAAAGTTGCTCTTCAACGGTTAGAAAAGGGACAAGGTGTGATGATTGAAACACAAAACCGAAATGATGCGCTCTTATTTTTCTTACCTGTTCAGAACGCATTTCTGCTAAATTCTGATTTTCAAATAGGATTTGGCCACTTGTGAGAGGTTGGAGACCGGCAGCTATGGTTAGCAATGTGCTTTTTCCAGAACCTGAAGAACCTATTAACGTGGTTACTTCGCCTTGCTCAAGTGATAAATCCACCCCTTTTAACACTTCTTCTTCCGTTTCTCCATTTATAAACGACTTTCTTACTTGTTCTAATTGTAGTTGCGTCATGTTAAGCCTCTCCTTGTTGAATGGCTTGCAAAGGTTCAATTTTCTTAATTTGAAAGCCTGATAGAGTCGATCCTAAGAATCCAACAATCACGAATACGAAGGATAGTTGAATCGTTGTTGTGAGGGATAAGTTGTAAGGCATCGTATCAGGAGCAATCACTTGAAAAACTTGGCTCAATAGTCCAGAAACGAAAAGAGCTGTTATCGTAATCAGCGCCATCTGACTCCAGATCATTTTAAACAAATCCCCCGTGCGAATCCCGAGTGCTTTTAGAATGCCGTACATCCCGATTTTCTGGACATTCATCATATAAAAGAAAATGGCAAACAGCATGCCGCTAATTACAACTAGAAACCAAACAATCATAGTTAGCGTCATTTGCTCAGCCTGGTAACTTGGAATGGTAGATAGAAATTCCTTCTTAGAAAAGGACTGTAATCCGCTGATCTCCTCGGTTGTCTGGGGACGATAGATGAGCTGCGACTCGTTTGTTCGAAACATGTTGTTAAATGATTCTTGATTGATAAACGCAACGGGTGAGTGGTTGAATCTTTTGTTTTCAACAAAATCGATCACCTCAAAGGTTCCTTGAAACAGTGGACTGGATAGTTGATCACCGACCTTTATGCCTTCGTTTTTTAACGAGCTATCGAGGATCACTTCTCCACTATCTACCTGATTAAACAATGTCGTATCCGTAGAAGTGAGGAAAGCCACGCTCTGTTGGTTGTCTGCTTCGTTTTTGAGAGACGCCATTTGAAGTGAAAAAGCGAATGCATCCTTGTCACTCTCAAGGATTTGATGCTGTTTCTTCTCTTCTAGATGAGATTGGGTGTAAGACTCATTCGAATCCTCACTCATGTAAAACGTGCCATCTGGCATGTTTTTGATCAATGATACGTTGTCTTGAGATAATCCATTTGCTAGACCAGAAATAATGAACGTCGCCAAACTGATGAGTAACACGATGGAGCCTACAATGAGGAATTTTGATTTATTTTTCTTCATTTCTTTCCAAGCCATATTCATTTACCATCATTCCTTTCTATAAGAAAAAACCTTTCGTTCCTTACACTGACTACTTTAAATCAGGTAAGTGAACAAAAGGTTAATCAACCATTACAAACGCGGAAGGATGATTGTAAATGTCGTCCCTTTTTCTAGTTGGCTATCCACGAAAATTTGCCCCCTATGAAGCTCGATAATTTCTTTTACAATGGATAATCCCAAGCCTGTACCCTGCTTTGTTCTCGTGCGAGCTAAGTCAGCACGATAGAAGCGATCAAAGATTTGTTCTTTTTCATCGGGTGTTAAGCCAATCCCCGTATCTTTAAATGTTAGTTCGATTTGATCATGTAACTCTTCTAGCGTGATTTCGATCGATCCGCCTGGTTGATTATATTTAAGGGCGTTGGTTAAAAGGTTTTCCCAAACGGTATACAGTAGTTCTGGATTTCCATTAAAGCTGACATCGTCTAGAGAATAGGTCAATGAAAGGTCTTTTTCATTTATAAGCCAATGATAGCGATGCAGAAGGCTTCTCAATTGACCAGATAATTCAAAGGGTTTTCTAGAAAGAACATTCTCTTTTGGTTCAAGAGAGGATAGGGTTAAGAGCTGTTTGGACAGAATGGACATGCGTTCTGTTTCCTCTTGGATCACCTTTAAATAAGCACTTCTGTCTTTTTCCGAAAGCGTGTTGTTTTGTAATAAACGGCTATACCCCTGAATAGTTAACAAAGGCGTTTGAATATCATGGGATACATTTGATACAAACGATTTTCGAAGCTTATCTAATTTCCCAAGCTTGGCGATCATATCCTTGAAATTCTGTGCGAGTTGACCAATCTCATCCTTTCGATGAATGTCCAACTGAACATCAAATCCTTCTTCCCTGACTTTATTCGTTGTATGAGATAACTTACGAATCGGGCGAATGAGCATCGCAGACCAAATAAGTTCTGCAACTAAACTTAAGATAAAGATCGCTAAAACCATCCATCCTAGAAGGAGGTGAACTTCACTAAATAAGAGCTTAATATTTGGTCGCATAAAAAGAGCATACTGTTTATCGTCGTAGGTTAGAGGAACACCGACAGAATTCTTCAGCTCATTTGCGAAAAAACCTGTCACAAAGGTTTTCTTAGGAAATTCTTTCATTCCATGGTAGAGCTCACCATCAATGACGTTTTCGACGGCTTCTGGTGACAAATTCTTTTCATCAAATGCGCCTCCAAAAAAACGTCTTTCACCCTCACCAATCAAAAAGAGTTGGTATCCCGTTGAAGCTGTGTGGTCAAGGTATTCTTCAAGATCTTCCTGTGTTTCTGCGTATTCGGCTACTTTGACCGCAATCTCCATGTTCTTAGCGTCATTTTCGGGTTTCAAGTTATTTTGGTAGTAGGCATTCGCAATAAAGAAACCAATAAGAGAACTCATCAACATAATAAACAACGTTGTTATCAAAAATTTAGCATATAAAGACTTCATCTTGAGGTTACCTCTAACTTATATCCGACGCCACGAACGGTTACAATTTTAATGGTGGAGGTGACTGAGCCTATACGTTCACGGACCCTTTTTACGTGAACATTTAACGTTCTTTCATCTCCATTGAAATCAAGCCCCCATATATGTTCAATGAGATAATCTCGATTAAATACCTGGTTTGGTCGAGAAGCTAATAGGGCTAATAACTCAAACTCCTTTAAAGGCATGAGCAAGTGTTGTTTCCCAATTTGCACCTCGAAATTTCTTTTATCAATTTTCACATCATTCAATTGAATCATATAATGACTGGGCTTATCGTATCGCCTTAAGACGGCCTGAACACGAAAAATCAGTTCCTTCGGTTCAAAAGGTTTTACGATATAATCATCTGTTCCAGCCGTATATCCTTGTTCTTTATCATGAAGTGCCCCTTTGGCTGTTAATAAGATAACGGGAATATCATACGTATCTCTTATCTTTTTGGTAAGTGTGTATCCATCCATTCCAGGCATCATCACATCCACGATAGCGAGATCAATTGTCACTTCTTCTAATAGAGCTAAAGCTTCGATACCATTCCTTGATTTGTATGTATGAAATCCAACATCTCTCAAAGTAACCTCTACAAGATTTAAAATGTGCGGATCGTCATCGATCATTAAAATGGAAATCACGTTTTTCACCCTTTCTGTATGACCTGAATTCTTCATACATATTTTACAACGTAAAGATAAACAAGAGATTAACGAATCAGAGATATCGAAAAGAATTTTAATTGTACGATATCAGGGAAGTGGAATAAGTTTTTCCTGGCACTGTTCTTTTCTTGAACCGTCTCATTCATTCTCTCTCAAGAATGCTTAGCTCAAGCATTCTTTTTGTTTTTTTACATCCAACAACCGTTATCATTGAATAATGATAATTAAATGCGTCTAAATGCACAATATATGTTGCAAAAAGACAGTAATAATATATAATGGAAAAAGAAGGATATAGTGGTGGTTTATAAAAGTAGAGGGGGATGACGATGAGTATCGAAATGCGTAATCTTTCGAAGACGTTCAATAAGAAAGAGCGAGCACTTACGGACATTGATTTCACGCTACGAAAAGGAGAGGTTGTTGGACTGGTCGGGCCAAATGGTGCGGGCAAGACAACGCTGATGAAAATTATCGCTGGTATTATCGTGCAATATGATGGGAAGCTAGCGTTTCGTGATCGTAGCTCAGTTGGAAGTTTAATCGAAAAGCCGAAGTTCTTTCCGAACAAAACCGGATGGTACAATATCCGCTATTTCCGTGCTTTGTACGGAGGAAGTGATCTTCAGATGGACGAAATCGTGCAGTCTCTTGAAATGGAATCGTACTTATCGAAAAAGGTGAAGCATTATTCTCTCGGTATGAAGCAACGTCTTGGAATAGCGCTTGCGCTAATTTCAAACCCGGATTATCTCGTATTAGATGAACCGACGAACGGCATGGATCCGGATGGGATTCGGAAGATCCTTGGATACTTAAAGCGATTAGTGAAAGAAAGAGATATTGGTATTCTGATTTCCAGTCACATTTTAGAAGATGTCGAGAATATGAGCGATCGGGTTTATGTGATTAAAGACGGACGACTGATCAACGAATATGCAGGGGAACAAAGCCGTGGTGAGATGCTCGCGCTCACGTTCTCAGAAGAAGATCTTGAACAGGCAAAGCATTTGTTAAGTGGGTATGAAGGACTGAGGCGAAATCAGAACGTCATTTCGTTTCAGTATGATGGAAATATGAAGCAGGTGCTAAAACGGTTAAGTCAGTTCGATCTTTATCCTACGGATGTGAAAAAGAAAAAGGACACGCTTGAAGATTTTTATTTTCAACATATGGGGAGTGAAGCGAAGTGAATGTTGGACACTATCTAAAGCTTGAGATGAAACGAAATCTAGTTAGTTTACCATTGTTCCTGTCGATTGTGTTTTCCTTTGTTTTCGGGGGAGGGATCATTTATTCGATTTATCAGATGGATGGTCCGTTTCAGCCTGAAAATGTGTCAGGGTTATATTCTGGGATTGCAACGGTTGCGCTTGGTGTGTATTGTGCAAAAATCGTTATTGCTGATCTGCATTACGGTACGATCTATCTGCTGTTTACGTCAGCTCGAGATCGGATTATATTTTTGGTGTCACGCGTGATTGTCATCGCGAGTGTGTCGTTGGTGTACGGACTTGGGTGCGCGGCGTTGCTTTTTGTGAACCATGAATTAAATGGTCAGGCCTTTTCATTAGCCGATGTAGGCAAAGCTTCACTTCAGTATGTGTTATTCGGCGTCTTCTTCACCTTACTTTTTCAAGTGATTTCGATGTACTATCAAAAGGTGATGCAGCTGTTAATCCTGTCGCTCGTGACGATATTAGTCCTACCAGGGTTGCTTGGCATCGTGTTTCAGGTCGATGCGATTCCTGATTTTGTGAAGGATCTTGTTGCGTATGCACCGGTTTATAGCTTGCCGAATCAGCTGCCGTTTCTCGCGTTAGGTGGCCTTGAAATGAGTGTAACCGCGATTGTAAGCTTGCTATTATTTGCATTCGCTTATTACCGATTACCGAAAATAGATTATTAGAAAAGAGCAGGAGGGAGTCCTATGGGATTCGGGTTTAAGAAAAAACAGAAAGATGAACGGGTGGCGAATCTTCAGAATAAGATTTATCGAGAAATGTACGTCCTCATTGTGATCATTTGTGCTTTGTCTGTTTTGTATAAACAATTTCTGGTTGAGGGGGGGACGCAGCACTTATGGACAGAGATTATTATTTTCATAGTAAGTTCTGGGTACTACCTTGTTCGATCGACGATGCTCGGGATCTTTTCAGATGAGGTGGAGATGCATGATCAATCGAGTAAGATGAGCTTTAATAAACGAAATTTCTTGATCAGCCTATTTTTGGGAGTGGGTTTTTCCCTGACCCTTGCGATCAGGAACTCTCTGAAGTATGGAGAGGGTACTCAGGAAACGCTATATTTTTTCCTCAGTATTTTATTTGGGTGCTTAATGATTTACATTCCTGTATTATTTGCCATAATGGTGTTACCCTTTTCGGTAGCGAAGTATAAAAGTGATAAGGTGAATGAACGGGAGTTAGAAGAGATGGATGATGAAGATGTGCGGTGATCAATAGTGAAAAATGTGAAGTTAAAAATGGCGAGAGTCGAGCACGATCTCTCGCAACAGGAGCTTGCTAAAAAAGTGGGTGTGTCGAGACAGACGATTGGACTGATTGAGTTAGGGAAATACAATCCTTCGCTTCAGCTATGCTTATCGATTTGTTGGGCATTGGATAAGTCGCTTGACGAGTTGTTTTGGATGGATCAGGAATAGAGCGAAAGCTACGTCATTCTGTGAGTTATAGAGTGAGGTAGCTTTGTAGCTTTTTTAGAAATCATCTATAGAAAAGATAGCATGTTGCATGAAGAGGAAGTCATCGACAAGCAGGCGAGATGACCACCCCAAGAGACGAAGAACTTGGAAATCATAAAGAAACTCTGGCATAGTGGCCAGAGTTTCTTTATGATTTTCGTTTCGAATTCGCTTCGGAAAGTCGACTAGCTGGTTCGTCTTGCGAAGGAACGAGATCGGCTTCATTTGTGTAGGACTTCTTGATCGCTGAAAGTTGGTTTGCGTATTTCTTCTTGTTTAATTTCAATGGAATCACCCCTATTCCTTAGAATGCCTTAAAATAGCGTGTACTATACTTTGACACCAACAAGAAGAATCGACAAATAAGGACAACAACCGGGTGGTGACAGGCACTTCGTTACGAAACCGGTTTACAAATATTCTGAATAATGTTGCTTTTCAAACGATATAATCTTATAATCAGTTTATGAAAACGCTTTATTTTTAATTATTCACCTCTTTTTTTATCATTTTACGAAACCGGTTTCTAAGCGTTTTTAAAATTTGCATGAGGGGGATGTAACGTTGAAAAACAAAGGCAAAAAGAAGTGGCTGGGGATAGGGTTGGCGTCGGTTCTTGCATTGTCATTAGCAGCTTGTAGCGGGAACGATGGTGCGTCTGGGGATGGCAAAGATGGGGAAGTTACGCTGAATTTTTGGGCTTTTGGTGCCACGAACTATGAGGAGCTAGCAAAAGAGTACGAAAAAGACCATCCGGATGTTCACATTAAATTTCGATCTGCCGAAACAGCTGAGCACCATGATGCGCTGTTCACAGCTTTATCCGCAGGAAGCGGTGCACCTGATATTGCCGCTCTAGAAGTGGATCAATTGGATCGATTTAAAGAAGCGCAGGATCGTTTTGAGAATTTATATGACCTTGGCGCTAAGGATGTACAGGATCAATACTTAGATTGGAAATGGGAAGCTGGCGAAAATCAGGAAGGTGACTTTCTCTTTGGACTACCGACCGATATAGGTCCGAAAGCTCTGTATTACCGTGTTGATTTATTTGAAGAGGCTGGATTGCCAACAGACCCAGAGAAAGTGTCTGCTCTGATCAATTCTCCGGAAGCGTTTAAAGAAGCAGGAATGAAAGTGAAAAAGGAAACTGGAAAACCATTTATAGATAGTATTGAAATGGCTTATCGCGCTTATTTAGATGCTTCTCAGAAAACATACTTAAATCCAGATGGTGAGTTGCTATTAGGAGAAGAAGGAAACGATGTTAAGAAAGCGTATGATTACGCGGTTGAATTAAACAAAGCAGGTATTGTTGGGAAGCTTGAAATGTGGTCACCTGAGTGGGCGAATGGTGTGAACAAGGGTGAGTTCGCAGCTGAGCTAGGTGCTGGTTGGTTGAAAGGATGGATGGAAGAAAACGCACCTGAAGCAGTTGGCAAATGGCGCGTGGCGACACTTCCAACAGAATTCGCAGCGAACTGGGGTGGCTCTTATATCTCGATTCCAAGTGAAACAGATCATCCTCAAGAAGCTTATGATTTTGTCGAGTGGCTTGTATCACCAGAAAATCAGTTGAAATCTTTCCAAAGCAAAGGATTATTCCCTTCCGCTACTTCGGTCTATGAGATGGACGAATTTAAATCGAATGAAGATGAGTTCTTTGGTGGGCAGGTTTCATCGACTGTTTTTGCTGAAGCGGCTCAGGACATCGATGGTGCCGTATACAAAGGTGTGAAGTATTTCCCTGTTCATCAAGAAGTCTTGAATGCTCTCCGTAATGTTCAAGAAGGCGCCGATCCCGAGAAAGAATGGAAAGCGGCAATCAAGCGAGCTGAGGATTTATTAGACCGATAGTCGTGGAGAAGAGGAACGGATGACTCTGGGATATGGCGGTCCAACCGCCGTATCCTACTTTATAAGCGGAAGTGGGGAATAGAGAGTGATTTCAATCAAAGAACTGGAAAGAGGGGTTAAGACAAAACGATATCGATCCGAGAAGAAAAAAGATATGATTTCAGGCTATTTGTATGTAGCGCCTTTTTTTATCATATTTGCCTTGATCGGCCTTTATCCCGCTGTTTTCAGTGTCTATCTTGCTTTTCAGAAGTGGAATGGGTTAAGTCCGATGAGCTTTGTTGGGCCTGGATAATTTCCGGGTGGTTTTGGAAGATCCGATCTTTTGGAAGTCTGTCTACAATACGATTGTCATGGGGTTAATGGGGACAGCGCCACAAATCGTCGTCGGTATTGTGTTAGCATTCTTATTGAATTTAACCTTTCTGCGTTTTAAAAATTTCTTCAGGATCACAATCTTCATGCCGTATATTACCTCGATGGTTGCGGTGGCTCTTATTTTCAGTGTGTTATTCAGTAATCATGAGTCCTCATTGGCGAACTATTTACTGGGCTTATTTGGGTTTGATCCGGTCAATTGGTCGACATCTGAATGGGGGACGAAGATCGCGATTTCGATTATGGTGTTCTGGCGATGGGTAGGCTACAATACGATTATTTATTTGGCGGGCATTCAAAGCATTTCGAATGACCTCTATGAAGCAGCCACCATCGATGGGGCGAATAAGTTCCAACAGCTTCTCTACATTACGATGCCTTTACTGAAACCGTTCATTATCTTAACCGTGTTTTTCTCGACAGTAGGCGCGCTGCAACTCTTCTCAGAGCCAACGATTTTCCTAGGGACAGGAGCGTTTACAAGAGATGAAGCACTGACGGTCGTGATGTATTTGTACCGTGATGCCTTTAAGCTTCAATCCTTTGGAACGGCATCTGCTACAGCGATTATCCTGCTTGTTATTATTATGTTCTTTGCTACCATCAATACCCTGATCACATCAGGAAATGGTAGAAAGAAGAAAGGGGTACGCTAATGGTAAAGGGTACGAAACGAAAAAAAACCCCTTTAAGCAAAGTGTTGATCTATTTGTTTCTATCGATTGCTTCCTTATTATCTCTCTTTCCATTCTATTGGATGTTTGTCATGGCGACACGTCCGAGCGCCGCTTATAATTCGATTCCGCCCACAATTACGCCAGGCGGCATGCTCGTTGAAAACTTTCAAAAAGTACTGAACCAAATCGATTTCTTTCGAGCGATGTGGAACTCTTTTCTGGTCTGTCTCATCGTGACGTTAGTGGTGTTGTTCATTAGCTCCCTCGCAGGATTTGCGTTTGCGAAATTTAAGTTTCCTGGAAAGAACGGCTTGTTTATCGCCATCTTATTAACGATGATCATCCCTCCTCAACTAGGGCTGATTCCACAGTATTTCCTAGTATCAAAAGCTGGCCTTCTTGATTCGCTTGCTGGCGTAATGGTTGTCTTCTTTCTAAATCCACTCGGGATATTTTTGATGAGGCAATACGTGAGTGAGTCGGTGCCAGATGAACTGATTGAAGCAGCGAAATTAGATGGGTGTTCGAACTTTAAGATTTACCGAAGTATTGTTGTACCGATCATTCTTCCGGCTTTTGCGACGCTTGGCATCATCGTTTTTACAGCGGTGTGGGGGGAATTCCTCTGGCAGTTCACGGTCTTGAGAGATCCGGAAAATTATACGATCCAGGTGGCACTCGCTTCATTAAGTAACACGTTTAATGTTGATTTCGGAATGATCCTATCCGGCGTCTTCTGGGCAACCATCCCACTTTTGATCATCTTCTTATTGTTTAACCGCTTGTTTATTTCGAGTATTACAGAGGGATCTGTTAAATAGAGGGCTAGTGGATATAGAAATTGCTTCACTACGTGTTTCTTAGTAAGCTATCAATAGGTATATTCAATTATGATGTCAGAAGGGATAGCGATGAGCCTAACGATTAAAGATATTGCACAAATGGCAGGGGTTTCACGAGCGACCGTTTCTAAGATCATCAATAACTACGGTGGTATCAGTGAAGGAACCAAGAAGAAAGTACTTAAAATCATTGAAGAAACGGGTTTTCAGCCAAGCTTTTCGGCGAAGGCATTGGCTACGAAAAAATCAAATTTAATAGGACTCATCTATGCAGGGAGAGTCAATGTCGAATTTACTCATCCATTTTTCATGGAGGTCGTCACGGCCTTTAAGAAAAACATCGGATTGCTAGGATACGACATTCTCATGTTCTCGAATGAACAGTTTTATCAGGATAATGGTAGCTACCTTGCGAGGTGTAGACATTTTCATGTAGATGGCTGTTTGATTATCACGGGTGAAGAAATCGAGGATGCGATTTATGAACTGGTTGGTAGTGACATTCCTTGTATGGGAATCGATTTAGAGCTGGATGGACCGAGCTCGAGCTATGTTATGACGGACAATATTAACTTGTCTACGAAAGTGATTCAGCATCTGTATCTCAACTCGGTGAAAGATATTGCTTTTATCGGTGGTGGATCGGATTCTGCGATTTCCATTTTAAGAGAAAAGGGTTTCGTACAGGCGATGAATCAATTTGGTCTCGAAGTAAGAAACGAATGGATTCAGTACGGTGATTTCCATGAAGAGAGCGGTTATGATGCGATGAATCGCATGCTGCAGGGGGAATCTCTACCTCAAGCGGTCTATGCAGCATCAGACATGATGGCGTTTGGTGCATTAAGAGCAGTCAAGGAAGCCGGTCTTCGGGTACCTGAGGATATCCGACTGATCGGCTGCGATGATATCGACGCCTGTCGCTATAGCGATCCGAAATTGACTACGATTCGACAAAACAAAGAGCTGCTTGGCAGACTAGCTGCTCATATGCTTCACGACTTAACGAATGGAAAAACGGGGTTACAGCCTGTTTTTATTGATTCTGAATTGATCATCAGAGAATCGTGTGGAAGTAATAACGTAACAGCGGCTAAATAACTCAGAGTCACTTTTCGACATGATGATGGAGGGAAGACAATGGCAATTATTCAATTTCCAAAAGAGATGAGGTGGGGGGCTGCGACGGCTGCCTATCAAATCGAAGGTGCAGTGAACGAAGGTGGACGTGGCCAATCGATCTGGGACGCGTTTTCACACACACCTGGTAATGTGAAGAATGGTGATAACGGAGATATTGCGTGTGATAGCTATCATCGCTATGAAGAAGATATTGCGTTGATGAAAGAGTTGGGCATCGAGATGTATCGCTTTTCTGTCTCCTGGCCGCGGATTTTTCCAAATGGAACTGGCGAAGTGAATGAAGAGGGACTAACGTATTACCACCGTTTTGTTGACGCTTTACTTGAAAATGGCATTGAACCAATGTGTACCCTCTACCATTGGGACCTGCCGCAAGCGCTTCAAGAAAAGGGCGGATGGGCAAGTAGAGAAACGACGGACGCCTTTGCTGATTATGCTGAGCTGATGTATAAAGAGTTCGATGGGAAAATAAAGCATTGGATTACGATTAATGAGCCGTGGTGTGTGTCCTTTCTATCAAACTATATCGGTGTCCATGCGCCAGGTTATCAGGACCTTCAGCTTGCAACAACGATTTCTCATCACCTTCTATTAGCTCATGGGAAAGCGGTTACGAGATTTAGAGAGTTAGGAATAGAAGGCGGCATCGGGTATGCTCCGAATTTAGAATGGAATGAGCCGTTTAGTGACAGGGAGGAAGACATCGACGCCTGTAACAGAGGGATGGGCTGGTTTATCGAATGGTTCTTTGATCCTGTCTTTAAAGGACGCTACCCGGAATTTATGGTGAACTGGTTTGAGAAAAAAGGGGTGTCCCTTACGCTTGAAGATGGGGATCTCGACGTGATCAGTCAGCCCATTGACTTTGTTGGGATCAATTACTACACAGGCAGCGTAGGGAGATATAAGGAAAATGAGGATTTGTTTGATTTAGAGAAAATCGATATCGGCTACGAAAAAACGGATATCGACTGGAACGTTTATCCAGAAGGCTTCTATAAAGTTCTCTGCAAACTAAAGGATCAGTATGGCGATGTGCCGATCTATATTACGGAAAACGGTGCTTGCTATAACGACGGCGTTGAAAATGGGCAGGTTAAAGATGAGCGCCGGATTCAGTATTTAAAGCAGCATCTCACATCTATCAGTCGAAGTATTGAAGCCGGAGTAAACATTAAAGGCTACTTAACATGGTCCCTGCTTGATAACTTTGAGTGGGCAGAAGGCTATGATAAACGCTTCGGGCTCGTACACGTTAATTTTCGTACATTAGAACGAACGAAAAAAGAGAGCTATTATTGGTATAAGAAAACGATTGATAATGGTTGGTTTGATATGGCGTAGGTTAGTTCCCCTCACCGCATGGCGGTGGGGGGATTTTTGTTTTGAAGCAGGGATTACCTTTTGGGGAATTACATTCGGTCTCTTCTTTTGGTATTTTCGTCAGAACAGGTGGAAGGAAGTAATGGAATGGTTTTCACAAAAGGGGG
>CAWDWH010000021.1:0-9077 GCA_963805895.1 uncultured Bacillaceae bacterium
CAGAAAAAATGCGTGGGCAAATTCGTGGGCTAGACCAAGCAAGTCGTAATGCGCAGGATGGAATTTCTATGATTCAGACTGCTGAGGGTGCATTGAGTGAGACCCAAAATATCTTACAAAGAATGCGTGAGTTATCTGTTCAGTCAGCAAATGATACTAATAGTCAAGATGACCGTAAAGCAATTGGCGATGAGTTAGTAGAGTTAACAAATGAAATTGATAGAATTTCTGAAACTACATCATTTAACGGTAAGAAATTATTGAATGGTGATTTGGCTACAAGTATTGACAACTCAAGCTCCACTGCAAAAGTAGGTGTTGCGTTAGGGGGTTCTGTGATTTCTGATGTAGATGTTTCAGGTGCACTAGCAAATGATACTTTTGCTTTTAGTTATGATAGTGCCTCAGATAAACTAACATTAACTAGAGCTAGTGATAATGCTGCACAAACAGTGGACTTAACTGATATTTCGACAGGTTCTGGCAAACTTAGTTTTAATACATTAGGTGTTAGCATCGAGTTATCAGGTAATGCCACTGCAGATGCTATTGGGGGAGCATTGGATGATGGTGCAACACCATTAGAAGTAAAAACAGCTTCAGGTTCAAGTGCTGCAGAATTTTTGATTGGTTCGAATGGTGGGGCTAGTGAAACAATTAGTATTGATTTCAATAAGGTTGACTCAACTACATTAGGAAGCGGTTCAGGAAGTAATATTTCTGACATAATTAATGATAATACAGCAGTTGATACAAAAGCTAAATCTGAAGCACTACTTACCGTTTTAGATGACGCTGTTTCCCAAGTTTCATCTCAAAGGTCTAAACTAGGTGCAAATCAAAATCGTCTTGAACACACAATCAACAACCTAAACACTTCTTCAGAAAACCTAACAGCAGTCAGAATCTCGTATCCGTGACGTTGACATGGCAAAAGAAATGATGACGATGACGAAGGAAAACATCAAAGCTCAAGCAGCACAAGCTATGCTGGCACAAGCCAACCAGGCTCCGCAGCAGGTTCTTCAACTTCTTCGTTAATCAACTATATTCAACGAAAGACCTTAGATCTTCTTCTAAGGTCTTTTTCTTTAAGGGAGTGAGATGAATTGGATATCGCAGCACTTTCAATGGTGTTAAATCAAGCAAAGGTTCAACAGCAAGTACAAACATCCCTCACGAAAACCGCTATGAATCAAGCAGAAGATCAATCAAATCAACTCGTAAAAATGTTGGAGCAATCGGTTCAGCCTCATCTTGGAACTAACATTAACATCAAAGGGTAGAACTCGTTGCTCTCCTATGACAGGGGAGAAAGCGATGGACCTTTCGAATGTATCACGGACTACTTCTGGGACCATACCGAATATAAAACAAACAGATTTACCAATTGAACAAAAAACGCTCCAAACCAATGAGCGAGAGGACGGTATCTTTTCAAAAGAAGCTGTCGTTACTCGTCTCAAAGAACTCAACGACTTTATCGAGCCGTCCAAAACAAGCCTCAAATTCCAGCTCCACGACAAATTGAATGAATACTACGTTCAAATCATCGACACAAATACGGATGAGGTGTTGAAAGAAATTCCCTCGAAAAAATTTCTTGATCGGTATGCGGCAACAGCTGAACTGCTTGGGTTTATGGTCGATCTTAAAATATAGCTTACCTGAACTCTCGATCCGAGAGTTCTTTTTTTGGGTCTAATTACACCTTAAACTCTTCCCTTTCCGTGCCGATAGTATGAATAAGAGGAATGAACGGAGGAGATGTTCATGAGAATTTCCGGTTTAGCGTCTGGGATGGATATCGATCAGATGGTGAAAGATCTGATGACAGCGGAGCGAGTTCCGCTCGATAAGCTGGGACAACAAAAACAAACGATCGAGTGGCAGAAAGATTCTTATCGTGAGCTGAACGCAATGATGTCTGATATGCGCACGGCCGCGTCATCGATGCGGTTGCAGTCAGGCTATAACGCGTATAAAACTGTTTCATCGAATACGAGTGCCGTTAAGGCGACGTCAACTTCGTCTTCGATACCTGGTTCTTATGCTGTAACGGTGAATGAGTTAGCTCAAAGTGCCAAACTCACTTCTGGACAAGCGATCCAAAACGAAGCGGGGACGCTTGCTAAGGGTACAGATAAAGTATTGAAATCTACTGAAGCGCAATCTACTTTTCAGCTAACAAACAGCAGTGGTCAAACATCATCGATCACGATAACGGCTACGGATACATTTAAAAGTCTTGCAGAAAAGATTGCAGGAGCTACGGATGATGCGACAGGTGAATCACTAGGAATGAGAGCAAGCTTCGATAATACTACTTCTCGCTTTTTTATCTCTTCAAAAGCGATGGGCGGGGATGAATCATTTACGTTGAGTGGGTTTAGTGATGCGAATGTGGAAAGTCGGATGCTGGGTGGCGCTGCGAATACAGCACAGGGGAAATACGGATCCGTGACGTTCGACGGCATCACCGTCGATAACCTGAAATCAAATGCGACGACGATTAATAACTTGAAGCTCGATCTCGTGCAGAAAGGAACATCGACCGTCTCGGTTCAAAGTGACTCACAGGCGCCGTTCGATATGATTAAATCATTCGTTGAGAAGTACAACGAGTTCGTTGATAAAACACAGGGGCTTTTAACGGAAAAGCGCTATCGTGATTTCCCTCCCTTAACGGATGCACAACGAGAAGATTTATCGGATAAAGAAATTGAGCTGTGGGAAGAAAAAGCGAAGAGCGGAATGCTGCAGAGTGACTCTACAGTGAGAGGCATCGTGAGGGATATGCGAAATGCCTGGATGTCTCCTGTCAGTGGGGTTCCAACAGGTGAACTTAACATGCTGTCTCAAATTGGAATTAATACAGGAGCTTATCAAGATGGTGGCAAGCTGTTCATTGATGATGCGAAGCTGAAAAGCGCGCTGGAAGAGAAGCCTGAAGAAGTGATGAATTTGTTTACGAGCGGAAGCGGTGGGATCGGTGACCGTCTGTATGACACGGTTAACAAAGGAATTGATCAGCTCGGGAAAAAAGCGGGCACGCCAGGATCATTAGTAGATAGTAGTTTTCTATCAACGCGATTAAAGAATCTCGATGAACAAATGAACACCTGGGAAGATAAGCTGGGTACGATCGAGGATCGTTACTGGAAGCAGTTTACGGCGATGGAAAGCGCAATGGATAAGATGAATCAGCAGAGTATGTGGGTACAACAAAACTTATTTGGTGGGATGTAAAATGAAGAGAATCGATGCACTGAATCAGATGCACGTCGTGACAAATCAGATCGCAAAGTCGCTTGATGGCCTAAAACCTTCGATGGATGACAATGAACCGAATCAGCTGGAAGGCATCAATCATATGATCAGCCGTCGGGAAGAGACGATCAAATTGTTAGATCAGGCGATGAAAGATGAAGGGGAAAATTGGTCATCTGATGAGAAGCATTTGCTTCAACAATTAAGTGGACTCGAGGAAACGATCCAACCGAAACTTTCGGAGCTATATGCAGCCTTTTCAGATCAAATGAGACGGTTTCAGCAGGGGAAGTCAGCTACGAGCAAGTATAAGAGCGGACAAACGTATACCGACGGCGCATTTTTCGATCAGCGAAAATAGGAGGAACGTTATATGGCAATGAAAAACCCTTATCAAACGTATCAGCAGAATGCAGTCACAACATCGTCGCCACAAGAACTCACGTTGATGCTTTACAATGGATGCATTAAATTTATCCGTCTGGCCGCAATGGCGATGGAGAAGAAGAATATGGAAGCGAAGAATACGAACATCTTGAAAGCTCAGAACATTCTTCAGGAGCTTAGAAGTTCATTAAATATGGAGATTGAACTATCACAGTCGATGGATTCACTCTATGACTATATGATGTCACAGCTAGTATCCGCGAATATCAATAATGATCTTGCGACATTGAAAGAAGTAGAAGAATTAGCTGAGGATTTCCGCAACACGTGGAAAGAAGCGATGGAGCAAATGAAATAAAGAGAAACAAAGAGGGTGAACGCAATGGAAAAAACATCTCTGCTTGGAGTACTGCTGGGGATCTTCGTTCTTATAGGAGGCTTGATCCTTAAGGGCGCGAACCCCGCTGCTCTATTAAACCCCGCTGCCCTCGTCATCATTTTTGTTGGGACTGCAGCGGCTTTATTAATCGCTTTTCCATTCTATGAAATTAAGAAGTTTCCTACGCTTTTAAAAATCATTTTCTCCAATCAAAAGCTACTAACGGAGAAAGAACTGATCCCTATGTTTCGAGAATGGGCAACGGTAGCCCGTCGTGAAGGGTTGCTTTCTCTTGAGAATAGTCTTGAGAACATTGAAGATCCTTTTTTGAAAGGCGGTTTTCAAATGGTGATCGACGGTCATTCTCATGAAGCGATTGAAGACATTCTCATCGAAGACATTGAAGCGATGAAGGATCGACATAAAATGGGGGCCGGTATCTTCACTCAGGCCGGAACGTATGCCCCAACGCTTGGTGTACTTGGAGCCGTTGTTGGCCTTGTTGCCGCACTCAGTCACCTAGGTGATATGGAGCTTCTCGGTAAATCGATTGCAGCAGCATTTATTGCAACGCTTTTTGGGATTTTTAGCGGATATGTTTTGTGGCATCCGTTTGCGAATAAGCTGAAACGAAAATCGATTGCTGAAGCTCGGATTAAAATGATCATGGTTGAAGGACTGTTAGCCGTACAATCTGGTGCCTCTCCTACGATGGTGGAAGATAAACTACTTGTTTATCTACCGAGTAAAGAACGTAACCTTGCAGACGTAAAGAAAGGGAACGAAGCCGGTGTCGGAGAAGGAGTAGGCGCTGATGCGTAGGAAAAGGCACGAGGAGCATGAAGACCACGTCGATGAAAGCTGGCTCATTCCTTATGCAGACTTGCTCACTCTTCTTCTGGCCCTGTTTATCGTACTGTTTGCGTCAAGTACGGTCGATGTGAAGAAATATGAAGCGATTACGCAATCATTTGAAGAAGTGTTGAATGGCGGTACCGGGATAATGGAAAGTGAGCCTTCAACGATGCAGCCTCAAGATGGTTCTTTTGTTGGTTTAACAAAAGATAATGACGATAAAGAAGATAAGAAAGATGAGGAAGAGAAGAAGGAAGAAGAAAATCTTGAGCAAGATCTGAATAAGCTTGAAGCACTTAAAGGACGGATTGATCAATACATCGCTGACCAGGATCTAGACTCTTTCCTACAAACAAAATTAACGGAAGAGGGACTATTGATCACGATTAAAGAAGCCGCACTATTTAAGAGCGGTAAAGCGAATTTAACGGGCAATGCGATGGAGCTTGCAAAAGAGATCTCTTCCCTTCTAGTAACGGACCCTCCTCGACGTATCACTGTGACAGGTCATACGGATAATCGTCCAATTAAAACATCGGAATACCAATCCAACTGGCATTTAAGCTCTGAACGTGCACTGAATTTTATGACGGAACTTTTAAAGAATAAAAACTTAAAACCGCAATTATTCAGTTTTACAGGTTATGGAGAGTACCGACCGATTGATACGAATGATACAGAAGAAGGAAGATCGAAAAACCGTCGCGTAGAGGTTTTGATTCTTCCATATAATGTTGGCAACTAAACGAATGAGGTGGATAAGGTGAAGCGAATAGTCATTATCCTCCTGACGGCACTTGGGATCGTGGGTGCAGGAGCGATAGCAGCCGTGCTTTTTCTCGATATTAACTTAAAAGAAGTCATTGCTCAGGAAGAAAAGGAACCGACTGCAGAAGAGCTTGCAGCAAGAAGCTACAGTATGGAACCATTGACGACAAATTTATCATCAGAGAATTATGCGGTCGTTCAATTGAACCTACTTGCAGATAATGAAAAGAGTTACAAAGAATTAGAAGTGCGTAACCCTGAATTAAAAGCAATTGTTATTTCAATTCTTGCCGGTTTATCTAAAGAAGATTTAAAAGGTTCAGAGGGGCTAAACCAGTTTACATTAGCAGTGCAATCAGAGATTAATAAAGTTCTACAAGATGGAAAAGTAGAGCGTATCCTCGTGACAGACTTTAAAATCCAGTAAGCGGTTAACTTTTTTGATTAATTTCCGATAATAACGGTATAATCCTCAAATTAGGGTACGAATAATAGAATAGGAGTAGTATTATAAATTGTCCGAAAGAGGTGACCGGGTATGAACGTAAATAAACCGTCAGCACCACCGATTGTGAATCCTTACCAGAAGCATAACCCTGTAACGAAAGTCGAACAGGTGAAGAAAGCTCCTCGTGAAGATGAGCTTGAAATCTCAAGCAAAGCGAGAGAATTATACGACATGAAGACTGAGCAGGAACGCGAAGCAAAGGTGACCGCTATAAAGAAACAGATTGAAGACGGGACTTACCGTGTCGATAGTCAGAAGACGGCTGAAAAGCTGTTTGATCAGTGGTTTTAACAGGAGGCGACACGATGGGGCAACAGTTACTTACGGTATTGAGCGACATGATAAAGATGCATGAGAAATTGATCGCTATCTCCGAACGAAAACATGAGGCGCTTGTAGAAAGGGATATGACCGGTCTAACAGAAGTGATGAACAGTGAGAAGGATCTTTTGCAGCAACTGCGCATGCAGGAAGAGAAACGCCAGGAGTTAACGGGAGAACTTGCAGGAGATATGCAGCAGACGCTTAAAGATGTACTCATTATGCTCAGCCCTCCGGTTAGGCGAATGGTTGAAAGTCGCGCGTCCGAGTTGAAAAAGCAGGCTGAAACGCTCAGAGGGTTAAATGAACAGAACGAGGAGCTTTTAAAAGACGCGATGGCTTTCATTCACCATATGATCGGACATCTAACAGCACCGCCAGAGCAATCGATCACTTACGGCAGGCCCAACCAAAAGCCTATGGCAGCACCACGAGGATATTTCGATACAAAGGCCTGATGGATTCAGGTAAGGAAAGGGAAGTGAAGGCATGACATCAACATTTCATGGATTAGAAATTGGGAAGAGAAGTTTATATACACAGCAGGCAGCCCTAACAACGGCAGGACATAACATCTCGAATGCAAACACACCGGGATATTCGAGACAGCGTGTAGATATGCAGTCAACTTCCGCCATCCCTTATCCTTATCAAACAGGTAGTAACACCTCGCAGCTTGGTACTGGTGTAAGTGTTCAATCGATTGAGAGAATCCGTTCGGAATACTTGGACGGACAGTATCGTGAACGGAATGCGATGTTAGGTTCAGAATCAACGAATTTAGACACGCTTCAACAGATCGAGGCATTATCAGGTGAGCCTGGAGAGAATGGACTAAGCGCTTCGCTGGATCGTTTCTGGTCAGGGTGGGAAGATCTTGCTTCTAATCCAGATAGTCAAGCGGCCAGATCTGTAGTTGTAGGACGTGCCGAAGAACTTCTTGATCAGGCAAAAACGTTTCATTCCGGATTAACGAGTCTTGCAGATAGTTTAACCAAACAAGAAGTAGCAGTGAAAAATCAAATAAATGCGATTTCTTCAGAGATTGATAGCTTAAATAAAGAAATTGCGAAAAATGGTCAGGCGAATGATCTGATGGATCATCGAGATCAGCTTATCGATGAAATGTCAGGACTCATTGATGTCAAAGTTGAGAAGCAATCCAATGGCGAAATGACTGTTACATATGATGCGAACGATCCTTCTGGGGGAAAGCTTAAAGGCATTCAAGATTCTCTTAATAAGACGAATCAACTGAAAGATGATCTTAATGGAATGTTTGACCATCTTATCAATGGACAGGATCTTAAGGATGCGAATGGAAATGATGTGCACGTTGAAGGAATCAATGACATTCTGACTTCGGGCTATTCATTGATTAAAAACCCTGACGGTACGATGCAGAAGGGGAAAGCCCTTTTTGATACTTCTGGAAGCGGAAGCAGTTTCATTGAACAAACGACAATAAACGCAGCGGTTAAAGCAAATGCTGCTACAATAGGCGCATCCTCGAGAAATGATGCACCGAGTAATGGGGATATTGCATCTGATATCAGTAAGTTGAAAGATCAAACGTTCACTTTTGATATCGCTGGTTCAAATGACCAAGTTCAAACGAGCGTGAATGATTTTTATAGTGCCCTTGTTTCACGGCTAGGCTCAAATGCACAATCATCAGAACGCACTGTTAATAATCACGAGTCCGTGCTTCAATCGATTGATAACAATCGTATGTCAGTTAGCGGGGTGTCGTTAGATGAAGAAATGGCAAACCTTGTCCAATTTCAACATGCTTATAATGCCGCTGCCCGCTATGTTAGTACGACGGATGAGCTTCTCGATGTGATTATTAACCGCATGGGCGTGTAGGGGAAAGGGGTAATGAAATGAGAGTCACTCAGCAAATGTTATCGAGTAATATGGTTACACAAATGAATCGCAACCTTTCCAACCTAGAAAAAGCAAACCAGCAGGTGTCAACTGGAACACGCATTAACAAGCCTTCAGATGATCCGATGGGTACTGAAAAATCGTTGAAACTATCATCACAACTTGCGAGTAATGAACAGTATGAGCGGAATACGGACTATGCCATGTCGTGGATGGACATGACAGAGCAGTCGCTGAGTAGTGTATCGGATCTTATGCAACGTGCCAGTGAGCTGGGCGTTCAAGCTTCGAACGGGACGAATTCGCCACAAGAATTAGAAACGATGGCCAAAGAATTCGGTCAGCTTCGAGAACAATTGGAAGGTTTAGCGAATACGAAACTTGATGGAAAATACATTTTTAACGGTCAGAAAACAGATCAGCCCGTTACCGTTGATGCAGCTGGGAACATGACATTTGATGATCAGCCGATCAATCAGAGAATTTCACCCTTTAGCGAAGTGAAGATCAACGTGGATGCTGGTGAAGTGTTTGACCGTAATGTGAACTTATTTAAAGTGCTTGATGATTTTTCAACAGCCTTAACAACTGGTAATAAAGAAGACATGAACACGGCTCTTGGCAAAATCGAAGAGGGAGCGGAACAGGTTCTCACAAGTTGGTCTGGTATGGGTGCCAGACAATCACGAGTAGAAAGTA
>CAWDWH010000022.1:0-130332 GCA_963805895.1 uncultured Bacillaceae bacterium
TCCAACATGACCGTCCGAGTCTCTTATTTCCACTATGATAAGCTCACGCTCAGAAACGGTCTCAAGACTATTTGAAAACGGCGTTTTAAGCTTCATTTGCACATGATGAAGAGTTACAGATTGTAACTTTATCATGTGGTTTCTCCTAATTCTTTCAATAAGTTTCGTTGGAGTTTATTCGCACCGTTTCGCGGGAGCTCATCTACGAAAATGATGCGTTTAGGTAATTTATAGCTGGCGAGTCGTTCTGAAAGGAACACAAATAGATGGTCGAATGAAAGCTCAGTATCATCCTTTACCACAAAAGCAACCGGAACTTCCCCCCACTTCAGATCTTCTATACCTGTTACACCTGCGTCCTTGACTGCAGGATGCTCAAATAGTGCAGCTTCGATTTCCGCAGGATACACATTCTCCCCACCAGAAATAATAAGATCTTTTCTCCGATCAAGTACATATAGAAACCCATCATGATCGAGGTAACCAACATCACCCGTATGAAGCCAGCCATGATGGAGAGATTGATGTGTTGCATCATCTCGTTTCCAGTAACCTTTTGTGACAGTTGGACCCTTTACAAGAATTTCTCCATGCTCGCCGGGTTGAAGTGCTTCACCATTGTGGCTGATCAGGACTTCAGAAGGAAACAAGGCTTTACCTGCCGACCCTTGCTTCTCAAGCATATATTCCGGTGATAGCGTCACTAGTTGGGATGCCGTTTCTGTCATTCCAAAAGTTTGAAAAACAGGAATGCGCTTATTCTCACAAACCTTTAGAAGTGGATAAGGAGCCGGTCCACCTCCTAGAAGAAGACACCTTAACGTTGAAGGGTATTCCTCGTCCCCAAGGTCTTCCAGCATTCTACTCAGCATAGCGCTTACTACCGATACAATCGTTACTCCTTCGTGTTGAATCGATTGATTAACGGCATGCGGATCGAAACGTGGTTGAATTACCATGGTAATACCATAGATGACACTGCGTAATAGAATGGATAGCCCACTCATATGAAAAATTGGAACAGCACATAACCATCGATCATTTACATGATGACCAAGGTTCAGACTTGAACTGATTGCGCTCCACCAGTGATTCCCATATGTAAGCATAACCCCTTTTGGTTTGCCCGTCGTTCCTGATGTATACATGATAGTATGAAGCTGGTTGAGTGCAATCGTGACTTCCAATTTTTCGACATTCTGATGTTGAGGCGTAATCCTACACCAGACCAGAAGTTTCATAGTAGTCTGATTAAATGATTCGAGTGCTTTTTCTTCCAGGTCCGCATCCGAAATCACAAAAGAAAGCTCAGCATCTTCTACTTGAAAAGAAAGCTCCGGCACGGTAAGTCGATGATTCATCGGAACAATCACAGCACCCACGTACATAAGGGCATGTAAACAAACGGCGGCTTCAAGTCCGTTCAGCATGAAAAAACCAACGTGGTCACCTTTTCCAATCCCCTCGTCTTTCAAAGCATTAGCCATTTCTACGGCTCTCACTTGCAATTCTTTAAAAGTAACCTGCTCACCATTCTCGATGATCGCCACTCGTTCAGGCGTCATCGAGGCACGCTTATGCAGCCAATTTGGCATTGTATCCATCTTCCTCATCCTTTCTTCATTTGAAAAAACAGCTTGATGGGTACCCATCAAGCTGTTCTGATTGAATCGATTTATGGAAAACGCGGGAACTGTTTAAAATCAGGTTTGCGCTTCTCTTTGAAAGAATCGCGTCCTTCTTTTGCTTCATCCGTTGTGTAATAGAGAAGCGTAGCGTCTCCGCCCATCTGTTGAAGACCAGCAAGACCATCAGTATCTGCGTTAAGAGATGCCTTAAGGAATCGTAGAGCCGTTGGTGACTTATCAAGCATTTCCTGCGCCCACTGAACGGTTTCTGCTTCAAGCTGATCAAGTGGAACAACTGTATTCACAAGGCCCATATCAAGCGCTTCCTGAGCATTGTATTGACGGCAAAGAAACCAAATTTCTCTTGCCTTTTTATGCCCTACAATACGAGCAAGGTAACCTGCACCATAACCAGCATCAAAACTACCTACTTTAGGACCAGTTTGTCCAAAAATAGCATTATCAGCTGCAATTGTGAGGTCACAAACAACATGAAGAACGTGTCCTCCACCGATTGCGTAACCAGATACCATTGCAACAACTGGTTTTGGAATGACGCGAATTAATCGTTGAAGATCAAGAACATTCAAGCGAGGAATTTCATCATCGCCAACATATCCACCATGACCTCGCACACTCTGGTCGCCGCCTGAACAAAAGGCCTTATCTCCAGCACCAGCTAATACAATAACACCAATATCTGAATCATCTCTTGCAAAAGCGAAAGCAGTAATTAATTCATTAACCGTTTTGGGACGAAATGCATTGCGCACTTCAGGACGGTTAATCGTAATTTTAGCGATACCATCATACGTTTCGTAAAGAATATCGTCAAATTCGCGTTCTGTCTTCCATTCGATCATTTTGAAATACCCCTTTCTTATGTAACCAAAATTTACAGAAATGAATCTGCATGCTTTTTTAGAAAAGCTACTACTATTTTATCAAAGATTTGAGGATCTTCTACATGAATTGTATGCCCTGCGTCATTAATTTGCACAAAATCCGCTTGGGAAATAGCTTTTTCCATCTGTTTTGCAATCGAAATAAACTTTTTGTCGAGTTCACCAGTAATAAGTAGAACCGGAATGTTCAGGCGATTTAACTGATTCCAAAGGGGTGTCTGAGCACCCGTCCCCATTCCTTTCAAACTGTTCGAAAGGCCGATTTCTGAATTTCTTAACCTCTGGGCTCTTATTTTGGACTGCACCTCTTCAGGTAATTGTTGTTGAGAAGCAAAAAGCGGGATTGTCTCCCAAAACTGCACAAATTCTACGATGCCTTTTTCAATGATTCGTTGTGCAAGAGCATGATCTCTTTGACTTCTCTTTTCTCTTTCCACTGAAGTCTTTAGTCCAGGAGAACTACTCTCTAGAATCAACGATCTCACGTAGGAAGGATATTGAAGTGCAAATGAGAGAGCGAACCGTCCTCCCATCGAATAACCGAGTAAATGAATCTTATTCAACCCTAAATGATCAAGAAGCTTCTTTAAGGTTGAGCCCATCGCTTCCATAGAGTAATAAGATGGATCCAGCGGCTTACTACTCTTACCATGTCCGATCAGATCGATGGCAATGACCTGATAGGAGGAGGACCAGCTTTGAATAAATGATGTCCAGCTCGAACTATCACCCGTAAATCCATGAAGAAGCAAGAGGGGTTCTCCTACTCCTTCTATTTCAACATGGAAAGATTGTCCTTCTATTTTAACCATCATACGTTAGATCGCTCCTGAAACATTCCTGTTGTTGCTTGCTTCACTTTTGCAAATACCTTCTTATGAAGTTCAATGTTGGAATGGCGATCTGTAGGAACTTCAATGATACTTAATCCTTCGACTTTTTGACTCTTCTCGTAAGCAACTCTAAATTCATCCCAGCTAGAAATCCGGTCAAAAGTTCCACCATATAACGCAGCGGTGTGTTCGTAATTTAACCCTAAAGGCGTTCCAAAAAGCTGCTCAAAGTGTTCCTCATGTTGACGTTGAGGTAAGAATGAAAAGATTCCTCCACCATCATTATTTACAACAATGACCGTCATATTCAATTTATATAGCTTTGAAAGAAGAAGTCCATTCATATCATGATAAAGAGAAAGATCACCAATAACGAGAACACTAAATTGAAATGCTGTGCTGGCTCCAAGAGCCGTTGATACCACACCATCGATTCCATTAGCTCCTCGATTTCCCATTACAGTTGGTGCCGAATCTCCCGTTAGAAAGAAATTATCTAGATCTCTGATTGGCATGCTATTACCTACAAATAGAAGTTCATCAGGATGCATGGCTTTACCTAGCTCTCTAAAGACATGTCCTTCAAATAGTTGATCCGTTTCCAGCTCTTCCATTAATAGATCTACTGTTCGATCATTAATTTTTTGCCACTTTTTTAACCAGTGATTATCATTTGGGTTTTGACCCTGAACCGCACTGAATAGCATTTCAGCAAATTCTACAGCTGATACAGAAGGCATATCTGAACTTAAAAGAGTAGGATCCCGCCATCCGCCTTCATCCACCACAATATGTGTAGGTTCAGACAATTGTTTAACATAAAGCATGTAAGCTTTTGAAGTTGGCATGGCACCAAAGCGAAGAATGACATCAGGATGGATATCATCATCCACCTCCCCCCTCAGAAAGGCATCATATCCTTCAACTAAATTAGGATGATGAGACCATCTACATTTGGACAGTGGATCAGCAAGAACTGGATAACCGAGTGATTCTGCCAACTTATATACTGATTCTGCTAACTCGTTACTTTCCTGCGGCCCTATGACAATAATGCCTTTCTTTCCAATCAGTTTGTCTGCGTAGAAAGAAATAGTCTCTTCTTTTAGCACACGCACGTGCTCAGGCACGTTGACCCACGGCTGGCGATTGTCTCTTCCATCGGAAAAGAGCCCCGGATATGATAAATCCGGTATGAGGGGATCTCTGAATGGAAAGTTTAGATGGACCGGTCCAGCAGGGGTCATAGAAGAAATTGCACTGGCTCTTGAAGCTGCCGCTCTTATGTATCGAACGAGTTCTGAAGAAGAATCAGGCATCGACATTTCCATAAACCATTTTGGGAAATCTCCAAATAAATTAATCTGATTGATCGCCTGTGGAGCTCCGATATCTCTTAGTTCATGAGGGCGATCAGCTGTTAAAACAATAAGCGGAACTTTTGATTGAGCAGCTTCTATCACAGCAGGATAATAATTTGCCCCAGCTGTTCCAGATGAACACAAAAGCGCTACAGGTTCACCTTGAGCTTTAGCCATACCCAGTGCAAAAAAACCTGCTGACCGTTCATCTACGTGAACCCACACCTTCAATTTAGGATGCTCAGCCATGACCATCGCGATCGGAGTAGAGCGTGAACCAGGACTGACTACAGCATGTTTGACACCCGAGCGTACAAGTTCATCTACAAAAGATCCTACGTAGCTTGAAAGAATTTCTTGATCAGTCATATTGAGTCCCTCCAAGGGCTGTTAACATTGGTTTAAACTTCATTTTGGTTTCTTCGTATTCACTAAGAGGATCTGAGTCTCCTACAATACCGCACCCTGCATAGAGCTTGGCTTGGTCTCCATTAAGTAAACCAGAACGGATAGCGACTGCAAATTCACCATTCCCCTGATGGTCAATCCACCCCACCGGGCCTGCATACCAACCACGGTCAAGATTTTCAATTTGCTTGATTTCCATTACTGCCTCTTCCTGAGGATAGCCACCAAGAGCTGGTGTGGGATGCAATCGTTCAACCATTCTTAGTAAGCTTGTCTCTCTACCTGCCCTAGCAACAACAGGCGTAAATAAATGTTGAATATGAGGGGTCTTCAATAGTTCTGGTTTCGTTGGAACCTGAACAAATTCACATTCTTGCTCCATTGCAGTACGGATCATTTGCACGACAAGGTCATGCTCAATGCGATTCTTGTTATCGTTGAGCAGTTCCTCACCAAGAACATCATCTTGTTCCTTCGTGTTTCCTCTCCTAATCGATCCAGCAAGACATGTTGAATAAACCTGTTGTCCATCCCGTTTTACTAACCGTTCGGGTGAAGCACCTAGGAAGCATTTATTACCATATTCGAAAGCAAACAAGTAACTATCACTCTGCTGTGTCTTCAGGTTCAATAATGTCCTTGATGCAGAGAAAGAATCCGATCCTTGCAAGTGAATCTCTCTAGCTAAAACAACTTTTTCAAGTTTCCCTTTTCTGATGTTGGCAGCCGCACTTCTTACTGTCTCTTTCCATTGCATAGGTCGTATTTCTTCTATAGAAATAGCTTTCACATCAGGTGAGACTTTTGAAGATAAATCCTCTAGAACGTGACGATGCTTTGTTAGAAGCTCTTCAGACATCGCTTCCGCATCATCTTCACCATTCACGATTGCATTGATGGTAAGCCAAACCTGATTCCCCGCACATGTGAGCATCAACTCAGGAAGCCCCATACCTCCTTCAGGAAAGCGATCCCAATCACCACTTTCTGGAGCTGTAGGATCGAACGAAAACCCTCCAAGGATAACTGGCCCAACTCCTGGTCGTGAGGGTGATCCTTCAACAATCGACTGCTTAAGAAACCTTTTCCACTCAGCTTCTATCGTACGAAAGCGATCCAAATTAGCGTTGAATTGCTTTACGCGACCAAGACCAACTATGGTTGTATCATTATCTGGATCGGACCAGAACGTCCGATTATTCTCATACGTATACGCACCTGCTGCATAAAAGGAGAGGGGATCGACAGAATCTACCGATAGTACCTGACTAACAAGTAGTGACGTTCCCCGCTTTTCCGCCTTACTTACACCTTGATGAAGCAAGCTATATAGTTCGTGATGTTGTATTGTAGACAACGTCTTCTCCCCCCAACTTTCTGTCCATGCAAAAGCAGACCGAGTCAGCCTCGGCCACAGTTAATTAAAGGATACACCTGTCCGACTAAGGCTGTCAACGAAGCAGATTCACTCTCATTGAGCTTCTACCTATAGAAGATTCCCCATCTGAAGAAAAAAAATCATTTCAATGTTCCGCAGGTGCCCTTAGCAATATGAAACGTCTGCATAGACTGATTAAAGTAGACGCTGCACAGAACGCAGTAGTTTATAGACTACATGAGAGGGAAGGTCTTATCATGTCGAGACATTACTACCAGGGCGTTTGCCGTCAGCACGTTGGACAATGTGTTGAAATCCAGTGTCATGATGGTCAGATGCATCGAGGTCATATTGAAGACGTAGACGATGAATTTGTTTACATTCGTCCAATAAATCATAATTGTGATGGTCCTCAATACCCTGAAGGACCCGGATTGTTTTTCTTTGGGGCTTTTGCTGGAGGCTTACTTGGAGGACTTGTTGGAGTAGGGTTAGGTCGAATCGCATTTTTCAGACCCTATCCGTATCCTTATTATTAGTACTAAAACGATCACTTTTTAACTAAAGTGATCGTTTTTGTTATCCTTGAGCGATATTCGTTCAATACTAATATTCAGATCGAGATCATTGACGTTTAGAGTTAGATAAGCGAAAAATCTACTTCATCTATTAACAGACACTTCTTGATATTGACAAAATGATTGACACCCCCCATCCATTTTTTTAAACTATAATGGTTATAGGGGGTAATTCTAAGAAGTTCTTTATTAAAGGGAGAGACACAAAATTATGGAAGAGCGTACGAATCACAGCAACAATAAGCTGGGGAAAGCAACGCCTTCAAAACCAACCTTACAGGTGTGGTGGCGATTGCTTAGACCACACACATTGACAGCTTCCTTTGTCCCGGTTTTTCTGGGTACTATGCTTGCCCTTCAAAACCATACATTACATTTCGGGTTGTTTATAGCTATGATGATGGCATCCCTTCTTATTCAATCAGCTACAAACATGTTTAATGAATATTATGATTTCAAAAGAGGACTGGATCATGCAGAAACCGTCGGAATCGGAGGAGCTATCGTTCGAGATGGTGTGAGTGCTAAAACCGTTCTAAACCTTGCTTTTCTATTCTTTGGTATCGCAATCCTTTTAGGTGTGTATATTTGCTTCTTAACAACATGGTGGATCGCAGTGATTGGCACGATATGTATGGCTGCAGGCTATTTCTACACTGGTGGACCTTATCCAATCGCTTATACACCTTTTGGTGAAATTGCAGCTGGTTTATTCATGGGACTTATACTTGTATTATTATCATTCTTTATCCAGACTGATGTTATTACGTTCGAGAGCGTACTCGCATCCGTTCCAATATCGATTCTCGTCGGGGGTATCTTGATGGCTAACAACATTCGAGACCTTGAGGGAGATAAAGAGAAAGGACGAAAGACACTCGCAATCTTACTCGATCATGATAAAGCCGTCACATTCCTAGAATGGATGTTCATCGTATCCTATCTATGGGTGGTAGGACTTGTTATTACAATCGATACATCTTTATGGGTATTATTGGTTCTTTTAAGCATCCCGAAAGCGTTTAAAGCTATTCGCCTCTTTGAAGGAAAATCAAAAGCGCCGGAAATGGTGCCAGCTATGAAGGCGACAGCCCAAATGCACACACAATTCGGCCTGCTTATGTCAATCGGATTACTACTGGCCAATTTTATTTAATGTGAAACGAAGAAAAAAGCCAGAGATGACTCTCTGGCTTTTTTCTTTGGTATCATTCAGTGCCTTTATTATAAAAATGTCAAAATTAACACTAACTCATACAAAAAAAGGCAATAGTCTTGAATGATTGCACCTTCATCTATACTTTGTGTCATGTATACTGAAAAAGAAGTACATAAAATTGGAGGAGATTGGATGGAATTCGAAAATACGATGTTAGAAGCACTTGGAATTAAAGCCATTACATTAACACCTGAAAAAGTGGTTTTGGAAATGCCCGTAGGACCAAGTACTCATCAACCGCTCGGTTTTCTTCATGGCGGAGCTTCAGTAGCCCTTGCAGAATCTGCCGCAAGCATAGGGGGTACCCTCAATCTTAATACAGAAAACCAGGCCACATTCGGAATGGAAATCAACGCCAACCACCTCCGTAGCAAAAAAGACGGAGTCGTCCGAGCCATCGCACAACCCATTCACATCGGCAGAAGAACAATGGTCTGGGAAATCAACATCGTCGACGAAAAAGAAGAACTAATCTGCATATCCCGCTGCACACTAGCAGTCAAAAGTTATTGAGGTTGAAAAGCGGAAGAGCCCGTTTAGGACCGACAAGCGCTGGAATCTCATACATTGAACACGGTCTCTGTGTTCGAGGTATGAGATGAAGCGATCGAGGGCCTGGGCTCTGCAGCTGGATCTTCGAAAAGCGGAAGCCGCCATATTGACCCGCATGGCACTAGAGCCCTTCAAATTGAACACGTTCTTTGTGTTTGAGATGAAGTGACATAGAGCCATGGCTGTGCAGTAAAACCACATGAAGAAATCCCGTCATAATCGACGGGATTTCTGCTCTATTTTTTGATCACCTATGTCTCTATAATCCTCATGATAACTATCTGATATCGCATAATGGCATCCATCACAAACGAGTCTTCTTCTTTCCCACGGGAAGAGCAATTCTTTCTCACAGTAGATACATCCGTGATTCATGAAGATCACCCCCTTTTTAAGTTATGCATGAAAAGGAAGTTTAAGACCAGTAACCATCGAAAGGAGTAGCATAATTGAAAGCATTCTTTTTACCATTATTCATTTTCCTTTTCGTTTTAACTGCATGCTCATCTCCTTCTACAGAACACGCCACAAAGGAGAATACGCTTCCTGCGAAAGTGGATCGTGTTGTTGACGGCGACACATTAAAAGTGACTGTAGAGAATAGAGAAGAAACTATCAGGCTCTTACTCGTTGATACACCCGAAACCAAACATCCTACAAAGCCAGTGCAGCCTTTTGGTCCTGAAGCCTCAAAGTTTGCAAAAGACATATTAGAAGGAAAAGAAATTGGACTTGAACTAGATGTTTCTGAACGTGACAAGTACGGGAGATTGCTTGCCTATGTTTGGATTGGGGATAAGATGTTTAATGAAATGCTCCTCGAAAAAGGACTTGCCCGAGTCGCATATATCTATCAGCCAAACGTGAAATATGTTGATCAGTTCAAAGAAATCCAGCGAAATGCACAAGAAAAGGGCGTTGGTATCTGGAGTATTGAAGATTATATTCTAGAAGATGGGTTTAACGAATCAACACCTGAGTCTCCCTCACCCAAACCGATATCAGATCGTTGTCAAATTAAAGGAAACATTACTTCGAAAGGTGAAAAAATTTATCATATGCCTGAAGGATCTTATTATGACAGGACCATAGCTGAAGAAATGTTCTGTAGTCAATCCGATGCTGAGGAAGCAGGATTTCGGCCATCTTCAAGATAAGAATTGTTTTTCCTCCTGATTAATTTTTCTACATAATTTTCCTCATCCTAATCCAATCTAGAATGGAGGGGGTTAGATGATGAACAAAGTATTCAAGTCTATGCTCGGTATTCTTCAAGCTTACAAAGATGATGGTCCTAAATCACCACTGCACGTTGGTGAAGTGATGAATTGCTGGACAGCTTTTGCTATTTTTAAAGAAGCTCAAGTTTTTTATAGTATGGGATTGAATACGACCGAAGATAAGCCGCTTCAGAAAAAAGTCAAAGAAATTTTTGAAGCATCTGTAAAAGACGAGCTTAAATTGAAAAACTTTTTAATTAAAGAAGGAGTGCCACTTCCTACTACTTCAGAGAGGAAACCTGATTCGAGACCATCTACAATACCACTTGGGGTCAAATTAACCGACGATGAAATCGCTAACGGAATATCACTCAAACTAGCTTCAGTGAACTTACTATGCGCCAGTACCATTTCACAAGCAGTAAGAACAGACGTCGTATTAATGTTTCTTCAATTCCAAACGCATATTCTAATGTTTGCAGCAGAACTTAAAAATTTAATGGAGCAAAGAGGATGGCTCAAAACGCCTCCCTATTACTTACCACCAGGAAATCCCATCAAAAGCCGTAGCTAAAAAGCTACGGCTTTAAAAATATTCGTTTCATTGTTCCAACACAATATATTTTCTTATACAGCCTGCTCAATCTTCTTTCCCTGTTGAAGCTGATACATCTGATAATATCTGCCTTTCTTCTCCATTAACTCATCATGGTGACCACGCTCAACAATTTCTCCCTGATGAAGTACGAGAATTTGATCTGCTTCTCTGATAGTTGATAGACGATGAGCGATAATGAACGTTGTCCGCCCCTTCTTCAAGATATCAAGCGCACGCTGGATAATCATTTCTGTTTCTGTATCTACATTCGAAGTAGCTTCATCCAGAATGAGTATTGCCGGATCAAAAGCTAATGCTCTTGCAAACGAAATGAGTTGCCTTTGACCCGAGGACAGGGTGCTCCCTTTCTCAATAACAGGCTCATCAAACCCTCTCGGAAGCGAATGAAGAAGCTGTTCGGCACCTACATTCTTTAAAGCATTTTCAACTTTTTCCCGTGAGATAGATGGATCGTCTAGGCTCACATTAGAGGCAATCGTCCCTGTGTAGAGGAATGGATCTTGTAGAACAATCGCCATATGTTGCCGTAACTGCTGCTTCGGAATGTCCTTAATATTCTTACCATCAATTGAAATAATTCCTTTTTGATTATCATAAAAACGAAATAATAAATTCATAATTGAACTTTTCCCAGAACCAGTGTGACCTACAAGGGCTATGGTTTGACCTTTTTTTGCTTCAAACGATAAGTCTTTTAACACGTAATCTTTTTCATTGTAGGCGAAAGAAACCTCCCGAAATACAACGTTCCCTTTATAACGGTCAAGCTTACCGTCTGATACATCTTCCCCTTTTTCATCTAGTAGTTCAAACACTCGGTCAGCTGCAACTAGTGCCTGCTCTAGATTCGCAAGCTGATTGACCATATTGGTAACAGGCTGAAATAGTCGATTCAAGTAATCAACAAAAGCATATAGCACACCGAGACTAATGATTGATCCCGCAGCAAGTGAGGCACCACCAAAATACCAGATCAAAGCAACGAAGGAGATGTTTCTAAGAATATTGACGAGATTATGAGACATTAAGGAGTTAAGATTCAAGAGCTTATTTTGATAAGTAAAATGGCTATCATTTAATTGTTCAAATTCCTTCTCTGTCTCTTGCTGGCGTTTAAATGCTCGAATAATCGACATCCCCTGGATTGATTCATTAATCATTCCATTAATATCACTAATTCTCGTACGAATCACCTTATTAAATCTAGAAGCGTACTTGCGATAAACCATTATCCAGATTAACAGAAGTGGAACAATCGTAAGTGTAATGAAGGCTAATTTGACATCGAGTAAGAATAAGGCAATAAAAATGCCAGTCATATAGACTATACTCGTAAAAAATGTAGCAAGTACTGTGACATACAGTTCTCGAATGGCTTCCGTATCATTTGTAATCCGTGCCACCACTTTCCCAGCTGGCAAATTATCAAAATAATTTATGTGTAGTCGCTGAATTTGCGCATAAACATCCGTTCGCATTTTTTGAATAATTCGATTGGCTGAAGTTTGGAGAAGAAGCCCCTGGCCATATTCAAAAACGGATGCAAACAAAAGTAATCCTAAATAGAGAGCAATGAGCCAGATCATCGGTTCAATTTGTGGCTGATAAAAAGCGAGAAGCTCATTATTACTAAGTTTGTTTGCAACATAGGTCTGCTTCTCCCCATCTTTCGTTATCGTAAGTTCACTTCCTTGAATGGCTCGCTCTCCATCAAATTCAATGGGATTATCTATGAAGTAATAATCTCGGCCGACTTGAAGAATTCGGACTTCGTTCCTTTTTTCTTCCGCACTATCGAAATGATCGCTTCTTTTATACCAGTTCCCCTCATAATTAACAGCATCTTCTCCTTGTTCTGCTTCATACCAGGGATTTTCAATTCCCAGTATGTGAACATCAATCATCCGCTTTGCAATGAACGGACCTGAAAGCTCTGCTGTAACAGCAACGGTTAGGAGAAGAAGCGCAATAAGAATACTTTTCTTAAAACCAAGAGCATAGCGTATTAATCGCTTTCCTACATGACGATTCATCTACAGCACCTCCTTCAGCGAATCTTCAAGCTGCTGTCTGTCGTATTGTTCACGATACCATCCTTCTTGAACAAGTAATTGGTCGTGGGTTCCCTCTTCAATGACCACTCCCTCATCAATAACGAGAATCCAATCTGCATGTTTTACACCAGACAATCGATGGGTTGCAATAAAGGTTGTTTTACTAGAGCGTTCACTACGGATATTGGAGATAATCTGTGCTTCTGTTTTTCCATCTACAGCAGACATGGCGTCATCGAGAATGAGAATCTCCGGATCAATCATGAGTGCTCTTGCAATTGAAACACGTTGTTTCTGCCCCCCTGAAAGTGCCACTCCTTTTTCACCAACAAGGGTTTCTAACCCTTCAGGTAGGACATGAATATCTTTCTGGAAATCTGCGAGATTCAATACTCGATCAACATCTTGATCATTTCCATCGATTTTGCCAAAGAGAAGATTCTCACGAACAGATCTTGAGAAAAGCATTTGATCTTGAGGAACATAACCGATCCAACTCTGAAGTGCACTGAGGGATAGTTGCTCGATTGGAATCCCCGAAATACTGATTTTTCCTTCTCCTTCTGGATACTCTCTTAATAGTTGCTTCAGTAGTGTTGTCTTTCCACTACCCGTACGCCCAACAATCCCAAGCGTTTGACCCTTCTTTAACTTGAATGATACGTCTTTCAGATTCTTTACTGAAGAAGTTGGGTAGGAAAACGTAACGTGTTCAAATTCAATCGTACCTGGTAAATCCAGATATTTTGGTGCGAGGTTTTCCTTCACATCTTCTTCATAAGAGAGCGTCTCCATCACGCGAGTGAGAGAAGCATTTCCTCTCTGCATCACGTTAATAAGCTCTCCTACCGCAATCATTGGCCAAATTAACATCCCTAGATAGACGTTAAACGAAACAAGTTCTCCAAGTGTGAGTACTTTGTGGAAGACTAGATATGCACCATACCCCAATCCAATCAAGTAACTAATCCCAACTAGAACTTTAATTGTAGGTTCAAATAAGACATCCACTTTTGCAACATCAATGTTTTTACTGTATACATCCTCAGTGAGGTTCTGGAATTTCTGCTGGTCTGCCCTTTCCTGTACATATGCTCTCGTGACTCTTACACCTGCGATCGATTCTAGAACCTGATCATTCATATGTCCAAACGAATCCTGGGCAGCAGTAAATCGTTTATGAATGATTTTGCCGTATCGATTCATAGCAAGTGCCATAAGTGGCAAGGGCAATATCGCCGCAAGCGTCAATTTCCAGCTGATCAAAACACCCATGGTAACAAGGATCAAAAGCATGAAGATGGTCGAATCGATAAGTGTTAAAATACCGAAACCCGCGGTTAGTGAGACTGCTTTTAGGTCATTTGTCGCCCGAGCCATCAAATCTCCTGTGCGGTTTTTCTCGTAAAAGGAAGGAGTCATCTTCAACAAATGCTTCATAAATTTCGAACGAAGGGTCCTTTCGACTAGAAAAGCCCCTCCAAACAGCTGATACATCCATACATATGTGACGAGATAAACAACAATTAATAGCCCACCATAAAAGAATAAATAATTTCTTAAGCCATCCCATGTTAGGCTTCCGATATTCATTTCATCTATCGCCATTCCAATCAATTTTGGTGGAATCACCTCGAGCACTCCTCCAATAATCAACAGGGCAATCGCTATACTGTAGCGCTTCCAATGCTGTTTAAAAAACCAGCTTAGCTTTCGTAAAATTGAGAACAAGACCGTCCCTCCAATCTTTTAAATAGGATATCTGAATGAAATTACATATCGCTCACCACGCTAATCACCCCCACTATGTAATATAGCTGTTGCCAATTTTCAATTTTCCAGAAACAAAAAAAGACATAACCATGTGCGGTTATGTCTGATAGTTTCTAAAGACATAGAAAAGGGCACACGTCTAAGACGCGTGCCGATTCCTTAATTACGAAGGGTTACATCCCTGGCAAAGTGCGTCCATGAGTACATGAAGTTAGTTGAATAAAACGTTTCATTACATGTCTCATCGTACACACTCCCCTTCACTGTTATTTTCACTCTGTAATCTTAGCATTATTGTCGCAATTTTGTCAATATTATTTTAACGGATTAACACTCTCATCCCCAGTTAATGAGGCAAGCATTTCGACAAGAAGATCAATTTCTTCTTTCATATCTTTTAAGCTCACAGTTTCAACAGGAGCATGCATGTAGCGAAGTGGTAATGAAACAAGAGAAACTGGCAAACCTGAACCAGTTAAACGGAGTTTATCAGCATCCGTTCCAGTCATTCTTGGTGTTAGTTCGTATTGAAGCTTCAGATCAAGTTTCTTCGCTGCATTTTCAAGAAGCTGATTGATCTTCCAATTGATTGGAGCGCCTTTTGCCAAAACCGGGCCACCTCCGAGATTAACTTCAGTATGTTTGCTTGCATCAATACCAGGATAGTCAGAAGAGAAAGTGACATCACAGGCAATCGCCATTGTTGGTTGAATTCCTGCACCAGCGAAATAAGCCCCTCCCATATTTGTTTCTTCATTTACCGTACTAACTGCGTAAACACCAACTTTAGGGTTACGCTTCGCCACTTCACGAAGAACCTCTGCAACGATGAAGGATCCCGTTCGATTGTCTAGGCCTCTACCACTAATTTTGTCATTTAAAAGAAATTCAACATCAGTCTTATAGACAGCAAGATCACCAATCTGAACGTATTTTTCCACGTCTTCCTTTGTGTTTGCACCACAGTCTATGTAAAGATCCTCGAAATTAAACTCTTTTGCACCACCATGATGTTCCGCGTTCACACCAAATACCCCAGTTAGTTCTCCATGTGTACCAAGTATTGTTACTTTCATTCCAATGGCTGGTTTATGACTAATTCCACCTAGTTTTTCTACACGGATAAATCCGTTCTGGTCGATCTTTTTCACCATGAATCCAATTTCATCACAATGACCCGCAAGTAGTACTTTGAAATCCGCATCTGGATTGACGATTCCAATTGCGTTTCCGGCATGATCCGTTCGCATCTCATCCGCAAATTCACTTACATAGTTCATCCATTTGTGTTGAATCTCCATCTCAGCTCCAGATGGGGATGGTGTTGAGAGCAATTCAAGTAGAAATTCCTGATTCATCGTAAGCACCTCCGATTATTAGTAAAGCCTCTATAATTGTATCGCACCACTTGCATTCAATCTAGTTTCACACAATACCCAAGAGAAATGAAATCTATCTAACAAAAAATGCCCCGCATAATGCGGGGCACCTCTTTATTTCGCATTTTTCATTAAGATATCTTCTACTTCAGATTTCGTAGGGAGAGCCGACATCGCTCCTTTTGTTGCAGCTGCAAGCGCGCCAGATACACTAGCAAATTCAGTCATCTGTTGGAGTTGGTCTTTAGTCAACTCTGATAGGGTACCTTCGTATTCATTGAAACCATGAAGGATACCTGATACGAAAGCATCTCCTGCTCCAGTCGTATCAATCGCCTGCACTTTCATAGCAGGTACTCTAAATGAATATTCCGGTGTGAAAACAAGACTACCTTCTCCACCCATCGTAATAAAGATAACAGGAATTCGATAGTGAGCAAGTTTCTTAATCCCTGCTTCAATGTTTTTTTCACCAGTAATAAATGTCAGCTCTTCATCTGATAATTTCAGAATATCTGCTTCGGATAACATCGAAACAATTGTTTCCTTAGCGCGTTCTTCGCTTTCCCACAACCCTAGTCGAAGATTCGGGTCGTAAGAAATCAGCATTCCATTATCTTTCGCAGTCTGCACTGCTTTCTTGGTCGCACTTCTTGAAGGTTCACTAATCATCGAAATCGAACCAAAATGGAGAATTCGGTGTTTGGCAAAAACCGCTTCATTTACTTCTTCCGAATTCAAAAAGCGATCAGCACTCGGATTTATGTAAAAATCAAAACTACGCTCCCCATTTTCAGCGTTTGTGACAAACACTACGCCAGTTCGGGCCGATTCGGTTAAAATCATCGTTGAGACATCCACACCATAATCTTTCAACGTTTCTTGAAGAAAACGTCCGAGAACATCGTCACCCACTTTACCAAGGAATGTTGATTTCACACCAAGGCGTGCTAGACCGACCGATACGTTAGCAGGTGCTCCTCCTGGACTCTTCTGATACGTGAGATTTCCCTGATCTAGGGGGATAAAATCAATTAAGGCTTCTCCTAAACTAATAACACCTTTATTCATATCTATTTCCTCCTAATATCTAGCGTGTGTTAAGCTGACTTCATTTTAGTAAAGGACAGCTTTGCGGTTATCATAACATGACCAATTAGTAGACTAAAGCAAAATGATAGCCCCTTTTTTCATCTTCATTCTATTTTAGAACAGAGCGTTGCCTTCTCTCATCCCAGTATTAAAATAAATAAGAATAGCTTGTGCCTCGTGCCTTTCTTATCCCATAATACGTTTCATCATTTTAAGTCCATTTTTAGCAGATGGATATCGAAAAGAGAAATCAAATTTCGTTGTTTGCTTTACAATACTTTTCTCGTGAGAAAAAGTCTTAAAACTCGCTTCTCCATGATAGCTACCCGAACCACTTGAGCCGACTCCTCCGAATGGAAGATGTGGCGAAACGATATGCATCAACGTATCATTCATACAGCCGCCACCAAACGAAAGGGATGATGTGATTCGATCTTGTTTGTTTTCTGACTCTGAGAAGAAATAAAGAGCAAGCGGCTTTGGTCGTCGTCGCACTTCTTGAATGACGACCTCAAGATCTGAGAATTCAAGCACAGGAAAAATTGGTCCAAAGATCTCTTCTTGCATCACAGGATCCTCCCAAGAAATATGATCGATAATCGTTGGTGCGATAACCCGTTCCTTTGCACAATGCTTGCCACCGATTAACACATCGCCATTTTTCAAAAAGCCCTTCAACCTTTCAAAATGATTATCACTGACAATATGACCGTACTTCTCATTCGTTAATGGATTATCTCCATAGAACTCTGTGATAGCTTCACTCATGTGTTGAAGGAACTCAGATTTCACGTCACTGTGAACGTACAAATAATCTGGTGCGATGCAAGTTTGGCCAGCGTTCGTGAATTTCCCCCAGACAATTCGCTTTGCTGCAAGCTTCAAATTCGCGTCAACATCAACAATTGCAGGGCTTTTCCCACCAAGCTCTAGCGTAACTGGGATTAATTGCTTTGCAGCTGCTTCCATCACAATTTTCCCAACTTGAACACTTCCAGTGAAGAAAATATGATCAAAAGGCTGTTTCAAAAGCTCGGTACTAACATCCACTCCACCTTCTACAACCGAAATATAATTCACAGGAAATACTTCTCGGATCATTTTGGCAATGACGCCTGAAACAGTAGGAGTTAATTCCGAAGGTTTCAAAACAGCGCAATTTCCTGCTGCTATGGCGCCTATAAGAGGCGCAAGCTGAAGCTGAAAAGGATAATTCCAAGGTGCAATAATTAACGTAACCCCATAAGGTTCCTGATGGATCAAGCTTTTCGATCCTAAATGAGTAACCGGAGATTTCACTTTCTTCGGGCTCATCCAATCTTTCAAGTGTTTCAACGTGAATTTAATTTCTTCAAGAAGAAATCCAATTTCAGTAGTATAAGCTTCAAATTCCGATTTATGAAGGTCAATTTTTAATGCTTGTATGACTTCAGGTTCATATTCTCTGATGACATTCCGCAACGCTTCTAGCTGTTTTTGCCTAAATTCATATGATTTTGTTTCACCAGTAAAATAGTATTTACTATGATTTTCGATTCTCTCAGCTAACCGTTCCATGTCGATATCTCCTTTATTAACCAGGATTTGTTCTTAAGTTTGAACTTTTGAACTAATAGAGTCAATAGATAGTGGATATCTCCCCCTGTTCTTCATGGTAATACAAATTCCTGTTTAACAATCGACTTCATAGGGGAAAAATTGTATAAATCAAATTCTTGTAATGAAGACTATAGGATACAGTCAAAAGGGAGGCTATTACAATCGAAACATTGGGTCATCATATTATAGCTGAAATGTGGAATTGCAACAAAGAAAAACTAAATGACTTGGTCTATATAGAGGAAACATTTGCGAGTGCTGCGCTTGATGCGGGGGCAGAAATAAGGGACGTTGTCTTCCATCCATTTGAGCCACAGGGGATAAGCGGAGCTGTTATCATTGCAGAATCACACCTAACGATCCATAGTTTCCCTGAACATGGCTACGCATCTGTGGATGTCTACACTTGCGGTGACAAGATCGATCCAAGTGAGGCAACGAATACCATTGCCAGAGCACTTGAAGCACAAACCATGCATACCGTAAAAATCCCACGCGGCACAGGAGAAATCACAGTGAAAGAAATTGAGAAAAGTGGAATCGATGTGAATTAGCAAGGAAGCGAGTGCACAATGAAGTGCACTCGCTTCCTTGCTCTCATCTTTAGACTTCTAAATCATGACTGAACATTTTCTTATAGTGAGTAAGGGCAAGGAGTGGCCAGATGATTTCATAACTATGATAGCGAATGTAGAAACCACCAGGTAGTCCTGCTCCTGTTGGATAAGTCAATTCTCTTTCTGAGTAAGTACGCTTTGAAAGATAATCTACTCCTTTCTTCAACACCTTACTTTTATCCCCACATACCGTAAGTGCATGAACAGCCCATGCTGATTGAGAAGGGGTACTATAGGAAAGAGGGACATACCTCTTCTGTTCGTCACTCTTACACGACTCCCCCCATCCACCGTCTTCTCGCTGAATATTCTTAAGGAAACGAATCCCTTTCTGTACTGTGGGGTGCTCCATTGAAAGACCTGCTGCCCGAAGTCCTGTCAGTGAAGCCCATGTCCCATACACGTAACATACACCCCATCTTCCATACCAAGAGCCGTCGTTTCTTTGATTCATGATAAGCCATTTAATCGCCTTTTCAATTGCAGGGTGGTCTTTCTCAAAGTTGGCGTAGTTGCAAAGAAATTCAACCGTTCTCCCGGTCAAATCAGCAGTTGAATTATCAGGAAAAGATGAACGTGCGCCATCAATCGGCAGTTCTTTTAACAACAAAGCATGGCGATCAGGTTCAAAAGCTGGCCATCCTCCGTCCCTATTCTGCATAGCAAGAACCCAGTTTACACCTCTCTGCCAATCTTCAGGGTTATTATTTCGGCCAACCGCTCTCAAGGCAGCTGTCGTATCATCTACATCAGGATGAATTGTATTTCCTTCTGAAAACCCCCACCCGCCTGGAACAACGTCTGGCTTTGTTAAAACCCAATCCCCTATCTTCGAGTGTTGTTTACATTGTAAAAATTCATTTGCTTTAACAATTGAGACCGAATCTTTGGATAGTCCTGCATCTTGTAAAGCCGAAGATAGCAATGCAGTATCCCAAACGGTTGAAGGTGAGTTCTGAAGGTGTGAATCAGATAGACAGAGCATTCTTTTCAGCCCGCTCATCGCATGAAGAATGGCAGAAGAATGTTTTTCATAACCGAGCGCAAGCAAAGCATAAATCATAAAAAAAGTAGCAGTTGCGTAATTAAATAATGTACCGTCTTCTTCAATCCTAGCGAACATATAGTGTTCTGCCCTCTTTCGAGCTTTATATAATTGATGTGAAGGAAAATTTACTACAGTATCCCAAGCTGCACTGAGTGTTTCATGAAGAGATCGTTCTTCTCCTTTTAAATGAGTAAGATCAGGTGTCCATTTTGTTCGAATGGAATATCTTAGATCCTGCGTAAGAATAATTGGTGCGAAATGTATTCTCGCATAAGAACTTAGATCATAGAAAGAAACAGGAAAGAACTCGGGGACAAGCATGAAGAGCATAGGGAAATGACAAAGACGAGGCCATTCCATGTGTCCATTTAGAGCTAGAAAGACCTTCGTCATAGAATCCGATTGTTCAATTCCTCCCCACTTCATGATGTACCGTTCAGCTCTCTTCATCTGTTCTTGATCTCGGCTTACTTTCCCAGAGAATAATAGACTATGATACGCGAGTACTGTTGCCGAGAGATTCCCCTCTTCATCATCATATAATTTCCAACAGCCTACTCTTGACTGTTTCGTAAGAATGCGACCAACGAGATTCTCAAGAATTCGTTCTTCATGAAGTTCTAACGTACGAATGAGCACGATCATCATAGCATCTGTTAGGAGGCTGTTTTCAAAACAAAGTCGAAACGCACCGTCTTCCCACTGAGTAGATAATGCTTTTTGAACCAACTGATTAATTCTTTCATCTATCTCCTTCTCACCCATTTCGGTACCTCCCCAGGTCAACTACCATATTATATTCACGAAATATTTTGGCGATTCACAACAAAACGTATTGTAAAATTTTTGAAACTTGTGTAAAATTCATACGTATGCAAGGACCAAGGAGGGAAAAAATGAAAAAATTAGGTATTCCAATTTTAACGGGTATCATTATTTTAACGCTCGTCTATCTTCATCAACTATCCATCCTTCAAGAAATGCCTGACGAAGAATGGAGTCGTTCAGTGGATCTTAATGTGGCTACTGACGACAGTGAATTGTTTGTGCAGCATCAGGGTGATCAAAGTACACTATTCTTTAGCGGGGATCCCGTTCGCAAAGTGGTAGTTAATGAGCAACTGGATACTAAAGTTGACGAACTTAATTACTCCATTCCAGAAGGGTATTCCTTCTATGTTGATGATGAACAGGCGATTTTTAAAAAGAACAACGAACTAATTTATTCCAATCAAGGTGACGAAAGAACAATTTTAGACAATATCGAAGGACTACATGCAACAGAAAATGGAATCCTAACATGGTCACGTCACCAATTGTATGATGTCTCATCTGATGGAACGATTAAATCTGAACTAGAATTATCTCAGTACATAAAAAATGCCGTTTTAACCGAAAAGAACAAGTTCTTACTCTATGTCCAAACTGAGTCAACAAATCAATTCCTAACAGTTGAGCCAGGACAGGAACCGCAACTCATCTATGAAACACCTCTGACATCCGGGGAATTATATAGTAATCTACAAGCTATCCAATCGGATGAAGGGATCGTCTTTACTTATACTGTTTTTGCTACAAGACAGGGAGCGAAGGTAGTCAATACATACTATGGGGAGAGTAGCGGAGAAGAAGCCGAAGTACATCTTTTGAAAATAGCAAACTCCGATACCGGAGATGCTTTTACAAAGCCTAACTATTTTTCACTGAATGAAGTTAGTGGCGAGCCACATCTATTATTTAGTGCCAATGGTGAAATTTCACCTAAACGTGAAGTTATCAGCATTTACGAAGCCACACAGCAAGATGGAGAATGGATTGCTTCTCGAAGAAGTACAACCGAACAATTATCAGTTCGGCCAACTAAGATTTCTAACAACTCAGTCGTATGGATGGACAAAGAGAAAAGCGGATATGTCCTACATGGAGCTTCAACCGATCAAGACGTGGTAGAGAAAAGTAACGCCACAACTGGGCAGGATTTGAAGTTTGCTCTCTACTATACGTTCACTGCTATTGTTGGCATCTTTGCAATGATGGCCTTCTCATTCGGGTTCCTCATATTGCCGGCTGTAGGTTTAATGTACTTATATTTCGCAAATACAACAGCGGTGGAGCAAGACAAGAAATGGGTAGAATGGACAATCGTTTTGCTATGCGTCGGTTCTCAGATGATCTTCTTACCTTCCATTCTTGACGGTCCGTTTCAATATCTTGCGCCTAACTACCTTACATTCCAGGGAGCAGCTTACGTTTGGCCCATCATTATCTTTTTAGCTTCATTCATGATCAGTCGACTTGGCCAAGATCAAGAATGGACGGTTATGCAACGAACCTCTTATCAACTTGGACTAAATCTAGGGATCGTGATTTTCCTGTTAGGACCTTATATTCTATAATAAGAGATAAAAGAAGATGTTTTGAACTAACGGGTTCTGATTAGACGTCCAAAAACGCCATTATATACCATTGTAGAGTCTGATTTAGCTAGTAAATCAGACTCTTTATTTTTCCTTGTTATTGCAAATTATACCAAGGTACCACTTTTAGATTGCATCTATCCCCATTTAATGTCGCACAATAATTTCTGTACATTCAATGAAGTAGAGAGTTAAATCGCCTTTTATTTTAGCGGCAGAAAGTGGGGATAAACGAACTTTAATTTCAGGTTCAATAGATTAAATATTTTAAGGGATATGGAAATTGTATAGTGAAAACAAGTAAAAAAAACTGCTCTTCAACTAACGGGAGGTTGATCGAATGAAGTGAATAATAGAAGAACTGGATAATTAGACTTACTACAATTGTCAGTCTTTTGCTTGGATTTATTATAACTATTATTTCAGATACTCAAGATTGGTATTGGTTTTTACAACCCTGGTTTTTACTATTGATTTCTATTTTTGTCTCTGAAACAGTTGACGCAATTATGGAGCGAAAATATTCAGAGAACCCTAACGCTTACAAATTAACAATTAGTCAAATCATATTTTACCTTATATTGTTCTTTATATTATTCAAGACTGATTTTTTTGCAATGTATAATTAGCGATAAAGGAGTAGTTCAATTCACACACTATGAAAATGAACTATTTTTCATACGAATAAACCACCGATAAAACGGTGGTTTATTTTGACGTTTATTTAAGGTAATAATGACGTGATTATTTCTAAGGGTATTTGCTGCTTCAAAACGTCATCTAAATGATATTTTACACCTCACAACAGAACCCGTTAGTCTTGAAGTATATCCTCTTGCCTATTACTTGGCTTGTTCTGCAGCTTTTTTATTAACCGCAAGTACAGCTTCATGTAGAAGCTCACGGAAGTTCCCTTTTTCAAGTACGTCAATTCCAGCAGCCGTAGCACCACCAGGGGTTGTCACCTGATCACGCAGGTCACCAGCTTCACGTCCATCCTTAAGCATCGAAGCTGATCCGTAAATCATTTGAACCACAAGCTTTCTAGCCACTTCACGCGATAAGCCATATGTTCTTGCCGTCTCCTCGAGAGACTCTGCAAGATGGTATACAAACGCTGGCGCACTTCCAGTCACAGCAGTTAAATTATGAATTTGTGCCTCTGTTAACTCCGTAGATTCCCCAATAGCATCAAGAATCGTTTGCAAAACTTTTCGATGCTCTGTTCTAACATGCTTCCCACACGCAACAAGTGACATTGATTCCCCAATATCAGCTGCCGTATTGGGCATGATCCATGCTGTTGGTCGTCCTGGAAGAGCTTCCTCTAGTACGGAAGGACCGATCCCAGCTGCTACTGTAATAATAAATTGATTATTAACTTTATCGGCCAATTCACTCAGTACGGCCGGATGAGCAGCAGGTGGCATAGCCAGAATGATAACATCGTGATTTGGGATTACTTCCTGCCAAGAAGCTGTTGCAACATCATAGGTTTTCGTTAAGTGGTCCAACCTTGCTTGATCAGACTGATTGGAAACGGTGATTGTACCAATTGTAGTCGCCTGTTTAAGACCAGCAAAAATAGCCTCAGCCATTCTCCCAGCCCCTATAAACAAAATATTGGGCTTATTCATTTGCATCTCCTCCTATTTTCCTTCTTTACTATATCAAACAGGCGACTAATAGAAAAACGCCGGTGGACCACCGACGTTTTCTTTACCATAATTTATATCCTGGAGAACCAGGTGGTGCATGCTCGATCATGTGAACGACAGGCACTGTGTAAGCAACCAGAATCAGGATCGTTGCAATCCCAAGCCACAACCGCCAATTTTCCAATATGACGGGTGTTTTTTCTGCCCCTTCTGCTACCTCACCAATCGGAAAATCCTCTTTTCCTTTCGGTGCAAAAAAGGCAAGGTCCGTAATGATATAGATGAGAAGGAGAATCGCAATGAAAAGAATGGAACCGCCCACCGCCATTGTAATTTCATAAGGGATCCAGCCAAGTGCATCTGGATTATCTTGATAGGTTGTATAAGCTGTTCTTCTTGGAGCACCAAGCAACCCAACTGTATGCATAGCCCCTGACATAAGGAACATACCAACCGCCCAAAGAATCGTTTGAAGATTTGCGATTTGATGCATTCTTCCCGTCAAGACACGTCCTGTTAAGTGAGGGATCAACCAATAAGCAATCCCAAAAAAGGTGAGTGCTACGCTGGATGCGACTGTCAGATGAAAATGTCCTGTTACCCATAGTGTATTATGGACAATCTGATTCATCTGGTTACTCGCATTAATAATGCCACCTGCCCCAGCCGGAATGAAAATTAACATTCCAACCATAGGTGCAAAAAATCTTGCATCCTTCCACGGCAAAGCCCGAAACCATCCAAAAAGTCCTTTTGCTCCTTTTTGGCGCCCAGCAATTTCAAAGGATGCAAACAATGAGAAAGCCGTCATCAGCGATGGTACGATAACCATAAAAGTCAGCACAACCTGAAGGTATTTCCAAAATGGCGATATCCCTGACTCTAGTAACTGATGATGAAAGCCTACTGGGATGGAAAACAACAAAAAGAGAACAAAAGAAAGCCGTGCAAGAGAATCACTGAAAATTTTCCCACCGATAATTTCCGGAATAATAACATACCAACACACATACGCAGGTAAAAGCCAGAAATAGACAAGAGGATGACCAAAATACCAGAAAAGCGTACGACTCAATAGAATATTGATTCCGTCTACCCACCCGAAAGACCAGGGGATGAATTGGAAGAGAACCGATGCTGCTACTCCAATTGTAGCAACAAACCAGAGAACCATCGTCATAACCGCCATAAAACTAAACAGTGGAGAGAGCTTTTCGTGTGAAACCTTTTTCCAAATATAATATTGATGACACATCGCTCCTCCAGCAAGCCACGTTCCGATAATGAATAACGTCAGCCCAATGTAGAACCATGGTGATGCTTTGAGAGGAGCATAGAACGTATATAGAACCGTCCCTTCGTTCAGTAGGATCATGATGGTAGTCAACACAGTTCCAATTGTCATGACAATATAACCTAACCATCCCATTCGATAAGGTTGTTCATAGAATTTGCCCATCGTTCTGCTCATACCTGCATAGAAAAATCCAATAATAAAATAAGTAGTAAAAACAAGTGCGAGTAAAATACCGTGTGCTGTGAGCAGTTGATAGTATCCGATACCGGCTGGAAGTTGAATTGTACCGCTCCTTACAAGTGTTTGTAATAATCCGGCAATTCCTCCAAGCAGAACTGCCACAAAGGAAAGATACAGATGTGCCATACTCAGCTTTGCATCTTGACGATCGACAACTTGATTCATGATTCTGTCACCTCCAATGGCACGCCCATTGCCTGGTGTCCTACACCGCAATATTCATTACAAATAATAAGAAATTGTCCAGCTTCATCGAATGTATGTGTAATCGTATTCACGTGACCAGGGGTAATCATCATATTGACGTTTGTCTTCGGAATTTGAAAACCGTGCACCACGTCTTTGCTCGTCACTTTAAAATGAACCTTGGCTCCTACAGGAATTTTCAAATCGCCATTAGACTGAAAAGTAAAAGCCTGCGCAACAAGTACAGCTTCATATTCATTCTCCCCAATTTTTTTCAGTCCTGGCTTATCGAACGGTTCAGTTAAATCAACTTTTGTTGGATCCAAAATATCACGATCACTTGGAGGCGTATGCCCCATCGCAAATGCATTCACACCAATAACTAACAAAAACACCACGAGTGCTCCGCTTCCAATCATAAGCCAGATTCTTTCTAATCGATGCATGTGCATGTCGTTTCCCCTCTCTACAACCGAACCATATACAACCAATAAACTCCTAACCATGACAAGACGATAAAACCTCCAAGTAACATTACTGAGATCATGGTTCCTTTAAGGTTTTGGCCATCCCGCTTCGCAACTACTTTTTGAACAGTTTCCTTTTTTTCCTCTACAACCCTCATCGTTTATCCCCCTCTATACGATTGCGATATACCTATTGTAGGAGAACCTTGTGGACCAATCTGTGACTATACTCACATAATCAAAAAGGTTTTTTGTAATAACCTCGCATTTAGTAGTCGGAAAATAACCTGCAAATTGGATCAACTAATTCAAGCGCAAAAAAAGAGCCAGGAAGTATTCCTGAACTCCTTATAACCTACAAATGTTTTTCGGACAGCCTTCACAATGACAAATGCCCTTTAACCGATCCATATCTTGAATCATGATGGCTCCACCCTCATAACTGATCACGTCATCTTTCTTCAATTGATTCAACATCCGATTGACTGTTTCACGGGTTGCACCAATCAAATCTGCCAGCTCTGTATTCGTGAATTTGGTACTAAAACGAATGGTCTTACCTTCAGCTATTCCGTACGTATTCGCAATCCGAATCAATGTGGAAGCAAGCGCACCGTGTTTTCCAAAAAACATTAAGTCACGTAATTTTGTTTGAGTAAAACGCTGCATATATCCCATCCATTTCATAAACTCGATAGCCAGATCTCCGTTCTGCCATAGGATCGTTTCAAGGTCCTTTTGCTGAATCACGCCCAGACGACAGTCTGTCATCGCTTCTGCACTGAAACTATTAATTGATTGGCTATCGTCTTTTAACTCACCAAACAGATCTCCTGCCTGGAAGTGGTATAGGACGAGATCCTTTCCTTCATCTGAACTTTTCGTTAACTTAACTGCGCCACTATTTAAAAAGTAAAGATGGTCGCACCCTTCCCCTTCCCAATAAATCATTTCACCCCGTGTGACGATTCGCTCATACATCAATTCTTTTAATTTAGTGAAATTCTCCTCTGAGAATGTTTGTGTATTATATCCGCCCTTGTTGATCGATGAAATGGCACAATTGATTTTCATACTTTTCCCTCCAATTAGCCTTACTGATGCTTTCATTATAAGAGGAAGATCGCCATTCAGGTGTGATAAAAATCACACTTGAATCATTTTTCTCGAAATTTGTGACTTTCCTTACAGCTTACAATCTCTATGACTATTAGAGTTAAGTTAACAACCGAAATGGAAGGTGAATCATATGCTAACAGGAATCATATTAGCAGGGGGACCAAATGATTATGTCAACGGCCGGCATAAATCCCTTCTTCCCCATAATGATAAACTGCTTATTCATCATCAAATCAAAGAAATGAGCGAGATTGTAGACGAATTGATCATCGTAACGAATTCACCAAGAGAATTATTACCGCACGTTCCACCTAATATTCGCATCATTACAGATTTCTACCTGCATAGAGGTGTACTAGGTGGTTTACATGCCGGTCTATCTCTTGCCCGTTCAGATATAGCATGGGTAATCAAAGCAGACAACCTCTCCCCATCAAGTGATAGTACGGTGCTATTAATAAAGCATTTATTAAAGCATGATGCGGATATTGCTATACCAGTCATTAACAATATTCCTTCACCCCTACAAGGCGTTTATCGTACTGATACAAAAATCGTATTAACAGAGTTAATTCAAAAAGGGGCTTCCTCTCTCACCGCATTCCTAGAGAGAATAGATAGGATTACAGTCCCGATCCATTCACATTCAACAGTCAAACGAACAGATCGTCTTTCCTTCCATTAGACATGGTGAACTCACCATGTCTTTTTATGCTTCATTCTTCAAAATCAATCTTCATTCCCTTTCTATTCCATAAAGGAATCAAAATGATTTTGTCGAATACTGTTTGTACATACTAATGACTAATCAATGGATATAGGTGAAAATGATGAAAAAATTAATACTATCGCTTGTTGCACTTCTTATCATTGCTACTAGTTTCTACTTTATTTCGACTGAAACAAATGAAGGCACTCCTGAAAAGTCTCCAGTTGATCTCACGACTTATAGGCAAGTAATGCCAATAAGTGAAGATCAAAAATCAATTTCAAGTTCTTCGCTAACTTTTGCAGCGGTAGGCGATATTCTGATTCATGACCGGGTATATGAGAGGGCAGTTGAAGGGGATGGCTATAATTTTAAACCCATGCTCGCTGGCGTACAAAACCAATTACAGGATGCCGATATTACGTTTGCCAATCAAGAAACCGTCATAGGGGGAGCATCCATCGGTCTATCCACCTACCCCGCTTTCAACAGTCCAACTGAAGTTGGGGATGCACTTAAAGCGTCAGGAGTAGACATCGTTTCAATGGCCAATAATCATACACTTGATCGAGGAGAAAAAGCCATTCAGAATGCCATCAAGCATTGGAACAAAATAGGGATGCTCTACACTGGAAGTTACTCTTCTAAAGAGGATCGCAAGCAAATAAGGACGATTGAACATAATGGCATTAAAGTAGGTTTTCTTGCTTATACATACGGGACAAATGGACTAACGCCTCCATCCGGAAAGCCATATCTCGTAAACTACATCGATAAACAGATAATCAATAAAGAAATCCAGGCAGCAAAAAAAATTGCAGATGTAGTGGTTGTAAGTGTTCACTTTGGAACAGAATACGAACGCTATCCAAACAAAGATCAATTAGCTCTTACCTCATACATTGCCGAATCTGGGGCTGATCTTATTTTGGGTCATCACCCCCATGTCCTTCAACCGCTGGAATGGATCGAAACGAAAGATAAGAGAAAGGTTCTTGTCGCATATTCTCTGGGTAATTTCTTATCAGGGCAACGAAAGGATTATAAGGACATAGGCGGTATTCTTAAGCTGAATATTGTGAAAGAACAGTTTAGAGGAACTTCAACAATAACCGTTACTTCACCGTCCTTCACACCTACTTTTGTTGATAAAAACTACCATGTAAATCCACTTAGCGAAGTGAAGCCAGAATTATTGAAGGAAATAAATCATCATATGAACCAATGGATTCCAGAATTAAAGGTGCCCCAGTCATAAGAAAAAGCCCAAAATTATGGGCTTTTTCTTATGACAACGAATAATCGCTATCAATCGCTTTTATCAAAATAGGAAGGGGGTATAAAAAAGAATAGCCGCGATTACTCTTTAGGTTGATACAACACACTTTCATTCAAGAAACCTTCTATATCACTTAAACGATGAACTTCAGGAGACAGAACCAGTTGTTCAAGAAGCGCTGCATATTCCTCATTGCTCGCTTCAAGCATCAAAGTAGATAATACTGATCGAATCATCTCAGCTTCTCTTTGGGTAATATTCATTGATTTTCCCTCCGTTCCCTATGGATATTTGAATTTATTTTATCCAAAAGACATCGTAATAATGTGCTTTTATGACCAGAATAGTGGTGAGTTAAAAAAGTTGAATCGCGGAATTTGTATAGCTTTTTCTGCTATTCCTTTACACAGTGGGGCAAAATAATCTAACAAAATTACATTGCTGAAAGAGGTGGTTATGCTTCTTCTGTATAGAAGTGGTCTTGGTAGGATGGTTTTCTCGAAATGGAGAAAGACTCTTTTCTACAAGATTGTTGTTTTTGAAAGAGATTTTGTATAAAAGCCACTCTTCAAAGGTGTTTGGAGCGAAAGATGCTCGAGTCCTGTAGGAGTAGCGGGACAGCTAGCATCCGCGAGCGGGAATCACCCACTACTCTTATAACAGCAATGTTTGCGAAAAAAACCTAAAGATAAGTTGACATTTCCACATAACCATGTATAATATTAATTTGGGGCATCAAAACCCGATATTAACAACTAGCTCCTTTAAAATAAGGAGAACTAAAATTCATAACTGGAAAGGTATGAACAGCATGATTCTAATTGGCTTATATCAAGTTAATGGCCATACTACAATTGCTGTTGATCCTCCTCACTCACACTGGCGCGGCTTCGGAGCCGTAAGGATGGAAGAGAGGTAGGGCTTTCGTTGTTTGAGAGATCAACAGATCTCTATGGTATGTTTACCGCGGCAATGAAGGAGTTACTGTTAATAAATAACGATCGTTATATATACGAAGAAAGAGCGCATCATAGCGATGCGCTCTTTGTCAATTTATACTAGTGAGTTCTCATTTTGTAATGCTCTGATGATACAATGACACTAGCGGTATAGATTATTAATGGAATAAAATAACGTATTCCGAATGATATTATAATGAAATTAAATGAAGCGGATTTGAAAACAATACAAGACCCACCAGACGAAAAGACCTCTTGCTTTCGTAGTGGTAGGAGAGCGGTGGTAGTGAACAACTACTAGTATGTTAAAATAAAATAACATGCTGAATTATGAAGTTCAATTCACCAGCGATTCATTTAACTAGATAGATGATGTTCGGACAACTTACTTTTCCTGCTCAGCGGGCAGTAAGTACACGATAATAAAGGAGTAACGATATGACTATGTTTGATCACCACCCGTTTCTTTCTGAAAACTGGGAAGCTGCCGGTTTTACTGATCTGTCTCAAGTTCAAGAACAAGCGATTCCTCGAATCTTAAATGGTGAAGATTTGCTTGTGGAAGCACCAACCGGGACAGGTAAAACACTTGCCTATCTTCTGCCTATCATTCAGAATTTAGATCCAAATAAAAAAAATACTCAGGCAATTGTTCTTGCGCCAACAAGAGAACTTGCTATGCAGGTTTTTGAAGTATCACAAGTATTCTTAAAAGGAAGCGGAATGACAGCTGCCTCTATGATTGGTGGAGCTGCGATTAAACGCCAATTAGATAAACTCAAAAAACACCCGCAGCTTATCGTCGGAACCCCCAATCGCATAGCAGAGTTAATCGATATGAAGAAGCTAAAAATGAACGAAGTAAAAACAATCGTTGCAGATGAGGCTGATCAGGTTCTTCATCCATCTACGATCGAGGATGTTTCCTACATCTCGCAGTCTGCTCTAAGAGACTGTCAGTTGTTGTTCTTCTCTGCTACACTGAGTGATAAAGTTCTAACCCAAGCGAAGAAGCTTTCTGATAACCCTTCTGTTCTTAGTATTAAAGCAACAGACGAAGAAAAGAAAGTGATTGACCACAGTTATTACGTCACAAATCGTCGTGAAAAGCCTGAATTGCTTCGAAAGCTTGCTCGTAAAGAAGGAGTAAAAGCACTCGCTTTCGTTAACAACAGTAAGTATCTTTCGCGTTTGAAAGAGATTCTTGACACTAAGAAAATTTCGTTCGACGTACTGGATAGCTCCACAAACAAAACAGAACGCAAAAATGTACTCAATCGTTTCCGTAACGATCAAATTCAATTACTTCTCACAACCGACCTTGCTGCTAGAGGTCTTGACATTGATAACATCACGCATGTCTTCCATTACGATTTATCAGAAGATGCCAAAACATATCTCCACCGTTCAGGAAGAACGGGACGTATGGGCAAAGAAGGATCAGTTGTTACGCTCCTTCTTCCCGGAGAAGAGAAATACCTTGAGAAAATCACACAAAAGCTAGATCTTGAACTGACAAGAAAGAAAGTTCCTCAACCTTCTCACAAACGTGGAAATCGCAAATAGTTGGTTTGATCACTATATAAGAAAGCTGTCTCCTCCCGACAATCGGTTTGAGGAGGCAGCTTTTTTTTACTTCTTATCAATCTCCATTGAACATATCAAAAAGACCTCGTGCCATACTACCTTCTCCCTTACTGCGCCCAGGAGTCTGAGGCATAGCTGCAAAAACTCTGCTAGCAAGTCGACTAAATGGCAACGATTGAACCCAAACTGTTCCCGGACCTTTGAGCGTCGCGAAAAACAAGCCTTCTCCACCAAATAATGCGGTCTTTATCCCCTTAACAAACTCAATATTGTAATGAACTTCACCCGTCATTGCAACCAGGCATCCTGTATCAATGCGAAGCGTCTCACCAGGCTGAAGTTCTTTTTTATGTATCGTTCCGCCTGCATGAATAAACGCCATTCCATCGCCTTCAAGCTTCTGCATAATAAACCCTTCTCCTCCAAAGAAACCGGTACCTAATTTCTTTTGAAGTTCAATTCCTACCGATACGCCTTTGGCTGCGGCAAGAAATGCATCTTTCTGACAAACAATCTTTCCATCCCATTCACTTAGATCCATCGGAATGATTTTCCCAGGATAAGGAGATGCAAAAGAGACATGTTTTTTATACGTACCTTCATTAGTAAAAGCTGTCATGAAGAGACTTTCCCCAGTCAAGACGCGCTTCCCTGCACTAAATAATTTCCCCATCATGCCGTCTGGTTGGGCACTCCCGTCACCAAAAATAGTTTCCATTTCAATGTGATCTTCCATCATCATGAGGCTGCCTGCTTCTGCAATAACAGTCTCACCAGGATCAAGCTCAACTTCAACAAACTGCATATCATCTCCATAAAGCTTGAAATCAATTTCATGATTGTTCATTCATAATCTCCCCCTTTGATATGATCTGTTCCGCTACGTTCCCAAAAGTATTGAGGTTTCAAAATTGAATGATTGCAGAAAAAAACCTGCCCATTTAGATAAGCAGGTTTGTACTAATTACTTAGTGCGAGCCATTTCTTTTTCATCCAGAGGAATAACGCGTTTCACTGTTCGGCAAACATCCTCTATATCAAACGGTTTCGCAAAATGAGTAATCGCCCCAAGTTTCATAAATTCTTGCACGAGCTGCAATTCGCCGTAAGCTGTCATAAAAATAACCTGGACTTCTTCATCGAATTTCTTCAAGGCTTTAAATACTTCCAATCCGTCCATACCGGGCATTTTCAAATCGAGGAGTACTAAATCTGGACATTCTTGCTTTACAAGCTCTATTGCCGTCATACCATTTGCAGCCTGTAGCGTTTGATACCCTTCCTTCTTGAATAGTTCGCTTAACAACACTCGAATGCCATACTGGTCGTCCACAATTAATATTTTCTTCATCGTATGCCCACCTTTTTTGCGATATAGTCTCAGATCATGTGACTTCCTATCATTATTGTGCCTTATAAATTCCTTAATGAAAATAACTTCGCCGAAACTAGTCACGAGATTACAAAACTCGCACATTTTCGCCCCTATGTTTGTTCATTATTAAGAAATGTAAGCGTTTTATAAAAAGAGAACGTACTTTTTTACCATTTAATAACTTTTTAATCGATATAGGTTTTAACCGATATAGGAGGGGAATTGATTATTACAAAACATTTAGGAGGTTTTATTAAACCATGACTGGCCCATCTAAACAGGACATTAAAGAAATTGAAAACAAAGCAAAGCAGGAACAACAAGAGGCATCCAAAGCGAGAAGCATTGTAAAAGAAGCTACAAAGAGTAACTCGCCCCAACAATCCTAACAACACAACACATTAAAAATATGAATGACGAAAAGCAGAGAGGAGCTTTCCTCTCTGCTTTTCGTCTATTCTCTATTCAATTACGAAACAATCGCTTCAGGAGATTTCTCAACTATCGTTTTTTTCGGTACGTTCTCTTCAACTCAAGGTCAGCAGCTTCATCAAGAGTTTCGGGATGGTCTGGATCTTTGGCAAGCGTTCGTTCAACGTCGCCTTTAATCACGTCGTCCATCGTCTCTGCTCCTTCTGTTTCCACAATTATTTTCTCAACATCATGGTCAACGATTGTAGAAATCGGAACTTCTGTTTCATCAAGCTCTGCTGCACGCTTAATAGAGTATCCACTAACTGCGACTTCTTTTTCAGCAGACTCATTTTTAGCTTTTCTATTCTTCACTTTGCTTACAAGATCATTCGATTTCGTCTTCACTGATTGAGCGAATGCCGATGATTTGTCCTTCACATTATCTGAAACTTCAACACCCTTGTCTTTCGCCTTAATGACTCCGCCTGTAATGTCATGACGAAGTTCTTTACCTGCTTTCGGTGCTAACAGGACTCCTGCGGCTGCTCCTACAACACTACCAGCAATTGCAGCTATAGCGGGTCCCTTAAAAGGTTTTTCAGACTTTACATGGTCTGAACTATCAATACGAATGACTTCTCTTGTTGAGGATGAATACCCTTCTGGAGCTGGTTCGTGATCAACCTTCACATTATGCTTAGATTTGGATTCTTTCATCGTTTTCCTTCCTCCTTAACAGATTGAATATTCGATTTCTTCATTCGATACTTTTCCCACATTGCCAGAGCAGTACTACCCCAATTCGCCGCCTCAGCAGCTTTTCCCTTCTTGTCTTCTGCACCTTTTGCAAAAGAATCATTTAAATTAGAGAATGACTGAGTTAGATTATGCAACGAATCACCAGTCTCCTTTACAGATTGAAACACAGGTGTAAAATTACCTACCTTCGATTGAACATCATCTGTCAGTACATTCGTTTTATGGAGCATCATCATTGCTTCCTTCGACAATCCATTTATTTGTCCTTGTAAAGAATCGATCATTTCGGCCGTGTTAGAGAGCGTTCTCTCGGTTGACTTTAATACTTTAATTAAAAACACACTCAGTACAGCGAAAGCAATTGCAATAATTGCAACCGCTATATACAAAATCATTTCCAAAATTAGTCCTCCTACTCGTATTCGAATATAGTTACCCATACCCCTGAGCAGGAAATATAATCATGAAATCTGAATCTAAGGATGCTTACAGGTTATCAGAAAAAACCTTGTGGATCGTTTCATTCAACTTAACAAACAGTGGGAAATCCTTTTCTTCATCAGAAAGGTTCATCATCAAGCTACGGTATACCGATTGATAATACCATCTTTGTTTCTCCATCCCTCGATTAAACCTTTCCCATACTACTGACCCTTCACGTTCATGATCATTCTGAATAGTTGTTAAATTATGCAATTTGTCTGCACATACGATTTGTTTTACTGAAAAAGAGGCTGTTCTTAGTTCTTTGACTGTATGCTGCTTACGTTTTTCCCACTCAAGGCTTTTATCAGGCTCAGAACATTCCAGCACAAGACTTGCAATCTTTTCCCCAAATTCAGCTTTCAAATCATCAAAATTGAGCGGTGTATCTTCGATGACATCATGGAGAATACCTGCAGCAATAACTTCCTCCGCTGATCCTGATTCAATTAGATAAAAGCCGACTGTCACTGGATGGGAAAGATAAGGGAGAGATGACTGCTTACGATATTGTCCATCGTGTGCCAATGCTGATGCTTCGATTGCTTTCTCAATGATCTTCATAAAACACTCCTTCTTTCTTTGTTATACGTTTAATTGAGAACCTACGCTTATACGTAAACATTCTCCATAACCATTCAACTGGACCGTATTGAAAGTAATGCAGCCAGATTCTACTCATAATAACTTGTAGAGTAAAAATACCTACTAAAAGCACTATTCCAGTGCTAACTTCAACCTTTCCATATAACCCCAACCCATAATGGTAGAAAAGTAGAGTGCTCAGAATCGATTGCAGGAGATAGTTTGTCAGTGCCATTTTCCCTATCCATTCGAAAGGATACAGTCGCTTTCCAGAATAATAAATAAGAGCAACTGCTGCCATATAAAATAAAGAAACAAGTGGCCCTCCGAGACTATCCTGAAGATGTTCAAAAGCAGTTGAATCAAAGAAATAAGGGCCCAATTTAATTACAAAACCAAACGATCCTATAAGAAGCAGTTTTTTCACAAATGAAATACGGTTGCGTGCACCATTGAACCATCCCTCTTTTGCAAAGGCTGATCCGAAAAGAAAAAACGGAAATATCGAGAATATGAGAAAAGCTCCATTCAATCCACCATTCACGTAATACCAATCACTAATACGTTGACTCATAATATCTAAATAACTACCTGAACCGTATATTAGTATAGAATTTTCAATATTTATAGCATTGGATGTTGTAGCATCTGTACTACTATAAGGTAGCAGAAGTAGAAAGAAAATAATGGCATAGAAAAGCCATAAGCCAAGACCAATATGTAATAGCGTCTTCCCCTCTAAGCGAATAAAGAACAGAAGGAAAAAACCACACAGGCTATAGGTAAATAGAATATCTCCATGCCAAATTAAAACGATATGAAGTATACCTAGAACAAATAAAAACAATAAACGTCTTAACATGACAGGAAGAAAGGCAGTATCTCTTACTTTAATCCGATTTCGCAAAATAACAAAACCATATCCAAACAAAAATGAAAACAATGGATAGAAGCTTGCCTGAGCAAAAAAATCAATTACATAAATAAGCAGTTGATTAAAGCTATTTCCCCAATATTCAGGTCGATCAATATACATCCACGGAGAATGAAAGTCCAACATATTTACAAAGAAAATTCCGAGTAATGCAAAGCCGCGCATCGCATCGATTGAATGAATCCTTTCACTACCAGTAGTTGGTGAAAGTTGTGATTTTGTCATATTCTATCCCCTATTATCATCATATTTCTTCAAAATCGTACCACAAATATCTATTATTCTCCTGCCATCGAACGTTTATTTTCAACATTAGCCACGGACTTTCAACCTTTTTTCTTAAATAAAGTTTATTTAATTTAAGGAAAATCTCCCCAGTTTACATTAATCTATTCTATAATGAGGAATAAACAAATTATGGAAACAAAATGATTTGAAACCCTTCGCACATGTACATCGTCTTTTGTTTGAAGGGCTGAAGGAGGAAACGCAGCCTTGAGTAATAAAGAACCAGCAAACCAAATTGACCTCACTAACAAAGAGGCTGTCATAGAGACTATCATGGACGAATACGGCGAAAGCGTCGTTTGGCTCGCTTTTAGTTACTTGAAAGACAAAGGAAAATCAGAAGATATTGCTCAAGAAGTTTTTATGACATGCTATACAAAACTCGATAGTTTTAATATGGAAGCATCCTTAAAATCTTGGGTCTTAACGATCACCGCAAATAAATGTAAAGATGTTCTCAAAAGTTGGTCTCATCGCAATATTGTTTTTGCTCAGTCATTGTTAAATACCTTTAAACACCAGGGATCAGAACCTGATCTTAAATTAATTGGATCTGAAGAAAATAAAGAACTAACAAAGAATATTTTAAAACTTCCAATCAAATATCGTGAAGTTATATTTCTTCATTACTTTGAAGAATTAAAAGTTCAAGAAATTAGTGACTTCCTTTCGATTAAAGAAAATTCTGTAAAAACTAGACTAAGGCGCGCAAGAATGCTGCTGAAAGAAATGTATTAAGGAGGGGTAAAAATGGAACAGCATTTGAAAAATCTTCGTGCAAGAATGTTGGACACTGAGGCAGTTACCTTTGATGACTGTCACAAGGAAATAATTCGTCAAAAACTTCATCTTACCCCCTCCCCCCAAAAGAGATTTTGGATGTATTTACAGCAAAAATTTCCTTCTTATCTCACTATAGCTGTTCTTGTTCTTCTATTAAGTGGTACTGGACTGTTTGCTGCATCAGAAATGGGGCTTGTTCCTGAATTTACAACATTACAAAGTGAGGAGCAATCCATTACACAAGAAGAGTTGTACAAAGACATTTTAAACTCAGTGGATCAAATTGAAAATGAGCATGACCGTGAGAAAGTCCGTTCTATTGCTCTTACCTATCTTAAAAACTTCGATAATTGGAGAGTCACTGAAACAGAATCATCTTATAAAGATTTTTCAGCGATACTTGTTCAAGGAAAAGTGACAGAAGGTTACTTTGAGAACACAACTTTCAGTCTGTTGATCGAACCCAATACAGATTTACCTCTGAGCTTTATCATCCGAAATCAAGAAAGCAGTATAATTGAAGAATATCAATTACCCATCCACACAATTGCAAAAATGTCTATCATAAATAAAGGCTCCCGCTACTAAGAACGAGAGCCTTTACTATCTACTTACAGGTTTGATTTAAAACATCGGAAGTATGCTGAAGTAACTTTCGATCGAGATCAGGAAGTTCATCCAGATCAATGCTTGTCATTAAATAATTATGAAATCTTTGTACATCTTCTTTAATTTCTTTTCGTTGGCCTTCAGCTGTTAAAATCAGCGCCTCCAAAATACCACTGAGTACTGAAACATCATCTTTACCATAGTGTCGTATTTGATAAAAGGACTTATAAACATATTGAAAGAACGGCTTAGGTGTAGTTAGCACTCGAAGATTTCGCTTCTTATCAAAGAAGGCTTCTTTCGGGTCGTAGGTATCTCCAATTTTTGAAAGGATGGTACCAATTCGATTCGTACAATTCATCGCTGTATGAGGATCATTCACTGAAGGAGAAATCGCTCTTAGTGCAATATCCACGAGCTTTTGAATGGAGAACTCTAGATCCTGATCATTTATCCGTTCTGTACCTATAGCGATTGTAAATAGAAGACTATTCTGAGAAAAGGATGAGAGATCTTCAGACCAAACCGTCGCTATTCTTGATCCACTCTTTACATAATTACCCACATCAGAGTCCAGACGAATAATGCATTCATTCTGACTCGCAATGTCGATTAACTTGTCATAAGGAATACGTTGAATGTAGCCCATTTTCTGACTATATATGGGCATACCTTCATCTTCTCTTAACTCTTTTTTTTCCCAGCTATCCCACTTTTCGAAAGTTTCACCGTCATGCAATTCATCTTTACTATTAACAAGGTAAAGGGATTGTTTTGTTATTTTTTCAAGTAAGTTATTTACTTGAACGAATGTTGCCGAATGATGGATGAACAAAATAAAAAACAATATACAAATAATTGCAAGGATCACCGTCAACACTGGTGATAGTAGAATGCGACTATCTTTTCCTGTGAGAAGCAGCATGTTAACAAGAGCAAATATAAAACCTGCCACAAACACACCAAGAACATGTTGTGTAAATCGATCAGAAATGAAATCTTGAAGTGTTCTCGGAGAAAATTGAGATGAATAAGTCGTCAAGACGACCATAATGGACGAGAACGAAATAGTTGTCATTGTCAAAATGGCCGTAATGAGTGGCCCATACAAAGACTGTGCAATCTTCTCAGTTGAGAGAAATAACTTAGACATTGTTCCGCTAAAATGAGAAATATACGCAAGATCAATCCAGGTACTTAAAGCAACGACTACTATTGATAGAAGTCCATATACTACCGGAATAAACCAAAAGCTATTGCGTAAATTAATAGATGTTTTAGAATAATTCATATTACTTATGTCCTCTTTCAATATTATGTCGTCTACTTCTTCTTCCCTATTTCATTCTATTTAATCCGAATCTGAGGACATGGATATCATTCCCACTTTCCCTCGTATCGAAAGAGATTCAGTAAATAAATGGAACAAGCCGGTACCGCCCCTTCCCCCACTCGCGATATGACTCTCCTACGGAATCGACCAACATGTGTTCTTCCAAATGAATCCGATATAGCAGTGCAGGGATAATGAGAAGAAGAGATAAAACAACGCCTCCCCATACTCCAAGATATACTGGAATCCCAATGCAGCTTAGAAGAAGGCCCGTATAGAGAGGGTGTCGCAAGAGCCTGTAGGGACCAGAACTAACAAGGTTGATTTTTCTTTCCACAATAACATTCCTTGAGAAGAAGTGACCTAGCTCCTGAATCCCCCAATATCTTAACGCAATACCTCCGCCATACAGAATCAGTCCCAGCGTATTTGTAAAAACACTCTTATGAAGCAAGAAAAGTTTCATCTCACTAAAAACAATTGTCATCGTAATCGATAAGCTAATCATAAGAAGAATAATTAAGAAAGAACGCTTTTCAACAGAAGATTCATCATCGCTTTTCTTACCTCTCTTCATAATGAATTCACCTAGCCAGAGAGCTGTTAATACACCGAACAAAACATTAAAAGAATTCATTACACCGCCCCTTTGCAGCATCTTTTATGAGCAGTATACCAGACTTCCCAATAGCTGTCCGATAATGGTGTGGTGCGTTTGTATAAAACACAAAATTTATACAAACTAAAAATGAAAGCCCTTACACAACGCGTTTCCTTACCTTCCAAGGTATGCACTTTAATTAATAAATTGGAATATAAAGGAATATATTAAACTTTTCCAGCGCTTATATATAGTGGTAAGCGCTCCTCTCATCTTCTAAGCGTATGTTAAGTGAGTTTAGAACACGCATCGTCCATATTCTTAGTTATTCTCCTCTTATCCGGACTATTTGGGCTAGTAATGTTGTAAGGAGATGACCGTTTGTTATACTCATAGAGTCAATTGATTAAGTGAATCACACATTTAACGGCAAGTTATATAGGAGTGAAATAATGAATCTAAACGACGAAAAGAAACGAATCGTAATTAAAATCGGAAGCAGCTCTTTAACGAGCAGACTTGGAGACATTAGCCGCAGAAAGCTAGAAAGACTAGTTGATGACATCGTTATGCTTAAAGATGAAGGACATGAAGTATTACTCGTATCATCAGGCGCAGTTGCCGCTGGTTATCGCCGACTTGGATGCCTTGAACGTCCAACTTCACTTTCAGAAAAACAGGCCGCTGCATCAATCGGTCAAGGACTCTTAATGGAAGCATATTCAGAACGTTTTATTTCTCACGGCTACACTGCTTCACAAATTCTGATTACGCGCAGTGACTTTTCTGATCGAAAAAGATACAATAACGCACGAAATACCATTAATGTACTATTGGAAAGAGGAATCGTTCCAATCGTTAATGAAAATGATACTGTTACAGTTGAACGACTAAAATTTGGAGATAATGATACACTTTCAGCAAAAGTCGCAGCTCTTGTTAGCGCAGATCAACTTATCATCTTATCAGATATTGATGGACTTTATAGTGACGATCCACGTAAAAATCCAGATGCTAAATTACTTGAACATGTTACAGAAATCACACCAGAAATTGAGGACTCAGCTGGCGAACCAGGAAGCTCAGTTGGGACAGGCGGTATGAGATCAAAAATAGATGCAGTCAAAATCGCGATGGCTTCCGGTACACCATCTTTCCTTGGTAATGCTACAACAAAAGGAATTATTTATAATGCTGTACATGAAACAGCCAAAGGAACTTACTTTACTCCAGAAGGACAGACAGAACTCGATAACAAAAAGCAGTGGATTGCATTTAATTCAGGTCCTGAAGGTGAAGTCATCGTAACAGATAAAGCAAGCTCTGAAATTTCTGAGCATGAACGAAGCCTTCAACCTAAAGGTGTTCACTATGTACATGGACACTTCAAACCTGGTGCAGTAGTGAAGCTGACAGATATGGACGGAGAAGAAATTGGTCTTGGTGTGACAAACTATTCTTCTAAACATCTTAAGATGATTAAAGGATTATCAACTGACGAAATTTCTGAGCTCATCGACACATCTGTCAAAGAAGCTGTGCACATTAATGATTTCGTCAACCATGACCAACTCGCTATTCCACTCGGATCATAATAGAATTGAAATAAAAAACTATAGGAGGCGTTTGATGACTACTCTAGATCCATCAACAAAAGTAAATGTTAAGGAACAGGCTAAGCAAGCACAGGTGGCTTCTAAGGTCCTCTCCCTGCTTACCACTGAAGAGAAAAATGAAGCATTATTAATCATTGCAGACGAACTTGAGAAAGAAACTGATTATATTCTGAATGAAAATAACAAAGATCTTGAACGAGGTAAAGAAAAAGGATTTACTGAAGCATTTATGGATCGTTTAAGCTTATCTAAAGATCGCGTAAAAGATTTTGCAAACGGACTTCGTGAAGTTGCAGAACTTGAGGATCCAGTTGGGGAAGTTATTTCTGACTGGTCACTTGATAACGGTATGCAAGTGGAACAAGTGCGTGTACCACTTGGTGTTATCGGAATGATTTATGAAGCACGTCCAAACGTAACGGTTGATGCAACTGGTCTTGCATTGAAATCCGGTAACGCTATTGTTCTTAAAGGCGGATCAAACGCACTTAATTCCAACAAAGGCATTGTACGCGTCATCCATGCCGCTCTTCCTAAAACAAAAATCCCAGCTGAAGCAGTTCAGTTAATTGCAACAGCGGATCGTGAAGCAACGAGCCAGCTCTTTACAATGAAAGAGCATATTGATGTTCTCATTCCGCGTGGTGGTGGAGCTCTCATCAACACGGTTGTTAACAATGCGACCGTCCCCGTGCTAGAAACTGGTGTTGGGAACTGCCATATTTACTTCGATCAAACTGCAGATCCAGAAAAAGCAGTTAACATTCTCATTAACGCAAAAACAGATCGTCCTGCTGTTTGTAATGCTGTGGAGACGCTAATTGTGCACAAGAAATGGCTTGAAGAGAATCAAGACCTACTTGAAAAGTCACTATCTGAAAACAACATCAAAGTGCATGGCGATGATCACATTGTAAACACGTTTAAAGATGCTGTTCCTGCAGACGAAGATGATTGGAGCAACGAATACCTCGGTCTTGAGATTGCGATTAAAACTGTAGAAAACACACAAGAAGCAATTGATCACATTGAAAGATATGGCACGAAACATTCAGAAGCGATTATTACGGAAGATGCGAAATCTGCTTCCCTATTCCGTAATCTGGTGGATGCTGCTGCGGTATATCATAATGCTTCAACTCGTTTTACTGATGGTTCTGCGCTTGGCTTTGGTGCTGAAATCGGTATTTCTACCCAAAAGCTACACGCAAGAGGACCGATGGGTCTCCCAGCCCTTACGACAATTAAGTACTGCATGACCGGTACTGGCCAAATTCGGTAACATTTTTAAAGATAACTCCTTTCTATAGGAGTTATCTTTTTTTGTTAAATCACCGAAATGTTTGCAATAAGCTTATTGCTTCGTTAATTTCCATCCTTCCCCTTATAATGAAAACCGAATGATATAAATGAAAGGATGACAGCAATGGTATACGAAAATCTTTATACTAAGAAACAACTCGGAAAGCTTTCTCTGAAAAATCGTTTTATTGTTGCTCCAATGACGCGTATAACCGCTACAGATGATGGTAGTGCAACAACGACGATGCGTAATTATTATGAGCGCTTCGCAAAAGGTGGGTTCGGCGCTGTCATAACGGAAGGCATTTACACCGATGAATTATACAGTCAAGGCTATCTTAATCAGCCTGGTCTTACGAATAAAAACCATATTGAAACGTGGAAAAACGTAGTGGCTGCTGTTCACGAATATGATACAGCAATAATCGCTCAACTGATGCACGCTGGAGGACAAAGCCAGGGAAATGCCTATACAGACGTAAAGGTTGCCCCTTCAGAAGTTGCACCAAAAGGGGAGCAATTGGAATTTTACGGTGGATCGGGCACATTTGCTACACCTAAGTCCCTTTCACTAGATGAGATTACAGAAGTTCGTCATTCTTTTATAGAAGCAGCACGCCATGCGAAAGCAGCTGGATTTAATGGAGTTGAAATTCATGGGGCAAATGGCTATTTACTCGATCAATTTTTAACAGACTATTTGAATCTGCGCACCGATGAATACGGCGGTTGCATAGAAAATCGATTAAAATTAATCACAGAAATCATTGAAGATGTAAGAAAAGAAGTAGGTGCTGATTTCACAGTTGGTATCCGAATTTCTCAAATCAAAGTAGCTGATCCTACCTATAAATGGACAGAAGGTGAAACTTCAGCGGAGACTGTTTTTTCTACACTGAATAAGACTGATCTCGATTACATTCATGTCACTGATCCGGATGCAACTCAATCAGCTTTTGGTGATGGGACGAAGTCGTTAACTGCTGCAGCGAAAGCTTTTAGTGCATTACCTGTTATTGCAAACGGACAGCTAGGCGACCCTGACAAAGCGACTCAATTAATTGCTAACAAGGATGCAGATTTTATTAGCCTTGGCACAAGCGCACTTGCTAATCCAGATTATCCAAACCGTCTTGCAAATAATAAACAATTAAAACCGTTTGATTTTGAGACCACACTTCTTCCCCTAGCTTATATAAAAGATCATGAAATTAATGTAGATATTACAAGAGCTTAGCAATTTAGAAAATCCCTCTACCAACTAATGGAGAGGGATTTTTTTGAGTCATTTTTAGGTTTACGAATGCTAGATCAAGTGAATAGATTAAATGTGTAAGAAAACTAAATTGATCCAGACGGCAATACTCTATTCAACTACTAATATATCTTTGTTTCATATCCACTTTCAAACCACCACAAACAATTTCTGCAATGATTTGACCAATGAAGAGGATTCACCTCTGAAACTTCTTCCATTTCGACTGTTTGAGCATTCGCCACCCTAAGTAATTAATGATATTTTCATACAGAAACAATAAGTGAAGCAGACCCGTAACCATCGTGACAATTGGTAGGAATAGTGTTGTGCCCCTATGTTTATTACTGATTTCTTATCTTCACATCACTTACACTGCTTGTACAAGTTACTCAAGGAGGAAACATCATGACGCCCGTTTCTAGAGATCATATTAAGCAAACAAAAACCTATCTACGCAAACAAACTTTGCAAACCATTATTGAACAATTCGACGCTACGTTAATGAAGCTTTCTAAAGCTGACCGCAAAAGTAAATATGCAAAAATGGCGCAAGACCCATTTAGCTTTTTTCGCGGCAGCGCTTATTTATATTATTTCGATGTCACACAAATCCCATTCTCCTACCATACTTCTGAAGACAAACCAACTTGGTTAATGGGAGATCTTCATTTTGATAATTTCAGTGCTTTCCGCACAGAAGATGATGAAGCTATTTTTGATGTAGATGACTTCGATGAAGGCTATCTCGGGTCATATTTATACGATTTACTACGTATGGGAGTTAGTATTCGACTCTATGCCGAACAACTCGGATACACAAAAGAGGAGCAAACAGATCTAGTAAGCTCCTATATTAAAATCTATGTAAAACAACTACAGCAATTTGAAGATGCAAAGGATGATCCTGTTACGCTTCAATTCACAGAGAAGAATACGAAAGGACCTATTAAAAAACGGATAAAAAAACTCGAAGATCGCTCACCAACTCATGAACTTGAAAAACAAACGCGCATCAATAATGAGGGAGAACGCAAATTCATTCGTACCGGTGAGAAATTAAACGCCATTTCAGAGATCGAGAAAAATAAAGTAAGAAAAGCATGGGAGACTTATACGAGTACTATTAAAGAAGAAGTAAATGAGAATTTAAAACACTATGACATTAAAGATATTGTCGAAAAACAAGGAGCTGGAATTGGATCTACTGGATTAAAACGCTATCAAATTCTAGTTCATGGCAAAAGTACAGCAGATGATTCAACAGACATTATTCTCGAAGTTAAGGAAGCTCGAACTCCGATTCCTGCTTATTTCTTTCCATATGATCAAGAATTCTGGGATACAGAAAAGCATGAAGGATTACGGGTGATCAGAACACAGCAGGCGATGCATCATAAGCAAGATCCACACCTTGGCTATCTAACAATAGATGATAGAGAGTTCTATGTACGCGAAAAATCACCCTACTCTAAAGAAATTGAACCCAAGCATATTAAAGACTATAAAGACTTAAAACAAACTGTTAAAATCATGGCACGTATTTCTGCCAAAATTCACTCACGTGCCGATTCGGATATTGATCATCATTACCTAACGTACCATAGTGAAACGGAAATACTCCGAGTGATCGATCATGACTGGAAAGGGCTCCGAGATGAAGTAAATCAATGGTCTACTTTTTATCAAAACCGAGTTCAAAGCGATTTTGACTTATTCACTGAATGGTGTAAAAAAGAAAATTATTGTTAATGCAAAAACGCCTACCAGGTTGGTAGGCGTTTTTGCATTAATATGAAGACTCTTTGGCAGATGTGTTCTCGTATGCAAGAATGGTCGAGAAAAGTTCTTTACACTGTGGAAGTGAGAAACTGATAATTTTCCCAAGCATAAACGCAATGATAACACTACCAATGCCGACAGGACCTCCAAGTGCCCAACCTAACAATAAGACGACCACTTCTATACCGTTACGAACCCAGTCGATCCGCCAACCTGTTTTTTCGATAATTAGCAGCATAATACCATCGCGAGGACCAGCCCCAAGACCAGATGTTACATATAATCCGATACCGTACCCAAGAACAACGACCCCGCTAACAAATATAAGACCCTGCGCGAGAAGAGTCCCCGGATCAGGAAGTAAATAAAGAAACAAATCAATAAATAGTCCCAGAAATATCATATTCAGAAAAGCCCCTATTTGGGGATATGTTTTTGTATAAAGCGAAGTGAATCCTAATAGAACGAAACCAGTAATAATTGACCAGGATCCAATCGTTAACCCAAATTGTTGATAGAGTCCATAATGAAAAACATCCCATGGACCAATTCCAAACGTTTTACCTTTAATCGTCATTGCGATTCCTAAACCAAGAACCGCAAGCCCTATGAAGAAAAAGCTCCACCTAATGATTGTATTACGCACGAAACGGTTCTCCTTCCTACTTAGCAAATCTAAACCTCACAAACTATATCATAGGAAAGAAAACATAAAAACCACCCGGGAAACTAGGTTTATATGGGCACGTTTTTACAAGCAAATAAAGCGAAAATTAACCATTTAATTTTAGTTTACCTCTCTGATGGGTAGTTGTAAGTAACGAAAAAAAGCCTGATGCCGTAGCATCAGACTTTGTTAGTCTATTAAATTAATCTAGAATAGTTACAGTAACTGCCTTGCGACCAAAATCAAGTGCATCTTGTTGGTCGGCCATGAATAAATCAACTCGGTTTCCTTGGATAGCGCCACCAGTGTCACCAGCGATCGCTTCTCCATAACCTTCTACGTATACTTTAGATCCTAGTGGAATAACATCCGGGTCAACAGCGATTACTTTTTGATTAGGATTAGCTCTCAAATCAATACCAGTTGCTGTTACGCCTGAGCATCCTGCACAGAAAGCTGTGTAAGCTGTTGCTTCAACATTAATCTTTTGACCACTCTGTTCAGAAGATTTACTTTCTGTGTTTGATTCCTTAGCTGGTGTGGAATTAGATTTTGTAGAAGTTGTTTTAACTTCTTCTTTATTGGATGCTTTTGGTGCTGGAGCAGCTTTTGCTGCAGGAGCACTACCGCCATTCAATACAGACCATGTATTCTTACCTGCAATACCATCTACTGATAGACCATTGTCAGATTGGAACGCACGTACTGCTTGCGCAGTAATAGGACCGTAAATGCCGTCTACTGTATAGTTATAATAGCCACCAAGCTCTTCTTGTAGCGATTGTACTTGATGACCACGGTCACCTTGTACTAGCGTACGCGTAGCTTGTCCACTATTTACGTTTTGAATTGCTGAAAATGTATTTGGACCTGCGATGCCGTCAACTGAAAGACCGTGATCTTTCTGGAATTGCTTTACAGCACCTTCAGTAATTGATCCGTAATATCCTGTAGATTCATCATAGTTGAAATACCCTTTGGCTGACAGTACATCCTGTAACTCGACAACGTCGCCGTGTTTTTCACCATAAGAAAGTGTTTGATCTCCTAGAGCCGCCTCTGAAACTACCGGACTAGCAAACATCATTCCAGCTAGTGCTGTGGATGTAACCACGTTTCTTACAATGTTTTTACGAGCTACCATGTATACATTCCTCCTGAGAGTTTTAATATTGGTGTTGTTTTTTTGTTTCTCTCAATCACCCATGTTCCACATGATAACAGGCAAATATAACACAGTGATTTAAGTCCAATAACAAGTCGGTTACATAAATATGACAGATTAATACGGTTTTTATAACCTTTGCACAATATAGTCCTTTATTACCATTAACTTCATGTCTTTGTTACAATTATGTCAGTTTTTCTTGCAAAACCCATATTTTCGGTTCTTAAAAAAGAACATAAGCAAATGAAAGTTTTATAGATTCAAATAAAAAACTCTACTAATAGATCTTTTGACCTATTAGCGGTGAAGGCTATATTAGACATTTTTAGAGTATAGGAAATGGTACATCCACTTGAACGTGCCTACTAGAGTGCTCACTTAATACTAGTAATTGTTCATGAGTCTCTTCCATTAGAATCTTCCCTTCTTCTATAAATACAGCGGCTTCCATCTCTTCCATCCCGACGAAATGGTGTAACCCAGACAACCGAGTTATCCTGAAGCAATATACGAGCAAGGGCAATGCGCTAACGCTGTCCACCTGAAAACCTGATTCCATCTTCTTGCTTGATGTCCAAAAGATGAGGTTGCAAATTCACCCCTCCAATACGAGTTGATTTCTTTTTAATAAGTAGAATCGTCTCGTCTTCATTCTTCGCTCCCTTTGCGCCAAGAATCGCACCCTTCGTTCTTCCACTCAAATCGTGTGTATGCTTTTTATGAATCTTCATAATCCGGAAGTTCACGTAAAACATCAGAAAATAGCAGCAAACTTCAATTAATGAGAGAAGGATAAGAACAAAGGCAAACCGAAATTTCTCTTCCAGAAGGATTTCCACCTCATTTAATTCAAAGTCCTCAATAAAAAAACGTTGCTTTCCAATGACGACCCAATCAGCAATTCCTACAACTGCTTCTGTTAACTTACCGTACTGCAAACTCCACTCATTCTTTCCTTTCATTACTCTTGAATTTGTTACAAATATTGAGAATGCTAGAAAAAATTCAAACTTAATATAAAACAAAATTCGACAAAAAAGAACATAAATCGGGTGGTGCCAGGCACTTTTCCTCAATTAACCATTGCTATATTCATAGAATATAGGTTATATTTGACTTTGTGTTTTTAAAACAAAAGCGCTTTCATACTACTGAAAAGAAGTTGCATTCCCTTATATATGGAATCAACAAAGCAGACTATTAACTGGAGGCATAGATTGAATGAAAATGTATTTATATCCGTTGCTTGTCATAATAGGGGCAAGCAGTTACGGAGTCGTTTCAACCATTATTAAATTAGCGATGGGCAGTGGCTTCACAGCTTCTGAAGCAGTGACGAGCCAGTTCTTTATCGGCTTTGTGATCGCGGTGATCATCTTCCTTATAACAAATCGAAGCAAACTAAGCTTCGCTGGTGTTAAAATCCTGATTTCCGCCGGGATCTTTACAGGCTTAACAAATATATTCTATGGGCAATCGCTAAATTATTTACCAGCATCTCTAGCGGTCGTACTCCTTTTCCAATTCACCTGGATCGGCATGCTAATTTCCTGTATTTCTAAACGTCAATTGCCAACACGTACAGAGATGCTATCACTTGTTATTTTAATCGGTGGAACGATTCCTGCTGCAGGCCTTATTGATGCGGATTTATCAAGTATCCCTTTTCAAGGGTGGTTATGGGGGCTTGGCGCCGCTCTTTGTTATTCACTTTTCCTTTACTTCAATGGGAAAGCAAACTCCGAAATGAACACATCAAATCGATTAGTAGTCGTATCGTTTTTCGCTTTCGTGATGTCAGCCGTCTTCCAATCACCAGAAATCATTTGGGATGGGACTTTACTCACTGAAGGACTATGGCTATATGGAATAGCACTAGGGTTATTTGGAATGATCATCCCTGTTTTCCTATTTTCGATAGCCATTCCCAAGGTAGGACTAGGTAAATCCTCCATTCTTAGCGCCATTGAACTACCCATCGCTGTCATGGTTTCCGTTATCTTACTAAGAGAAACGGTGTCCGTCCTGCAAGTTGCCGGTATTGTCATCATTCTCATTGGAATGACTCTCCCTACTCTAATTAACGGAAACCTTAGCTTCACTAAAAGAAAAATGGTTGAACAACAATAACTACGAAAACACCTCATCTCGAACACGATGAGGTGTTTCCATTTAGAATATAAATCTAGTTAAATTCCATTGGACCACCTTATTCTCAAATGATCGATCAAATTTAAAAAACTTTCGTCTAAATGATCGTTGTTTTTGGAGCAGGAACCAATCAGTGGAAAGCCCCTACGCAAAGGTTCTCTCTTAATTTACAACCCTTACACTTTCATTTAACGGACCAAGTAAATTATTGCATTCTTTCTTTAGGAATTGACTTTCTCGTTGAATGTTTTTATACTTAATCAAGTAAATAGTATGTATAGCAACTAAAAGGGAGAGTCTAACTATGAAGTTAACCTTTCAAGATTATATTAGTATTCAAATTCATAAGACTGACCTCAACCTTACTAGCTTCATTAAGCAAAAACTAGAAGGTTTTAATTTAGCTCCTGAGCAAAATTTAATTATGTTGCTTCTTTGGGAAAAGGACGGATTAACTCAGAATCAACTAGCTCAAAAACTTGGTAAAGATAAAACAAATATCGCAAGAATGGCGACTAACCTTGAGAAAAAAGGATTTATTAAGCGGATTACTCCTTCGAATGATCGCCGTTCGTTGCAGCTTTATCTTACTTCCGCGGGGAAAGAGCTCGGGGAAAAAGTCCTCCCTATTACAGAAGAATTCGATGAAATAGTTTGTAAAGGGATTTCTCAGAAAGAGCTTCAAGAATTTGAAAAAATTCTATCCAAAATAAATGAAAATGTTCAAAAATCCAGATAATCTGGATTTCCCACCCTTATAGTTGCTATAACAACAAAAAATGGAGGTATCACCTAATGGCTAACGTATTATTCATTAAAGCAAACTCTCGTCCGATCGACCAATCAGTGAGTGTAAAACTTTATCACACCTTTTTAGAAAGCTATCAGAAATCTCACCCCGACGATACGATTACAGAACTTGATCTTTTTAAGGAAAATTTACCTTATTACAACACAGATGAAATCAATGGTATGTTCAAGCTTTCAAAACAACTAGAGTTAACCGAAAATGAAATCAAAGCGACCGAACAAGTGAACCATTATCTAAATCAATTTCTTGAAGCTGACAAAATTGTCATTGCCTTTCCGCTCTGGAATTTCACCATTCCAGCTGTGCTGCACACCTATTTCGACTATTTGGGACAAGCAGGTAAAACATTCCGTTACACACCTGAAGGTCCTGTAGGATTATTACCAGAGAAAAAAGTAGCCTTGTTAAATGCAAGAGGCGGAGTATATTCTGAAGGTCCAGCTCAAGCGTCAGAAATGGCAGTTAATTATGTCAACACGCTCATGAATTTCTGGGGCATCGAGGATACCACAAGCATTATTATTGAAGGCCATAACCAATATCCCGATAAAGCAGAGGATATTATTGATGAAGGTCTAGAAAAAGCGACAGCATTAGCAGTTGGCTTTTAATCTCTCTTATTAGATAAGCACCCTACCGAGAACCACTTAACGGTAGGGTGCTTTTTATAGATGTTTGTCTTCTAACAACGAAAAAGATGACCTCTTTTCACTAAGGTCATCTTTAACGATTGTTTACCACACAGTATTACACATTAGATGTTGTCTACATACTTTTTAGACAGCAGGCGGCCCAAACTTCCCGTTATGAAAATCGCGGTAAGCTTCTTTAATTTCTTCCATTGAATTCATCACAAACGGCCCATATTGAACAATGTCTTCTTTAATTGGAGCACCCGAATAGATCAGAACCCGTGTGCGACGGCTATTTGAAGTCATCATCAATTGACTTGAATTTTCAGGAGTTCCTTCTTTTTGATAAGTTAACGTGGCAGCTCCATGTTTTTTAAGATTCACTTTCTTTGTTCCAAAATCCACATCACCTGATAGTACATACAGAAAAGCATTGTGATTTTCAGGAAGATGGTGCTTGTAAGATGCTCCTTCTTCTAGGGTAATCTCTGCTAGCGTAATCGGCACTAATGAGCGAAGGGGTCCCGTTTGCCCCAGTTGATCACCTGAATAAACCCTGACTTCTCCCCCGTCTACTTGCACAATTGGCGCATCTTCCACATATACATTCTGATAGCTTGAATCCGAAGTTTTTAAATCTTTGGGTAAATTCAACCACAGCTGAAGGGTATGAGAAATATCATCGTCTACACCTTCTTCTGCATGCCTTGCTCCCCTTCCAGCATTCATATATTGCACATCACCAGGTTCAAGAATTTCTCGAGCACCTCCATTATCGATGTGCTCCAATCTTCCGTCAATCACATAGGTGATCGTTTGAAAACCACGGTGAGGATGATCAGAAAACGTCCCCCTCTTAAACCAATCCTCTGCCATCAGAATAAATGGATCCAAATCAGCTGATCGATCCGGCGGGAGTACCCACCCTTTCTGAATAGCAGGAAATTGACCTTCTTCGTACGACACATACCAGCGATCTTTTATACTTCTTTGGAAAAGTTCATTTGATAAAGGCAATTTTCCACACTCCTCTTTCACTTGTTAATGTAAGGATAACATTCTTTAGTTGCTATAGCATCTATTGGCAACTATTCTCCCTTCTACTTATAATCTTTCTCGCTCAAACCACAAAATAACTGTCCATTTCATTAGAAAAGTGCTCCATCTCTTTATGAGAACGAGTATCGCTATTATTCTATAACATTGCTTTGGGTGGAATGACTACTACTTAAAAAGATCCTTCTTCTAATAGACCGGAACTCATGACATAAATTTCCTCACCGAAATTCCATTTATTATATTATTAATCCACATTTTACAATATTATGTTTATTAATTGGAAAATAAGGGGTATTATGTCATAGTATATAAGTTGTATTTTTTGACAATGTGTGCAGAAAACCTATCTACTTATTACAAATTATGCTAATTATATATAGGAAAGGCTGCTGCAGTTCTATAAGAATAATGCACACATTACTAATTTAAAAGGAGTGATTGGGAATGGCAGGTCAAATTCGCGTAACACCAGAAGAACTAATGACAATGGCACAACGGTACCAAACTGAGGAAGGTAAAGTTGAAGAACAAATTGGTCATCTAGACAATATGATTGGTGAACTAGAAGGTATGTGGGAAGGTGCTTCTAGCCAGGCGTTCAGCGAACAATATCAATCTCTACGTCCTTCCTTCGTAGATATGCAGCGTCTACTCGCTGATATTTCCAGACAGCTTCAAAGCACTTCAAAATCTCTTGAAGATGCTGATGCACAAATTGCTAATCAAATTCGCGGATAAGCTGATAAAGAATTGATCGGGAGCGCTTAGGCGCTCCTTCCTTATGAGGTGAACAACATGTACATTGAAGTAACTGTCGATCTTCATCATTACAAAAAAGGGCGCTTCATTGACCTTAGGCTATCAAACTATCATTCCGTTAAGAAGCTGATTGAAATCGTGTGCCAAACGGAACAAATCCAAACTCCTCCTGATCAAAATCAATGGGTTCGGCTAGTGAACAAGCATAAAGTTGTTGCCGCTAATGAGCGTTTGATTGATGCTGGTATTATGACGGGGGATCGAATTGAAATACTGTGAAGGAGATCACAACCATGTCGAATCAAGTGAAACCCTATCTCGAAACACAAATAGATGCAAAGATTAGAAACGAGAAAGAAGCGATCACTTTTCTGTTTCAGAAAGAGAAGATCAAATTCGATGAATTGTCAGAAGTGCACTTCCTAAGCGAGATCAATACGGGGATCCCTAAAACAATTGATATGAATGAAGATGAGGTCAGCATTCAGCATGAGCTTCCCGCTTCCATCACCCCTCTTCCTACAGCGCTTAAGGAAATGACCAAAAGTGATCGACTCGCAAGTGCTTATCAACTTGTGCAAAAAGTAAAAGACCACCGCTACAAGCGTCTCAATTTAATTGTTTGTCCAGATAACCTTGTGTTGGATCAGGGATTGACGCCGCATTTCTTGCATTTCGGTGTGAAGGAAAGTCTTCCTCCTTATGAAGAAAATCCTGAACGTATTCTAGAGGAAACTCGAGCGACCGTTGCAGCTATGATCCATCCAGAGCAATCATTTGAACAATTCCTTTATTACGCTGACACGCTCACACTTTCATCAGAACTAAAAAAAGTGCTACAAGCCAAAACACTTCATGATCTGCAACCAATCATTCATTCACAAATTGAACACCTACATAAGAAAGAATCTGAATTTATTAAAGTAAATAAAAAGAAGTGGAAAACAAGTCGTTACGTTCTTATTGGCGTATCCATTTGCTTACTACCAGCCTTACTCTATTCGTTGTACTCGTTGTTTCTTCTCCAACCAAAGCAAGCGAAGATCGTACAGGCGCAGGAGAATTTTTTAACAAACGAATACAGTGAAGTTGTTAATTCTCTTCAATCTTATGACATTGAAGATGTTCCAAAGGTCACTCAATATCAGCTTGCCCTCTCTTATATCATCAATGAATCATTAACAGATGAACAAAAAGAAAGTGTGCGTAATACCATCTCTCTTCAATCGGATCCAAGATATTATGAATATTGGATTCATATTGGACGTGGAGAAGCGGAGCAAGCGCTAGAAATCGCACGATATTTAGAAGATCGGGACTTATTAATGTATGGCATTTTGAAGCGGAAGGAACAGGTTAAAGCTGATTCAGATCTAGAGAGTGAGAAGAAGCAACAGATGATCAATGAGTTAGAGCAAGAATTTGAAGAGTATGAAAATGAAATAGAGAAGCAACAGAAAGAAGAGCAAGAGGCGCAAGAAGAAGCCCAGCAGGACACAACCAATGATGAGAAACAACAATCACAGAAACAGCAAGATGATCCGAAAAAAGAAGAGAAATAGAACGGGGGTGAACTAATGGAGCAATTATGGGTGTTCTTTCATGATACGTATCAAACGATTGAACTTGATAGGCAATTCAATCACCCTATAACAATCGGTACAAGTATCAATCACGCTTTTACGATCCCATCATCTCAGCCAGATGAGCACGTATACTCAGTAAAGCTTCAAAACGAGAACTATCATTTACAAAAAGACGATGAAGAGAGTATCCCATTGTCTCACAATAAGCGCTCTACCTTTGAATTAGGTTCTGAAGAAGTTGCCATCATGATAACACTTAAAGGTAAGAACCACGTTTACTACATTGGTGATCAGCAGGAAGTCACCATTTCAAGATCCTCATCAGAGATTCAAATGAGTGCTCTTTCTGAAAAAGCTAGCCTTGTTTTTACCCGTGAGAAGAAACATTGGACAGTTAAAGCGACTAGTCAGACAACCGTTTATCAGAATGGTTCGCTCTTACATAGAAAGTCACCACTTCAAATCGGCGATATCCTTTTCCTACCGATGATGACATTGACACTACTAGCAGAGGACATGCTGGAGATATCGAGTCCAGAGACGTTAGAAACCTCTCTACCAGAGGCTACGATTCCGTCATCTGAAATGAAGAAGAAATACCCAAACTATCGTCGTACACCGAGGATGATGTATGAATTACCTGAAGATAAGATTGATTTATCCTTCCCTACTCAAGAATCAGATCGGAACAATCGAAGCCTTTGGATTATTATCCTTCCCCCATTAATGATGTTAATCGTGATGGGACTAGTTGCGATACTTATTCCAAGAGGAATCTTTATTCTTATTTCTGTTGTGATGTTTACAACTACGCTCGTCACATCGACAGTGCAATATTTCAAAGATAAAAGTCACCAAAAGAAATCAAAAGCACGCAAGAAAAGGATCTATAAAAGATACCTTGAGAATAAACGACACGAACTTCATGAATTAGCTCAAAAGCAGCGTAAAGTGTTAACGTTCCACTACCCTAGCTTTGAACGAATGAAATATTTAACAGAGCAGGTTTCAGACCGTTTATGGGAGCGTAGTCTCGAGAGTCCTGATTTTCTACAATTTCGTTTAGGAACGGGAACGGTACCAGCAAGCTATAAAATATCCGTTAATTCAGCTGATATGTCGACACGAGAAATGGATGAACTATTAGAAGAATCACAGAACCTGAAGCAAGTTTACAATGAACTGCACTCCCTTCCTATTACCGCAAACTTATTTCAGGGAGCAATTGGTCTTATCGGAAAAGAAGCAGTTGTGAAGAACGAGCTACATCAAATCATTGGACAGCTAGCCTTCTTCCATAGCTACCATGACATTCGATTTGTCTTCATCTTTAATGAAGAGGAATACGCTGAATGGGAATGGATGAAATGGTTACCGCACTTTCAAATGCCTGGATCATTTTCAAAGGGGTTTATTTATAATGAGCAAACGCGCGATCAGCTTCTCTCTTCGATCTATGAAATGATTCGAGAACGTGATCTAGAAGAAGATCAAGAAAACCTACGTTTTGCACCACATTATGTGTTTATTATTTCGAATCAAAACTTAATCTCGGACCATGTCATTTTAGAATACTTAGAAAGTGAACATACGCATCTTGGACTTTCAACCATATTCGTTGCAGAAGCAAAAGAAAGTTTATCTGACAATATTCATACGCTGATTCGTTATATCAACAAAAACGAAGGGGATATTCTCATTCAAGAAAAGAAGGCTACTCAAATTTCATTCCAGCTTGATGAGCACAAGCAAAATGGAAATGAATCCTTTTCTCGAATGCTCCGCACGCTTAATCATCAGCGAGGCATAACGAATTCGATACCAGAAAAAGTATCTTTCCTACAAATGTTGAATATGGAAGATATCGATGAATTACCGGTTTCACATAATTGGGTGACGAATCAATCATCGAAATCACTTGCAGCACCAGTTGGACTTAAAGGGCGTCAGGATATTGTGGAGTTGAATCTCCATGAGAAAGCTCACGGTCCACACGGATTACTTGCTGGTACTACTGGGTCAGGTAAGAGTGAATTTTTACAAACGTATATTCTTTCTCTCGCCGTCCACTACCATCCACATGAAGTCGCATTTCTATTAATTGACTATAAAGGTGGAGGAATGGCACAGCCATTTAAGCAAATGCCTCACCTATTAGGGACGATCACAAATATAGAAGGTAGCGAAAACTTCAGTACGCGAGCACTCGCTTCCATTAAAAGTGAGTTGAAGAAACGACAAACGATCTTTGATCAGTATGAAGTGAGTCACATTAATGACTATACGATTCTTTATAAAAATGGCGTAGCGGCTGAACCTATGCCTCATCTCTTTTTAATTTCTGATGAATTTGCTGAGCTAAAAACAGAAGAACCAGAATTTATTAAAGAGCTTGTCAGTGCTGCTCGGATTGGTCGAAGTCTCGGCGTGCATCTGATACTTGCCACACAAAAACCTGGTGGCGTGATTGATAATCAGATTTGGAGTAACGCTCGTTTCCGAGTTGCTTTAAAGGTACAAAACGTTGAAGACAGTCGTGAAATTTTAAAAAACGGGGATGCGGCATCACTAACTGTGACAGGTCGCGCATACTTACAGGTTGGGAATAACGAAGTGTACGATTTATTCCAATCGGCCTATAGCAGAGCGACATATATGGAAGACACCTCCGATATGGAAGATGAGGTTGCCCTCGTTACTGATCTTGGTCTTGTTCCTCTGTCAGAGCTTTCATCATCAAAAGAAAACAAGAAAAAGAAGCAAAGCGAAATCGAGGTAATCGTAGATAAAATCGTTGATGTTCAGCAGGAACTTGGACTCAGTAGATTGCCAAGCCCATGGCTCCCACCACTCGAGAAACGATTGTATCGTCATGATTTTGAATCAAGCAAGAAGAAAATCACTTTCGCCCTGCTGGATGAACCTGAAAAGCAATCGCAGTCTCCGTACGATTATGAATTAATAAAAGACGGAAACGTTGGCATATTTGGGTCATCAGGTTTTGGGAAGACACAAACCATCCTAACGTTACTTATGAGCATCGCATCAACAAACACGCCAGAAGAAGCGCAATTTTATATACTTGATTTCGGTAATGGCGGCTTATTATCCATAAAAAATTTACCACATACGGGAGATTATTTCTTAATTGATGAGGAGCGTAAACTGAATAAATTATTGAAATATATTCAGGAAGAATTTACGAGCCGTAAACGACTTTTTCAGCGTGAGGAAGTAAGTTCGATCACCATGTACAATCGTCTAAATGATAAGCCACTTCCGCTTCTTTTTATTACGATCGATAACTATGATCTCGTGAAAGAAGAATTGATGGATTTAGATCCGATCTTCACGCAATTTGCACGAGACGGACAGTCACTTGGTATTTATTTGATCTTGAGCGCTACGCGGTTAAACTCGGTTCGACAGGCTCTTATGAATAACCTAAAAACAAAAATTGTCCATTATTTATTAGACAACTCAGAAGCTTACACCGTTCTTGGAAGAATCCCTTTCGCTCCAGAAGCCGTTCCAGGTAGGGCGATTATGAAGAAAGAGAAAACACACTTCGGCCAAATTGTGCTACCAGCTGAAGGGGAAGATGACTACGAACAGCTAGCATCATTGAAAGAAGAAGTTCAAATGTTACAGAAGAAATACAGCAACGTAAACAAACCAGAAGCTATACCAATGCTACCAACGGATCTTACTTTAAAGTCGTTCCATGCGTATATTCCAGCGTCAGAATCAATGAATGCTTTTCCGATTGGATTGCATGAAGAATCGGTGAAACCTGTTCACTTATCCTTTGCACAGACCTCGCACTGTCTTGTGCTTGGACAGGCTCAGAAAGGTAAAACCAATATCATGCGTCTTCTTACACAGCTAGCATTACAACGCGAAGGCGACCATATTGCCTTATTTGATTCCATCGATCGCGGACTTTTCCATTTAAAAGATGAGGAGAAAGCGACTTATTTAGAAACGAAAGAACAAATTGAAGAATGGCTTGAACAAGTGTCGACGGACTTTAAGTCCAGAGAAGTTACCTATTATGAGAGCATTAATAGTGGCAACACTCCTCCTGAATTCTCTAGAATCTTTCTATTCATTGACGGATATGGACGATTTTCACAAACCATTGGCAACGTGATTCAGGATCGGATAACTTCATTGATTAAAAACTATAGCCACCTGGGCTTAAGTGTTATCGCATCTGGCAATAGTAATGAACTTACAAAAGGCTACGATTCTCTAACAGTCGAATTGAAGCAAATTCGTCAACTTATTCTACTTATGAAGAAATCAGACCAAACACTCATCAATCTACCTTTTGACAGAAAAGAACCCGATATTAAAGCTGGATTTGCTTACTATGTCCAAAACGAAAATGCCCAAAAAATCCAGGTTCCACTCGTCCAAATAGAAAGGAAGGTACATGCGTGAAAGAGAAGAAAAGTATACTTAAACTAATTTTAGTAATAGCGATTATTTTAGTTCTTCCTCTCATTTATTTTACTTCAATTGGGGAAAACCCAATGAAAACAAAAGAGAGTGCAACGAAAACAATCGCTGTTGTCAATGAGGATACCGGGACGGAAGAAGACGAAGAAGTCGTGAAATTTGGGAATGACGTTCCTCCTATTCTTAAATCTGATTCTGAATATAATTGGGAAGTTGTCGGCCGAAGTGCAGGAGAAAATGGAGTAAACAATCAAAAATATGATGCTATTGTCTACATCCCTTCTACCTTCTCTGAAAAGATTCTAACTTACGATGAAAATCAGCCCGAACAAACAAAATTAAAGTACACTGTTCAGAATCAACTAAATGCCGTTAATAAGGAGAAGGTACTTCTTGAGCTTGAACAAGCAACAAATCGAGTCAACACAAAGATGTCTTCTCTCTATTGGAATTATGTTTCCAATGATCTTGTAAACATCCAACAAGAGTTCGATCAAATTGTAGAGAAAGAGAAAGCATTCCAACAAACGATGCTCTCCTTCTATACACCAAGCTCTAAAGACCTGGCAGAGCAAATGGGGCAACAGGTTTCGATGCTTGCCAGTCTTCAATCATCCTCAGCAAATGCTGAGGAACGTGCAGCAGATCAGACTGATACGATGGAAGGTTTTCAAGAAAATTTAACAAACTTTGTTACCTATACAAAAGACTATCGAGACTACCAGCAAAAACAACAAGAAGTTCTCGAGCAAATTCAAGCTGATTCAGTAGACTCTATTTCACAAGCTACTGAAATGCCTCAGCCGATGTTCATGAACAACAAAGAATTGTTCGAAGGAAAGTCTGAAAGCGTGCTTGAAAATATGTCTCAAATGGAAAATCGTATGATACAGCAACAGGAGATGTTCTCTGGTCTAAAAGAACTTCGTTACAACCAGGTCGAGCGTCAGGTTGACGATTTCTATAGTCTTCAAGATCGAATCCTTAATTATTATCAGCAGCTAAAGGATTCCATGATTTTAAATGAACTAGAAGGTGAAATTGCCACAGTTAGTAACAAACTCGGTGATGGTGAAGTTCTCGTCATTCCTGATGACCCAGAACTTCCAGAAGTTCCTGAAGATCCAGAAGAACCTGTCGCCCCTGAAGATCAAGAAGAAAAAGATCCTATGGAAGATCTCACTAATCTTCTAACGAACTTACAGGAAGAAGAACCTCCTGTTATAGAGGGTGGCGAAGAGTCAAATGGTCCAACTCCAGTTGATTTAAGTACAGAACGGAATGAATTATTAGCCATCGCCCAAGAAGTAGTAACCCTGCAAGAAACATTGATTGCTCTTGAAGAACCTAAAGTAGAAGATCTTCAAACTGCATCGACAACATTATTAACGCTTAACGACAGAATAAAACAAACGGAACAGCAGCTTCTAGCAAAAGAAGGCGGCGACAATCCACTAGATGGGGAATTGGAAGAACTAAAGAAGCTAGTCGATACTCTAACAAATGAAAATAAAAGTTTGCTTGAGCAAATTGAAGAGTTAACGAAAGAAGTTGAAAAACTGACCAAAGAAAACGAAACACTTTCTTCTCAAAAAGAAACGTTAATGGAACAGGTTGATGTGTTAAAAGAATCAAATACGGAGTTAAAAGACTTGCTTGTAATGGTATCCGATAAGATTTATCGAATCTCATCTGGTATTAATGACAAAGAAGATGCGATCTTAGCTTCACCTGCTTTGTCACAAGCTAGAAAGAATACGCTATCCGTCTATTTCCAACGTCCAATCAAGGGAGCGAATTTAACAGATGTTCTCCAGTACTATGCTTACTTAGACCGTTATGAAGCAACGCTTAATAGCATGCTTTCTAAGAACAATGTGAAAGAAACCGTTCTTCAGGACAACGATCTTCGTGAAGAAGTCAATAGCATGTTAGAGCTAACCAATAAAGAAGAAGGTCAATGGGATGCGATTGGAACTCAAGTACCAAAAACGAGTGATGCTCTAACCACCTTACAAGATGACTTCACTGTCTTTTTAGCAGACTACAAGAACGTCTTGGACACTCAGCAAGCGAAATTACTTGAAAGCTTAAATGGAATTGAAGAAGGAGCCGACAACGTTCTAAGTCAGATGCAACAAGCTCAGCAGCAAACCCCTGATGAAACTGCTCAGGGTACGCAAGTAATGAGCAATCATGATCAAGTTAAGAGTCAGATGGGTGCTCTGTATGATTGGGTGGATTCCATTGAAGATAGCCAATCCGAAATTCTTACGTACACAGATGAACTCCAGTCGCGAGTGGCTGAAGTACAAACAGATGCCAACACACTGAATAATAAGTGGGACACGAATGTCGCTTCAACCCTTATGATTCGTGATGATGTCTTTAACGTCATGGGAAATGCCTTTGTAGATGGTCAATCAAATGATTACGTCTATGATTTCCTGGCTACTCCAATTGATGTCACAGGAAGCGTCTTTACAGATAAGAAAGATACGAACCTTCCACCTGTTGTGATTTTGTTCATTATTCTCTTAAGCAGCTTGTTGATCGGTTATGCAAGCTACTATTTCCAACACGGACCATGGTGGTTACAAAGTATCTTATTCTTAATGCTGACAAGTATCGTTGGTCTCGTGATAAGCCTCTACAGCTTATCGATTTACCCATTAGGAAACGATCGTTCTATGGAATGGACAATCTTTACGATCTTACTCCTATTAAGCTGTGCAGCGTTAATTCGCGTTGCCTTTATGGGTCACCATTTATTAGGATGGCTAGTCACAGTTAGCCTCGTTGCCCTATTTGTAACACCTTTACTTGCACTTTCGACACCGAACTTTAGCTTTACTGACCCAATGTCTCGTGTGTATATGTCGATCCAGAACAGTACACAAACACTCTTTACAGAAGGTGCGATGATTTTAACCGCTATCTTGATTGTCCTGATCATTCTTCAATATGCTATAACCAAAAGGTCATGGATACAAACTAAAGAGGATGAGGCACATGAAGCCTAAGGTTATCAGTCTTCTTACAATGTTTTTTCTGTGCTGTCACCTTTTTCCGGTGGCAGTAGAGGCAAATACCGACATAAACGAGCTATTACCGAATGAATATCAAAAAAACAAGTTCAAGAAAAACACTGACTTGATCCACGATTCTTCCAACACGAAAGAAATGGAAGAGATTTCTGAAGATCAAAAAACGATTTCATTTAACGGAAAAAAAGTTTTTAATCCTGAGAGTGCTCGATCTGAATTATTTCTTTCTATGAGGAAAGAAAATAGTACGATTAAAGATAAAGCGGAGAATTTAAACCTTTTCTCTAAGACGGAGACAGCTGCTTTTAAATCAACTAACGCAGAAGATACAGAAACGACGTCCTCCTCTTTTCAAATCCTGATTGGAATTTTAATAGGTGTGTGTCTCATTGTTCTGATTATGGTGTTAGTGATCTATAATCGATATTCGTCTTCGAAAAGCTAACCGCTCATCAAAAAAGCTACGGTCCAGGTAATGGACCGTAGCTTTTTAGTTTCAAGTATCTAATAGATCTAACATCTCTTCAATTTCTTTCATCACATCAAATGCTCCCTCACTATGGTTAGACGGAATCGCCATTTTATATCCACTCTCTGGGTAATAAGAAGAATGGAAACTCACTCCTGAATCATATCCCATTACATGGTATTTTACGATACGACCGTTTCGAGCGTTTATCCAAACCCCATAACCATAGCTCACCCCCTCTTTCACATCCACATGAGGGATGAGTAATTGTTCTGTAATACGCTCACCTACTCTTTATTTGAAATCCCCTTCAATTTTAACTATTTGAGTTCTTATCGGTCATTTCAATCGACGGTCCTGTCTATTGAAATCATCTTTTTCTGGACTTCAAATAGCTTATATATCTGATACGCTTACTCATAGAAAAAGGATGAAGATTTTTCTTCATCCTTTTTCTATCGTTTTGTTTCTCTCTATCATCATTGCCATTCGAAAAGCTGTTTTTCTCCTTTTACGAATCCAAAAATCCCTTACCGTTCAACTGATCGAGCGACGTAATGAAACTCAGAAGCAATTCTCCCGTATGCGTTAAATCATTTAAATCTACCACTTCATGTGGAGAATGTGTGTACCTAGAGGGAATAGATACGGCGCCAGTCGATATACCTTCCCCGGTCATATGAATCGCCCCTGCGTCTGTTCCAATCCCCATGAAAATCTCTTCTTGATAAGGAATGTTATTCTCTTTAGCTACCTTTAGTAACTGCTGGCTAACTAGAGGGTGTGAAATAAGAGATTTATCTGCTAGCTTTACGCATGGTCCTCCCCCTAACACTCTTGTTCCAGTCATGATCACGTCATTCGTATCACTAGTAGGAGTTGTATCCAAGGCAATGGCATAATCAGGTTTAACACTTGCCGCTACGACGGATGCGCCTCTTAACCCCACTTCTTCTTGAACCGTGAAGGCCATATAAATATCACCATGTTCATCCTTATTCTCTTTCAACTTTCTGATTAAATCGATCAATAAAGCAGTTCCAGCACGGTCGTCCAACGCTTTCCCCATTACTTTTTGGGCATGCTCTGGCCCTACTTTCTTCAATTCGCTTCCATAACTGATCGGTTGTCCAATCCGGATCCCCATACTTGAGACTTCTTCATCATTCAAAGCACCGATATCAATATATAATTCTCTATGATTGCTTACTCGGTTGGGGTCATCCCATTTCACATAGTGAGCAGAAATGGTACCGATCACACCATGAACTGGACCATTATCTGACTTGATAACAATCGCCTGAGACAATAGAATGCGATTGTCGAAACCACCCACCTGTTCAAACCGAATCAATCCATTCTGTTCAATTTTCTTTACAACAAACCCAATCTCATCAGAATGGGCAGCTATCATAAGAGAAGGGAAAGTAGAGCTACCATTTATTTTTCCGATGATATTCCCGATCGCATCTACTCTACATTCATCAACATCATCTTTTATTAAACGTACAACTTTCCTCTGAATGTCCTGTTCATATCCTGAAGGACCAACTGTATCGCACAACTCTTTTAATAACGAAAACATATAATAGCTCCTTATTTATTAGATTTCAATGAAGAGAGGCACTTCCAATGAATGAATCAGAAGTGCTTCCAACGCTACTTACTTCGTTAAATAGACATCCCAGAACGCATCATCATTCATTGGGTGGGGTTCATATCCTTGAACATAAGACTTCTTTGCGAGAGGCGGAGTCGTATGGCCAATAAGTGCCCATGGGGCATCTTCATAGAAAATTTCCTGAGCCTGTTTATAAAGATCAGCTCGTTTATCTTCATCAAAGGTCGTTCTCGATTCTAACAAGAGATCTGTGAAATCATCGCTTTTATAAAAGGCGCGGTTATTCGCTGGCTTATTCGCATTCGTCTTGCTTAAGTTAGGAAAAAGGAAATTGTCGGGATCGGCCATTACACCTGTCCAACCAAACAATGCCATATCATGCTCGCCATTACTCGTTTTATCGAGATATGTCGCCCACTCATACGTATTGATCTCTACATCCACACCGACTTCTGCTAAATCAGATTGAATCGCTTCAGCAATTTTTAATGGTTGAGGCATGTAAGGACGTGGATTACTCATTCCCCACAGCTCGGTTTTAAAGCCATCTTCAAATCCTGCTTCAGCTAACAATTGCTTCGCTTTCTCCGGATCATAATCATATCCTTCGATATTTTCGTTGTATCCCCAAAGTGATGGAGGAATCGGATTCACTGCTTTTTCTGCCATTCCGTTATAGAAAGCATCGATGATGGAATCTTTATTGATCGCATAATTTAATGCTTTGCGTACCTTCGGATCATCAAATGGTTCTTTCTCCATATTGAATGCTAAATATCCAATATTGAAACTAGGTCTTTTCACAAGATCAAGGCTGTTATCTGATTCAACTGGTGAAGCATCGTCAGGACTTAGCCCATCGATCATATCGACCTCGCCTGTTTGCAATGCAGTAAAGCGAGAAGAATTATCAGGAATCACTCTGAAAATAAGTTGATCGAGATGAGGAAGTCCATCCACATAATAGTCTTCATTCTTACTTAGTAGAATCTTGTCATTTCTAGACCAGCTCTCAAATTTAAATGGTCCAGTTCCAACCGGATGCTCATTAAATTTATCACCATACTTCTGAATCGCCTCAGGACTACCAATCCCAAACATTGGGATTGCTAAATAGCTTATAAATGGAGCAGTTGGTTCTGTTAATTTGATTTCTACTGTGTAGTCATCAATTGCTTTAACATGCTCGATCTTATGATTTTCATCGCCTTTAAATCCACCATACAGGAAGGAGTAATATGTAAATTCCCCATTATGCTCTGGATGATTTGGATCCATCCATCGTTCAAAGTTATAAACAACCGCATCCGCGTTAAAATCTGTTCCATCGTGAAATTTTACGCCTTCTCGAAGTTTCAGTGTCCACGTTAACTCGTCTTCTGCTAATTCATAATCTGTCGCAAGACCAGGTTCGAGTTCAAGATTCTCATCATATTTGAATAACGTTTCAAATATGTTGTGTGTGACTCTCGTGGATTCTCCATCTGTGACATTGATGGCATCCAATGATAAAGAATCTGCTCCCCTCGCAAAAATAAGCGTTCCTCCATCTTTTGATTCCTTATCGCTGTCCCCTGATTCAGAAGATGAGTTATTTCCTCCTGAACAAGCAGTCATCAGCACAAGTGCGATCGTCAACATGGCCACGATTAATTTTTTCACATATACTCCCCCTCATAGTGATGGTTCTCACTCTTATCCCCTACCGAGCCTCTAACACTTTAAAGAACATCATGAGTATTTTTGAAAATGTCGAATTGATAAGTTGTATTGACCTTTCGAATCCCTGGGATTTCATACAGCTTATATACCATTAAGCGAATATCTTCTTGATTTGGTAAATTCGTTTGTATCATGAGTGGATATTCTCCAGACGTAAGAGTAATGTAGCGCACCTCTTTATACTCCTTCATAACAGCTACTACCTCTTGTAAACGGCTAGGTTCGACGTCTAACTGAAAGATAGCAGCGACTTTCACACCTACTGCCACCGGATCCACTATCCCAACTACTTTCAGGACCCCCGCATCGACTAGCTTCTTGTACCGCATTCGAATCGTCTTCTCCGTTACTTCTAACTCCTCTGCAATATCCTTGAATGACATACGACCATCGTGAGACAAGCAAACAATTAATCCTCTGTCTAATTCATCTAGATTCATCTTATTCACACCCTTCCAACAAATAATCCATCCAATTAAAGAATCCCTTTATTAAATCAAAATACCGTTTAAATGTACTCAATATGAAATTTAGTACGGATAATAATCATTTTAATAATATTATTACCTTTAAGTGGATTAGTGAAATTATAATGTAAAGTTAGAATTTTCTCAATAATATTGCATTAATTTTTATTAAAGGCTCTTTTCGTAAATATTGTTGCTATAAGAGTGGGTGGATTTCCGCTCCAATCAGCTAAGTGTGGTTCTTTATACAATAATTCTTTCAAAAACAACAATCTTTGAGAAAAGAGCCTTATTAAAATACTTCATTTACCGATAGGTTGACATCTAACTTTGAATAAACGCCTTTACTTAGCAGGGAATCTCAGAGAGGGTATTTACAGATCCAAACTCATGCATCATAAATTTATATCCTGCACAACACTTCTTCCTTATTACTAGTAAAAAGCAGCTTGTTCAATGGAAAGTTCCATCAAACAAGCTGCTTTCATTTTGGTGTTACACTCTTTTAGACTCTATTTGGGTCCATCGAAAAATAAGAAATTGAATCAACAAGAAACGGCACCCCATACCCATCTTTACTCCATTAATATCTCACGAATATCCTCTTCCGTTAATGTAGCTGAAGCTTTTTCTTCTGAATCAATAATATCTGAAATGAGTGCTCTCTTTTTCTCTTGAAGGTCATTCATCTTTTCTTCAATGGTGCCTCGGGCAACGAGCTTTATAACGTTGACCACTTTCTCCTGACCAATGCGGTGAGTGCGGTCTGCTGCCTGCTCCTCAACGGCCGGATTCCACCAGAGATCATACAAAACCACCGTATCTGCACCTGTTAAGTTAAGTCCAGTTCCCCCTGCTTTTAAGGATATTAGAAAGAGGTCTCTCTCACCCTCATTAAATCGATTACAGGTTTTTACTCTCTCCTCGGAAGGCGTTTCTCCATCTAGATAAAAATAAGTTTGACCTCGCATTGTTAGCTCTCTACCAATAATCTTAAGCATTTTCGTAAATTGGGAAAATATTAACACTCTTCTACCCGCACGTCTTGATTCTTCAACAATTTGAAGCAGCTGTTGAAATTTTGCTGAACTTCCCTTGTAACCATCAACGAACAGGGATGGATGACAACAAATTTGTCGCAACCTCGTCAAACCTGCTAGGATTTTAATGCGATTCTTTCGGATGGTATCACGATCTAGGTGCTTCAATGTATCTGTTCGAAGTTTCGCTAAATAGGCTGCATAGAGCTTCTTCTGTTCAGGTAAAAGTTCTGTAAACTCGAGAGACTCCATTTTTTTTGGTAATTCCGCAAGCACGTCCTCCTTCATTCTACGAAGTAAAAATGGACGTACCCTTCGAGCAATGGTTTTCCTCGTAAGGTTGCTATATGCTTTCAGACCCTGAAATAGTTCGGGAAAGACGACATGATAGATCGACCATAGTTCTTCAATCGCATTTTCCACAGGTGTGCCTGTAAGACCGAAAGAGTGATCGGCATTGATCCTTTTTACCGCGCGAGCCGTTTGGGTCGTTGGATTCTTGAATGCCTGTGCCTCATCAAAAAACACCGTATGAAACGCTTGCTCCTCATACCATTTAACGTCTCTTCGAAGGAGCGGATATGATGTGATGAGCACATCCATTTGTCCACTCCCCCTTTGAAGTTTTTCTCGATTGGATTGATTACCATCTATGACGATCGCTCTGAGAGCAGGTGCAAACTTCAGTATTTCATTCAGCCAATTATAGGTGAGTGAGGATGGACAAACGATAAGCACTGGATTCTTACTCTTTCGAATGGCTGGTAGCTCAGACACGATATACGTAATACTTTGCACTGTTTTACCAAGCCCCATATCATCCGCTAGAACACCTCCAAATCCATAGCTAGCAAGTGTTTTCATCCATTTATATCCTCGTTTTTGATAGTCCCGAAGGATGTGATCGAACTCTTTTGGAACCTCAAAATCCAGTTGGCCAGGCTGAGTGATTTGATCAAGAAACTTCCGAAACGATTCCTCTACCGTGAAAACCTCACTATTTTCCATCGAATCAAGAAGATGGAGACTTTTCATGACAGGTACATTCAACTTAGCCTCAAAATCCTCATCTTGAGCTGGAACAGTATTCAAAAAGCGATGGATTTCTTCCATTTCTTTCGACTCAAGCGACAAGAGTGCCCCGTTTCTAAGACGGTAATATTTGCGCTTCTCTTCTAAGGCGGCTAAAATTTCTCGAATCTGATTGTCCGAAATCCCATCCATTTCAAATTTAAATTCCAACCAATTTGTACGCTCTCTTTTCTTATGCTTCACCCTGATCGCAGGATGAATTTCTTTTCTCACTAGTCGATTTCGAACAGACGTGGTGGCATATAGTTGAACCATTTTCTGGAGCTTTGGGACAACATGATACAGAAATTCGTACTCAAGTGCTTCATTTTGCATATGATAACCACCATCCGTCTTTGAAAATCCACTTTCGTCCATAAGATTGAGAATTTCTTCTTCCTTTTCTAGATCCCTGATGATCATTGGACCTGTCGGAACATCTCGGTTTTCGAGCGGTTGAATTACGACTCCTTCATAGTGAAATTCAATTCCGGCAAGCAGACGATTTTTCAACCGATCGAGATAAAGTTTTGCACTGAGCGGTGTTTTAAAGAAACGTTGATTTAATGCTTGAGATAGTTTAACCTGTCCCATTTTCTTCAAATCCGGCACAATCTTTTCGAGAAAATGATCGATATGTTGATGGGGGATCGGAATGTGATTCGTCCGTTGAGATGGGAGCATTTGTTGAAGTTCGGCTAATCGCTCAGAGTCTTGCGTTTCCAATTGAAATACTTTTCCGTCACATAATACAGATCGATACGCATTCAATACGAGCATACGCTCAAAGCCTTTGATTGTTAATTGAAAGTCATCGGCTCTTATTTCGTTGAGAAGAAACTGGATAGGAGGTGTTCCTTCTACAAATCTTAAGCTCTCAAAGCGATCTCCGTTATACTCGAGCTTACCTACTGAGTCATTAGCTAGAAGAGGAACAAGTCTTATCCACGATGACGGTGGAACGACCAAGGTTTCATTCGCGCCTACATAATGAGAATCGTTCAATACCGAGTCTAGAAAAGACTGTTCGTCGTGAACTACTCGAATAAGGTGATGGATAATGGCATCGGATTCTATTGAAAAGCAATGAACGGTTGGATCATACGTAAATGTAGGAGATAGTCTACTCGATCTCCCTTGTTTGACGGCCAACAGAAAGCCACGAACGTCTTGTAACTTCGTGCCACCAAGTTCTACTTCTATTCCGAATAGGTGCTTATTTCCAACCAAAACAGGCATACAAGTAAACGAAACGTCAAGAACATTTCGTTTCTCAAAATAACGTTGTTGTCCACTTGTTGGAATAGGTTTTTCATTGAAAAGGGTCATGAAACCTTCCGTTAGGTCATCACCATTGTGTTGTACACGAAGAGGTGACGTTCCTTGCTTTTGAAAATCACAAATAGCTAATAGAACGGCAGCAATGTGCTGGCAATCCTTTTGAAAATTGGCTAATGAAGGGCAGCTGCATTCGCTCTGAAAATTCCCTGTCGCTTCTTTTCCAATCGTCACATGAAAATCTTCTGTTCCATGAACCGTTGCTTCACAAAAATCCGAACGATATTGCATAAACTCCACTTTATTTGAATGGTAATAGGATTCCCCTCTTCTGAAGGAAAGGTTACCGCACATTTCTTTGATGATCTTATTATTCACTTTAATATCCATGTCGTTCCGATCCTTCTTTAAGTATTGAGTCAATCTCATGAAAGACTGAACTCTTTTCCAACTGTCTACTTACCAGTTTATCATTTTTGACGCGAAGACCCCCACTTCAAGATTCTCTAAGCGGGGGTAAGTGCATTATGACTATTCATTATGGGCTCATTGTGATGGTAACCTGGAATCGAAACAAGTTAACCTTAACTAGGTATTAGTGGTTGTTGAATTGTCCAGGTAAATTGATCACTTCTCAACCAAGTGGAAAGAGCTTCTATATCTCGAGAAAAAACACGGTCCTCTTTGATTGTCGGCACTACTTCTCTTCCTGATGAATAGAGCCTTTGAACAGCAGATGAGGCTAAGGAAATTCCGCGATATTCAAGAGCTTGCATGGCACAAATCAATTCAATCGCGACTACTCTCTGTGCATTTAGAATAATTTGATAAGCGTGACGGGCTCCAATTGTCCCCATGCTCACATGGTCTTCCTGATTTGCAGAAGACGGTATGCTGTCTACGCTTGCAGGATGCGCCAACGTTTTGTTTTCAGAAACGAGAGAAGCGGCGGCATATTGCATGATCATCGCTCCAGATTGCAATCCTGGGTCCGGGCTCAAGAAACCTGGTAAGTCATTCAATTGAGGATTAACTAGCCTTTCCACTCGCCGCTCAGAGATATTTGCCATTTCTGCTACAGCAATTTTCAAGAAATCCATTGCAAGAGCGATTGGCTGACCATGAAAATTCCCTCCAGACACCACCGTTTCTCCATCATCAAAAATTAGTGGGTTATCGGTTGCTGCATTCATTTCGATCTCTAGCTTTTCCTTTATATAAGCCAAACTTTGTCTTGAAGCACCGTGAACTTGAGGAATACAACGGAGTGAATACGCATCTTGTACTCTTTTCTCTCCTTGATGCGTGATAAGCTTACTGTCTTGCGTAAGTGCTCGAATTCTCTGAGCAACTTCCATTTGTTCTGGATAGCCACGAGCTTCATGGATAGCTGGATGGAAGGCATCGATAATTCCCTCAAGAGATTCCAACGTCATGGAAGCAATCCAATCACTTTGAAGAATGAGACGCTCTGCTTCGATATAATTGATTACACCCATTGCCGTCATCGCTTGTGTCCCATTAATAAGTGCTAGACCTTCTTTCGCTTTAAGAGTGAGCGGTTCATAGCCAAGTTCACTGTAAACTTCATCTGTAGGTCGCATTTGCCCCTGATAATGAACTTCTCCTTCACCTACGAGGACTAATGCAAGGTGCGAGAGCGGGGCAAGGTCTCCAGAAGCACCAAGAGATCCCTGACTCGGAATAACCGGAATGATATCCTCATTCGCAAGTTCGCAGAGTCGCTCTACAACACAAGGGCGCACACCGGAAAATCCTTTAAGCAAGGCATTCAGTCTTAACACGACCATTGCCTTACTGACGATTTGCGGAAAATACTCTCCCACTCCACAAGCATGTGAACGAATTAAATGAAGCTGGAGATCATCTACATCTTTATCATGAATCCGAACATCACTGAACTTTCCAAATCCAGTATTGATGCCGTAAACCGTCTCTCCATTTGATACGATCCTCTCAACAGCAGCCCTGCTTTTTTTCACCTTTTCCATACTTTCTCGATTGATCGTCACGATCTCCTCATCGTAAAGAATGCTTTTCATTTCTTTTACTGTTAAATTCGAACCATTTAATTGAATCATTTCTATCTCCCCTTTCTAGTGTAAAACGCTGGACTGCTTTAACTTCTTCTTAAAATATGGGTTCAAAAAGGAGGATCAAAAGGGCAAGTATTTCAAGGAAGCGCAGCTTTGAGCACCGGAGCGTATGGTTTGGATACGTGAGGAGCGGATAAGCAAGCTGACGCAGAAATTCGTCGGCCATTTTTACCGGACTTTTTGAACTTCCTCTTTTAGGGCAATAAAAAAGGAGACGACAACGGTATACCAAATACCATTGCCGCCTCCTCATAACTCATGACTATAGGCAGCCTCTATCCTATATGATTGATCCCAAGACCAAATGTTTCATGCTCAAGTCCTTTCACTGGCGCTCCGATTGTTCCGTAGAAAGCAACCGCCAGCCATTCCCCTTCATCAAAATGCTCGTATGGAGATCCTCGAACGATAGCAAAACGTAAACCTACTGTTCGCATCATATCTCCCGCAACTATTTGCCCTCGCATCACACCGTCTAACGCTTCTAATATGGCGTGATATAACGCGTGGGTTTCACGGTAAAGTTCTTCAGAAATAATATGATTTCTTTTAGCTGATGTTTCTACAGCGGAGATGACCTTTTGCATGTTCATAGATCCTGACTTTCCCTGGCAGTATGTGACATCTTTTAACTGCCCAGAAAATGGTTCTAATTCTTCGGGTGTTAAAGAAGCCACAAGCATGGCTAACTTACCGATTAGAATCTTCTGAGTCATCTACATCACCTGACTAATTACTATTCACTACTAACTTATTAAATTGTAAGCGCCGTCATTCATAAATGTCAAGGTTAATTTGGAATATTTTAGCAATCTACCATGCTAGTTTAGTATCGTAGTAAAGAGGATTTGTTCATAAATTCCCATTCGTTACTATCCAATAAACACGCGATAATTGCATCATTTTATCACTAGCACTTATTCCCTATAATAATAAATAAGCGATCGGAGTAACGATGATAATCGTTAGGATCGTTCTCTCAATCCAGATCACGATTAATTTCGGAATACTTACCGGAATATCCGTAGAAAGGATACATGGAATAAGTGCCGAGAAGAATAAAATCGCCGATATCGATACTGACCCAATTACGAATTTAGTAATAAGAGGCGCTTCTGCTACAAGCAATGCTGGTAAGAACATTTCTGCAATTTCCACTGCAGATGCTTTAGCAGCTAAGAGGGGTTCTGGTACTTGCATCACCCAAGTAAATGGATAGAAAAGATAACCCAGGATATCGAACACCGGGGTGAATTCCGCTAAAACCAATCCTAACAAGCCGACTGATAATATGGATGGTAGAATAGCTGCCGTCATGATGAAACCATCTTTTAAATTCATCCAAACATTTTCAGCTAACGAAGGAGACTTCTCAGCTGCGTCCATCGCTTGTGACCAGGCAGCTTTCACCCTATTCTTCTGAATTACCTGCTCTGGTTGACCCTCCCCTTCAAAGAAATCCTCGCTTATTTTATTTAATGGCCAAATGCGAACAGTGATCGCTGTGACTAGAAAAGTAACCACGAGCGTCACCCAAAAATAAACATTCCAAATCTCCATTAACCCTAGGGTTCTCGCTACCACGATCATAAAAGTAGCTGATACTGTAGAAAAGCCAGTAGCAATAATAGTTGCTTCCTTCACAGTATATTTGCCTTCTTTAAATACACGGTTCGTAATTAACAATCCAATCGAATAGCTGCCTACAAATGAAGCGACAGCATCAATAGCTGAGCGACCAGGCGTTTTCCAAATCGGTCGCATAACAGGCTGCAGTAGAACTCCGATAAATTCAAGCAAACCAAAGCCCACAAGTAATGCCAGAAACACTGATCCGATAGGCACTAATAAACTCACTGGGATAACCAACTTTTCAAACAGAAATGTGCCCATATCCGGGTTAAATAGCCATCCAGGACCAAACTCAAAGATCAACATAACTGCGACGATGACACCAAAAACTTTAAACAGTGAGAGGACCATGTTGACAGCATCTTTGTTCCAGGATCGATTAATGAATGGATAGATTGCACCAAGTACAATGACGACAAGTGCATAGTAAGGGACGGATCCTGCAAAAGTTGAAAGCAAATATGTAACGATATGATCGAGTGGAATTGACGTGGTACCGTTAAGTGTAATCGGAATGAAAAAGGTAAAGATTCCAATCAGACTAAATCCAAAAAACTTCAATAGATTCATTCCAGATGATTGAGATGGTTCAACATCAATCTTATTTTTTACTGGTTCCATCTTATACCCCCTATTAATTGATTGAATGATCAGAAAGTTTATTCGAAAAAAAGGGCGAAACTCCGCCCTTTACCTTTTGCAATAACCTGTTAAAAACAAAAGCATGACGTGAACAGCACTTTTCACCGCCATTCCACCAACATCTTTACGGGGGTCCAGACAAACAATATCCATTGCTTTCACTTTAGAATGTTCTCCAGCAAGCTGAACTGCTTCAAACAATTCCTCCGTATACATCCCCCCAGGAGTTGCGGCTGGTGCGGCAGGATTATGAGTGATATCCAGTACATCCATATCGACAGTTAGATAAATGGTATCGACTGCATTATGCAATTGCTCTAATGCCTCTTCGATCACATTCGAGATCCCTTTCTTCCTCGCTTGCTTCATCGTTGTATAGTGAACCTCATGCGCATCGGCATAATCCTTCAGCTCTTTGCTATTGAAGAAACTATGCAATCCTATATTGTGAACGTGCTTCCCTTCGACTGTTCCACTTTCGATTAAGTGACGAATCGGAGTACCATTTGCGGGACCAAGTGTCACCGGATCACGCAAATCGAAATGGGTGTCTAGTTGTAAAATGCCTATCGTTTCGTCCTTGTGCACGTGTTTCCACCCTTTGATTAATCTCGCTGTAATCGAATGGTCTCCCCCAAGCGTAATAGGAAGTGTGTGAGGATGGAGCTTTCTCATTGCGATCATGGCCTGCTCAATTTTGTGGTGTGTATCAGCGATATCAGTCGGATGCTGTTTCACATCGCCTAGATCAATCGCCTTTAACTGTGCTAAATCGATGTTTTCATCAAGATTATACGTACCGAATGAATTCCATGCCAGTCGCATTGCTTCAGGATTTTCACTTGCAGCGGAAGTGCTAATCGACGACTTGGAGAGCGGAACGCCAAGGATCGTGACATCATATTCCTTCCAGTTTGGGGGAGTTTCCCCAATCGTTTCAATCCATTCATGAACCTTGAGGTCACACTCTTTATCCGTCTCCTTCGACCAAACCATCCGAGGTCGATTTAACATTGGATATGGATAATTCATCATATCAACCGTCCCCCTACTACTAGAGGATATCCCGCTTTGATAACGGTATCGACGTGGTTCATACCATATTGGTAAGAGAGAGTCAGGTAATTAGGGACATTAAAAATCGTCACGTCACCTTTTTTACCTGCTTCAAAGCTTCCCACTTCTCTTGCGCAACCAATCGCATGCGCCGCGTTAATCGTAGTGGCCGTTAGCACCTCTTCTGGCGTCATGCCCATCTTCAAACAGCCCAAGTTCATAATAAATGGCAAGGATAGCGTTGGGGAAGATCCTGGATTCGCATCGGTTGATAACGCAACCGCTACTCCAGCATCAATCATCTTACGCGCTTGTGCGAATTCTGCCATTAGAAAAAATGCTGTTCCAGGTAGCAGTACGCCGACGACCCCTGCTTCAGCCATATCCTGAATTCCTTGTTCTGATGCCCTAAGAAGGTGATCCGCTGAGATGGCGCCAACTGCTGCAGCTAATTCAGCCCCAGCATACGGTTCGATTTCATCAGCATGAATTTTCGGGATTAATCCGTACTCTTTCCCCGCCTCTAAAATGCGTCGTGATTGATCTGGTGTAAAAACGCCTCGTTCGCAAAAAACATCATTGAACGTAGCCAGATTTTTCTTCGCTACTTCCGGTATCATGTCGTTTATTACACGTTCTACAAACTGTTCGGGATTATTTTTCTCATCCATCGGAATCGCATGCGCACCCATAAAGGTAGAAACCAGGTCAATCGGGTGATCCTCCGATAGCTGCTGTGCTACTTCTAGTTGTTTCATCTCGTGTTCCAAAGTAAGCCCATAACCACTTTTTGCTTCCAGCGTTGTCACGCCATGTAACAAAAATTGGTCCAACCGTTTTCTTGACTGGTCATAAAGTTCTTCATGACTCGCTTCTTGCGTCGCCCGAGTCGTTGCGTGTATGCCCCCTCCAGCTTCCATGATCTCCATGTATGTTTTTCCTTGTAAGCGCATCGCGTATTCATTTTCTCTCGTCCCTGCATGAACAAGGTGAGTATGGGGATCGATTAGACCTGGTGTAACTACTTTTCCGGTTGCATCGATATGATGTTCAGAATTCAATAGACTCTTATATTTCTCACATATTTCATTACTTGAACCAGTTTCCACAACTTTTCCATCTTCTATATAAAGGGCACCGTTTTCGATGATGTCGAGCTCAGACATGGCCGCCTTTATGGCTGGTCTTTCGCTATATCCCTTCATCGTAATCAACTGTGCAGCATGTGTGATCAACAATTTATTTGTCATATCATTCTCCTCCCTCATTCTTTTTCATCATTGGAACTTGAATGCCTTTTTCATGCGCCGTCTTTTCAGCTAGTTCATAGCCTGCGTCAACATGTCGTACAACGCCCATACCAGGATCGGTTGTTAACACACGTTCGAGGCGATGTTCCGCATCTTTCGTACCATCAGCAACGATGACCATTCCTGCATGAAGGGAATAACCCATGCCTACGCCACCCCCATGATGAACACTGACCCAGCTAGCGCCACCGACACTATTGATCATGGCATTTAAAATCGGCCAATCGGCAACAGCATCACTACCATCTTTCATCGCTTCTGTTTCCCTGTTTGGTGACGCAACAGAACCAGAATCAAGGTGATCCCGTCCAATCACGATCGGCGCACTTAGCTCCCCACTTGCGACCATATCATTAATGATCTTGCCGAACTTAGCACGGTCACCATAACCTAACCAGCAAATCCGTGAAGGTAGCCCTTGAAAACTAATTTTCTCTCTGGCCATACGGATCCAATTGCACAAGTGTTCATTGTCACTAAATTCTCTCAGAATGACTTCATCTGTCTTATAAATGTCTTCTGGATCACCTGATAATGCTACCCAACGAAACGGCCCCTTACCTTCACAAAATTGCGGCCGAATATAAGCCGGTACAAATCCAGGGAAGTTAAAGGCATCCTTGACTCCTTCATCTTTTGCCACCTGGCGAATGTTATTGCCATAGTCAAAAGTAATAGCTCCACGCTTTTGCATATCGAGCATCGCTTGTACGTGAGTCGCAATACTTCTCTTCGATAGCGTAATATATTCCTCCGCATTCTTTTTACGAAGATCATCCGCTGCTGCAAGATCAAATTGCACTGGTACATACCCATTTAATGGATCGTGAGCAGAGGTTTGGTCTGTGAGCACATCAGGAATAAACCCTCTATCTAACATCTCAGGTAAAAGCTCAGCTGCATTTCCTAACAAACCGATGGAAAGAGCCTCTCCTTTGTTACGTGCATCTTCCGCCAGCTTGATGGCTTCATCAAGAGTAGTAGTAGATGTATCCAGATAATTTGTATCCAATCGACGCTGAATGCGTTGCGGATCGATTTCAATCGCAATGCAAACGCCTCCGTTTAATGTGACAGCTAAAGGCTGCGCCCCGCCCATTCCTCCAAGGCCTGCCGTTAGTGTGATCGTTCCTTTCAAACTGCCGTTAAAATGCTGCTTTCCACACTCGCCAAATGTTTCGTATGTTCCTTGAACAATCCCCTGGCTTCCAATGTAAATCCAACTTCCTGCGGTCATTTGCCCATACATCATTAACCCTTTTCGATCGAGCTCATGAAAATGCTCCCAGTTGGCCCATGCTGGAACGAGATTTGAGTTAGCGATTAAGACTTTCGGAGCATCTTTGTGCGTGCGAAACACTGCGACAGGCTTTCCTGATTGAATGAGCAATGTCTCATCATTTTCTAACGTCTTTAAAGATTCAACGATCGCATCGTAGCACTCCCAATTCCGTGCCGCTTTTCCAATCCCACCATAAACAACAAGCTCATCTGGATTCTCCGCAACATCCGGATGCAAGTTATTACTTAACATCCGTAACGCCGCTTCCTGTACCCACCCTTTCGTGTTGAGCTTGGTTCCACGATATTGATTTACTTTTCCTGACTTTATCTCTGACATTGAATCCACCCTTTCAATATGCTTTGATAAGTAAATACTAGCATCAGAGAAAAGGGGAAAATAGATAACTAACTTTCGAAAAATAGCATTAATGCATACAAAGTATGTAATTAATTTCTATAAAACGCTTTCATTTGATAGCACTAAATTTGTAAATTGAAATATTTTAGTTTTTAGTATAGCGAGATGGTTGCACTATTGCTTATTGTGTTCTGAAGGGGTTATCATAGAAAGAGGGATAGGGCAACGGTCAATGCCCTATCATGTGAGAAGAGGGTTCCTTAATGAAAACTCCGATATTCACGGGGACTCTGGCCAGTCGTCTCTTTAAATACACGACTGAAATAGTTTGGACTATTGAAGCCTGATTCATGAGAAATCCATTGAACCGTTTCTTTAGAAGAAATGAGCATTTCCTTCGCTTTTTGAATGCGAATATAAGTCAATACCTCACGAAAAGAGTGACCATATTTATGGGAGAGCGTATAACTTAAATAGGAAGGATTACGGTGAACGTGTGAAGCCACTTCTTCCAATGAGAGACCGGCATCTCCATAATGGTCTTCAATATAAGATAGCGCTTCTTCGATCACATCTATTTTCGTTGTGCCAGGATGTTTCGAAATTGATTGAAGGAGATCAGTTACAAACAAAATCATATCCTGTACAATCCGATATAGAACAGGACTATATAGAATGGTATCAAACACTTTTTTATACTTCGCTTCATGTTTTGCATCCGTCATACCTTTACGAATCATATAGCGACGGATTTGAGCGAGGATACTCGTTAAGCGGGTTCGCAATAGACCAGGATCTGGATATGGCGATACAAGTCCAAAAAATTGTTCATACATCCATGTTTTAATTTCATCGATACATCCTTCATCAAGCATGTATACCCAGTTCCGCTGTTCGGTCATTGTTAAAAAGGGGTCAATGTCCTGCCAATCGCTTTCATTCGCAAAACTTAGAACCTGCTGATACCCTGTAAAAAACGTTGTTTCCATTACTTTTCGTAGTTTCATATAGATTTGGTGAAGCGATGCTTCCCCTTCTCCGTTATGAACTGTGACCACGAGCGGCTTGCCAACATCACCTTCCCATTCACGTAAAAATCGCTGGGCCTGGCTAACTGGTTCTGGAAAATTGTCTTGGAACACAAGAGCAATCCGATCACTTGTGGAAAACACCAGAGGTTTATAATAAAAGTCGAACTGCTCAATAAAAAAGCGTAACTCTTTTAAATCAGCTGTCGACTCCGTTTTCATAAGGTAAACCGGAAACTGAAAAGCTATGTTCTCATCAATAAACAATGATTCATACCAAACCGTTTGGTACGAGGAGATATCAGTTGCTTCTCTCGATTGGAGAGCTACATGACGAAATGCTTTTTGCAATGACGTTTTCACACTCGAAGGTGATAGCGGTTTTACCATTAAATCTACTGCACCGATTTCGATCGCCTGCATCGCTCTTTCAAAGGTTGGTTCAGCAGTAATGGCAAGAACTTCCCCAACATATCGATCACGGTAGGTTTTAAACATCTCCCATTTATCCTCCGGGATCATATCCAACTCAATACATAGCACATCAGGCAGTTCTTTCTCCATCACACCGATCACTTCAACGAATTGACTTGCCGTCATTGAATGAGAAAGTGGAAAAGAATACTTTGAAATCAACCATTCTAGTCCAACAAGCTCCTGAGTATCGCGATCTGCTATTAATAATTTGTGCATAACTATCGATCTCCTGATTCTTTTAGTATCATTGTAGCTGATTATACTATACTTCACATTTTTCTATCGAGGACGTGTGGCAGTACTTAGAACGATCAGGATTAGATTCTGATAGATTCGGTTTCATAGATCCCTCTTTAGTAAACTTCATTAAATCTCTAGACGATTTGTTTTGAAAAGCGGCTTACTTCATTGAATTTAATGAAGTAAGCCGCTCTCTAGTGATCTACTCTTCTAAACATAATGTTTAAAGTTAATTGAGAAATAGGAGGAGGAATCAACTAGATTCCTCGCCCATTACGGTATAACCGGTAAATACACACAAGAATCATAAATAGGACCATAATGTACCGTTTGTTCCGCTTCTTTCGTCTCCCATGCATCCATCGAGGATACACCTGTATTTGGATTCACATCATATCTTGGGAAATTACTTGAAGAAAGGTGTAATCCAATCGCGTGACCTTCCAGAAACACATTACTCGTCGCCCACAAATCAATCTCAATTTGAATCGGCTCGTTTGTTAGTCTCTCCACTCTTGTAATGCCATCCGCTAAATTGTAAGATGTCCCATCTGGAAATACATCAACAAGAGTTGCTGTAAAATCGGTATGAGTCACACTTGTGGATATGAACAACTCCACCTTGATCGGTCCGGTCACTTCAAGTGGAGTCTTAACAGTTTCAGTTTCATAGACTAGAACATCATCTCGATCAGATAGCCTTCTTTGATCTTTTGGCCCCATGTTCATCCCCTGATAAAACAATGTTCCCCCACCCTGTGTAGGAACAGGATGTTCGGGGTCAAAAGTATATGTCTCCGATCCTGGATTTCCCCATTTCTTTGGTGATAGTTTTCCGTTATTAATTGAAGAAGAAGAGGAACTCTGAAGGTAATAAGGAACATATTGTGTGTTCTTTAATGGCCACTCTTCTTCCGCTCTCCATTCATTAATCCCCATCACAAAAATAGAAATTGGTTTGTCATCATTGTTTTCAGGAGAATGTCCCTTTAACCAACGATCAAACCAAGTTAAATGGAGTCCGGTGAGATCAATTGATGCTCCAGAGCTTTGATTTCCAAAAAAGCGATCCCCGATGACCGAGCTAAAATCACCATGCCCCCAAGGGCCGATCATCAATTTCTGATCTACTTCACTAGACTTATTCATTTCCTCGTAATTCGTTAACGTCGATCCTAAAAAGCAATCGTACCACCCAGCAATATGATAGCCAGGGATATCACTATTTTTTAATTCACTAGTGATATCTGCCTCTATGTGAATCGGATCTTCCGGATCAACTAATTTACTGAAGAGTTGTCCAATGGATGGATGTTTCCTGAGGGGTGGCCACTCCCTCAGTGGCTTAAATTTATACCATTCAAAAATATGGTTCAAGTCATGATTAATGGTTTCAAAATCAGGGTGATTCTCTGTGAGTCTATCTACGTAATCCGTTGCAACCGAATCCAGCATCCACGTTTCGACTAATCCTAATTCAAATGCTCCTCCTCTAAAAGCTAATCCATTTAGCAATGTACTTCCTGTCATCGCAGGAAAAATCGCCTTCAAGGAAGGTGGCTTTTCAACAGCTGCATATAGTTGGGTGAAGCCATAATAGGACAATCCAAACATCCCTACACTTCCATTACTATAAGGAAGTGTCGCAGTCCATTCCACGGTATCATACCCGTCCTTAGCTTCTTGAACAAAAGGTTGAAACTCCCCTTCAGAAGCAAATCTTCCTCTCACATCCTGGATAATGACGACATACCCTGAACGCGCCAAGCGAAGCGGGTCTAGATAGCGATGAGAAAAATCTGGAAGGTTCTTATTGTATGGTAATCTTGTTAACAATACTGGATACTTCTCCACAGAAGATGGCCGATATACATTGGCATACAAAGTCGTCCCATCTCGTAACGTACAAGGAACATCTGTTTCTACGATAACTTCCATCCCTTTACTCCTTTCTATAAAAAAAAGAGGCCTGTACATACAGACCTCTTTCCATTATTTTGGCATCATTTCTTTTACTTTGTCTTGATGATTATCGATCCACTCTTGAGCTACTTCTTCTGGAGCTCTGTCTTCTTCTTCAATTTCTACGATCATTTTTTCGACATCATCAATAGAAATGCTCCAGTTACTAAGAAATTCATAAGCTTCTGGTGCTTTTTCGCTTAGCTTTTGATTTGTCACAACCTCAACAGATGAAGGTTCAAAGAAGTCCTTATCATTTTTTAATACTTTTAAGTCATACTTGTTGAACATAGTGTGCGGTCTCCAACCGAAGAAGACAACTGGTTTTTCTTGCTTCATCATACGAATAGCTTGTGCCATCATTCCGCCTTCTGAAGAGTTCACTTGTTTCAGATCTAAACCATAAGCTTTGATCATTTCCTCAGATTCTTTCGTAGCGCTTGCTCCTTTTTCAATTCCGTACATTTTATTACCAAACTCATCTTCCATCCCTTTAAGATCGGAAACAGTATTCACATCTTCCATATAAGCAGGGACTACCCAGCCTGTTTCAGCTTTAGGATAACTTACAGCTGTCCGTTCCAATTTATCACCGAATTTATCCATGTGCACTTTGTGCATCGGGAACCATGCATCCATGAATACATCCAGATCTCCGCGAGATAATCCCATGAATACGCCGCCTACGTTTGATTTTGTTTCTTTAACCGAATACCCCATATCTTCCAATAACAGTTCGGCTACTTTTGTTGGTGGTACTGTACTCGTCCAAGGTGTTACACCAAAGTTAATCGTTTGATCCTTACTTGCTTCTTCCGCTGTTCCCTCTTCACTAGATGATTCACTGCTCGCTTCCTCTTGATCTGAACAACCGACGATTAGAACTAGCAAAAAGGTCGCCATGATAGCTAATAAAAATTTCTTCATTGATTTATCCCCCTTTAAATTTTAAATAATCCTCTTAATTCTTTTATCTAACAACATACTGACGTTCGTTAAGATGCTTTTCTGCCTAAACCTTGCGTAATACGGTCTAGAATAATTGCTAAAACAACAATACCTAATCCACCAGTCAAACCTAGACCGACATTTACTGTAGAAATTCCTGTAAGGACAGTTGAACCTAGTCCTGGCGCTCCGATCATGGATGCAATAACCGCCATAGATAGCGCTAGCATAATCGTTTGGTTAATTCCGGCCATAACAGTTGGAACAGCCAATGGAAATTGTACTTTGAATAGTAATTGGGAAGATGTAGATCCAAATGCTCGTGATGCTTCTACTACATCCTCAGGAACCTGTTGAATCCCTAACGTTGTCATACGGACAGCTGGCGGGGTAGCAAAGACAAACGTGGAAATGACAGCTGGTACGCCACCTAGCCCAAACAATAAAATAGCAGGTATAAGGTAGACGAAACTTGGGAGTGTTTGCATGAAGTCTAATATAGGACGTACCACTTTGTTGACCATTGGTTTCGTCGCACTTAGAATTCCCAGGGGCACTCCGATAATGACTGACATAAATGTCGATACGATCACGACGGCGATCGTTTGCATCGCACCATCCCATAGATTCACTGACCCTAAATAGAGACAGCCAATCAGGGTAAAGAGCGCGATTCCTTTGCCAGCTAATCTCCATGACAATAAAATCAGGATGATTGTAATCACTTCTGGTGGGATGGCAATTAATAGATCCGTAATCGTCGTAATAAACGAATCTAGTACGATACTAATTTGATTAAAAAAGCCTCCCATCACAGGTAACAACCAATTATTCACAAATGAATTTGTCCATTCCTCTAATGGAAAATGAAAATAGTTCATCCTTCGTTCACCTCATCTTTCTCCTTACCAAGAACAAGACCTGAAAGAATTGAAACTCTGGAGATGATGCCAGCTAATTTCCCTTCATTCAATACGACAATCGGATATTTTGTTTCCACAGCTATCCCAAAAAGATCATTCAAAGGGGTATCCATGGACGTAGCATACGTATCTTCGATCAGAACTTCTTCTATTGTCCGATCATTTTTGTACGCTTCAATCGCTTGATCAATGGTAAGCAATCCTTTAAAATTGTCCTCTTTGTCAACTACAAAAATGCTGGAAGCACCGGCTTCTTCCATCTTTCTTACAGCCACTCTCGGACCGTCTTTGAACGTCGTCAGCACTTCAGGCTTTTTCATTACATGATGAGCTTCCAAAATTTTCGAACGATCTACATCTTTGACGAAATTAGAGACATAGCTATTGGCAGGATTCTCTAATACTTCTTCCGCTGTACCCACCTGAACAATTTGGCCATCTTTCATAATTGCTACTCTGTCGCCTAGCTTTAAAGCTTCATCAAGATCATGAGTAATGAATAGAATCGTCTTGCCTAGCTTCTTCTGTAGATGTAGCAATTCATCTTGCATTTCTTTCCGAATCAAAGGATCAAGAGCACTGAAAGCCTCATCCATTAATAGAATGTCCGTATCGTTTGCTAGAGCACGGGCAAGTCCAACGCGCTGCTGCATACCACCACTCAATTCGCTTGGATAACTATTTTCATAGCCTTTCAGACCGACATCTTCTATGGATTTTAGAGCTTTCTTTTCTCTGTCACTTTTGCTCATCCCTTGGATTTCAAGGCCGTATGCCACATTTGCGATGACCGTACGATGAGAAAATAATCCGAACTTTTGAAAAACCATTCCCAACTTTTTACGTCGCGTGTTAATGAGGGAGGCTTGCTTCATCTTCGTAATATCTTCACCGTCGATATACACTTCACCATCAGTAGGTTCAATCAAGCGATTGACCAAACGAATCAATGTTGATTTCCCACTGCCAGAAAGGCCCATAATGACGAAGAATTCACCAGGCTTAACCGAGAAAGAAGCTCTATTGACACCTACGGTTGAACCGGTATCTTCTAGAATTTGATCTTTCGATTTTCCATTCTCCAAACTTTTCATACCTTGCTTCGGATGAGAACCGAATATTTTTGTCATATTTTTCACTTCGATTTTATTCATAAACATTCTCCTCTTTTGTCCCGTTCAAGTGATGACTTATCGTCGAATGCCAATCTGTCTGCCCACTTGTTTAGGCTGATCTAAATGTTCATGTGCTTCTCGTAGTTTTCCAATCTCGATTGACACCAATTCAGGGAAAGGGGCAGGGCGACCTTCACCTGTATCCATCCCCATCAACATTTGCTCACTTGTAGCTAGTAGGTCATCGTTTTTATTCTTCATTTTAAAGAAGACATGAAGACGTTTGGTATCATGATCGATTAATTGAATCGAAAGATAGATGTCTTCTTTTTCATGAGCTTCTTTTAAATAACAAATGTGATTTTCTAATGTAAAAATCGTATAAGCAAACGTCTCACGGGCTTTCTCATGTAAGCCAATGTCATTCATGAAGTGATCAACGGCATGACTGAATGCAATTGCGTAGGCGGCATCGTTCATATGCCCGTTATAATCCACCCAATCACTATGCACATGGTCTTTGTATTCAAAAGAATTACGAGCTGTCATCACCATTCACCCCTTCTCTATTGAACTTTCTTTTACACTATTAGATTCTGGCCAATACTCTTCCACTAAATCTAGTAATTTAACAAGAAATTCATTTCGCTTCAGTTCTAGATCAGCAACGCTTTGGTCACCTGCATAGCTTTCACAGCCTTCAATTACCCGTTCTTTTAATTCATCAGTTAATTCTGGAGCTTCAAGCTTCGTCCATGGAAGCTTCAGAGCAGGACCGAATTGTTCTAACATGTGGCGCATACCTTGCTCGCCGCCGGCCAGGTGGAATGTCAAGAAAGGTCCCATTTGGGCCCAGCGTAAACCAGCTCCATAAATGATCGCTTTATCGACTTCTTCTGTTGTCGCGATGCCATCATTCACCAAATGAAGAGCTTCACGCCAAAGAGCTTCCATTAAACGATCCGCTACATGACCATCTACTTCCTTGTTAATAGTCAAAGGCTTCATCTGAATCGATTCAAAGAAGTGATTAGCTCTTTGGATGACCGCATGTTCTGTGTCCTTTCCTCCAACCACCTCAACGAGTGGAAGTAAATAAACAGGATTGAACGGGTGAGCGACGATAAAACGTTCCGGATGCTGCATCCCTTCTTGTAAGATGCTCGGTTTAATTCCAGAGGTACTTGAGCCAATAATCGCATCTGGTTTCGAAGATTGATCGATTTGTTGAAGAACCGTTTTCTTTAATTCTTCTCGTTCAGGAACGTTTTCTTGGATGTAATCTGCATCAGCGATCACTTCTTCAATCTTGTTTGAGAATTGAAGGCGATCCCTTGAAGCACCTTCAGCCAAACCAAGTTTTTCAAGAGATGCCCAGGCATGATCAACAGCCTGTCTCGTTCTACTTTCTGCACCTTCTGCTGGATCAAAAGCAACAACATCTAATCCCTGCGCTAAAAACCGTGCAATCCACCCATTTCCGATCACGCCCGTGCCGATGACCGCTACTTTATCCATTGTCTTTTGTCCGTTCATTTTACTTACCACCTTTATGAGGGTTTCTTAAATTATATTGTTCGCGAGCTTCTTGAGGGGTCATCACTTCTACACCATTGCCGTGAAGCATATGGACAGCTTTATCAACTAGCTGATCATTCCTTGCCATGACACCTTTTTTTAAATAAATATTGTCCTCAAGACCAACCCGAACATTTCCACCGAGCATCGCTGCTTGAGCGACCATTGGCATCTGCATGCGTCCGATTCCGAATGCGGACCAATGAGCATTCCGAGGAAGACGATTCTTCATATAGAGTAGGGTTTCTGTATCTGCTTCAGCTCCCCAGGGAATACCTAAGCAAAATTGAAACATCGGATCGCCATCTACCAGTCCTTCATTGATAAGCTGCTTTGCAAAACGGACATGGCCCGTGTCAAAGCATTCTAGCTCTGGCTTCACGCCACTGTTTTGAATCAACCTCGCTTGCTCTCGGAGCCAATCAGTCGGGCTCATGTAAATCATGTTTCCGAAGTTCGTACTTCCGCAATCCAACGTGCACATCTCTGGAAGTAATTCGCCAACAGGTTGATGGCGATCCTTCGGTGTCTGCATGTCTGTTCCTGTGCCACCAGCTGCCGGTGTATCAAGACTAGGGATGAAATCACCGCCGCCTCCTGACGTAATATTGATAATCACATCTGTTTCAGATTCTCGAATACGGTCGACAATTTCTCTGTAGTGATTGATATCATGACTGATGCCACCTGTTTTTGGATCACGAGCATGAACATGAGCTACAGTTGCACCTGCTTTTGCTGATTCAATAGCTGCTTCTGCAATCTCTTTTGGTGTTACAGGAACATGAGGGTTTTTTTCAGTTGTATCTCCAGCTCCGGTAACAGCCGCTGTTAAAAGGACTTTTTGACTCATAATTAATTCCTCCCATTACGTTTGTTTATCTATTTGAAATTTATTTACCATCCAGACGGTTTAGTAACACAAATGAAACTATACCATCCAGACGGTAACCTTTCAAGGTAACCTTGCCATTATTCTCGCTCTGTTTCCTGCTTGAAAGGATCATGGTTCCTATCAGATCAATAAATAAGGAGTTAGAAAGTAGAACTAAAAACATCTCTCAAAGACAAAAAAACTCCACCCTCATTCGGGTGGAGTTCCTCTCTTTATTCCTCAGACCAGGCTTTCAACGTACGATAGACTTCTTCTTTTTTTGAGTCTTCAATTTGATAGGTATCAAACAACTCTGATAACCAGATGCCATCTATAGCCAGGCGAATAATCGTTGCTTTAACAGGATCTAGTCCATCGTTTTCAATTTCATGCTGCCAATTTTTATATGCAAGGCGAATCGGCTCGAGTAAGTCCGAATTAACTGCTTTTGCAGCTAATAGCCCAGCGTTCATATCTTTATTTTCATAGCTTTGATTAAATGTCACGTCTATAAAGGAGCGTGTCCATTTCCCCTTTTCGTTCGGATCAGCAGCCGCATTTTCAGCAATTTTCTCCTGATAATTATTCGCAAGATGTTCGACCATCCCCTGGACCAATGCTTCTTTTGAAGGATAGTGATAAAGAAGTCCGCCCTTACTGACCCCAGCCTGTTCTGCCACTGCTTCCAATGTGAGGTTGAAGATCCCTCTTTCACTGACTACCTTCGAAGCCGCATTAAGAATCTCTAATTTTCTAGAATTTCTGCCCATGTCAATCTCCTTTACCTCTATATTCATAGACCCGCACCTACCATCCTTCTGAAAGCTGAATACGGGAGAGGTGAATTCATTTCATTTATTAGTTATATGGTCAACTTTGACATTTACTATACTACTTGGACGGTAGAGATTCAACAATTGTTAAATAATAACAATAAAAAATGGATTAAGTTAGACAATATTCAAGGATGGTGCTCTATTAAAAACATGGAGGCTTGCTTCGTTTTTCTATTATGGAAGCCCTTCCTATTTGGCTGTTTTCGCAGACATTGTTGCTATAGCGAGTTAATTTCCGCTCCAGGATGCTCGCTTTCCGCGGAGCGGGCGGTGAGTATCCTGGAGCGGAAATCACAAAGCGTAGTTTTTTAAATCATTTCAAAAGCAACAATCTTTTAGAAAAGAGCCTTCTATTTTAAAGACATTACAATTACTTTTTTAAATTTCTGAGGTGAATTGCAAAATAGGATGCTGAATCATCGCACTCTATTCAAGCTTGCTCTCCCTCATCTTTTTCCATTGAATAACTAATTGAACTAGCGCAATGATCAATACAATATAGAAAAATCCGCTATCAAATGAAATGCCTACGCTGGATTCACCACCAGCTATTTTTAAGGCAATCATAAGGAAAAAAATATAGATTAATCCGAAAAGTTGTGACTTAAAGGAAGCTTCGGCGGTATGATTCTTAGCCTCTTTAAAGAAGAAGCTGATGAGAACTGTTCCAACTATTATCCAAATGATAATGTCTTTTGAAATCATCTCTTTCAGAATCAAATTTGGAAAATAATCGTAAATCAATAACAAGGTGATAAACAAAAAGAAGAAGCCATCTAACGCCTTAGTATAAACTCTCCTCATGCCCATTCTATCTCTCAGACTGTGATTTGTTTTTTTCAAGCAGCTGATCAACCTTTTCTTCTACTCGATCAAGTTTCGATTTTCTCTTATTAAAATTCACAACTAAAAAAATAATTCCTCCGAAGACTCCAAAAAGCAAAAGAAATGAAACGACTTGAAAAACGATATCTCCCACATGAACCCCTGCCCCCATTAACATAATAGCCCTCCTCATGTATGCTTTTTATAACGCATTGCTATCCGAATTCCTGACACTATACTTATGATCCCAATAAACCTGAGTATCATATTTCCCATTTCTCCCAGACTGCTAACAGTTAAACCGAGTAGAATACTCCCGAACAAACAGAGTAAGACAACAGCTATCATTTTCACTCCACTTGACACCTCTACTTATTTTTTCTTAATTTTACCATTTATCATGTGATCTTGCTTTTGATTATTCATTATTTTGGTAACTTCGACTACAGTTTACTAACATTCTACTTAAAAAGAGAACCAATAGAGGATGTTGCTCTTTAAGGAATTATTGAGGTGGGACTGGCTGAATTGAACGCAAACTTGACTCACAACTTTCATCAAATGGCTTAACTATCCGCAATGAAAAATAGCTACCTTAATTTTGAAATTAAGGTAGCTGCTTTTATTTGAATGATAATCATCCTCTAAATTTAAATTTCTTAGGTTAATCAGACAATAAGAAGATGAAACTAATACGACTTCATTTAGTATTTTATCGATTTCCAATAAACTTATGTGCAGATAAAATTTCTGATCTGAGAATAGTTATAGTTAACTCTTTGGCTACGGCCACTTTGCCAAGTATATCCCGATACACTATTTTGTCTAATCTCTGTAGGAAAGAACCAAATATCTCTCCCAAAAGGACTTTGAAATCTTAAGCCAAGTAGCCCCCACCTGCCTAAACACCCACACATCAATGATCGAACCTGATTAGTCGGCAAGAAATTAGAAAAAAAGGCTTGTGGAATTTGTTGAGAGAATTGTTGAGGTGGTGGAAAGGATGGAGCTTGCCTTTCTATGTCATAATCGTCAAATGCAGATTGATTGAAATGATGATAGTAACCATTATCTTGATCAGGTACATATTGATCATACATGTAAACGAATCCTCCTAATTTAATCAATGGATGGAAGCAGTGTATGACTAAGAAGGTTAAAACGTTCGTTAAGATGTAAGAATCTCAGGGGAGTGGGTTCTGATTGTTTCAGGTGCATTCATAGAAATAGCAGGACGATAAACGGAAAACGGTCTATGGCACCTCTGTGTAGATGAACGTGTTTAATAAAAAGAATGACACAATCTGCTACAATGCGTGACGATTTTTACATTTAACCCCTGTTGTTTGATGAAGTTGATTAAATAACCCATCGTACTTCCGCCACCAAGACCAATAATTGTATCGTTTTCAATGTAATCAAAGGCTGCTTTAGCGCACTCCTTCTTTATGTTCATTTGTTACACTACCATTATGCGAAAGTTCAAAGGGGTACGAGATTGGCCCCTTCTGATGGTCATCCGATTATTAAAACGCGTCTGGTCAAATAAATCATCTTGTTAATTTAAGTATGATGACGTGTAAGTAAGCTTCTCCTCATTCTAATTAAATTCATATACGTAACTCCTAGAAAGAGGATACCGACACATATCGCAAGAACATATGAATCACTAGTAAACAACTGATTATATCGATCGAGTGGTGTGAAGTAGATCGCTTCCACGACACCAAGCATCCGCACTCCAATTATAGAGATTGTATTGGATTTCATCGTTGGGTATACAAACATAAAATAAGTAGACATTAACCACGTACTTAACACCAGTAAGGCATGAGAAATGCGATCTTCATACATTGAATCAAAACGATAGATCACAAAGGAGAGTATGAATAGTCCAAGTACCGGAGTTAGTAAAAGTAATTTTGTATGGATGTCTAACTTCTTTTTTTGATAGAGACACGGAATACATCATTAACTTGTTTGTTTGTAATACTGATAGAATCACAAATAAAACGGCAGAAATAATGATGAGCGGCACAATTTTTACTCCTACTTATTTATTTTGAAAAGCTGTCTGACATTCATCTTTGAAGTCCACTCTTCTCTAAGTAAACTGTACGTTACGATGTCATTGTATTGCCCATTAATGTATTCCGCGTCACGGGTTGTTCCTTCCATTGTAAATCCTAGTTTTTCAGGAACCTTTCTACTTTTAAGATTGTCCGTAGCGCATTGAATTTCGACTTTATTTAACTCTAAAACTGTAAAAGCGTATTCTAATAGCGCTATAACACAACGGATCACAATTCCTCTGCCTTGAAACTTTTCAGCTAAATAATAACCGATGCTTGTATAGTTTGTTTTCCTGTTAATGAAATGAAGCGAAATCATTCCTACTAATTGATTGTCATAGTAAATCCCTGCATTAAATCCATTAAGATCGGCAAATTGTTTTAACCACATTGGAATAATAGTATCCCTATAGTCTTCTGGAGAGTTGATCTGATCCACCCATCCAAGCCACTTTCTAAGGTAGGATTTATTATCATTCACCAGTTCATAAATTTCGAGAGCATTGTGAGGCTGCATTAACGCCAATTGAATACTTTGATTCACCTGATAACTGAACATTTTCTGTCCCCCCTCTTGAGTCGATTCCTAACAAGTTCGCTTAAGTTTTTCTACTACCAATTATTTCAAAACAAAGGACCATTCACAATCGTTAATTCTATTTTGGTGATTCACTACGAGCGTCCCCACTAATTCCTCCCATTACATCTAATTGCTGGTTGAACAAGACCGATCTTAAGGGTAGGATAAATAGAGAATTCCTAGACATTCACGAATACAGGAGATTTAATCATGACTTTTATCTTTAGAATACTAGCATCCTTCCTTTCAGCCATCAGCATGTCATTCGTATTAACCACACTCGTTTATTTGTTTGACCCTAATGAAGCAGAGATAATTTTTTCAGATATCATGCTATATGCTTACTTAATGCTTCCGTTTTTCCTGTTGATAGGTCTACCCGTTTCCATACTAGTGGACTGGTATTTACTTAAACAAAAGAAGAACTTTTACGTTTATCATATTCTTGCTTACAGCATGAGCGGAATCATTCTTTCTTTTGTCGTTCTTATGATTTTTTCGGGTGGACGTGCTGTTGAGTGGTTAATCAGTTTAAGTGTTCTAACTGGATGTGCACTTGTTTATTTTCATTATCTTTTTCTCTTAAAAAAATGGTTTATCTTTTATAAGAACATTCCACTCAAATGGTAAGGATCATCAGGACGGTTCTCGCCACCTATCACCCTTTAATTTTCATTCGATTATCCACCACTTAACCCGATAACTACTTCATAATCCGTTTTTCCTATATTCATATAGAACCTTCCCATTGATTCTAAGAAAGACCTCCCTATAACTGATAAGGAGGTCTTCATTTAACTAAGTTAAATTTTTCTATAGATTCAGTAGGAAGGTTCTCAAGATTCTTGATCCCTTATTTTTTCATTTCCTCCAGCTTATAGCTCGGTAAATGGTCCAGAACACTTCGTTTTCAATACTAATATTAAATCACCAGAACCGCCCCCGCTGATTCCTAACACCCCTGAATGCCTCTCCAAAAAATACGCCAAGCGTTTTGGAGACGCTCCTCGTGTTCCACTTCAGAATAATAAAATAGCTGTTCAAACGTACCATCAAGTAAGCAAATGTAAGCATCGATTACCTCATCTTGTTGCCCCTGAATATCTCCTCTTTGCTTCCCTTCATTCACAATCTTCTTCAATACATCCGTTAAAGCTTCTTCTGATTTAATGAACTGTTCATTAAAAGTATCTTTTAAAACTAACGGTGGGAAAAGCATGAATCTCTTGAATAACAGACCCAGATCTTCATTTTCAAGATACGTGGAATGGTCTTTCAATAAGCCATATAACTGCTGCTCTGTTGTCATGTTGAAATATTTATCTCCTTGCACTCTTAGAAACTCCCGATAATCTCGATTCACTTTTTGAAGTATCGCGAAAAAGAGATCTTCTTTACTATCAAAATGAGCATATAGTGAGGGCTTTTTAATTCCTACACCTTCCGCAATTTTGCTCAATGATGTCCCTTCAAAACCTTTTCGTGCAAACAATGGTAGCGCTGCTCGTTCTATTCGTTCAATCATAGGTGACGTTGAAGAAGACATGTATGATCACTCCTTACGTATTTCCAACTTATGAGTTCATTTATAGCCTATTCTATCTTTATCGCTCTTTTGTTTCGTAATCAAGATGCCTTTTAATGAATTAACTACTACGCCAACTTCATCCTCAGTATCTACTGAGCTTACAAAACCAATAACAACAAGATCTTCACAGTTCCCGAAATTCACTTTATTAAATACTTTCTTAACGTTTTCAACAAGTTTAAATGCTATCATTTAAGTTTTTAGCTGTCAAAACAGTTAGAAGGTTTCTTTTAAATCCTCATGTTCAAAAAGGAGAATGAAAACGAACAAAAATTTTTAGAAAGCCAATCAGACAAAGAAATCAGACTGCTCTATCTAGCGTGCTCGTTGTTCATCCTCTTAGGAGAATGAACTATGAAAGGAAGACATCTGTCTATGTATGTTTGACAATAAAATCTAATCATGTAATATTTAATATTAAATACGTTAAGAAAATATTTAACATAATTAATACTGAAAGTGGAAGGAGGATGAAACAATTGAAAGATGGTAATGGAAAAGCGAGGGATCAACTCACTTGAGTTTTTCTATATGAAAAGGATAAGAAATTAAGCTTGTAGGCTATAGCTTGAGAGAAAAAGTAATGAAATGTTGAGGAAGACATGAAAGAGTAAGTGCGAACCCATGACGGTCTGCTAAAAAGCGAATAGAAATAATACAAGTGGCTAGAACGATTCGTAGACGGCTTCCGCTCATGAAGTATATTTGACACCTCTTTCGATTCAAAAATTAAACGATAGATGTGTCAACAGGCATGGTAACGCCTAAAAAAGGTTTTAACTTAAAAATTTTCTAGAGGTGAAGGTATGTGAGTAAACAAAAAGGGAATCTATTAAAAGCATGTACATTTATAGCAGCCATTTTGGCAATGTTTATTTATTTAGGAACGACGAATTCGAATATTAACTGGGGATCATTTATTGCCATGTTAGTTTTCTACGGAATAATTTATTATATCGGGGCATTTATGGCCAGTAGTAAATCCGAATCTGCATCAGATATGATGGTAGCGAAGCGCTCCTTACCATTATGGATCTCGATGTTTACAATGGCTGCCACCTGGGTCGGAGGCGGTTACATATCTGGGACTGCAGAATCAACGTATTCTCTTGGCTTAGCATGGGCCCAGGCGCCATGGGGTTATGCACTAAGTTTAATCGTTGGTGGTATCTTCTATGCAAGAAAAATGCGTCGATACGAATTTATGACAATGATCGATCCACTCGAACAACGATACGGAAAAAAAGTTGCTGGTATTTTATATATTCCCGCTTTTTTAGGAGAAGTCTTCTGGAGTGGTGCGATCTTAACAGCTTTAGGAACCACCTTTGGAACTATCCTAGGATTGGATTTTCAAACATCTATTATTCTATCAGCGATTATTGCAGTTGCGTACACGGTCGTTGGAGGCATGTGGTCAGTTGCATTTACTGATGTTTTTCAAATGCTTGCCGTTATGATCGGCCTGTTCTTGGTTCTTCCTTTCGCCCTATCAGAGGTTGGCGGATTAAGTACTGTTTGGAGTCACTATCAAACTGATATGGGGAGTTATGCAAGTCTCTTCCCTCCTTTAGATGGGTGGAAAGATCCTGAATGGGGCAACTATTATTGGAACTGGTGGGACTTTGCGTTGCTACTCATTTTCGGAGGAATTCCTTGGCAAGTATATTTCCAGCGTGTTCTTTCTGCTAAATCGGAGAATACTGCCATGTGGCTATCTATCATCGCAGGATTTATCTGTATTATTGCAGCAATACCAGCTGTTATCATCGGTGCCATCGGATTAGATACAGATTGGGCAAGTCTCGGTGTTGCCGCTCCTGATAATCCATCCATGATCCTTCCTTATGTCTTGCAGTATTTAACGCCTGATATTGTTGGTGCTATTGGACTAGGGGCACTTGCAGCAGCCGTTATGTCATCTATGGATTCTTCTATTCTATCAGCGTCTTCGATGGCAGCCTGGAATGTGTATCGACCGCTTTTCAAACCAAAAGCATCAAGCGATCAACTTAAAAAAATGATTAAACGTTCGATCATTCTGGTTGGAATTGCAGCCACCCTCATCGCTTTAAATGTTCAAAGTGTTTATGCCTTGTGGTATCTCGCTGCAGACTTGGTCTATGTTATTCTATTTCCACAGCTAACAACCGCTTTGTTCTTTAAAGATGCGAATAAATATGGTTCGATTGCGGGATTAATCGTTTCTTTCATCCTTCGCATAGGTGGTGGAGAGCCCATCGTTGGACTTCCAATCTTCTTACCATATCCTATGATCGAAGATGGTGCAGTACTGTTTCCATTTCGAACACTCGCAATGGTTGCAGGTTTAGTAACGATTATCGTTGTATCTAAAATGACCAAGAAAATATGTCCACCTAAGCCACTCTTGATGCCAGCAGAGAGAGAGAACGGTAATGAGAAGATTGCCTCATAGGTTTTAGAATCTTAGGACGGTTTTGATTAATTAAGACGTAATTATCATTCATAACCTTCATAGAGTGTCGTTACAATAAGTAAAAAAACGGCTTCCTTCATTAAAGAGTAATGAAGGAAGCCGTTTTTTATTCGTTATCGTTGTAACATTCTTCCATTAGATAATAAACTTTTGCTATTAGAAGAGAGTGGATCAACAAGAAGCATCAGCACTGGACTTCTCAGAACGCACAAGGCAGTGTATAAGGTACTTTGCCTCTGCTTAGGGATATATCTTCTATTTGCGACCTTGTTCCTTGAGAGAACTACTGAAGCGCTGTTACACCTTATGTGTTTCAGACATTTGATTAACTTGAATCGCTAAGAATCCTTCTAACCAACACCACTCTCTCAAATGGTGTCTTCTACTTCCCAAATAGTGGATGATTATCGCCCTTCATATAGCGTTCTTCTGCTCGAAGAATTTCCCGCACTCTCAACTTAAGGCTTCTTAAACTCAAAATGATTTACCTTTAGTAATACCACCCTCAAAGCTCTTTATTATCACAAATAGAGGCGTATTTTTCTAGATGAATGATTAAACTAGAAACGGTTTGCTTAAAACGTTTCTACCCATTAGCTACTAGTTTAAAAGGGAAATCCTCCTCTCTCCATTACCCCTATACATCATTTACATCCGCCTAATAAACAAGTAAGCATTGAAGAGGAGGTTTTAGGAAAGTAAATAATTCCTAGATGGTTCTGACTGATTCGGATTTATAACTGACTTATCATCTTGAAAGCTTATGTTTACTTCATGGCATAAAAAAAGAAGGCACTCTCTCATAAATGTATGTCACTAGCAAATACATTCTGAAAGAGGCCTTCTCATGGAAAGCGTTATTTTGATACTGTTCCAGCATCCGCCGGATGAACGCCATGACGATAGAAGTCAGCATCAATCGGAGCCAGCGGTTTACGTCCAAGGATGAGATCTGCTGCCTTTTCCGCTAACATCAATACCGGGGCATGGATATTACCGTTTGTAACGTAAGGCATTGCAGATGCATCGACTACACGTAGATTTTCCACTCCGTGAACTTTCATCGTTTCCGGATCTAGGACAGCCATAGGGTCTGACTTTGGTCCCATTTTACATGTACATGATGGATGAAGTGCTGTCTCAGCATCTTCTTTCACCCATTCAAGGATTTCCTCGTCTGTTTGAACAGAAGGACCAGGTGCGATTTCCCCGCCATTGTATTTTTTCATAGATGGCTGAGACATAATGTTACGAGTAACTCTTATCGCTTCCACCCACTCGCGTTTGTCTTGTTCAGTAGAAAGGTAGTTGTATACCATGCTCGGATGCTCTTTCGGATCTTTCGAGCGAATTTTCAACGATCCGCGGGCATCAGAGTACATAGGTCCAATGTGTACTTGAAATCCGTGTTTCGTATCTGCTTTTTGACCATCATACCGTACCGCTACAGGAAGGAAGTGGAACATCAAGTTCGGATAGTCGACATCCTCATTGGAACGGACGAACCCTCCGCCTTCGAAGTGGTTGGTCGCAGCTGGTCCCGTACGTCCAAGCATCCACTGCAAGCCGATCCAAGGCATACGCGCTTTATTTAAGTTAGGCTGTTCAGAAACCGGTTCTGGACAGGTATGTTGCACATAGACTTCGAGGTGATCCTGGAGGTTTTCTCCTACACCTGGAAGATCAACGAGAGGTTCAATGTCAAGTGAACGAAGATGTTCAGCATTCCCAATCCCAGACAGCTGAAGCATCTGCGGCGTGGCGATCGCACCGCCTGAAAGAATAACTTCACCTGCTTCAACGTGATGAGTCTTTCCGTTTCGACGATAAGTCAGTCCTTTGGCACGAGTACCATCGAAGTCGATGCTCGAAACGAAAGCACGCGTTCTCACCGTTAAGTTTTCACGATCCATAACTGGATGTAGATAAGCACGTGAAGCGGACAAACGCTGACCTTTGTAAATATGCTTATCAAACGGTCCGAATCCTTCCTGACGGAAACCGTTCACATCAGGAGTTCGTGAGTAACCTGCTTCTACGCCTGAGTTAAAAAACGCTTGGAATAATGGGTTTTTAGCTGGTCCACGTTCTAATTTGATCGGGCCATCATGGCCGCGAAGATCATCATCCGGTGATGCCAAAGCATTTTCCAGGCGTTTGAAATATGGAAGACAATGGGCAAAGTTCCAGCTGTCCATCCCCTGGTCGCCACCCCAACGTTCATAGTCCAGTGGATTACCACGTTGATAAATCATACCATTAATGGAACTAGAACCTCCTAGCACCTTACCTCGGGCATGCGGGATGCTGCGACCTTTCATGTATGGTTCAGGATCAGTTTCATATTGCCAATCGTAGAGATTCTTACCGGAAGGAAATGGCAAAGCAGCTGGCATTTGAATCAATAGGTCCCATGAATAATCACTGCGTCCTGCCTCTAAAACAAGTACACTTTTCTTTCCATCTTCACTTAGACGGTTGCCGAGTACCGACCCAGCACTACCGCCACCAACAATCACATAATCAAATGATTCAGTCATATTCTATTCCTCCTTGTTTGTTGAAATTAGAAGGAAGGGATTTAAACAATAGGTAAAGCATAACTGAAAAACCCTTCTTCGTTTCTAATAGATAATTTATATTTTTATATCCCATTCACAAACCAATTCAGTAGCTCAGCTTTGAGCTTAGGAGGGATAATGAATACCCCTCCTCATTATGATTCTAAGTACTGCTAGATGGTTGGCTTAGAACCAGTTGATTGTTTCAGGTTTAAGGTTTTGGAAGATATGCTTTGTTTCTGTATATTCTTCCATACCTGCTCTACCTAGTTCACGTCCAATGCCAGATTGCTTAAATCCACCCCATGGAGCGTGTGGGAAATAAAGATTGAATTCATTGATCCAAACAGTTCCCATTCGCATTTTCGCTGCACAGCGTTCTGCTTTTGAAATATCGTTTGTAAAGACGCCGCCAGCAAGTCCGTAGATTGAGTCATTCGATAGCTTGACAGCTTCTTCTTCTGTACGGAATTTCTCAACTGTAATAATCGGACCGAAACCTTCTTCTTGTACGATGCTCATATCTGTTGTGCAGTCTGTGAAAATGGTAGGCAAGAAGAAAAATCCTTTTTGTAATTCCGGATCTTCTGGGCGTTTCCCGCCAACTGCTACAGTAGCACCTTCATTAACCCCTGCTTCTACATACTTTTCAACTTTCGCAAGGTGCTCAGCTGAAATAAGCGGACCCATTTGAGTATCTTCGTCAAATCCACTTCCCAGTTTGAATTTTTTCACTCGCTCCACAAGCGCAGTAACAAACTCATCGTGAATGCTTTCTTCTACAATCAGTCTTGTACCAGCGGAACAAATTTGTCCGGCGTGGAAGAATACTCCGTTTAACGCTTGATCGACTGCTATCTCAAAATCAGCATCAGCAAAGACGATGTTCGGGTTTTTACCGCCAAGCTCAAGTGCAAGATTCTTCACATTCACACTTGCCGCTTGCATGATTTTCTTCCCAGTCGCAATGCCGCCTGTGAAAGAAATAAGATCAACATCCGTGTTACTAGAAAGCTCTGCGCCAATTGTATCGCCTGCACCAAGAACAAGGTTTGCAACACCGGCTGGCACTCCTGCCTCTTCCATTAGTTCAAATACTTTAATATGAGTAAGCGGTGTAATTTCACTTGGCTTTATGATTAAGGTATTTCCAGTCGCAAGCGCTGGAGCTAATTTCCAGGATGCTTGAAGTAAAGGATAATTCCATGGCGTAATTTGACCACAAACCCCAACGGGTTCATGAACCACTTTACTGATTGAATTTGACACTGGAGAATCGATTAGCTCACCGCCATCTTTATCTGCGAGTTCTCCAAAATAACGAAACACTCCTGCGATATCATCCATGTCTCCACGGCTTTCTTCTACTGTTTTACCAGTATCTAATGATTCTAATTGAGCAAGTTCTTCTTTGTCTCTTTCAATCAATTCAGCAATTTTCCTTACGATTGCCCCTCGTTCAGTGGCTGGAGTATGAGCCCATGCTCCGTTATCAAATGTTTCTCTTGCTGCAGCAATGGCTGCTTTTGCATCTGATTCATCACCTTCGGGAACAGTAGCAATAGCTTCCTGGTTAAATGGATTGATAATCGTACGCGTCTGTCCTGAGTTCGCGGCTACCCATTTACCGTTGATGTATTGTTTTAGTTTTAGATTCATATTGATCAACTCCAATTCAGAAGTAAATTAAGTTTATTAAGAATTTATTTAACACTTTTAACGTTACCACGTCTATTAAAGACTGTCAAAATAAATTCAGATATAAACTTCAGAAAGAATTAAAATGAACTAAAAAGGTTATAATTACTATGGTAGGAGGCATTTGCAGTACGTAAAATGACAATCTTACATTTGACATTTAATCTGAACACGTTAACATTAAGTTCGTAAAGAAAATTTGATAAATACTTAACACGATTTACTTTATATCGAAGGAGCGACCTAATGAGTGAATCTAATGAAACACCCAACATTAAGATAGAAGAAGCCAAAGATAAGGTTATTGGTGCCATTGCAGAGACGATGGATTTATATGGGGTAACACCAGCTGCTGCAAATTTATACGCGACGATGTACTTTAAAGATCAGATGACACTTGATGAAATGCGCATGGAACTCGGAATGAGTAAACCAAGTATGAGTACGAGCGTCCGCAAGCTTCAAGAAATCGAAATGGTAAAAAAAACATTTACACGCGGTTCCAGGAAACATACTTACGTAGCTGAGAAAAATTTCTTTCGTTCCTTTATGGCATTTTATTGTCAGATGTGGGAACGCGAAGTCAAAATGAATTTGGAAGCAATTGAAGAAGCACAAGAAGATTTCATAAATGTTATAAAAGATTCCACCAGTACACCAGAAATCGTAGCAACAGCAAAGAAACACTATGACCAATTAGAAGAATCGAAAAAATACTATCACTGGTTGGACGACTTAGTTGAAAGCATAAGAAGCGGTAAGATATTCGAATTCTTACCGAAAGATCAACAAGAGTAAATTAAAAGTAAGTGACCAGGTAGTCTATTGATAAGCTACTATAGACTACCTGGTAATATCACTCTTCCATAGTTATATAAAAAGTAGGTTTTGCTTTGTGTTTATGTTAAATAAATTCTTAACACATTTAACGTATTGAGTGTGTTGGAGTTAATAGATATTATAAATAAAGGAGTTTTTCAACATGATGATGGGGAAAAAAGGGCTTAGTTTTATTTTAGCGATTTTAATGGTCGCTGCACTGACTGCATGCGGAAACAGTGGTCAAGCAGGTACAGAACCAGAGGGAAAAGATAAAAAAATAGCAATTGGTCAAATTAGCTGGGCAGAAAATATTGCCGTAACAAATATGTGGAAAGTCATCTTAGAAGATAAAGGTTATGATGTGAAGTTTAACTATTTGAACATGGGTTCTACGATGACAGCGCTAGAAAGTGGCGATCTCGATGCTAGTTTAGAAGTATGGTTACCCGTCCAGGATGCGAATTATTTGAAGGAATATAAAGACACCGTTAATTTCTCAGATGCGACTTGGTTTGACGATGCAAAAGTAGGGCTTGTTGTTCCAACCTATTTAGAAGACATTAATAGCGTAGAAGATTTAAATGAACATAAAGAAATGTTCAATAGTGAAATTGTTGGTTTTGACCCTGGCGCAGGTACGATGGAAGTTACGGAACAGCTAATTAAGGACTATGATCTTGATTTTGAATTAGTACCAAGCTCTGAATCCGCCATGTTAGCTGAAATTAAAAAAGCGGTAAATGATAAAGAACCAATCGTAGCGCCACTTTGGAGCCCACACTGGGTATTCTCCAAATATGACTTAAAATTCCTTGAAGATCCACAAAATACATTCGGTGGTGTCGAAAAAATTCACCATGCGACAAGACAAGGATTTGAAGAAGATTATCCAAAAGTAAGTGAATGGTTTAAAAATTGGAAGATGAATAATCAACAAATCGGCGAGCTTATTGACTATGTAGAAAGTAGCGAGGAGCCTGCTGATGGAGCTAAAAAGTGGGTTGAAGAGAATCAAGATTTGATTGATGAATGGGTAAAATAAAAGAATAGATGTAAAGAAATGAAGAAGCTGGTCTCTCGTTTATGAGAAGGCCAGCTTTTTTTGTTCTAGGAACTATAATCGCATGAAGGTTGCTTTTATGAATCAACGTGAACAGTAGTCACTAATTCTGAACGTTATTCTGTTATTACCGTATGGATGAGTGTAGGAGCTTCAGCACGATCTGAGATAGCGATATTTTCATAAATTTTCGCTGTTACATCTTCAACATTCTCACGATTTGCATGAATGGTCACGATTGCCTCCCCTTCACTGACAGCATCGCCAACTTTTTTGCGAAGCTCTAAACCAACGGCTAAATCAATATCATCTTCTTTTGTTGCACGGCCGGCACCAAGAAGCATTGCAGCAATACCGATTTCATCAGCTACTATGTTTGAAACAACACCAGAGGTTTTAGCAAGTACATCAATAACATATTTAGCTTGGGGCAAGTTCTCTGGATGATCGACAACAGAGCTGTCTCCACCCTGGTTACTCAAAAATGTTTTGAATTTCTCGATCGCTTTGCCATTTTTCATTACTTCCTTCAGCTTCTCCCGAGCTTCTCCTAATGTATCAGCCTTGTTACCAAGAACAGCCATCTGGCTTCCTAAAACGAGCACCAACTCGGTTAAATCTTCTGGACCTTCTCCCTTTAATGTTTCGATGGCTTCTTTTACTTCAAGAGCATTGCCGATTCCATAACCAAGTGGTTGAGACATATCTGAAATAACAGCCATCGTTTGACGACCAACATTATTTCCAATTTGAACCATAGCATGAGCTAGTTTCTTAGCGTCTTCTTCCGTTTTCATGAACGCTCCTGCACCTGTCTTCACATCAAGTACAATCGCATCAGCACCAGCTGCAATTTTCTTACTCATTATAGAGCTTGCAATTAAAGGAATGGAATTGACGGTTCCTGTAACGTCACGCAATGCATACATTTTCTTGTCAGCTGGCGTTAGATTTCCTGTCTGTCCAATAATGGCTACCTTATCACGATTTACGAGGTCGATAAATTGTTCTTTTGTAATTTCAACATGAAACCCTTCTACTGCTTCTAATTTATCAATGGTTCCACCAGTATGACCTAGACCACGACCTGACATTTTAGCAACTGGTACATCAAGCGCAGCTACAAGTGGTCCTAGAACTAACGTAGTTGTATCACCAACACCGCCAGTTGAGTGTTTGTCTACCTTGACACCATCTATTGCCGATAAGTCAATTGTTTCTCCTGATTCAACCATAGCCATCGTTAAATCCGCGCGCTCACGATCTGACATGTCCTGGAAATATATCGCCATTGCAAGTGCACTCGCCTGGTAATCAGGAATTGTGTTGTTGGTATAACCATCAATGAAGAAACGAATCTCTTCTGTTGTTAGTTCTTTTCCTTCGCGTTTCTTTGAAATAATATCTACCATTCTCATATTCTCTACCATCCCTTTTATTATCTTTTTTACTTAATAGATTAATCCAACAACCGTTGCGGATAAAAAGCTTACTAGAGTCGCGCCAAACAGTAATTTCAACCCAAATCTCGCAACAACGTTTCCTTGTTTTTCGTTTAAACTTTTAACTGCGCCTGCGATAATCCCAATTGAAGAAAAGTTGGCGAATGAAACAAGAAACACGGAAATGATCGCAGTTGTTCTTCCTGTAAATTGGAAGTCCCCTTGTGCCAAAATTTTCATGGCAACAAATTCATTTGATACTAACTTTGTCGCCATAATATTTCCTGCATTCACAGCTTCATGCCATGGAATCCCTACAATGAAAGCAAATGGCGCAAATCCATAACCGAGAATTTCTTGGAATGATATACCGAACGCTCCGTTAAATAAAGAGTTAACCAAAGATATTAGAGCAACGAAACCAATTAACATAGCCGCTACTGTTATCGCAACCTTAAAACCATCAAGAATGTACTCCCCTAATACTTCAAAAAAGCTCTTTTTCGTTTCATCCTGTACTTCGAGCATATCCTCTTCTTCTGTTACTTCATATGGATTGATAATGGATGCGATGATAAACGCCCCAAATAAATTCAGTACTAAAGCGGTTACAACATACTGAGGTTTTAATAGCACCATGTAGGATCCTACAATCGACATTGAAACTGTCGACATTGCTGATGCACATAACGTGTATAATCTTCTTTCAGATAATAAACCTAATTGCTTTTTAACTGAAATAAACACTTCTGATTGACCCAAAATAGCAGAAGCAACTGCGTTATAGGATTCAAGTTTTCCCATCCCATTTATTTTACTTAAAACCATTCCAATAAATTTCACAATGATTGGCAGCACCTTAATGTGCTGCAAAATACCAATTAAAGCCGATATAAACACAATTGGCATCAGCACACCCAAGAAAAACGAAAATTCTTCCTGGTTAACCAATCCGCCAAATACGAACTCAACACCATCACCGGCATATTCTAGCAGTTGTCCAAAACCATTTGCTATTCCAGCAATGAGAACATTTCCAACGCTCGTATTGATCAAGATAAAGCCCAGGATAAACTGCAATACAATCATTGTAATAATTGGACGGTATTTAATCTTTTTACGATTATTACTAGCAATCCATGCTACGCTCAAAATAATGACAAGTCCTACAATACCCATTAAATACTTCATATTCATACCTCTTTATTTCATTATCTTTTTTAAAATAATAACAATAGATACACCAAGCACTTTCCCATTGATGTATCTATTGTTGAGACACTTTAGTAGTTACTTGAAGATTCTTCTTTATGATTTAGTACGATCGCTACACTTGAACTTGCGCCAATTCGTGAAGCGCCTGCTTCGACCATTTTATTTACATCTTCACGAGTACGAACCGCACCAGATGCTTTTACACCAACGTCTTCTCCAACAGTCTTTCTCATTAATGCAACATCTTCAGCAGTAGCACCACCGGTTGAGAATCCAGTTGATGTTTTCACAAAATCAGCACCAGCTTTAACAGAAAGTTGGCAGGCGCGAACTTTTTCATCGTCTGTTAGTAAACAAGTTTCAATAATGACTTTTACAAGTGCCTTCCCCTTAGCCGCTCGAACAACTTCAGTAATATCTTTAATAACAAGCTCATCATCAGAAGCTTTTAGTGCACCAATATTGATGACCATGTCAATTTCTGTAGCACCTTTAGCAATGGCATCTTTCGTTTCAAATGCTTTTGTCTCAGTCGTTGTGGCTCCTAGAGGAAATCCAATAACGGTACATACCTCTACATCATTCCCCGCTAGTTCTCTAGCAGCTAGTTCTACCCAAGTAGGGTTTACACAAACAGACGCGAATTGATATTTCTTTGCCTCTTCGATGACTTTAAGTACATCGTTTTTCTTTGTATCCGGTTTCAAAATTGTATGGTCTATTAATTTAGCAATCTCCATTATTACTCCTCCAATCAATTAATAGCTTTATATTAAACCCACCTTGAACATTTGTAAATACCCTAAGGAATTTTGTTCAGCGAAAAAATTATTCCATTTCATCCTGTTCGATCCAAATACAAACCCCTCAAACAGAGTTTGAGGGGTTTGTATTTGGATCGAACTGCAACAGTTCTTTGGCCGTATGTTGATCAATGATTAGCACATTTGCGTACTTTCCATTTAAAGCACCATCAATAGCTTTTATTTTTCTAGCTCCGCCAGCAACAAGGATTGAGCGCTCCTTTGATCTCAGTTCTTCTAACTCAATGCCTATTGTTCGTTGATTAATTTCCTCGCTACATATGGCCCCACTTTGAGTAAAGAAACGCGAACAGATATCACCGACCGCTCGTTCCTTTAATAAGTCCATATCTCTTTTTTCTAAATAACCTAATTGAAACAGCAGAGCGTCTTCTCTAACAGTACCTACTGTAAACACTGCAATATTTGCTTGCTTACCCATTTCAACAATATGATGAATATGGCGATCTTTTTCAACTGACTCTTTCGTGACGGCATTATCAAAGATAACAGGAAGCGGCAGGTTTCTAGGAGTCGTTTGGAAAGCATTAGCAAATAAATCTAGCGTTTCGTGTGCGTATGTATTAACACTTGAGTAACTTATTCCTCCTTTCAATTGAACAACTTCAACTCCTTTTACGTGCTGCGGCCTAATTTTCCCCGCAATTTTGTACATAGTCGTTCCCCAACTAACACCTATAACATCACCATTAACAACAGATTCTTCCATATACCTAGCTGTGTACTTGCTAATATATTCTGTTATTGATGCATAATCTGAGACAGGAGAAAATACGACATGTGCCTCAAGCAATTGATACTTTTCCCTTAGAAGGTTCCCCAAATTATCCAGGTCTGCAAAAGGATCCGCAATATTAATTTGGACAAATCCTTTTTCTTTCGCATACTTTAATAATCTTGAAATTGTTGGCCTTGAAATATCAAGTTTATTCGCTATTTCCTGTTGACTATAATCCGATTGATAGTATAACCTGGCCACTTCCACGCTTAATTGTTGCTTCTCTTTGTCCATTGTTTTTCACGAAATTCCTTTCTGCATGTTATTCTTCTCTCGGTCATTCACATATGAATAGTATAACTTATTTTTAGTCTCTGTTAATGATTCTATAAATTCTCACCGTTTGTTTAGCGCTTTTGATACCAATAGGTGAACAAGGTTTGCATTAGTAAAATGCCTTCTCGTAAAAACATAGAGGTTTTTTAAATAAACTTCCTTAATAAATTTAAACCAAAGTAATATACTATCTTTCAAACAAGCACGGAAGAAAGCAATGTACAGCAAGTGCTTGCTTAATTTTTCATTTCAATCTATGCTTTCCTTCAAGTCAATAATTAGAGGTGAACTTAATTGAAAATAATCGAAACTGATCGTTTGATACTGCGCTTGCTAACCACAAATGATGCAGATTTTATACTTAAGCTTTTGAATGAACCATCATGGATAAGGTACATTGGAGATAAAGGGGTAGCCACGCTTGAAGATGCAAAAAACTATATCTTATCAGGTCCCATAAGTATGTATTCACAATTAGGATATGGTCTTTACTTGGTAGAAACAAAGGAAGGAAAGATACCAATTGGGCTATGTGGACTAATTAAAAGAGATTCACTAGAAGACACTGATATTGGCTTTGCTTTTCTATCCGAATTTCAATCTAAAGGTTATGCCTATGAGGCAGCATCTGCTACGCTCTCATATGGACTTAACCAGTTAAGATTTAAAAGAATTGTGGCTATAACGTCTGAGGACAATAACGCTTCTTCCAAACTCCTCAAAAAAATCGGGATGAACTTTGAACAAATCGTTATCGCAGCTGATCATTCTGAAGAGCTTAATTTATTTTCTATAAATCAAACTCCGTAACATCATTATAGAATGTGAGAAAAGTTAAGAAAGAAATGCGATGTATTGACCTTTGTCATTATTATGCTTAGTGGTAATTTCTAATTAAAGCAAAAATGAAATGAAATAATTTAATCAAAAAAGGTATCGGGTAACTCTGTCCTTCTTACCTCCTACTCACATACAACTCATTAAGACAGAAAACACTAACTGAGTACAGTTAGTGTTTTCACATTTATTAAGGGGGAGTGTACAAAGCTAACGAAAATAATCACAGTATAGATCACAAAAATCCACTTAAATTATCATTTTTTCTCAGGAATAATCATTTACTCCTTTGTCATTGTCGACATGGTTCGTCTCACAGCACATTCTCCTGTCTTTTCAAATAGAACGATCCGTTCATCTGTTACATCTTTTGTTCCCTTTGAATCGACCAACTGTGCTTTTTGTGAATCTGATTTTGTAATTTCATAGCGAACTTTAAGCCTTATCTTCATAAAGCACCATAAGACTTACTTCTTCCCTTCCTACTTATCGGATCAGGTTTCATAAGAAGGGACACAACTCCATCCTTGTATTGGTGAATCGTCTGGACATTAATTTCATTGCTAAATGATTATTTTTATTTTGCACTCTATCACTCTTCTTCAGTGATGATCCAATGAACAGTTATCTAATCAACTATGTATACGCTATCAATTATACCCGTGGTGTTTCTTTTCCCTTTGTGGCTTAGAAAAGAATATCGTGTCCCACACACTTGGTCTTAATTAGACCGATTAAACAGTTTACAAAACCGACTCCTTAAGAAGGGTCTTAACATTGGCAACCATGGGTCATTTGTTTTTTGATTTCTGTTACAGCTCCGTTGAAATCATAAAGCACTCCACCAAAGCCCGATTGAAACTGTTTCGCTTGTTTTTGAGATCCAAACGAAATCACTTGAGGTTCACAACAATTCAAGTTAATTTCAGCGTTCATAAGAAAAGTAGCCATTTTGGCACTAATGGTTGTGTCCTGTAAGAAGTCGGTACAAATAATTTGAGCTACCTCTTCTTTAATATCGTCATACCGTAGTAATCCACAATGTGGACAGCATGTATGCTCAACCTGTTGCTGCTTTGTAATAAGTTGGACCGATAACCTAGATCTAGACTCCTTTAAACAATAGTGACATATACCGGGAGCTAACTCTGAAGATTGATTAACCATTGCAATTCCACCAGATGTCTTGATTACTTTTTTTTCATCTATTAGTGGCTTAACATCTCGATAAACGGTCATTTCTGAAACGTTTAAACGCGTGCTAATATCTTTTATTTTCAATGACTTTTCCTGTTCCAACCAGGAAAGAATTTGTTTTTGCCGTTCTAAAGGTATTTTGCTCAATTCATTTCCCCCTCATTGTTTCTAAACACTTGTATAACCTCATCTTATAATTGCAAACGAAAGATATCAATCAATGAGTGATAAAAAATGTGGTGATTTGTTCGATAATAACAATAAATTATAAAAAAAGGAGAGAAAGGTGGATTAACCTTTCTCTCCTTGTTTATTCAAACTCATAATGAAAGACTCTTACTTAGCCATTGATTTCCTGCGGTAAAGGACGATCCCTGCACCAGCAGCTACAATGACAAAACTAGCAATCATCCAAGTAGAAGTGTTGGATTGTTCAGCTGTACCACCCATACCTGTATGCGGCATACCCTCAGGCATTTCAGTTGCACCAAATTTATCTGGCATTTGGGTAGCAATTGCACCTGATAAAGCTGTACCAATCATTGACATGCGCTTAAAGCCTTCGTCGTAAGTTTGGTAAGCTGTTTCATAATCTTCACCAATGTAAGCTGTGAATACATCAATCACATCTTGTTCATGTGCCATTAGTACTTGCTCAGCTGTATCCGCTGGAAGATTTCCTTCTGTTGCAGCGTCAAGGAATGTACCAAGTTCTTTAGGGAAGTCTTGCGTTAATGCTTGTTTCACTTGTGCTTCTTCATCTGCATTATTATTCATAACCGCTGTTCCTAAATTAGCACTATCATCATATTGTGAAGAGAAAATTTCAGCAAATTGATTTGCTCCTTCTTCACCATAGATTGATTTAACAGCTTCTTTCATTTCCATTGCATTTTGTTCTAGTTTCTCTGTTACGATTCCAGCATCTTCAGCACCTTGGTATTGCTTTAGACTAGTAAGTGTTTGGTAGCTGTAGTGAATACCTAGCAACTGATTGAAAGTCACGCGTAGGTCAGAAGCTGGCGTTATGACTTTCGTGTTATCAAATTTCTCAGGCATTTGCTTCACGATGGCTTGTGATAAAGCAGTTCCAATCGTATACATACGTTTGTACCCTTCATCGAACGTGTCATAAGCTGTTTCATAGTCACCATTGATATAAGCGTTGAATACATCAATCACATCTTGTTCATGAGCGTTCAGGACTTTTTCAGCAGTAGCAGCTGGAAGATTACCTTCTGTAGCTGTGTCAAGAAAAGCACCCAATTCTTTAGGGAAATCTTGTAGTAATGATTGCTTGACCTGCTTTTCTTGATCCGCATCTTTGTTCATAACGGCCGATCCAAGATTCGCGCTATCTTCGTATTGAGAAGCGAAAATTTCAGCAAATTGGTCAGCGCCTTCCTGTCCGTAAATGGACTTAATAGCCGCTTTCATTTCTCCTGCATTTTGTTCAAGCATCTCCTGAGCAACCTTCGCATCTGGAGCATCCTCATATTGCTTAATCGATGTAAGTACCTGGAACTCAAAATGCTCTGCTAGTAATTCACCAAATGTAGCACGCAAATCAGCCGCAGGTGAATCAACAGGCGATTTGTGATCTTCTCCATCATGTGCCATAGCTAAAGATGGTACTAAGAGTAACATCGTCATCACTAACGCAAAAATACGCTTGATCTTCATGTTCACCTTCATCTCCTTTAAATTGTAGTAGCCCATATTTATGAACTCTACATAGCTAACGTTATAAAGAAATGATTGGATCATTTTTTTACACTATTTTCAGTCAGGATGTTTTTCTTTCTTTTCAATTGCCTTTTCCACTTATAAACCCAACCCTATAGAACATTGTCAATAATGTTACATCTCAACATTTTTTCACATTTATTTTCAAAAAATAACTTGTGCGTATTTTGTAGATGAATTAGTCTAAATGTGAGGTTTTGAGATTCGAGATGAAATAGTAAAAGGAGAAATGAACATATATAGCTCTCAAACTTTCATTTGACCAACAAACCTCCTAAACTAGCTACCCATTTCACTCAAGATTGGAGGAAAAATTGTTTTAGAGTAGCCGTTTATGAATAGACTTCTATCGGTTGAAACAGCTGGACTAAAGTACCGATGGAATAAGGAGATTGAATATGAAAAAAAGCAATTATAATCGTATGTGGACCTGGCATTTTTATGCGGCATTATTTATCGCACCGCTTCTGATTACCTTAACGCTAAGTGGGATCGGATATTTATTTTATACAAATATCGAAAATAAAGCATACGATGATTTGTTCTTTGGTGATAGTGAAAAAACAGAACAACTAACGATTGATGATGGAATCGATAAGGCGTTAAACCGATATGAAGGATATTCTGTCTCGAAAGTAATTATATTAGACGACCCATATAATACACGCTTGACGATGGCAAATGATAATGGCGAACAAAAATATGTATTCTTGGATGATCATTATGAAGTGGTCGGTAGTCAAAATCCAGAACATACCTTTTCAAATGTGATGAGAGCCATACATAGTTCCCTTTTTGTAGGTGGGACGGTCGTCAATTACTTAGTAGAATTAGCAGCGTGCTGGGCGATCTTTTTGCTGATCACCGGTCTTTATATGACCTTTAAGAGTAAAGCGTTGAAGAAAGTTCCGAATCCAACGAAGCGACAAAAAAACAAAAAGTGGCATGCTTTAGTCGGAACAATTATTACGATTCCCATGGTCATCATTATTTTCACCGGCTTACCTTGGTCGGCATTCATGGGGAATTTCATATACTCAGCAGCTCAGGACCATCCTTCTATTGGGATTCCAACGTTAAAACAACAGCCTCCAACTTCGGAGATGAATGAAATTCCATGGGCTACTCGTAAAGAGGAAGCACCAACCTCTGACGATCAGCCACATCACGCTGATATGCCCGGTATGTCAGATAGCAGTGGTATGGTAAGTGTCAAACAATTGATGGACCAGGTTGAGGAAGCTCAAATTTCTAAACCATATTCAATTATTTATCCAGCGTCTGATGAAGGTGTATTTACTGTATCCAAAGGAAGCAATTCTGGTGTAACTGGCTTAGACGTTAGTCCATACGATGAAATGACAACCTATTTCGATCAATATAGTGGTGACTTGATTTCGAAAGTAAGTTATCAAGATTATGGTATCTTAGCCAAATGGTTTACATGGGGCATTCCACTACATGAAGGTCATTTATTTGGCTGGCCGAATAAATTGATTAACTTAACGGTTTGTCTCTCCTTCTTGTTCGTTATCTTTTGGGGATTCAAAACGTGGCTATCTCGTAAGAAAAAAGGTGAATTCTCTGCTCCACCCAAAGCTTCAACTGGTCTTTCGATTGGCTTTATTTTCTTGATGGTCATCTTGGGATTGGTTATGCCTCTGTTTGGAATTTCCTTGATCGTGGTGGCTTTTATTGAAGGAATTCGTTACGTTATCAGGAAAAGAAAATAGCGGAAAGAACCAGCGGGACGGTTCTCATGATTCATCGCCCCCTAATAAAAAGGTTCCGCTCATCAAAGCTGATGAACGGAACCTTTTTTGCTTGTTAGCATCATCTCTTACCTTCCAAAAAATCACGCATATACTGGTTCACCACTTCCGGCTTTTCATGATGCGGAGCATGACTTATCCCTTCCATGCGGTGAATGGTGAGGTCGCGCACATAGTCTTCCAACCCGTTCAGATTGCTGTTTTCGAAAGCAGGATCATTCTCACCCCAAATGATTAATGTAGGGGATTCAAACAGTTGATACGGTAGGTTTAGCGGTTTTTTCACATGGTCCTCGAACGGATAGAAAGAAATGGCCCGGTAATAGTGAAGCATTGACTTCATCGCATTTGGCTGCTTCCACGCTTCTATGTACTTCTCTTCATCCTCTTCAGTTAGATACCCTTTTTTCTTTCCAGGGATCGTCATCATTTTTCTTAAACGCTCGACGTTGTTTTCAAGTAACACTTCATGAGAATCTGGTTGCTGGAAAAACTCCATATACTTGCTTGCTTCTCTCTGCATTGGGTTCTCTTTTAGTTCTCGTCTAAATGTATAAGGGTGAGGCGCATCGAACATAATTAGCTTCTTCACATATTCAGGATTAGTGTAAGCTAACGTCCATGCAACCGCTCCACCCCAGTCGTGGGCGACTAGAACGCAGTCCTTCTCTCCAAAAGCTTCAATCAGTTGCTTTACATCTTCCACAAGAACAGACAAATCGTAAGAAGAAACTTTATCCGGCTTGTCAGATACGTTGTATCCTCTCATATCCACAGCCACAACACGATAATCCTTCGAAAACTCCTTCAATTGGTGATGCCAGTTGTACCAGAAATACGGAAATCCATGGAGAAATAACATCAATTCACCTTCTCCTTCGGTGATGTAGTGGAGATTGACGTCATATACTTTCACGTAGCCCTCTTCCATCTTTTCATCTATCCTTTCTATAAATCTTTCTAACATCGAGACACTTTACTCTTCTTCACACTGATTCGCAATTAGAATGGCTATTTTTGTGGTAAATAAGGAATTCTACCAAGCAGCTAAAAAAGAGACTTGGATGGTTCACTTAAAAGGTTACCCTATTACTTCTTCGGGTAAGGAGTACTGTTGCAAAACAATCAGAGGAGGATGAAGTATGAATAACAAAATTATTGGTGGTGTTTTTTCTAGTGTTGGAAGTGCAGAGCAAGCTATAACGGACTTGCAACGTCATGGCTACGGTTCGAATGACATATCCGTTTTTGCTAAAGACAAAAGTAAAGTAAACGTCTTAGAAGAAGAAATGGATACCTCCGTTACATCCAATAAAGGTGGACGCGGAAAGAACGCTGGAAAAGGAGCAGGATTAGGTGCACTATCTGGTGGAGCCCTCGGCGGAATTGGCGGTTTACTTGCAGGTTTAGGCCTTCTCGCCATCCCGGGCATTGGACCTCTTGTTGCAGCCGGGCCAATCGCCGCAGCCCTTACTGGTGCAGGAATTGGTGCAGGTGGCGGCGGAATCGTTGGGGCGCTTGTAGGGGCTGGTATACCTGAGAGAGAAGCAGTGCAGTATGAAAATCATTTGAAAGAAGGAAAAATAATTGTAATCGTAGAAGCTTCAGACAAAGTACAGGATAAAGTCTATCGAACCTTCCTTTCTAATAAATCTGAAAACAAATCCATGTATCCTGATCACTATCAAAATTATGAAAATGACCACACTTTACACACCGGCACGACTTCAACCACTCATGATGAAAAAACACATCCACTAAAAGATACGACTCCTTCTGAAGAACCAACTATTAATTTCAACGATAGCTCGGATAAAACGCGCACAAGATCCTCTGAAAGGCATCGCTCTTCTCGCAACCGTGACGAACGCCTTTAAGTTTATACTTGCAAACACAAAAGGAACTTCTCTCTTCAGGGAAGTTCCTTTTTTTCCCAGGGGCTCAGCGATATCATTTCTTTCTAAAAAAGTGGATAAACACTATGATAAGTTATGAGCTTAGTATCTTTTTAATCGTTACAAATACCTGGTCTATATTCTCTTTAGTAATCCCGTTGTTCGTTACAAATCGAATAATATTAGGACCAAATGGCCCTGCTAAAATAGAGTTTTCTTTTAGCTGTTCAATAAAGTTTGCAGTGGTTTTTTGAGATTTTGTAATATCTACTAAAATAATATTAGTTTCTACTTTATTTTTAAGGACGACTCCATCAATAGTTTGAAGACCTTCAGCAAGGTGCTTTGCATTTTCGTGGTCTTTTTCAAGTAGGGTTACATTTTCCTCAAGGGCAATAATTCCTGGAGCAGCAAGAACGCCAACCTGCCTAAGTCCGCCGCCTAACCGTTTGCGCCACTTTCGAGCTTGAGAAATAGAATCAGAAGAGCCTGCAATCATTGAGCCCACCGGTGCGCCCAACCCTTTCGATAAGCAGAATTGCACAGAGTCTGTATACTTGGCAAATTCTTTAACTGAAGTTTGAGAAGCAACAGCAACATTGAATAATCGTGCGCCATCTAAATGAACTGGAATACCGTGTTTTTTCGCTGTTTCATAGATTCGTTTCATATTCTCAGGTGGAACGATAGCTCCGCCTGCTTTATTATGAGTGTTTTCTATGCAGATTAAACCAGTTTCAGGTTGATAGATATCATCGCCGCGAATAGAGGCTTCTATATCACCTGGCTTCATAGCGCCATTCTCACCTTCTAAGGTTTTAATTTGAACCCCCGCAAATGCCGACAATGCTGCAGCTTCGTGTAGAAATATATGCGCTTCTGCTTCCATGATCACTTCTTGGCCTGGATTACAGTGCACTAAGCAGGCAATTTGATTTCCCTGGGTCCGCTTGTTACAAATAAGGCATCTTCTTTCCCAAGAATATGTGCTGCGAGTTTTTCTAGCTTATTGACAGTTGGATCTTCACCATAAACATCATCGCCTACTTCAGCCTCGTACATCGCTCTTCTCATCTTTTCACTCGGTTTTGTCACCGTATCACTGCGTAAATCTATCACAATAGGGCCAGCCTTAATTATAAATGCACAAAAAGTATAAGGTTCTTTGGTTATATAAGCAAATTATAAAAATACGAATATAAAACAAATTCTCTTTCAAAGCCATTTATGTAATGAAGCCGCCTTATAAAAGGCGACTATTCTTTTTCAATCTACTTCTATGAGGAGGGCATCCCCATTTTCGCTTACTTTAATCACTGCCACCGTTATATCCTCAAACTCATCGCCTGACCCTTCCGGAATAAAGAAACTCTCTATGCCATATTGGACATCATTATTAGAATAGGTGATGCCATTCACGACAATGTCCCCATCAGTTGGTTCATATGGTTTATTCCAATTACCTTCCATTTTATAATATCCTCCATACTCATACGTTTTTTCTGAAGTAGGCGAAAGGACAACTTTTATTTTCTTATTAGCTGTAAAATTTGTGGCACCTGCCAAAGTAGAGATATCGTATCGGAGGTTCACATAGTCTCCTTGTAACATTGAACGAGGATCAACAGGTTCAAGAGCAAGACGAACCTCTTTCCCGGATTGAATCGCTACCTCATTTTTAATGCCGTTATAAGTAACGAAGATCACCATCAAAATGGCAATTAACCAGAGCGTTTTCCATTTCCTCGCGACGAAAGTAATCCTCTCTTCAGACGCTGGTGGGTACTTTCTTGCTACTATTCTCGTAAGCACTAATACAAGAAGACCACCTACCAACAGCGTGATGGATTTATGAACGAGTGACCATGCGATATCATAGTATTTGTAGAACAGAAACGCATACCATAAAATGAGTCCTATCCAGTAGCGAAATGGGTTAGACTGCCACGGTTTATAAAAGACAAGCGCTGTAGTTAAAAGAAGAAAGACACCATTTAACAGCCAGTATAACCATTGCCCATCAAAGAAGAACGTTAAAATGAACAGAGGCACGAGACTATAAATGAGTGCATTGCGATTGAACCAGCCGTCTCGTCCGAGAATGTGAATGCAACCATTCCCAATGATAAGAACGAGCAACAGCAGCGGTTCATAAGACCCCATCAATTGGAGTGCCCCTTCAAGCTTAAAGAGGAATAAAAGGACTACTCCGTTGGCTAGCAAATAGGCATACGAACCAATCCAGGCATTATTGGTGCGCTTTAGTACAGCTGCGATTACTACCAAAGAAATGAGCATAACAACAACCGTTTCAATTGGGAAACCTTCAGAAAAAGCTCCAATCAGATTTGCAAAAAATAGTAGGGATAAACTAGATAACAGAAAAATATGTGATAAAAAAGGAATTTTCCCCGCTAATACGGCGCCGGGTAGTAGCAACAGAAAGATTGCTGAGAACATGAAGGCAAGAGCATTATCCCAGCTAAAAATAAGAAATATGATGCCCGAAAAAGCGGAGATTAACATTACTGTACTAACAACAGTAACCACAACAAGTAAGGAGGATTTAAATACGCGTTTCCACGTTTCTGAACCCTTCTCACTTCGTTCCAATCTAGGAAGATACTTAATGGTCAGGAATACGATGACCCCCACCACCACTAATAATAAAAATGGAAAAAGGTCGCCAAGCAGATCCCCTAACTCTTCTACCATTTTCCCAAATAAGAATAATCCTAGTGCAATTCCTGTTAAAACAAACAGTTCCTTTTCTTCACGATGTTTCCAATAGAAGACACTGAGCAACCCGTATCCAACATAAACCCACGACAAAATCGTGCTGTATTCCCAATAGCCAAAACCTGAAGCAATAAAGACAAGATGAATCAAACAAAAGCTACCAAACATGATCCAATTTGAACGGAGCAATGAGGAGCGCGAGAGAAAAAACCACGCATGAGTGAATAGTAAATAGATGAGTACTAGAATCAGGGCAGTCACCGGCTTCCAATCCGGAAAATAAGACGTTGGATATACATAGAAGTAAAAAGCAAGCTGGCTTAATAAAAAACCTAAAACATAAAAGGCTTTGTATCCCGTAAGAGCGCCAAAAACAATTGCTGGGATCAACCAGATTAGATAAAGAAGATACGAATCTGCATGGGAATTATACGTTTGACCAATAAGTGCTACGCTAACCCCAAACGCAATCGTTCCAGTTAACCAGAGCCATCTTTCTAGAAATCTGTGTGAATGCTGGAAGCGACTAAGAATCGTGGCGACCACAAAGAACAAGAACATAAGTCCAATCGCTAGCCCAATCTTTTCGATCCGCTCAATTTCTTTCCAATTCGATGCGAAAAAATAAATGATGCTACTGATAACTAGCGATACACCTAGTAAATATCCTGTATGAATGCGCTTTAAATTCATGAGCTTCTCCCCCTCGTCTATTATGTCGTTTCAGTCATGGCATGCTATAGCGAGTATATGTTATTCGTAACTCTAGTATACTAGAATCAGCGGATGGTTATGATAGCATTATTAAATCCTTCCCCCTTGGTTAAGTTGGCATTTTAAATCATCCATACAAATACCCTCTTGCTTTCGCAAGAGGGTATTTTTCTTTGATAGGTTAAAAGAAAGCCGTCCCTATCGATTCTTAAAGTGTACTGTATCTTTTAAATCGTTGCCTTCTTCTAAAGAATGACTGCTGGTCATCTTTTTCACAAACTCTTTGACTGTCTTCACGTTCACGCCAGACTCCCAATATTCGGCGATTTCAGGTGTCACTTTAACCAGTACAACATTCGGATCATCAGCTGAAGTATTCAGCAGCTTTTCGACAATCTTGTTCATATACTCATTCTTCTTATCGTTGTCCTGAACCAATTCAGCAGTGCCGCTAATCGATACATAAGATGAACCTGCGTACGCTAGATTTACGGCAGGATTAAGCTTGATATCCTCATATTTATCTGTATCTTTTTTCGTAATGAACCAGATTTCTTCCTTATCCAATTCAACTTCCTGCGTTTGCATGGGACGGGACATCAGCTTGCCATCTGGAGATATAGTGGTCAACATTGCCACCTTCTCATCTTTAATTAATTCTTTCATGTTCTTAATGGTTTCCTGATTTTCTGTGTTTTGGTTAGCCATTTATGTTTCCTCCTTCGGATACTCAGCAGTTACTTCTTTTCTTTGTCAAAAGAAAAAATAGTTTGTCAATCACATATTCTCTCTTTTCCCGCATTGTCGTAGAATTACACTTTTCGTATAGAATCATAGGGACGGTTCTCGCAATTCATTCCCGATTCATTTTTTAATGATCTATTTACCAACTTAATAAGGGAAATCCCCTATAAGGTTGAGTTTTCCGAGTTCATATTCAGTTCATAAACGGATTTTATAATTCAAAAATGACAAGGAAATCTTACCTGGATGTAAAAAATCCCGAGGATTGATCTTGCCTTTTATCAATTACAGACACGGAGAAGGAGGATAATAATGAGTAATAATCATAATACGAGAATAGAAAGTGAAGAATGGGCCGTGGAAGCCAGTGGGCTCTTCAAAAAGTTTGGCAATCATCATGCTGTGGATGGGGTGGATTTGCGCGTGCCTCAGGGGACAATATATGGTGTGTTAGGGCCAAACGGGGCAGGAAAGACGACCACGATTCGCATGCTTGCTACATTGCTAAGACCAGACGCAGGCACAGCAAAGATTTTTGGTTATGATGTCGTCAAGTCACCACATATGGTTCGTCAATTAGTCGGAGTGACCGGGCAATATGCGTCCGTCGATGAATCACTCAGTGCGACAGAGAATCTAGTCATCTTCTCTCGACTGCTTGGACTCGGCCATAAAGAGTCACGTCGTAAGGCTGCTGAACTGCTTGAAGAGTTTGGCTTAACTGAAGCGGCAAAACGTCCTTTGAAGAATTTCTCCGGGGGAATGCGTCGGCGTCTTGACCTGGCTGCGAGTCTGATCGCCAAACCTCCTTTGATTTTCTTAGATGAACCGACGACTGGACTCGACCCACGAACACGTAACCAAATGTGGGAGACAATCCGGCAATTAGTGAAATCAGGATCCACGGTTCTGTTAACAACTCAATATCTTCAAGAGGCCGATGAATTAGCCGACCGGGTTGCCGTTATTGACCATGGACGAGTGGTCGCAGAAGGAACCGTAGATGAATTAAAACGATCGATCGGTGCCTCTTCCTTGCACGTGAATCTCCATAATAATGAGGATTTGGAGAAGGCCCGACAGATCATTGCACGGATGCTCTCCGTTCAACTAGCTGTTTCACCAGAAAGTAACAAAATCACAGCCCCGCTTAGCGATACAGATTTAGTAACAGATGTACTGATTGCATTGCGGGACGCTGGCATTCGACTGGCAGAATTCAGCGTCCAGAAGCCAACGCTGGATGAAGTCTTTTTGACCATTACAGGAAATGATGTGCAGGAAGAAGAAGCGAAGATCTCCAATCAATCAGAACAAAGAAGAGAGGCGAGAACATGAGTAGTCAACCTATGATACAGAGTAACCATCGACAGCTTCGTCATAAAACAAGCCTTAAACAATCGATTCGTCATTCACTGACCATGGCCTTTAGGGGATTATTAAAAATTCGTCGCACCCCTGAACAATTATTTGACGTGACGTTACAGCCGATCATTTTCACCCTGATGTTTACCTATATTTTTGGTGGAGCGATATCAGGAGACGTGCAAAGCTATTTGCCCGTAGTCATTCCAGGGATTCTTGTCCAAACGGTCATTACGACTTCGATCGTCACAGGTGTTCAGCTGAGAGAAGACATGGATAAGGGGGTGTTCGACCGATTCAAGTCCCTGCCTATAGCCCGGATCTCGCCACTGGCAGGTGCCTTGCTTGCTGACACTGTTCGGTATACCATTGCGACGACCCTCACGTTTACGATGGGATATTTCATGGGATATCGTCCAGATGGCGGAATCGGTCATGTCCTTCTTGCTGGTCTACTTGTTATTGTTTGTTCCTGGACAGTCAGCTGGATCTTTGCTTTCCTTGGTGTGATGGCCCGAACGGCTTCAAGTGTGCAAGGAATCTCAATGATTGTGCTCTTCCCCCTTACGTTCCTTTCGAATGCGTTTGTTCCTGCAGATACACTCCCTGATTGGCTGCAGTGGTTCGTGAAGATCAACCCGATTTCTCATCTCGTTACGGCCGTCAGAGAATTAACCAATTCAGGCACAATCGGATGGGACTTTACAGTTTCTCTTCTTGGAGGAGCCTTAATCGTAGCCATTTTTGCCCCATTAACGGTCCGTGCTTATATGCGAAGAACCTAGTGAAAAGAGTTAGAGATAGGGTAAACTATTCTTAACCCTAAATCGCCCCATTGCGGGCGGTTTACTTAATCTTTTTTTAAAAGGAATGAAGAATATGGTAAAACTTTTGGTGGTAGATGATGATCCGCATATTAGAAAATTAGTCCAGCTAATTCTCTCTAAAGAGGGATTAACGATCGTTGAAGCAGAAGACGGAAAAATGGCTTTAAACATTCTTGATAAGGAAAAAATTGATTTAATTGTTCTTGATATTATGATGCCTGATATGGATGGCTGGACGGTTTGCCGGGAGGTACGAACTTATTATTCCGAAACCCTGCCGATTCTCATGCTGACGGCCAAAGGTGAAACAACTCAAAAGGTAAAAGGGTTTGATCTAGGGGCGGATGATTATTTAGTGAAGCCCTTTGCAGCAGAAGAGTTGGCAGCGAGAGTAAAAGTGCTACTGAAGCGTCATCAAATAACGGTGTCTAATCGAATTGACATCGGAGAGGTAGTAATCGATCGAACTTCCTACAAAGTCTTCATTGGGAATGATGTAATTACGCTCCCTCTTAAAGAATTTGAGCTGCTATTTAAGCTGGCTACCCATAAGCAGAAGACGCTTTCGAGAGAACAGATTATTGAAGACATTTGGGGATACGACTATGAGGGAGATGAACGAACGGTGGATGTTCACATCAAGAGGCTACGCCAGCGGTTTGTTCCATATGATTGCCCTTTTGAAATCGCCACGATCCGCGGACTTGGATACCGTTTGGAGGTAGAAAAGTGAAAGTACCAGAAATAATCAAGCGTTCCCTGGGTTTCCTAGCAGTCGCCGTTTCTTTACTTCTTTGCTGGTCCCTTTCGTATTGGTTATCTTCCAAGGTTTATACCCTCATCCACCATCATCCCGGTGAATTTATAAGTCAGTTAATTACGTCGCTGTTTGGATTTATCTTATTCGGGTGTTGCATTTTCACTATTACGAAAATCCCCTGGGTAAGAGCAAAGCAGGAAAAGCACCTCAATTCCATGATTCATGCCATGAAAATGATGGCCGAAGGAAACTTCGATATCGATCTTTCCTACTATCGAGAACGATTTGATGTCAACAATGATCACCCCTATTCAAAGATCATTCGAAACATTAGTCATATGGCAGAGAAGCTGGGAGAAATGGAGGAAATGAGACAGGAATTTATCTCAAACGTTTCTCATGAGATTCAATCTCCCTTAACGTCGATCAGCGGTTTTGCTTATACGTTAAAAAACGGTGAATTAACGCCAGAAGAACGGAACCAATACCTGGACATTATCGAAAAGGAAAGTTTACGGCTCTCGAAATTGAGTGACAACCTATTAAAGTTAACATCTTTGGAATCCGATCAGCTCACACTTGAACTGAAAAACTACCGATTAGATCACCAGCTGCGCCGTATCATTCTCGCAAATGAACCCCAATGGGCAGAGAAAAACCTCACATTGGATGTCGATCTTCCCCCCATTACTCTCCTAGCAGATATGGATTTAATGGAGCAAGTATGGGGGAATTTAATTTACAACAGTATTAAATTCACCCCCAACGAAGGAACAATTACCGTTCGTACTTTCAAAACAGCGGACAGCCAACTCATCGTTAAAATGAAAGACACAGGAGTAGGCATGAATCAAGATACACTTTTGCACATATTCGAACGATTCTACAAGGCCGATCCCTCCAGGAACCGAGAACATGGGGGTAGCGGTCTTGGGTTATCGATCGTAAAAAAAATCATCGATTTGCATGAAGCAGACATTCAGGTCCAAAGTGAATTAGGACACGGAACCGAAATTACCGTAACATTCAAAGACGTTCAAGTACCCCAAAAGTAAGGTGTCTTCTCGAGAAAAACAATCCCATTTCATCTTTGGTAAGGAATCTCTGGCTTTATCAAAAGAGAAAAGTCACCTTAAAAATAAGGTGACTTCATAAACAGGAAACATGCTATGTAATACTAATGGAAGATCAAAAATACGACAGATTTAATCACCCTTCACCATATGTCAGTGCATAAAACTCCACGCAACCATGAACGTTGATTGCTAATGAACACAGTAGTAATATTTTCAACATCACTCTCTCTACTTCCATTATACTGCTAATCATCACTTATTTATAGACTACTCTTTCTATCGTTCCTGTCCTATACTGTTAGATACAATCTAAAAACAATAGAGGTGTAGCAGTATGAATGATAAAAAAGAAGCTTTAGATAATGGTCCTTTCTTTCATGGTACGAAAGCCGAACTGAAAATTGGAGATCTATTAGAACCGCAAAACCTCTCAAATTACCAGGACAAAAAATCGAACCATATTTATTTTACGGCAACATTAGAAGCTGCTAAATGGGGTGCTGAATTAGCAAGTGCTCAATCGAAAGAAAGAATTTACATTGTAGAGCCATTAGGTGATTTTGAAAATGACCCAAACTTAACTGACAAAAAATTTCCCGGAAACCCCACTCGGTCGTATAGATCGAAATCGCCTTTGAAAATATTAGCTGAATTAAGTTCATGGGAAAGACATTCCGATGAAGAAATCACTCATATGCTTACATCTTTAAAAAAGTTACGTGAACAAGGAAAAGCGATCATATATGACTAATCTTCAGCTTTTATAAAGTCATGACAGAACTAACAACCAATTTGCTATTTGGGAATCAGCGGAACTGTCCCACTGATTCCTAAAATCACGAAATTCTCATTAAACATGTCTTTATAATTTTTTTAAATCCTCTTTGACCGAATCAATCTGTGTAGAATAATTTTCTATCTTCTCATCTAGCTTTTTCCAACGTGCTTTCCGGTCCCTCACCATCTGCTCAACGACCTGCGGATTCGGTCCCCCTGTCACGCTCCTTCGTTCAATAAATTTCGATGGTTCACAAATGTTTTTCCAGTCTTCTTCTGAAAGCTGCACTTCACCAATCCACTCATTCACTTCAGGCGTACTCACCTCATATAATTCTTTCTTTTGCCCGTTCGCTTTTTTACTTACAAAACTGGATATTTGGTGAGCCTTTCGAAAAGGTACATTATAGTCTCTAGCAAGAACGTCAGCTAACTCAGTGATTGTAATCATATTTGTTTTTGCTTGCTCGAGTGCTCGTTCCTTATTGAACTTCATCGTCGTCACCACTGCTGTTAAGAGCTTCGTAACACGATTTGCTTTATGAAATCCGTTATAAAGATGCGGTTGTAAATCGTCTTCTGTATCTACAATATCTCCGTATGGGGTGTTGTGAATCATTTGAATCACACTTAGTCCTTCCCCAACGGCACTGCTAGCAAGCGCTCTTGAATGCTCCAAGGATACCGGGTTTCTTTTCTGCGGCATAATGCTACTAACCTGCACATAAGCGTCAGAAACTTTTAGTAGGCCAACTTCATTAGACGCCATTCGAAGAAACTCTTGAATCCATCTTCCCATGTTTGTCATTACGCTTATTAATGTAAGAGCTGTTTCAAGTAAGTAATCTCCAGTTCCAATGGCATCATATGAGTTTTCCATCACGTCATCAAATCCTAACAGCTCAACCATTCGTTCACGACTGATTGGAAAGCCAGTCGTTGTAATCGCAGCTGCTCCCATCGGAGAACGATTGATAGTTTGATAAGCTTGCCACAAGCGGTCCACGTCTCTTGATAGATTATCCGCGATTGCTAATAAATAATGACCAAAAGTAGTTGGTTGAGCAGGTTGCGTATGGGTATGCGCAGGCATAATTGTGTGAACATGCTCCTCAGCCTGAGTGACAAGCGACTGCCCTAACTTTCTTAAATTACCTAAGAGATCTAGCATATGGTCTCGAATAACGATGCGATACATCGCTTCACCCATATCATTTCGACTCTTCGCAATATGCATCTTCCCTGCTAAGTCGTTACCAATCAACTTCGCAACTTCTGCTTCTACTAGGAAAAAGAGATCTTCAAATTCTGGCATATAGTTCAGTAAATTTCTTTCCATCTTCGCAACATGATTTACGCCATCCAATATTTTCTTTGCCTCATCAGCACTGATGATTTTTTGTTCTTTCAGCATCGTCGTATGCGCGCGATGAATCATAAACATCGCGTCAAATAAGTAGTCACGCTGATCTTTAAAAACCGGTTTAAGCAGCTCGTCTACGTAGATTTTCCCTGGAAAACTTGCTCCGTCTTCTAACTCAAAATCTTCCTTACTCATATTTATGTTTACACCTCTTTTTGGTAGAGCGTATTAACTGGTTTCACTCCAAAGAATGGTATCATTATTGATTAATGGCAAATTATTAAAAAGAGCATAACCCAGTGTGGTTATACTCATTACTCATTATATGTTGCTGCGGCTGAATAGCAGCTTGAACAAGTTCGATGTCACATAAACCATTGGGCTCACTAAAATTGTTCCTACAGATTCTAGCCCTTACTATTCCTCTAATCCTGCTATTCCGAAGCCCCCTGATCCAGAATGAGTCGAAATCATACCACCTGCTTGGATCCATCTTATATGTTGAAATCCGTTTTCTTTCGCAACCTCTTCCATTCGCTCCTTGATCTTTTCATCAAGCCCGATCGAGTAGATAAAATAAAGCTGCTCTCGATCGATGTTGAATTCATTTAAGTAGTCTCTCAAAAGCTTTTCACTTGCTCCACTCATTTTCCCACGATATTTCTTTGTAGACATCAGCTTTCCATCCTTCAACTCGATGCATGGCTTTATTTTCAACAGAGCTCCAATCAGGGAGGCCATATTGCTTACCCGTCCTCCCGCTTTCAGAAAATCAAGGCTACCTGGGATGAAAGCCAGTCTTGATTTCGGAACGATTGTCTCTATTTTTTCAACTAAACGGTCCGGTTCTATGCTGGATTCTATTTCTAAACTTTTAGCGGCATACAACACAATCGCCGCTAATCCTCCAGTAACGTTCAACGCATCAATGAGGAAAATGTCTTCAAATTCTTCCGCAGCAATGACAGCATTTTGAAAAGATGAAGATGCTTTTGATGTATAACCAATATGTACAATGATGCAATCTGGGAAATTCTCTCTTATCCTCGAAAAAAACTCTTGATACTCATAAGCATTCGTAGAAGTGGTAGAGGGTATTTTCTTCGTACGTTCGTAATAGTCATAAATATCCTGGACCGGCAATGAACCATCTAAATAATCCTTTCCATCCATAATAATGTGCATGGGAACGACTTGAATATCGTACTTTTCAGCTAAATCACTCGGTAAGTCTGCACCGCTTTCGGTCGATAAGATTATCCTTCGCACTCGATTTCCCCCTTGGTTATATTTAGGATCGTGCCCTTCACTCTTCCTGCGTTATGCTCTAACTATACATGAGAAATCCATTTTAGCATTGTGATTACTTTTATTCGCCATACTTTTAGTGCACATTTCGGGGGTTTGATTACGACAGCAGGTGTCTGGATCTTTGAAAACCTCTTCTCTTGTCCCTCCTCCATACACAACTCTGCCAAAACCACCCCCCGTGAAGATTTGATGAGTTTAACAAAATGCGAATAACTAGAATCTAACCTAAAACACTTCATTTATTACTTATAGGTGCCTATGGTACTTCAAAGTGCGTACTTTTTTTATTTTTTAAATGGTGCATAATGAAACTTGTCAGATGGTGACCAGGTAATTGGCAACTGTAACTTAATTCGTTATAGATCGTTTCGTTTTAACTGTCTGATATCAATTCTTAGGAGGTTTTAATGATATGAAAGATCTAATAAAAGATAAACTTGGATTTGGTACTGCACCTTTAGGTAATATGTACCGTGATATTCCGGAGGAAGAGGCAATCGCTACAGTGGACGCTGCTTGGGAAAGTGGCATTCGTTACTTTGACTCAGCACCATTTTACGGTGCTGGTTTAGCAGAAATGCGCCTTGGCGAAGCATTGTCAAAAAGAAACCGTAATGATTACTTTTTAAGCACGAAAGTAGGTCGTGTCATTTCGGATGAATTAGAAGACACTTCTGCGCGTGATTTTGGAGAAAAAGGGGGACTTTTTGAATTTGGCCGTAAGAATAAGATCATCAATGATTATAGTGCCGATGCAACTCATCGCTCTATCGAGCAAAGCTTGAAGCGTTTGAAAACAGATCATCTAGATTTTGTTTATATCCATGACATCGCACAAGATTTTTATGGGGATGAGTGGCTTTCTCAATTTGAAATTGCCCGTAAAGGGGCATTCCGCGTGTTAACACAATTGCGTGAAGAAGGAGTTATTAAAGGATGGGGACTCGGAGTAAACCGAGTTGAACCAATTGAGCTTATGCTTGATTTAGAAGAAGCAAAGCCAGATGTATCCTTGCTTGCTGGTCGTTACACATTATTAGACCATGAACGTGCACTACAACGAGTAATGCCTGCAGCTCAAAAACATGATATGGACATTGTCGTTGGTGGTCCTTATAGTTCAGGTGTTCTTGCTGGAGGTACCCACTTCGAATATCAAAAAGCGTCACCAGAAATCATTGCAAAAGTAGAGAAAATCAAAAGCATTGCGGATCGTCATCAAATCAGCATTAAAGCAGCTGCTCTCCAATTTTCATTGGCTAACCCGGCCGTTACTGCTGTTATTCCTGGTGCGAGCCGCCCAGAACGTATAAAAGAAGATAACGATGCATTGAAAACTGAGATCCCGGTAGCATTCTGGGAAGAAATGCGTGAGCACAAACTGGTAGCACCTCATGCACCACTACCAAACAACAGCTAATAAAAGGAGAGGATAAACATGGCATATACAACGACAACTGTTAAAATTCCAGCTTCTCCAGATCAAGTTTGGCAACTAATTGGAGGATTTGATTCGCTTCCAGACTGGTTGCCTTTTATCCCAAATAGTAAAGTAAGCGAAGGTGGGCGCGTACGTCATCTAGATAATCCAGATGGCGATGCGATTGTAGAGCGTTTGGAAGTATTCAATAATAAGGAGCGTTACTACTCCTATTCAATTATAAAAGCACCATTTCCAATCACTGATTATTTGGCGACTATTCATGTTAAAGAAGATCGTGATGGCAATTCATCGCTGGTAGAATGGTCTGGCAGTTTTACACCTGTGGGTGTTAGTGAAAAAGAGGCTATTAATCTCTTTCACGGCATCTTTAAAGATGGTTTAGAGGCGTTAAACGAATCTTTTTTAGCTAAAAAGAACAAATAATATATAGGGGATTTAATAGATTTAAGAAAATATAGATGACTCTCTTATTGATTAGGGGGGAATCTGTTAAGAACAAACATCTTTTTTTAACAGACACTCAATGGAGTGTCTGTTTTTTTGTGGTTTAATCGTAATCTATGGGACGAAAGATTGGAGCGTTTAGAAGAGTCTTTTTTCAGTTAAGAGGAAAGGACAACAGTGCTGGCGAATAAAAGAAGATGACTTTTACATTTATAAGTGATAATCCTAATCGCATTAGGAAAACCATGAGTTCTTGAACATGATACGAAATTTATAAAGGGAGGAATTAAAATGTCTGAAAACAAAGTAAAACACAGTATGAAAACAAACGTAGAAGGACGAACGCTAACAATGGAAAGGATTTTTGATGCTCCCCGTGATTTAGTATTTAAGGTGTTTTCAGAAGGAGAACATTTGGAAAACTGGTGGGGACCTAAAGGATGGGAAACAGAGAACCTTTCTTTCGATTTCAAATCTGAAGGTGAATGGCATTACTGTATGAAATGTGTCGACAAAAGCCAAGGTGAATGGTATGGTCAGCAATCCTGTGGAAAAGCGATTTATCAAGAAATTGTTGAACCGAAGAAGATCGTTTACAAAGATTTATTTTCTGATAGTGAGGGTAATATAGTAGAAGATATGCCAGAGATGTTAGTATCCCTTACCTTTGTAAATCAAGGGGATAAAACACAGCTCATCACCAAATCGGAATTTGCATCCACCGATGCGCTAAAGCAAGTCATGGGTATGGGCGCTGTTGAAGGGTTCACTTCGCAAAATGAAAAACTTGCTGATTACCTTAATCAACTAAAATGATATCGCCTTTGGATTTGGCAAAAAAATTTATAATCGCTATTTTATAATGAACGCTCATTTCAAGTTCGTTTCTCTTATTTTATAGTATTCAATAAAAATAGAAACTTTGATTAATTAGTTATGAATGATTATAAGCTACATCTCATCCCAAAAGGATAAGATGTAGCTTATTTTTAATACAAGAAGGAAGGCAATTTGGAATTTCTATATTTTCTTGAAACGGGTACTGACTCCGAGGTTTTCCTGGGTCACAATCTGGAAAATCCCCTTTCGTAGATTCTGCTAATTTATACAAATAGTAGCATTCTTCCCTTGCCATATGATCAGCCATCAGCCCTGAAAATGTTCCCAAAACCTTTTCAGTTAGTTCCATTTCTTCCAGTTCTCGAAGAAAAATTTCGAATAATCGCATTTCCACTTCAACATCATTATTGAAACGATGGAGGGCAGGAAACTCCATTAAATTTGTTCGTAAATAGCCGGTAAGCTATACAGTTTTTAAGTAAAATTGTTCAAAGTGTTTAGTGAATTCTTCACTTTTCTCTTTTACTCTTTTTTCAACTCCATCCAGCGTAGTATTGATGGATCCAGCATGACCGCTAGCATCAAGGAGCCAAAGCATGTGATGATGAAGCTCATGAAAAATAGGGGGACTCTGATTTTTTTTCAAATAATTGATTACGAGCATAAATTCTTCTAATTCATTGACCATATGATTGATAAAGGTTGGAGGCAGATGGATACCGATCTTTCCCTCTAGTTGATCTCTAATGAGGGATAACTTGTATTCCCGAAGTTTTTTTGCGACTTCTTCTATTTCGATGGAAAACTGAGAATAATCATTAATTTCTCCTTCGCGTACCGCATTAAGGTACTTATCGAACAACAATACAAATTGTTTCGCTTGTTTGATTTGCTCATTTTCAGATGGGTAAAGTGAATCACGAATAAATCTAGCATGATCTCCTAGTACTTGTAACCAAAACGTATGTTCAAATATTGCACTAGATCTATAATCGTTTATTTTAATCCCTCCTTCAAAAGGATTTCAATGTATATATATGGCTTGCCAGAATTAAAAAGAAGTTCATTATTTACATCATTTTGGGAAGTGACTTCTCCTCACTTCTCGTCATTGAGAAGGATCGAAATTTACGAAAAAGAAGTATTATACACGTAGTTTAATTTATAAACGCTGCGCTGACTAATTAAATACTCCCCTCTGGATATATTAGAACTAACCTCTAATAACCAAAGGAGCGATATAAAGATGAAAACCTCTTCCGCAAACTTTGATAAGTTACTTGGAACGGTTTATCGCGCACGACGACAACGAGAGTACTCTCTCATAGATCAATCATTTCAAAAACCGATTCTTCATCGTCAAATTCACGGTGAGGTGGTTTATATTCCTTTAAATCTTGAGAGAATCTGGAATCAAACTAATAAATAGAAGGTAAAACAAAAGCCGTCACTAAAAAAAGAATCATTACATGCCTTTCAAATTAAAGAAAGAGGCGCCATTCTTAACAGAATAGCGCCTCTTTTATAAAAAAACCTATTGAGCAACAATTGCAATAAGTACATTTAGCAATATGGCGCAAGCAGGTCCTT